>NZ_CAXAPT010000002.1:0-622972 GCF_963970475.1 Pseudomonas sp. EA_5y_Pfl2_R50 | reverse complement strand
GTTGGTTACATCTTTGATTTCTCGCGGAGTAACTTGTGATGCTGATAATCTTGTTGACTATCAGTCTGACTCCACAAGCACCCACACGAATTGCTTGATTCAGTTGTTAAAGAGCGGTTGGTTAAGACCTTTCGTCTCAACCGAGGCGCGCATTCTACAGCAGCCTCATTTGCTGTCAAGTGATTATTTTCAGAAGCTTTCGAAGAATTCTTCAATAACTTCAACCACTTGCGCTTCCGATCTCTCGTCAGCGGGAGGCGAATTCTACAGCGTTACACGCTGCTGTCAACACCTCTTTTTCAACTTCCTTTCGACTTCGATGAACTGAAGCAACCTGCTGCCGAAACCTAAATAACTCATTGAATCTCAAGGAGTTTTCCGTTTCGACTGCGCCGGAAGTGGGGCGAATTATAGACATCTGAAATCTGCCGTCAACACCTATTTTCATAATTCTGTCATATCGGTCAAAAAACCCCGAAAACACGAAGGCCGCCCCAACGGGTCGGCCTTCGCTGCACTGCCCCTCTACTTACAAGCTAGGGAATGCAAATTGCGAAGCCTCGTGGCTCGCACGCTGCGGCCAGCGCTGCGTAATTGCCTTGCGACGGGTGTAGAACCGCACACCATCCGGACCATAAGCGTGCAAGTCGCCGAACAGCGAACGCTTCCAACCGCCGAAGCTGTGGTAAGCCACGGGTACCGGCAGCGGCACGTTGACGCCAACCATGCCTACTTCGATCTCATCGCAGAACAGACGCGCCGCTTCACCGTCACGGGTGAAGATGCAGGTGCCGTTGCCGTACTCGTGATCGTTGATCAGTTGCATGGCCTCTTCCAGACTGTTCACTCGAACCACGCACAGCACCGGCCCGAAGATCTCTTCTTTATAGATGCGCATCTCTGGGGTGACGTTGTCGAACAGGCAGCCACCGAGGAAGAAGCCTTCTTCGTGACCCGCGACGCTGAGACCACGACCATCGACCACCAGAGTCGCGCCTGCGGCCACGCCGTCATCGACATACCCGCTGACTTTGTCCCGCGCCTGCCCCGTCACCAGAGGGCCCATGTCCAGACCGCACGAAGTGCCCGCACCGATTTTCAGTGCCTGAATCTGTGGAACCAGTTTCGCTACCAGCGCGTCCGCGACCTGATCGCCCACACACACTGCAACCGAAATCGCCATGCAACGCTCACCGCACGAACCATACGCCGCGCCCATGAGTGCGCTGACCGCGTTATCCAGATCTGCATCCGGCATCAATACCGCATGGTTCTTCGCGCCGCCCAGTGCTTGCACGCGCTTGCCGCGCTTGGTGCCTTCGGCATAGATGTATTCAGCAATCGGCGTCGAACCGACGAAGCTCAGCGCTTTGACTTCCGGCGCTTCGATCAGCGCGTCCACCGCAGTCTTGTCACCGTGTACCACGCTCATCACGCCTTTTGGCAGACCGGCTTCCAGCAGCAACTGAGCAATCAGCAGTGTCGAGCTTGGATCGCGCTCGGACGGTTTGAGGATGAAGCAGTTGCCGCAGACGATCGCCAGCGGGTACATCCACAGTGGCACCATGGCCGGGAAGTTGAACGGGGTGATACCGGCCACGATGCCCAGCGGCTGGAAGTCCGACCATGCGTCAATGTTCGGGCCGACGTTGCGGCTGTATTCGCCCTTGAGGATTTCCGGCGCAGCGCAGGCGAACTCGACGTTCTCGATGCCGCGCTTCAATTCACCGGCGGCGTCTTCGAGGGTCTTGCCGTGTTCTTCGCTGATCAACTGCGAGATGCGCGCTTCGTTCTGCTCCAGCAGTTGCTTGAAGCGGAACATCACTTGGGCGCGCTTGGCCGGTGGCGTGTTGCGCCACGCCGGGAACGCCGCTTTGGCGGCATCAATGGCTTTCTGGATGGTCGCCTGGCTGGCCAGCGGCAACTTGTGGATCGCCTGACCGGTGGACGGGTTGAACACATCAACCGCGCGACCGTTCTCGGTCACCAGTTCACCATTGATCAAATGCGGGATAACGCTCATCGAAAACTCCTGAATTCTTGTCTACGGGCAGCCGTTAAGGCATGCCCGTTTTTGTAGGTATATATAGAAGGAAAAATCAGTCGAGCTTGTTCAGCACTTCGCCGACCGCGTCGAACAGACGATCAAGGTCTTGCGGCTTGCTGTTGAAAGTTGGGCCGAACTGCAGGGTGTCGCCGCCGAAGCGCACGTAGAACCCGGCTTTCCACAGGGCCATGCCCGCCTCGAACGGACGCACGATGGCGTCGCCGTCACGCGGGGCAATCTGGATCGCACCGGCCAGGCCGAAGTTGCGGATGTCGATAACGTTCTTCGAACCCTTCAGACCGTGCAGCGCGTTTTCAAAATGCGGCGCGACTTCGGCGACGCTCTGCACCAGGTTTTCCTTTTGTAGCAGGTCGAGTGCCGCCAAGCCCGCGGCACAAGCCACCGGGTGCGCCGAATAGGTGTAACCGTGCGGGAATTCCACGGCGTATTCCGGGGTCGGCTGGTTCATGAACGTCTGGTAGATCTCGGAGCTGGCAATCACTGCGCCCATCGGGATCGCACCGTTGGTGACTTGCTTGGCGATGCACATCAGGTCCGGGGTGACGCCGAAGGTGGTGGCGCCGAACATGGTGCCGGTACGACCGAAACCGGTGATCACTTCGTCGAACACCAGCAGGATGTTGTGCTGATCGCAGATCTCGCGCAGACGTTTCAGGTAACCCTGCGGCGGAACCAGCACGCCGGCAGAACCGGCCATAGGCTCGACGAATACCGCAGCGATGTTCGACGCATCGTGCAGTTCGATCAGCTTCAGCAGTTCATCGGCCAGCGCGATACCGCCCTGCTCAGGCATGCCACGGGAGAACGCATTGCTCGCCAGCAAAGTGTGCGGCAGATGATCGACATCCATCATCGCCTGACCGAACAGTTTGCGGTTGCCGTTGACGCCGCCGAGGCTGGTGCCGGCGATGTTCACGCCATGGTAACCACGGGCACGGCCGATCATTTTGGTCTTGGTCGACTGCCCTTTCAGGCGCCAGTAGGCACGCACCATTTTCACTGCGGTGTCAGCACACTCGGAACCGGAGTCAGTGAAGAACACATGATTGAGGTTGCCAGGGGTCAGCTCAGTGATCTTCTCGGCCAGTTGGAACGACAACGGGTGGCCGTACTGGAAGCCCGGCGAGTAATCGAGGGTGCCTAACTGTTTGGAGACCGCTTCCTGAATTTCCTTGCGGGTGTGACCCGCGCCGCAGGTCCACAGACCGGACAGCGAGTCATATACCTTGCGGCCCTTGTCGTCGATCAGCCAGCTGCCTTCGGCGCCAACGATCAAACGCGGATCGCGCTGGAAGTTACGGTTGGCAGTGTACGGCATCCAGTGTGCGTCCAGCTTCAGTTGGCTGGCCAGTGGCGACGGCGCGTTTTCAGGCATGTTCATCGGGCAAAACCTCGCAGGGCATAAGCGTCAGGGAGATGAAAAGCGTTCTTGCAGCTAAATTGCCACGGGGATAAAGTCGGTGAAATTCAACTCTTCTAACCTTCAGTTAGAGGTTTGCTAAACAATGAGAACAATAAGATGAGCAGCCGCCGCCCCGATCCGCTGTCCCAGGTCAGTGACTTTGACATTCGCCTGCTGAGGATTTTTCGCAGCGTGGTCGAGTGTGGCGGTTTCTCCGCAGCGGAAACCGTGCTCGGCATCGGACGCTCGGCGATCAGCCAACAGATGAGCGATCTCGAGCAACGCCTCGGTTTACGCTTGTGCCAACGCGGACGCGCCGGATTCTCGCTGACCGAGGAAGGTCGCGAGGTCTATCAATCGGCGCTGCAACTCTTGAGTGCGCTGGAAAGTTTTCGCACCGAGGTCAACGGCCTGCACCAGCATTTGCGTGGCGAGCTGATCATTGGCCTGACCGACAACCTCGTCACGCTCCCCCACATGCGCATCACCCACGCCCTCGCCCAACTGAAGGAGCGCGGGCCGGATGTGCAGATTCAGATCCGCATGATTGCGCCGAACGAAGTTGAGCAAGGTGTGCTTGATGGCCGCCTGCATGTCGGCGTGGTGCCACAGGCCAGTGCGTTGTCGGGGTTGGAATATCAGCCGCTGTACAGTGAGCGTTCGCTGCTTTACTGCGCAGTCGGTCATCCGCTGTTTTACGTCGATGACAAACAGCTCGATGACGAACGCCTTAACAGTCAGGACGCGATTGCCCCGACGTTTCGCTTGCCGGCAGACATTCAGGCGCATTACCAGGCGCTCAATTGCACGGCCAGTGCTTCCGACCGCGAGGGCATGGCGTTTCTGATCCTCACCGGGCGCTACATTGGCTATTTGCCGGATCACTACGCCAGTCTCTGGGTGCAGCAAGGTCGGTTGCGTGCCCTGAAATCCCAGACACGTTTCTACGACCTGAGCCTCGCATCGGTCACGCGCAAGGGCCGGCGCCCTCATTTGGTGCTGGAGAGTTTTTTGGAGAGTCTTGCAGCGACGCGGTGAAAATCCTCCAAGGCGCGCCAGCGCTGGGCCTTGGCGAAAAATCCGGCCAATAACCTGAGCAAGTGGACAGCTTTTTGCAAAGAAGGATCAACCTCGATTTTTCAACAAGAAGCCCTGAACCATGCAGCCAGATTCCGCACCGTCCAGCGACCTGATCTACGGCCTCAACGACCGCCCCAAACCGCTCGCCGCGATTCTCGCTGCGCTGCAACATGTACTCGCCAGCTTCGTTGGCATCATCACCCCACCGCTGGTGATTGGCTCGGCGCTCGGTTTGACCGCGCATCTGCCCTACCTGATCAGCATGGCGCTGATGGTCTCCGGGGTCGGCACCTTTATTCAGGCGCGGCGGCCGTTCGGCATTGGCGCGGGGATGATCTGTTTACAGGGCACCAGTTTTGCCTTTCTCGGAGCGGTGCTGTCGGCGGGGTTTGTGGTCAAGCAGCGTGGCGGCAGCCCGGAAGACATTCTGGCGATGGTCTTTGGCGTGTGTTTCTTCGGCGCGATTGTGCAGATCGTGCTCAGTCGCTTCATCGGTCAATTACGTCGCGTGGTCACGCCGCTGGTGACTGGCATCGTCATTACGCTGATCGGCATCAGTCTGATCAAGGTCGGCATCACTGACCTGGGTGGTGGCTTCAACGCTGCAGATTTCGGCGCACCGGGCAACCTGGCGCTGGGCGTATTTGTGTTGCTGACGATCATTCTGCTCAACCGCTCGAATACGCCATGGGTAAGGCTATCGGCGATCATCATCGGTCTGGTCGTCGGCAGTCTGGCCGCCTGGTTCAGTGGGAAACTGATCCCGCAGCCGTTGCCTGACTTGCCGCTGGTGAGTATTCCTGCGCCGTTCAAGTTTGGCTTCAGCTTCGACTGGACAGCTTTCCTGCCGGTCGCGCTGATTTATCTGATCAGCACCATCGAAACCGTCGGCGACCTCACCGCCAACTGCATGCTCGCGCGCCAACCCATCAGCGGCCCTTCTTATATAAGCCGCCTGCGTGGCGGAGTGCTCGGCGATGGCGTGAGCTGCATGATCGCCGCCACCTTCAGCGCCTTTCCCAACACCACGTTCGCGCAAAACAACGGCGTAATCCAGTTGACCGGCGTCGCCAGCCGCTACGTTGGCCTGTACATCGGCGCGATCCTGTTCTGTCTCGGCCTGTTCCCGATGATCGGCGCGGTGCTGCAACAGATTCCGAAACCGGTGCTCGGCGGCGCAACGTTGGTGATGTTCGGCGCCGTGGCCGCTGCCGGCGTGCGTATCCTCGCGCAGTCGCCGCTGGATCGGCGCAGTATGTTGATCATTGCCACCTCGTTCGGCGTCGGCCTCGGTATCGCCGCGCAGCCGGGGCTGTTGCACCTGATGCCGAAACTGGTGCAGAACCTGTTCGACTCGGCCATCACCAGCGGCGGGTTGACGGCCATTTTCCTCTGCCTGCTGCTGCCGGAGGCAAAACCCCTCGTCGCTGAGGTGCATGCTCCACTGAACAAGACCGAACAGGCGTAACGGTTTTATCGCGCAAGGACTTGTCGGATGCCTGTGGGTGCGCTATCAACGCAACTTGGTTGCACCCACAGACAATCCCGGAAGTGCCTATGACCTTTGAAGTCCCAGCCCACGGCGGCAAACCCGCCAGCCGCATTCGTCAGAAAAACGAAGAGACCATCCTCAAAGCCGCCGAAGACGAGTTCGCCCGTCACGGGTACAAAGGCACCAGCATGAACACCATCGCCCAGAATGCCGGATTGCCCAAGGCGAACCTGCATTACTACTTCACCAACAAACTCGGTTTGTACGTGGCGGTGCTGAGCAACATCATCGAACTGTGGGACAGCACCTTCAACACCCTCACCGCCGAGGACGATCCGGCCGAAGCGCTGACCCGCTACATTCGCGCGAAAATGGAATTCTCCCGGCGCCAGCCGCAAGCCTCGCGAATCTTTGCGATGGAAGTGATCAGCGGCGGCGAATGCCTCACCGAATATTTCAATCAGGACTACCGCGCCTGGTTTACTGGCCGTGCGGCGGTGTTCCAGGCGTGGATCGATGCGGGCAAAATGGACCCGATCGATCCGGTGCACCTGATCTTCCTGCTCTGGGGCAGCACACAGCATTACGCTGATTTCGCCACGCAGATCTGCCGCGTCACCGGTCGCAGCAAGCTGACCAAGCAGGACATGGAAGACGCCGGCGACAACCTGATCCGCATCATTCTCAAAGGCTGCGGCCTCACTCCTCCTCTATAAGACGATTATGCCTTTCACCCTCAGCGGCTTTTGCGAATACCGCGAAGAGATTCGCAAAAGCCGCTTTATCACCTTCGCCACGCCGATTGGCAGCCCTGCTGATGCGCAAGTGTTCTTGGAACAGCACAGCGATTTGAACGCATCGCACAATTGCTGGGCATGGAAACTCGGCGATCAATATCGCAGCAACGATGATGGAGAACCGGGCGGCACGGCGGGACGACCGATTCTCGCGGCAATTGAAGCGCAGGATTGCGATCAGGTCGCGGTGCTGGTAATTCGCTGGTACGGCGGTATTCAACTGGGCACGGGCGGTTTGGCTCGGGCCTATGGCGGCGGAGCGAACAAGTGTCTGCAGACGGCGGCCAAGGTCGAGTTGATCAGCCGGGTGCCGCTGGGTTGTGCTTGCGGTTTTGCCGAACTGGCGTTGGTGAAATTGCGTGTGGCCGATCTGGGCGGGTTAGTGGTGGAGGAAAACTTCACCGCCAATGGCGTTGAGCTGAAGTTGGCAGTCGGTGAGGCGCAGATCGATGTCTTGCAATCGCAGCTTGCTGATTTGAGCCGTGGGCGAATTCTGCTTCAGCGATAGAAGATCAAAAGATCGCAGCCTTGCGCAGCTCACTCGAAATGCGTTCCGCTCCAGGCGCAGCGGAACGCTGCGATCTTTTAGGGCATTCCTGTTTTCCTCATTCCCCAGACTTGCCCACATCCGCTGTGTATCCGACTGTGGATAACCTGAGCACATACCGCTGTAACCCTTCTGTCACGTGGCTTTGCGCGATTTGTTCACTTTTCGTTCAATTCGCCAGAAAAAATGTAATTCCCAAGTAGAAACAATCAGTTAGCATCGTTTATCACTATTAGAAGAAAGCACCGCAATGCTTATGCCCGGGTTCGCGGCTTGCGCACAAATACTGTGGAGCAACCTGTGGATAACCCGTTCATGACGGGCGCAGTCGCCGACTCCGCCTAGCCCCCGGCGAGTTGTTCGTTTTTTGATCAGTTGCCGACGACCAAAACTGGAGCTCGATCAACGGTTTCGCTCTGAATTGGTGCCGCGAGTTCCACCGATGTTGTCTTCGATGCTCTGCGCCAAGCGCTAACGGGCAAGGCCCGGGCGAGTTCCTGACTCAATGGCCAGGAAATTGCTTTATCCACAGGCACAACTCCAAGCAAGTCGAGCCTGTCATGTCCATCGCTCCCGAAATTCCGCGCCTGCAACTGCGCCACATCAGCAAACGCTACCCCGGTTGTCTGGCCAACGACGCCATTGATCTGAGCATCGCCCCCGGTGAAATCCACGCACTGCTCGGCGAGAACGGCGCAGGCAAAAGCACCTTGATGAAGATTATCTACGGCGTCACTCAGGCCGACACGGGCGACGTGCTCTGGCAGGGCCAAAGGGTCGACATTCGCAACCCGGCCCAGGCGCGGCAGTTGGGCATCGGCATGGTGTTCCAGCATTTCTCGCTGTTTGAAACCCTTAGCGTGGCGCAGAACATTGCCTTGGCCATGGGCGCTGCGGCCGGCACACCGAAACAACTGGAACCGAAAATTCGCGAAGTCTCGCGGCGCTATGGCATGGCGCTGGAGCCGGAGCGACTTGTCCACAGCCTGTCGATTGGCGAACGGCAACGGGTGGAGATCGTTCGCTGCCTGATGCAGGACATCCGCTTGCTGATTCTCGACGAACCGACTTCAGTGCTGACACCACAGGAGGCCGACGATTTGTTCATCACCCTGCGCCGCCTTGCCGCCGAGGGGTGCAGCATTCTATTTATCAGCCACAAGCTCGCGGAGGTGCGCGCGTTATGCCACAGCGCCACCGTGTTGCGCAGCGGGCGCATGGCCGGCCATTGCCTGCCGGCGCAATGCACCGATCAGCAACTGGCGCAGTTGATGGTCGGCGAAGCGGCGACGCTGATTGGCGATTATCCGAAGGTCAGCGGCGGCGCGGCGTTCCTGCAGGTCAGCGGATTGAGTTGGCACAACCCCGATCCGTTTGGCTGCTCGCTGACAGGCATCGAGTTGCAGGTGCGCAGCGGAGAAATCGTCGGCATCGCCGGTGTAGCGGGCAATGGTCAAGATGAATTGCTCGCACTGCTCAGCGGCGAACGCACCCTGCCCCGCGCCGAGGCGGCAACCATTCGTTTCGAGGATCAGGCGGTCGCCGATTTGCGCCCGGACGCGCGGCGCAAACGCGGGCTGGCATTCGTCCCGGCCGAGCGCCTCGGTCACGGCGCAGTGCCAGAGTTGAGCCTGGCGGACAACGCCCTGCTCACCGCTTTTCAACAAGGTTTGGTCAACTGCGGTTTGATCGAGCGCAGCAAAGTCGAAGCGCTCGCCCAACAGATCATCCAGCGCTTCGGCGTGAAGACCCCGGACACGCAAACCGCCGCGCGGAGTTTGTCTGGCGGTAACTTGCAGAAATTCATCCTCGGTCGGGAAATCCTCCAGCGTCCGAAACTGTTGATCGCCGCGCACCCGACCTGGGGCGTGGACGTCGGTGCCGCCGCCACCATTCACCGTGCCTTGATCGCATTGCGTGATGCTGGCGCGGCGATCCTGGTGATTTCCGAGGACCTCGACGAACTGTTCCAGATCAGCGACCGCCTCGGCGCGTTGTGCAGCGGCCGTCTGTCGACGCTGCACAACACCGGCGACACACAACTCAGCGATGTCGGTGGCTGGATGGCCGGCCAGTTCGACCACTCACCTTCCGCTGCCACGGTTTAACGGAGTTTTCACCATGCTGCTTTCCCTCGAACCCCGTGGCCAGCAATCGCGCCTGATGCTGTGGTGCTCACCGTTACTGGCGGCTGTGCTGACGCTTGGTTGCGGCTCGCTGCTGTTCATCGCCCTCGGGCACGACCCGCTGCAAACCTTGCACACTTTGCTGATCGCGCCGATCAGCGATTTGTACGGCGTCTCCGAATGGCTGGTCAAAGCGCTGCCTATTCTGCTGTGCGCACTCGGTCTGGCCGTGGCCTATCAGGCACGGATCTGGAACATCGGCGCCGAAGGCCAACTGCTGCTCGGCGCACTGGCCGGCAGTGCCTTGGCGGTGCACATCATCGACATGCAAAGCCGTTGGGCATTGGCGCTGATCCTGCTCACCGGCACCCTCGCCGGCGCCGCGTGGGCCGGACTGACCGCTTGGTTGCGCACGCGTTTCAACGCCAACGAAATCCTCACCAGCATCATGCTCAATTACATCGCCCTGAACCTGTTGCTGTTCTGCGTGCACGGGCCGCTGAAGGACCCGGCCGGGTACAACTTTCCCGAGTCGGCGATGTTCGGCGACGCCAGCCGTTTGCCGCTGTTGATGGAGGATGGTCGCGTGCATGCCGGGGTGTATTTCGCCCTGCTCGCGCTGGTAGCAGTGTGGGTGTTGCTGCAGAAAAGTTTTGTCGGGTTCCAGATCAAAGTGCTCGGCCTGGACAAGCGTGCAGCGGGGTTTGTCGGCTTTCGCGAAAAGCGTTTGATCTGGCTCGCGCTGCTGATCAGCGGCGGTTTGGCGGGACTTGCCGGGGTTTGCGAGGTCACCGGGCCGATAGGTCAACTGGTGCCGCAAGTGTCGCCGGGTTATGGCTATGCGGCGATCACTGTGGCGTTTCTCGGGCGTCTGAATCCGATCGGGATTCTGTTCTCCAGTCTGCTGATGGCACTGCTGTACATCGGGGGCGAGAGCGCGCAAATGACCCTCAATCTGCCGCAAGCCATCACTCAGCTGTTCCAGGGAATGATGCTGTTTTTCCTGCTCGCCTGTGACGTGCTGATTCTCTATCGGCCACGCCTGAGCCTGCGCTGGGTCAAGCGCACTTCGACCACTGCCGTAACCGCCGGAGCGCTGTGATGGATATCGATCTGTTGAGCAATATTTTCTACGCCATGGTGCGTTGCGGCACACCGCTGTTGCTGGTGGCGCTGGGTGAGTTGATCTGCGAGAAGAGCGGCGTGCTCAACCTCGGGCAGGAAGGCATGATGCTGTTTGGCGCGGTGATCGGATTTATCGTCGCGCTGAACAGCGGCAACCTGTGGCTCGGTGTGGTGCTGGCGATGCTCGCCGGGATGCTGCTGTCATCGCTGTTTGCCTTGGTGGCGCTGGTGTTCAACGCCAATCAGGTGGCGACTGGACTGGCCCTGACGATTTTTGGCGTGGGCCTTTCAACTTTCGTCGGTGCTGCATGGGTTGGCAAACCGCTGGCCGGTTTCGAGCCTTTGGCGATTCCTTATCTGAGTGAGATCCCGTTGATCGGGCGGATGCTGTTTGCCCAGGATCTGCTGGTGTACCTGTCGTTTGCGCTATTTGCGCTGGTGGCGTGGGTGATCATCAAAAGTCGTGTCGGGCTGATCATTCAGGCGGTCGGGGAAAACCCGGATGCAGCCAGCGCAATGGGCTTGCCGGTGTTGACCGTGCGCACGCTCGCGGTGCTGTTTGGCGGAGCGATGGCCGGGCTGGCCGGGGCTTATCTGTCGCTGGCGTACACGCCGATGTGGGCGGAAAACATGACCGCTGGGCGCGGCTGGATTGCCTTGGCGCTGGTGGTGTTTGCCAGTTGGCGAGTGTGGCGGTTGTTGCTCGGGGCGTACCTGTTTGGCCTCGCCAGCATCCTGCATCTGGTGGCGCAAGGGTTGGGGCTGGCGATTGCGTCGAGTCTGCTGGCGATGCTGCCGTATGTGGCGACGATTGTGGTGTTGGTGCTGTTGTCGCGGGATGCGCTGCGCACGCGGCTGTATGCGCCGGTCTCGCTGGGGCAGCCTTGGCAGGCAGGGCATTAATTATGGTTGGGGCGGGCCTCTTCGCGAGCCTGCTGGCGAAGACTTACTCACAGGCAAGACCTGAGCAACGCCCCACGCCTGCGGATGTGCACAGGCTAAAACATCCGCAGTTCGCCAGGGATGTCCAGTGCAGTCAACCAGTCGTGAAAAAAAGCAAAACTCCACGGCGTGGCAAACGCTGCCGTGACGATCAGGTCGTACCAGGCGCTGCCGCGCACCACGTTGCGATACTGCGTTGAAGTCCACATCATCCTTGCTCCGGAAATTCAGGGAGCAAGCACGGTAAAGCCTGGAGTATGCTCCAAGGTCAATCGCCCTTTTCGAGAGCCGCCATGCGCATCGGTGAATTAGCCCAGGCCAGCGCCGTCAGCCGTGACACCCTGCGCTTCTACGAGCAGCGCGGCCTGATCGCGGCGCAACGCAGAGCCAACGGTTACCGCGACTATCCGCCGCAAATGCTGCAACTGGTGCTCTACATCAAAACCGCGCAACGTCTGGGATTTACCCTGGGCGAAATCGGCAACAGCGTCGCCGCCTTGTGGATCGCCCCCGCCCCGGACAACGCGGTGGCGCAATTGCTGCGCGACAAGCTGCAACTGATCGAAACCCGAATGAGCGAGCTCGACGCGCTGCGTCAGCGATCGCAACTCCGCCTCGGTCAGGCCTGTCCATTGAATCCATGATCCTCATTCATCAAGGAAGCCCATCATGTCTGTAAAAAACGCACTGATCATCGGCGCCTCCCGGGGCCTGGGCCTCGGTCTGGTGAAAACATTGCTGGCCGACGGCTGGCAGGTCACCGCCACCGTGCGCAATCCGCAAAACGCCGAGGCGCTGCAAGCGCTGGGCAAGGTGCGGATCGAGAAGCTCGACATGGATGACCAGCAAGCGGTGATTGCCCTGAGCCAACAGCTCAAGGGCGAAACCTTTGACCTGCTGTTCGTCAACGCCGGGGTCAAAGGCCCGGTCGATCAGACCCCGGGCGGCGCGACATTGGCGGAAGTCGGTCAGCTGTTTTTCACCAACGCCGTGGCGCCGATCAATCTGGCCCAGCGGTTTGTCGGGCAGATTCGTGATGGCAGCGGCGTGCTGGCGTTCATGAGCTCCGGACTGGGCAGCGTGACCGTGCCAGACGCGCCGGAACTGGCGCTGTACAAGGCGAGCAAGGCTGCGCTGAATTCGATGACCAACAGTTTTGTCACGCAGTTGGGCGAGCAGAAGATGACGGTGCTCTCGCTGCATCCGGGCTGGGTGAAAACGGACATGGGCGGTGACGGGGCCGACCTGGACGTCGAGACCAGCACCCGTGGGCTGATTGATCAGGTGAATGCGTATACCGGCAAGGGCGGCCATCACTTCATCAACTACAAGGGCGAAACCATTCCCTGGTAAACACTGAAGATCCCAATGTGGGAGCGGGCTTGCTCGCGAAAGCGTCGTGTCAGTCGGTATTGAATTGCCTGACACACTGCTTTCGCAAGCAAGCCCGCTCCCACAGGGGGTTGTGTGGTGAATGGTCGGGTTGGGCTTGCCCGATGCAACAATTTGTTTGAAACTGCGCACCTCGTCCCCGCGGCGACCCTGGATCAGCAGACAGGGCATCACTGAGCTGGCAACCCTGAACCCAACTTTCAGAGGAGCCGGCAACATGCCCGCGACCCGTACCTGGTTAAAAAATCCCCTCGCCATTTTCACCTCCAACGAGCTCGATGCCCGTGGCGGTCTTGTCGTGCAAGACGGTGTCATCGTCGAAGTGCTGGCGGCCGGCCAACAGCCGTCGGCGCCGTGCAATGAAGTGTTCGATGCCCGCGAGCATGTGATCCTCCCGGGCCTGATCAACACCCACCATCACTTCTATCAAACCCTTACCCGCGCCTGGGCGCCGGTGGTCAATCAGCCATTGTTCCCGTGGCTGAAAACCCTGTACCCGGTCTGGGCGCGCCTGACGCCTGAAAAACTCGCGCTCGCCACCAAAGTCGCGTTGGCCGAACTGCTGCTGTCGGGTTGCACCACCGCAGCCGACCATCACTATCTGTTCCCGGACGGTCTGGAAAACGCCATCGACGTGCAAGTCGACACCGTGCGTGAACTGGGCATGCGCGCCATGCTCACCCGCGGTTCGATGAGCCTCGGCGAGAAAGACGGCGGCCTGCCGCCGCAGCAGACCGTGCAGGAAGGCCAGGTGATTCTCGACGACAGTCAGCGCCTGATCCACGAGTACCACGAACGTGGCGAGGGCGCGCAGATCCAGATCGCGCTGGCGCCGTGCTCGCCGTTCTCGGTGACCCCGGAAATCATGTCGGCCAGTGCTGATCTGGCAAACAAGCTCGACGTGCGTCTGCACACGCACTTGGCCGAAACCCTCGACGAAGAAGATTTCTGCCTGCAGCGTTTCGGCCTGCGCACCGTCGATTATCTCGACAGTGTCGGCTGGCTCGGCCCGCGCACCTGGCTGGCGCACGGCATCCACTTCAACCCGGACGAAATCGCCCGCCTCGGTCAGGCGGGTACCGGTATCTGTCATTGCCCGAGCTCGAACATGCGCCTGGCCTCCGGCATATGCCCGAGTATCGAACTGACCGATGCCGGTGCGTTGTTCGGTCTGGGCGTCGACGGTTCGGCATCCAACGATGCGTCGAACATGATCCTGGAAGCGCGCCAGGCGCTGTACATCCAGCGCCTGCGTTACGGCGCCGAGAAGATCACCCCGGAACGCGTGCTGGGCTGGGCGACCAAGGGGTCTGCGAGTTTGCTGGGGCGTACCGATATCGGCGAACTGGCGGTGGGCAAGCAGGCCGATCTGGCGCTGTTCAAGCTTGATGAACTGCGCTTCTCCGGCAGCCACGATCCGGTTTCGGCGCTGCTGTTGTGCGGTGCCGATCGTGCGGATCGGGTGATGATTGGTGGCAAGTGGCGTGTGGTCGACGGTCAGGTTGAAGGCCTTGACCTGAAAGGCCTGATCGCCGATCACAGCCAGGCGGCCCGTCAGTTGATCGCCGGAACCTGACCCCGTCGTTCAAAACTGTGGGAGCGGGCTTGCTCGCGAAAGCGTTGTGTCAGTCGGTATTGAATTGCCTGACACACTGCCTTCGCGAGCAAGCCCGCTCCCACATTGGGTTTTGTGGTGGGCTTAAAGGCCCAGTAGGGACAGCATGATGAAGGTAGCGAACAATACGAAGTGCGTCATGCCTTCGATGGCATTGGTTTCGCCGTCATTGAGGTTGATCGCGCTGACGATCAGCGTGATGAAGATCATCACCGTCTGCACCGGGGTCATCGCCATCTGAAACGGCTGGCCGGTATACAGCGCCATCGCTTCCATCACCGGCACGGTCAGAATCACCGTCGACAACGACGCGCCCATCGCAATGTTCACCACCGATTGCATGCGGTTAGCCAGTGCCGCGCGCAACGCAGTCAGAATCTCCGGCGCCGCAGAAATCGCCGCCACCAGAATCGCCGTGATCACCGGCGGCGCGCCCGTGCCTTCCAGGCCCAGATCGAGGGTCTTGGACATCACTTCAGCCAGTGCGCCGATCACCACCACGCCCGCCACCAGAATGCCAATCGACAATGCCAGGCTGACCGGTTTCGGCTCCTCCTCGTTCGGTTCTTTCTTGCGGCGTTTGTCCGGGTAGCTGTAGCTGAAAAAGTAACTGTGCGGGCCGACCTGCATGCGCAGGAACAAGGCATACAGCACCACCATCGCACCGATGGTGAACGCCGAATAAATCTTCCAGTTGGCTTCGGGAATGAATTCCGGCACCACCATCGACACGCCCATGGCGGTGAGGATCATCACGCTGTAACTGCGCGCCGAATCGTCGTTGTAGGACTGCTCACCGTGCTTGATCCCGCCCATCAGCGCGGCGAGGCCGAGGATGCCGTTGATGTCGAGCATCACCGCCGAGTAGATCGTGTCGCGCACCAGCGTGGCCGAGGCTTCGTTGCTCATCATGATCGCGAGGATCACCACTTCCACCAGCACCGCAGCGAGGGTCAGGATCATCGTACCGTAGGGGTCGCCGACTTTTTCGGCGAGCAGTTCGGCTTGATGGGCGACACGCATCGAGGCGGCGACGATGAAGGCGATCAGCGCCAGACCGCCGATCAGCGCGACGATCTGGCCGCTGTGCAACAGCCAGTGTTCCAGCGGATAGGCGACGCACGCGGCGATGATTGCCAGGAGCAGAAAGCTTTCTTGCTTGAGGATCGAGAACATGGCGTGCCTTTGTACCGAAGAGTGCGAATGAGCTACTGACTGCGGGGCGGCGCTAACGTTTCGTTACACATTAGCGCACCAGCGAATAGCAGCGAGTTTGGCAGGTGCCCTTTTATTGGCCTTACCGGCCTCTTCGCGAGCAAGCCCGCTCCCTTATTGGAATGCGCTCGAATGTGGGAGCGAGCCTGCTCGCGAAGGCCTTCACACGATTTCAAACCGGTTTGTTGTCCTATTGGTCAGCAATTTGCATTGACCCTGACCACACACAACAAAACGGAGCTCCAATTCATGCAAATACGTCCGCTGCACAAACTGCTGTGCGCCGCCCTCGGTCTGGGGATCAGCCTGAGCGCCAGCGCTGCCGATCCGCTGAAGGTCGGTTTCGTCTACATCGGCCCGATCGGTGACCACGGCTGGACGTATCAGCATGAGCAGGGGCGCAAGGCCCTCGCGGAAAAACTCGGCACTCAGATCACCACCAACTACGTCGAGAACGTTGCCGAAGGCGCCGACGCCGAGCGGGTGATCCGCAACATGGCCAAGGACAAGTACGACCTGATCTTCACCACCTCCTTCGGCTACATGAACCCGACACTGAAAGTCGCCAAGCAATTCCCCAAGGTAACTTTCGAGCACGCCACCGGCTACAAGCAGGACAAGAACCTCGGCACCTACCTGGCGCGCACTTATGAGGGCCGCTACGTCGGCGGTTTCCTCGCGGCGAAGATGACCAAGACCAAGAAGATCGGCTATGTCGCCTCCTTCCCGATCCCGGAAGTGATCCGCGACATCAACGCCATTCAACTGGCCCTGAACAAGTACAACCCCGGCACCGAGATCAAAGTGGTGTGGGTCAACTCATGGTTCGACCCGGGCAAGGAAGCCGACGCCGCCAACGCGCTGATCGATCAGGGTGTCGACGTGGTGTTCCAGCACACCGACAGCCCGGCGCCGATCCAGGCTGCCGAACGCCGTGGCGTGTACGCGGTGGGTTACGCCTCGGACATGGCCCACTTCGGGCCGAAAGCGGTGCTGACCTCGATCGTCAACGACTGGGCGCCGCACTACATTCAGGCGACGCAAAGCGTGATCGACCACACGTGGAAATCCCAGGACTACTGGGGCGGGCTGAAGGAAGGCACGGTTGAACTGCCGATCAGCGATCTGGTGCCGGCGCCCGTGAAAGCCGAGGCCGAGCAGATCATTGCCGACATCAAGAGCGGTACGTTCCAGCCGTTTACCGGACCGATCAAGGATCAGGCCGGCACCGTGAAAATCCCGGCGGGCGTAAGTGCGACCACGGCGGAACTGGCGTCGATGAACTATTACGTTGAAGGCATGAAGGCCGAGATGCCGAAGTAATTTTTACTCATCACACAAAACCCTGTGGGAGCGGGCTTGCTCGCGAAAGCGAAGTGTCAGGTAACTCATGTTTCAACTGATACGACGCCTTCGCGAGCAAGCCCGCTCCCACAGTTGAATCTTCAGCGTATTCAAGGATTGTGTATGGATCAGCTTCCGGTCATCGACATCAGCCCGCTCTACTCCATCGACGAAAACGCCTGGCCCGCCGTGGCCGAGCAAATCGACCACGCCTGTCGCGAGTGGGGCTTCTTCTACATCAAGGGCCATCCGATCTCGCCGCAACGCATCGACGCGGTGCTCGATCAGACTCAACGGTTCTTCGCCCTGCCCGCTGCCGAAAAACTCAGGATCGACATCACCCAGACCCGCCACCATCGCGGCTATGGCGCCATCGCCACCGAGCAACTCGACCCGAACAAACCCAGCGACCTGAAAGAAACCTTCGACATGGGCCTGCACCTGCCGGCCAATCACCCCGATGTGCTCGCGGAAAAACCCTTGCGCGGCCCCAACCGGCATCCGTCTCAAGCGGGTTGGGAAGCATTGATGGAGCAGCACTACCTCGACATGCAGGCCCTCGCGCAAACCCTGCTGCGGGCGATGACTATCGCGTTGAACATCGAACGTGATTTCTTCGACAGCCGCTTCGTTGATCCGGTCAGCGTCCTGCGCATGATCCATTACCCGCCCCGCCACACCGCCAGTTCCGTCGAACAGCAAGGCGCCGGTGCGCACACCGATTACGGCTGTATCACCCTGCTCTACCAAGACAGCGCCGGCGGCTTGCAAGTGAAGAACGTCAAAGGCGAATGGATCGACGCGCCGCCGATTGACGGCACCTTCGTGGTCAACCTTGGCGACATGATGGCGCGCTGGAGCAATGACCGTTATCGCTCGACCCCGCACCGGGTGATCAGTCCACTCGGGGTGGACCGTTACTCGATGCCGTTCTTCGCCGAACCCCACCCCGATACCCGCATCGAATGCCTGCCCGGTTGCCAGGACGCACAGCACCCAGCCAAATATCCGACGACCACTTGCGCCGAATTCCTGCTGTCGCGCTTCGCCGATACCTACGCCTATCGGCGTGAGCAGGAGGCCGTGTGATGGATCGCTTGGTCAGGTTTTGCCAATTGTTTCGGCGCGCATCTGTAGAATGCCGTCATTGCACCTGATGAGAAAAGAATATGTACGACTGGCTCAACGCCTTGCCCAAGGCTGAACTGCACCTGCACCTCGAAGGCTCGCTCGAGCCCGAGCTGCTGTTCGCCCTGGCCGAACGCAACAAGATCGCCCTGCCGTGGAGCGATGTGGAAACCCTGCGCAAGGCCTACGCCTTCAACAACCTGCAGGAATTTCTCGACCTGTATTACCAGGGCGCCGACGTGTTGCGCACCTCGCAGGATTTCTACGACCTGACCTGGGCCTACCTGCTGCGTTGCAAGGCACAGAACGTGGTTCACACCGAACCGTTCTTCGACCCGCAGACCCACACCGACCGGGGCATTCCGTTCGAAGTGGTGCTCAACGGCATCGCCGCGGCGCTGAAGGATGGTGAGCAGCAACTGGGCATCACCAGCGGATTGATCCTGAGCTTCCTGCGTCACCTGAGCGAAGAAGAAGCCGAGAAAACCCTAGATCAGGCGCTGCCGTTCCGTGACGCGTTTGTCGCTGTCGGCCTCGACAGTTCCGAGATGGGCCACCCGCCGAGCAAGTTCCAGCGCGTGTTTGATCGTGCCCGTCACGAAGGCTTCCTGACCGTTGCCCACGCGGGCGAAGAAGGCCCGCCGGAGTACATCTGGGAAGCCATCGACCTGCTGAAAATCCAGCGTATCGACCACGGCGTGCGCGCCATCGAAGACGAGCGTCTGATGCAGCGGATCATCGACGAGCAGATCCCGCTGACCGTGTGCCCGCTGTCGAACACCAAACTGTGCGTGTTCGATCACATGTCGCAACACAACATCCTCGACATGCTCGAGCGTGGCGTGAAGGTCACGGTGAACTCCGATGACCCGGCGTACTTCGGTGGTTACGTAACCGAGAACTTCCATGCGCTGTACGAGCACCTGGGCATGACCCAGGATCAGGCCAAGCGCCTGGCGCAAAACAGCCTCGATGCGCGCCTGGTAAAACCGTAAGGCCGCTGAAGATCCAAATTGTGGGAGCGGGCTTGCTCGCGAATGCGGTATGTCAGATAGACGAATGTTGACTGACACACCGCTTTCGCGAGCAAGCCCGCTCCCACATTGGTTCTGTATTTAGCCTGGGATTTGGACTTCGGTCAGTTCTTCGAGGGTCTTGCCCCGCGTCTCCATCCCGAACAGCCACACCACCCCCGCCGCAATCGCAAAGCACGCCGCGCCCAGCGCAAACACTCCGCCCTGCCCGGTAATCGGGAACACCAGCCCGGTCACCAACGGCCCGAGCAGAGAACCCACGCGGCCAATCGCCGAGGCAAACCCCGAGCCTGTCGCCCGCGCCGAGGTCGGATACAACTCCGGCGTGTAGGTATAAAGCACCGCCCACATACCGAACAGAAAGAACTGCATCAACAAGCCCGTGCCGATCAGCAACGTCACGTTGCCGCCGAACACCGCGCTCTGCCCATACAGAAACGCCATCACCCCGCCGCCGAGCAAGGTGACGATGCACACCGGTTTGCGTCCCCAGCGTTCGACCAGCCACGCCGCCATCAGAAACCCGGGAATCCCGCCCAGCGAAATCAGCACCGTGTAATACACCGACTGGGTCACGGCGAAACCCGACTGTTGCAACAAGGCACTGAGCCACGACGTCAGCCCGTAAAACCCCAACAGCGCGAAGAACCACAGGCTCCAGATCATCGTCGTGCGCTGGCGGTATTGCGGCGACCAGATCTGCTTGAGCGCCGAGAAGAGGTTGCCCGGTGGCGTCACCGTGCGCGGCAGGCGCACAGGCTCCGGCAATGCAGCGCCTCCCAGTGAGGCACGGACGCGACTTTCAATGCCGTCGAGGACGTTATCCGCCGCGTCGTGGCGCCCGGCCTGCTCCAGCCAGCGTGGTGACTCGGGAATGAAAAACCGGATCGCCAGCACAAACACCGCCGGCACGGCCAACACCAGAAAGATGTCGCGCCAGCCAATCACCGGTAACAGAAAGTAAGACAGTACGCCGGCCGCGACGAAACCGAGCGGCCAGAATCCGTCCATCAACGCGATGTAGCGGCCACGTCGTTGCGCCGGGATCAGCTCCGAGAGCATCGACTGTGCAATCGGGAACTCCATGCCCATGCCGATCCCCAGCAAAATGCGGAACAGCGTCAACGTCTCGACCGTTTGTGCCGTCGAACACAGGTAGCTGGCCACGCCCCACAGGACGATGCTCCACTGGAACACCGGTTTGCGCCCGAAACGGTCGGCGAGCATGCCCGACAACGACGCCCCCAGCACCATGCCGAAGAAGCTCGAACTGGCGAGCAACCCGGCTTGCGCACTGCTCAGACCGAACTCGGTTTTGATCGAGCCGAGCAGAAACGTCATCATCGCCAGGTCCATGGAGTCGAAGAAAAACGCCAGGGCGATGATGATGAAAATGATCCGGTGATAACCACTGACGGGCAGGCGTTCCAGTCGTTCTGCCGCGCTGTAGCGATGAATGTCCATGCCGTGCTCCCCCTCCGAAAAAAATCCCCGGAACGAGTGTGCGCGATGGTGATTCAGAGACGGTACTGGATGCGACCTGCCCGCAGTCATGGACGACGCCGTAGCCCCTGACGTCGATCAGCAACCCTTCTAGAACGCCAATTCCAGCTCGGTTTCCTTGGCAAAACGATGGATTTCGCGCTGCCCCGCCGCAGTCAATTGCAACGCGCGGGAATCGTTGGGCAAGGTCAGCCAGCCGGACTGCAGGAACAACTGCAACAGCGCCGCCCCCAGGGAGCCGCCCATGTGCGGGCGTCTTTCGCTCCAGTCCGGGCAGGCGCACGCCACGTGCACATTGCGATGAGCCAGCGCCTGGATGAACACCCCGCGCTTGGCCAGTTGCGTGGAACCCTTATGGGTCACGACCACCCGTTGTTCGAGCTGTTCGATCCAGCCGGCATCGAGCAGACGCTGATACAGATCCGCCGCCAGCGTGCCGCCCAGATGGTCGTCGCAGAAACGCGCGCGCAGCAGCGAAGACGGCGCCGCCTGCGGCTTGGCAATCGCAGTGCTGCGTTTGAATGCCGGCGGAATCTCCCGGGGAGCGCTGGCGATGGTGGCGCTGGCCAGTGCCTCGATGGCGGCACCGACCTCCGGCGCCGCCAGCCGGAAAAAGCGCTTGCGACCGCGAATCTCGACTTTCAACAGGCCGCCAGCGGACAGACGCCCTAGGTGTGCACTGGCCGACGACGGCGACAGACCTGCCAGTAGCGCAAGCTCCTCGGTTTGCCGGGCCGAGCCATCCATCAGCGCCCACATCATCGCGCTGCGCTTGGGGTCGGCCAGCAACGTGGCGATCTGGCTGATGCAAGGTGCATGTTCCATGTATTCACTCCCTGTGGAATCGTATCGTCTACTGCTCGGAGACATCTTGACCAGTAATGGGTCGGCGGCCAAGGACGCGAAACACGTCCTGGACCGGGGCAAGGCAGGCCATTGCCGCAACATGCTCCGGCACAGAATCCGCAACGCGGGTGCCCCCCTGAATAACCTCGGGACGGCTCCGCGTGACAGCGCCCGGCCGGGGTTTCGGTACTGGCATGAGGCGGGCGCTAGTATAAGCGGGATGCACGCCCCGTCCCGTGCCGGAGCCTGCACGGGTGGTGATTGTTCCTGAAAGAAATTTCTCTATTTACGTGCGACTAATGATCATCCTGCGGAAAAACGGGAAATTGACTACTCAATTCAGCGCATCGGCTGGCGAGCATTTCCCTCAACAGGTTCACCGGCTTACTCAATTGTGCGCGATGGGCGCACAACAGATTCAGCGGAGCGCGCTCGCACAGCAGCTCCGGCATCAGTACTTTGAGACGTCCCGCGAGGACATCGGCGCCCACGTCCAGCCACGATTTGTAGGCGATACCCGCGCCCGCCAACGCCCATAAGCGCACCACATCGGCGTCGTCGCTGAAGCGGTCGCCGCTGACGGTCAGGCCGACCTCGCGCTTGCCGTCATGAAAACTCCAATGGTCGTGGACCCGGCTGCCGAGCATATACAGCAGGCAGTTGTGCTGGGCCAGTTGCTCAAGCTGGCGCGGCTCGCCTTGGCGCGCCAGATAGTCCGGGGACGCGCAGAGTACGCGACGGTTTTGCGGGGCAATCGGTAATGCCACCAGACTGGAATCTTCCGGCTCGCCATAACGCAGGGCGATGTCCACCGGCTGACGAAACAGGTCGGCGATGCGGTCGCCGAGCAGCAGGCGCACGGTCAGTTTCGGATGCGCGCGCTGGAATTCATCGAGCCACGGCAACAGCAGATTGCGCCCGAAATCCGATGGCGCCGACAACTGCAGGACGCCACTGACCTGATCCTGCCCGCTGGCCAGCAAACGCCGACCTTCATCGAGATTGCTCAACGCCGCCCGGGCGTATTCAAGAAAGCCCTCACCTTCGGCGGTCAGGCGCAGACTGCGAGTCGAGCGCGCCAGCAAGCGTGCGCCGAGCTGTTGCTCGATGCGCTTCAATGCCGCGCTGGCTACAGCGGCGGACATGTCCATTACCCGTGCCGCTGCGCAAAGGCTACCCAGGTCCGCCGCGCGAACAAACAACTGCAAATCGTCGAAACGCAGCATTCCCAGCCTCGATTATCAAAAAAAAATTGAAAGAGACTGCTCTTTTAGCCGGTTTTATCTCGCGCAGAAATAGCCAATCATCTGCTCCATCGAATTCGTCCCGCTTTCCGGAGCCGCACATGTCCCAGTCATTCACCGCCATCGCCACCCTGACCGCCAAACCTGGCCAGCAGGACACCCTCGAACAAGCGCTGCGCGCGCTGGTTGCGCCGAGCCGTGCCGAGGAAGGTTGCAGCCAATACGACCTGCACCGCGATCTGATCGACCCGCAGGTGTTCTATGTGATC
The DNA here is from genome assembly GCF_963970475.1 of Pseudomonas sp. EA_5y_Pfl2_R50. NCBI lineage: Bacteria > Pseudomonadati > Pseudomonadota > Gammaproteobacteria > Pseudomonadales > Pseudomonadaceae > Pseudomonas > Pseudomonas sp. EA_5y_Pfl2_R50. The sequence goes on along the minus strand of NZ_CAXAPT010000002.1, from coordinate 599,803 downwards.
GAACAGTGGGCCAGCGAAGACGTCCTCCAGGCGCACAACGCCAGCCCACACTTCCAGAATTTCCAGGCCAGCGCCGGCCAGACCATCGAGCACTTCGAGCTCAGACGACTCGGCGCTATCGCCTGAATCCTTCTTCTACTAACTGTACGGAGCCACTTATGAAAGCCATCGCCTACTACGCCTCCCTGCCAATCAGCGACGCCCGATCCCTGCAAGACATCGAGCTGCCAGAGCCGGTTGCCGGTCCGCGTGACCTGCTGGTGGAAGTCAAAGCCATCTCGGTCAACCCGGTCGACACCAAAGTGCGGCAGAACGTGGCACCGGAACATGGCACAGCGAAAGTGCTGGGTTGGGACGTCGCCGGTGTGGTCAAGGCTGTCGGCAGCGAAGTGACGCTGTTCAAGGCTGGCGACAAAGTCTTTTACGCCGGCTCCATCGCCCGCGCTGGCGGCAACAGCGAACTGCACGTGGTCGATGAGCGGATCGTTGGCCATATGCCCAAATCCCTCGGTTTTGCCGAAGCCGCCGCCCTGCCGCTGACCGCGATCACCGCGTGGGAATTGCTCTTCGAACGTCTGCAAATCAGCGAAGGCACTGCCGATGAAGGTCAGAGCCTGCTGATCGTCGGCGCGGCAGGCGGGGTCGGCTCGATCCTGACGCAATTGGCCAGACAGCTGACCGGCCTGAAGGTCATCGGCACTGCATCCCGCGAACAGACCCGGGACTGGGTGAAAGCACTGGGCGCCGACCAGGTGATCGATCACAGCCAGCCGCTGAGCGAAGAACTGAAGCGTGCCGGGATCGACAATGTCACCCATGTCGCCAGCCTGACCCAAACCGATCAGCATCTCGATCAGTTGGTCGAAGCGCTGGCGCCACAAGGCAAACTGGCGTTGATTGATGATCCGAAGTCGCTGGACGTGACCAAACTCAAGCGCAAGAGCCTGTCGCTGCACTGGGAGTTCATGTACACCCGCTCGCTGTTCGAGACCGCGGACATGATCGAGCAACACGCCCTGCTCAACCGCGTGGCAGAGTTGATCGATGCGGGAACGTTGAAGACTACCGTGGGCGAGCACTTCGGCACGATCAATGCGGCCAACCTGCGCCGGGCGCATGAGCTGCTAGAGAGTGGCAAAGCCAAGGGGAAAATTGTTTTAGAAGGTTTCTAAGGCAAAAGATCGCCGCCCTCGGCAGCTCTGGCGAAGGCGGCGAGGGCTTTTTGCCGTCAGTCCGACAGTTGACCCTTGTCACAATTGCGATCGTATTCAGGACTACAATCGAAGCCTCTGCGATACATCTTTTACGCATGGGAGGTCAGCAATGAAGATCCTGATAAAAGAAGTGGCAAAGTCTCAATGGCAGGTTCGCCTGGACCAACACGCCGTGACATTCCGCAGTGAAGCCGAAGCCCTGGCCTTCACTCGAACCCTCGAAGCGCGACTTTGCGCGCCCCACCAGATTCCCGATCACAGCCAGCACCGCGCCGCCGGCTGAGTTGCCTAGACTTCGGCTTGAGCTTGTGCCAGCGCCCGGGCATTTTGCAGACGCCGGGTGAGCAGCGCCACGCTCACCACCAGCACACCACACAGGCTGATGACGATGGCCATCGGCACGGCGGAGCCGTCGTGCAATATACCAACCAGTGCAGAAGCGCCGGCCGCGACGCTGAATTGCATGCAACCGAGCAACGCCGAAGCACTGCCGGCACGCCCGCCCTGACCGTTCATCGCACACGCTGCCGCGTTGGGACTGATGCAACCCAGGCTGGACACGCAGATGAATAATGGAATCAGCAGCGGCCACAGCGATTCAGTGTGCAAAGCACTGACCGCCAACAACGTCAGCCCCGCCGCGAGATACACCCACACCGCCCGCGACAGCAGGAATGCCGGCCCACGCTTGGCCAGCAGTCGCGCATTGACCTGCGCCACCAGAATAAAACCCGCCGCATTGGTGCCGAACAGCCAGCCAAAGTGCTCGGCCGGGACACCGTAGAGTTTGATGAAGATAAACGGTGAGCCGGCGATGTAGGCGAACATCCCGGCGATGGCGATGCCGCCGGTCAGGGCATGGCCGAGGTAAACCCTGTCCTTGAGCAACCGCCCGTATTGACGCAATGCACCGGACAACGGCTGGCGTGGCATGTGCGCCGGCATGCTTTCCGGCAGACCGAGGGCCACCGCCAGACCTGCCAATGCGCTGAACCCGGTCAACACCAGGAAGATCGACTGCCAACCCGTGGTGTTGACCAGCAGACCGCCAAGCATCGGCGCCAGAATCGGGGCCAGGCCCATCACCAGCATCAGTTGCGAAAAGACTTTCGCCGAGCCCACCGCGTCGCATTTGTCGCTGACCACTGCCCGGGAAATCACCATCCCCGCGCAGCCGCCCAATGCCTGGACGAAACGCGCGCCGATCAGCCATTCGAGGTTCGGTGCATAGGCGCAGGCCAGTGACGCCAGGGTGAACAGCGTCAGCCCCACCAGCAACGGCACCCGCCGTCCGAAGCGATCCGCTACCGGGCCATACGCCAGTTGACCGAGGGACAGGCCGGCGAAATACGCCGCCAAGGTCATCTGCACGTGTTTTTCGTCGGTGGCGAAGGCCAGGGCCATCGAAGGAAACGCGGGTAGATAGAAATCGATGGCCAGCGGCCCGAAGGCAGTCAAGGCACCGAGAATCAGAATGGTACGGAAGTTCATCAGGCATCCAGTCAGGCAAGTCGGCAGCCCGACAGTCTAGCTGCGCCCGGACGCCTTGAACATTCCGATAGCTCGCTAACGATAAAACTTCAGACGAGTTTCACTGCGTAGCCTTCTTCGCTGATCGCTTCGATGACCTGATCGCTGGTCAACGTGCTTTCGACGCCGACTTCTTTCGCCGCCAGGTCGACGCGCACGCTGGCCGCCGGGTCACGGGCCTGCACCGCGTGGGTGATGGCCTTGACGCAGTGGCCGCAGGACATGCCTTGAACGTTGAACACTTGCATGGAATGACTCCTTTGAGTGAGGTTGCCAGCACTCTGGAGCTTGCCACGATGGCAAGGTCAAGTTCTGGAAAAAACTGCCGGGCTGGCAATCGGCGCCGCGCTCGGCCAAGCTGCGTACATCAATGACTCGATTCAGGAGATTCAGCCATGCGCTGGTCAGCTTTCAGCCTGTTTGGCTTTCTCAGCCTCTTCGCCACCGTCCCCCAAGTGCAAGCCGCGGGCGAGGACTACGCGGTGCTGATCATTTCCCGCGAGCGCCTGGAAGTGTCGACCTCATGCGAGATCGGCGTGTACATCCAGGATCAGCTTTCGGCGCGGTTGCTGCAGGAGCAAAGCATTTCCTTCAACCTGCCGCCGGGCACTGTGTCACTGCGTCTGAAATTGCTGCCGGGCCAAGTCGCCGGGTGCAACCCGGGAATGCTCGCACCGGGTTCGCAGGAGATCAAACTGCGTGCCGGTGATGTGCTGAAGTATCGGTTGGCGATGAATTCGGAAGGTGTCTATTTGAAACCCGCCGCCCTCGAATACTAAGCAAATCCAGACCTGTGGGGGCGAGTCTGCTCGCGAAAGCGGTATGTCATTCAGCAATGAAGCTGAATGAAAAGCCCCCTTCGCGAGCACGCTCGCTCCCACTGTTGTTTTACAGCGCGTCAAATGATGGCGCTTGACCTTGCCCGCATGGCAAGGTTGATCCTTGTAGGCATCTACTACAGGGAGTACGACCGATGTCCGATTCCATCACTTTCGACCTGCCGATCAGCGGCATGACCTGCGCCAGTTGCGCCGGGCGCGTCGAGCGGGCCTTGAGCAAAGTCAGCGGCGCCAGTGCCGTCAGCGTCAACCTGGCCACCGAGCAGGCCCGCGTGCAGGCACCCGGTGACAGCCTGCACGCGCTGGTGCAAGCGGTTGAAAGCGCGGGTTACAGCGTGCCGCAGCAGTCCATCGAATTAAGTATCGAAGGCATGACCTGCGCGTCCTGCGTCGGTCGCGTCGAGCGTGCCCTGAATAAAGTCACGGGGGTGAAAAGCGTCAGCGTCAATCTGGCCAACGAACGTGCCCACCTCGAATTGCTCGGTCAGGTCGAACCGCAAACCCTGCTCGACGCCGTCAGCAAGGCCGGTTACTCGGCCAGCGTCTGGCAAGCCGAACTCCCGCAGACGGATAACCAGCAACAGAAGCTCACCCATGAACGCTGGGCGCTGATCTGCGCGATCACCCTCGCTCTGCCGCTGGTGGCGCCGATGTTGCTGCAACCGTTTGGCGTCCACTGGATGCTCCCGGCCTGGGCGCAATTTGCCCTCGCCACGCCAGTGCAATTCATTTTCGGTGCACGGTTTTATGTCGCCGCGTGGAAAGCCGTGCGTGCCGGCGCCGGCAACATGGACTTGCTCGTCGCCCTCGGCACCAGTGCCGGTTATGGCTTGAGTCTCTACGAATGGGCGACAGCTGCCGGGCGCATGCCGCATCTTTACTTCGAAGCGTCGGCGGTGGTCATCGCTCTGGTACTGCTGGGCAAATATCTGGAGAGCCGCGCCAAGCGCCAGACCGCCAGCGCCATTCGGGCCCTCGAAGCATTGCGCCCGGAGCGGGCGATTCAAGTGATCGACGGTCGCGAACAGGACGTTGCCATCAGCGCCCTGCGCCTGAATGACCTGGTGCTGGTCAAACCCGGCGAACGCTTCCCGGTGGACGGCGAAGTCATCGAAGGCCAGAGCCATGCCGATGAAGCGCTGATCAGTGGCGAAAGCCTGCCGGTGCCGAAACAACCGGGGGACAAGGTCACCGGTGGCGCGATCAACGGAGAAGGTCGCTTGCTGGTGCGCACTCAGGCGCTCGGCGCGGAAACGGTATTGGCGCGGATCATTCGCCTGGTCGAGGACGCTCAAGCCGCCAAGGCACCGATCCAGAAACTGGTGGATAAAGTCAGCCAGGTCTTCGTGCCGACCGTGTTGCTGATTGCCTTGGCGACGTTGATCGGCTGGTGGCTGTATGGCGCGCCGATGGAAACCGCACTGATCAATGCTGTCGCGGTTCTGGTCATCGCCTGCCCATGTGCGCTGGGCCTCGCCACGCCAACCGCAATCATGGCCGGCACCGGCGTGGCCGCGCGCCACGGCATCCTGATCAAGGACGCCGAAGCGCTGGAACGTGCCCATGAAGTCAGCAGCGTGGTGTTCGACAAGACTGGCACGCTGACGTCCGGCACGCCGCGCATCGCCCATTTCAAAGCCGTCGATGGTGATGAAAACAATCTGCTGAAACTGGCGGGCGCCCTGCAACGCGGCAGCGAACATCCACTGGCGAAAGCGGTGCTGGATGCTGCAGCCGAACGCGAACTGATCGTCCCGGATGTCAGCGACAGCCAATCCCTGACCGGGCGTGGCATCGCCGGCAATCTTGATGACCGACGCCTTGCGCTGGGCAATCGGCGAATGCTCGAAGAGAGCGGCTTGAGCGCCGGTGACCTCACCGAATCTGCCAAAGCCTGGGAAACCGAGGGCCGCACGCTGTCATGGCTGATCGAGCAAAGCCCGACGCCGAAAGTGCTCGGTCTGTTCGCCTTCGGTGACACCTTGAAACCCGGCGCACTGCAGGCCGTGCAGCAACTTGCCGCACGGGATATCCACAGCCACTTGCTGACGGGCGACAATCGCGGCAGCGCTCGGGTGGTTGCCGAGGCGCTGGGCATCCGCAATGTCCACGCCGAAGTACTGCCAGCGGACAAAGCCGCCACCGTCGCCGAGCTGAAAAAAACCGGCGTGATCGCCATGGTCGGCGACGGCATCAATGACGCTCCAGCCCTCGCCGCTGCCGACATCGGCATCGCCATGGGTGGCGGCACTGATGTCGCGATGCATGCGGCGGGCATCACCTTGATGCGCGGTGATCCACGGCTGGTGCCAGCGGCGCTGGAGATCAGCCGCAAAACCTACGCGAAGATCCGGCAAAACCTGTTCTGGGCCTTCGTCTACAACCTGATCGGCATTCCGCTGGCAGCGTTCGGCTTCCTCAACCCGGTATTGGCCGGCGCGGCGATGGCGTTGTCGAGCGTCAGCGTGGTGAGCAATGCGCTACTGTTGAAAACCTGGAAACCCAAGGATCTGGAGGAGCACCGATGAACATCGGTCAAGCGGCCAAACACAGTGGCCTGAGCGCGAAGATGATCCGCTATTACGAGTCGATTGGTTTGCTCAAAGCGGCCCATCGCACCGACAGCGGTTACCGCGTCTACGGCGACGACGACCTGCACACCCTGGCATTCATCAAGCGTTCGCGTGACCTCGGATTTTCACTGGAAGAGGTCGGCAAACTGCTGACACTCTGGCAGGATCGCCAGCGCGCCAGCGCCGATGTAAAAGCACTGGCGCGCCAGCACATCGACGAACTGAACCAGAAGATTCGCGAACTCGGTGAGCTGCGCGACACCCTGCAAGACCTGGTCGAGCACTGCAACGGCGACCACCGCCCGGACTGCCCGATCCTCAAGGAACTGGCGTCGGGCTGCTGCGCGCAACCCGCCCGCGCTTGAGTGCCAACAGCTTCAGTGCGAGCAACGTACTGAGGGGAATGCCGTGGAACAGCATGACCACGGCACCCGGCGTCCACCAGGCGTAGAACGGCGCGGCGATCAGCATGCCGATGCCGAATCCGGTCATTTGCAGCAAGGTCAGTACGCTGAAAATCGGCAGACGCAATCGCTCGGGTTCGCGTTGCAGACGCGACATCAGCCCGACTTCGGAAACACCGTCCCCCACTCCCGCCGGCAAGGAAAACAGCAGCAGACCGTAGAGGCTGTGCTGCTGAAACATCAGGATAAAGCCGCAGGACATCAGTGCCACGCCGAAGAAAAACCGCCGTTCGAGGTTGATGTTGTCCGAGCCTTCGAGACGGCTGGCGATTCGCGCTCCCAGCAATTTGCCGCTGGCCCACACCGCGAGCATCAGGCCCAGCGTGGTGCTCGCCGATTCTGGCGTGAGCAGCTTGGAGATGATCGCAAAGCCGACGTTGTGCGCAGCACTGCCCAAGGTGTCGGCCATGGTCACCGCAAGCATGGCGGCAATCACCGGTGCAGCGCGCAGGCCTTGCTTGAGGGCTGACCAGTCGCCGCGTTCCGGTTCGTCGTTGACGGTCGCCAGTTCGAACCGCAGCGGCACGATCAACAACGCCGCGAGCAAGTAGGTCAGCGCATTCAGGGCAAACACCGTTTCAAAACCAAAAGCGGCGACCAGCAACCCCGACACCAGACTGCCAACCACCATTGCGGCGGATGAAGCCGAGGTGATCCAGGCGTTGGCCTTGAGCAATTGATCGGCGGGAATCAAACGTGGCAATTGACTGTTGAGACCGATGGCGAACATCGAATTGCCCAGGCCCAGAGCGAAGGCGATCACTGGTAACAGCAAGGCCTGTTGACTGACAGGCACGATCAACAACAGACCCAGCACGCTGGCGCGCAACAGGTCGAACGCGATCAACGGCGCGCGCCCACTGCAACGGCGGTAAAACGCAGTACCGATCACACTGGCGAAAACCCCGCCGCCCACACGACTGGCGAGGAAAATCCCGACGCTCATGGCGCTGTTGCTCAACAGGTAGACGTAAGTGGCCAGCGCAACCATGTTGAGGAAAGCGCCGAAATCCGAGACCAATCGCGCGGTGACGATCAGGTGGGTGTTGCGCGGGGTGGTCACATTCAGTCCTTGAGTGTGGTTGGAGCGGTGGACAGTAGACGCGAAATTGCGTTGATCCGAAAGTGGCCCTCACCCTGACCTTCTCCCAGGGGGAGAGGGGACTGGGATGCTGTGGAGATACGCCGACCTGAAATTTCTTCACCGAATCCAAACAGGTCCAAATGCTGACCCCATCCAATCCATGATCGACCCGGTGTTTCAGGTCGATGTATGACGCAAGACACCTCGGTCGGCCCCCTCGCCCTCCGGGATAGGGCTGGGGTGAGGGCTTTCGGGGATTATGATTCAAACAAAAAACCCGGCCGAAGCCGGGTTTCTGTTCAAGCGATCACTGCATCCATGGCGGTGGCGGTGGTTCGTCGGACTTGCCTTTCGGCTCGTCGTCCGCCGCACGGATCGCCTGCTTGCGTTCCTCGTCGAGGCGCGCCGCTTCGATTTCGCGCAACACCCCACCGACATCGGCGAGGTCTTCCGGGTCATCGAACTCGCCGGTCAGCACACTGTTCGGGTGCAAGGTGCCGGCTTCGTACAGCGCCCACATTTCCTTGGCGTACCTGGTCTGCTTCAACTCCGGGGCAAAGCGCCCGAAGTACGAAGCCATGTTGCCGACGTCACGCTCGAGCATGCTGAACGCGTGATTGTTGCCGGCAGCATCGACCGCTTGCGGCAGGTCGATGATGACCGGGCCGGTCGGGGTCAGCAGCACGTTGAACTCCGAGAGATCACCGTGCACCAGACCGGTACACAACATCAGCACGATTTGCGAAATCAGAAACGCGTGATATTCGCGCGCCTGATCCGGCTCCAGCACCACGTCGTTCAGACGCGGCGCGGCATCGCCGAATTCGTCGGCCACCAGTTCCATCAACAGCACGCCGTCGAGGAAGTCATAGGGCTTGGGCACGCGCACACCGGCGCCGGCCAGACGAAACAGCGCCGCGACTTCGGCGTTCTGCCAGGCGTCTTCGGTCTCTTTGCGACCGAATTTCGAACCCTTGGCCATCGCCCGGGCCTGACGGCTGTTACGAACCTTGCGGCCTTCCTGATACTCGGCCGCCTGGCGGAAACTGCGTTTATTCGCCTCCTTGTAGACCTTCGCGCAACGTAACTGATTACCGCAGCGCACTACATAAACAGCTGCTTCTTTGCCACTCATCAGTGGGCGCAGCACTTCGTCGACCAGACCGTCCTCGATCAGGGGTTCAATGCGTTTTGGAGTCTTCATCAGCTTTTATTGTGGGTCCTTTATTACCAAACACGCGAATGTCACTCGTTATACGGCAATCCTCGCACCGCGGGGAGGGGTTGCCGACCTGTGAACCCTATGAATGCATACACTGTGCCGAAAAAATCGACCATTGCGAATCATAGCCGAGCCCGTCTCACTTGTTGGTATCGGCCGTCGAGGGCATTTGCGACAGAATCTGACATGCCGATGCGCTCCCACAGTTCCAGGCGCGGTCAACGCTCGATGATCGCAGTGACACCCTGTCCGCCGGCGGCGCAGATCGAGATCAGGCCTCGCCCCTTGCCCGCCGCATCGAGAAGCTTCGCCAGATTGGCGACGATGCGCCCGCCCGTGGCAGCAAACGGATGCCCCGCCGCGAGCGAACTGCCCTTCACATTGAGCCGGCTGCGATCAATGGAGCCCAGCGGCGCATCAAGCCCTAAACGGGTCTTGCAGTATTGCGGATCTTCCCAGGCCTTGAGCGTACACAACACCTGCGCGGCGAACGCTTCGTGAATTTCGTAATAGTCGAAGTCCTGCAAGCTCAGCCCATTGCGCGCCAGCAACCGTGGCACAGCGTACACCGGCGCCATCAGCAGACCTTCGGCGCCGTTGACGAAATCCACCGCCGCCGCTTCGCCATCGCGCAGGTATGCGAGGATCGGCAGGCCACGTTCTTTTGCCCATTCCTCACTGCCCAGCAGCACCACCGAGGCGCCATCGGTCAGTGGCGTCGAGTTACCCGCCGTCAGCGTGCCTTTGGCGCTTTTCTCGAAGGCCGGTTTGAGCGTGGCGAGTTTTTCCAGTGTCAGGTCCGGGCGCAGGTTGTTATCGCGGGTCAGGCCGAGGAAGGGCGTCATCAGATCGTTGTGCCAGCCTTCGGCATAGGACGCCGCCAGTTTGTGATGACTTTCGAGGGCCAATTGATCCTGCGCGTCGCGAGGGATATTCCAGGTCTGTGCCATCAGCTCGCAGTGTTGGCCCATCGACAGACCAGTGCGCGGCTCGCCGTTGCGCGGGAACTCGGGGAGCAAATGCTTGGGCCGCAGTTGCAGAAGGGTTTTCAGCTTGTCGCCCGTGCTCTTGGCGCGGTTGGCCTGCAGGAGGATTTTGCGCAGGCCCTCACTGACGCTGATCGGCGCATCCGATGTGGTATCGACACCACCGGCAATGCCGCAATCGATCTGGCCGAGGGCAATCTTGTTCGCCACCAGCAACGCCGCTTCAAGACCCGTTCCGCAGGCTTGCTGGATGTCATAGGCCGGCGTGGCCGGAGACAGGCGCGAGCCGAGGACGCATTCGCGGGTCAGATTCATATCCCGTGACAATTTCAGCACGGCCCCCGCCACCACTTCGCCAATGCGCTGGCCGTGCAGGTTGTAGCGCTCGATCAGGCCTTCGAGCGCGGCGGTGAGCATCACCTGATTGCTGGCCGTGGCGTAGGGCCCGTTGGAGCGGGCGAAAGGAATACGGTTACCGCCAATGATCGCGACGCGGCGCAGCTGACTCATGCATAACTCCTTGTTGATCCGGATTCATTGAGATCCCTGTGGGAGCGGGCTTGCCAGCGATAGGGGCCGCACATCCAGCCTCTGCGCCATCGCTGGCAATCCCGCTCCCCCAAGGTCGGTGGTCTACTCTGCTGTTCTAGCGTAGGCCTTATTGCGTGGATCGAACGATTGATTGCCGTTGGTAGTCCACACTTTGAACCCCAACTTTTGGAGAGCGTTCCATGTCTGACCGGTATATCGACTTCGCCAACTCGTCCTTCGGCCATCGTCTGGTCGGGGCACTGGGACTGCCGTCGCCGGTGCGGCTGGAACGCTGGCAGGCCGGGCGTCTGCGGCCCGTGGAAGGCGCACTGCTGATCGGCGGCGGGGCGCTGGCCGAACGGGTCAGTGCGTTTGCCAACCGTTTGACCGATGGCATTTATCGCTATGGCGAACAACCGGCCAGCGCCACCGAGTGGATTCCCGGCCATGGCCCGAAGCTCAAGGCCGTGGTGTTCGATGCCAGCGACTTGCAGCACACCGACCAACTCAAACAGCTGCGCGAATTCTTCCAGCCATTGATGAAAAACCTTGAGCACAGCGCCCACCTGGTGATTCTTGGCCGGCCCCCGCAAACCCTGCGCGATCCGTTCGCCGCCAGCGCCCAACGCGCCCTCGAAGGTTTCTCACGCTCGCTGGCCAAGGAATTGCGCAGCGGCGCGACCCTGCAACTCATCTACGTCGGTGAGGGCGCCGAAGATCAACTGGAAGGACCGCTGCGGTTTTTCCTCTCGCCGAAAAGCGCGTTCGTTTCAGGCCAGGTCATCCACCTGACTGCCTGCGCAACACCCGTGACGGACTGGACTCGTCCGCTGGCTGGACGCAAGGCGCTGGTCACCGGCGCTGCGCGTGGCATCGGCGCGTCCATCGCCGAAACCCTCGCCCGTGATGGCGCCGAAGTCATTCTGCTCGACGTGCCACCGGCGAAGACCGACCTCGAAGCCCTCGCCGCCCGCCTCGGTGGCCGGGCGATCACCCTCGACATCTGCGCCGAAGACGCCGCCGCACAACTGACCGGACACTTGCCCGACGGCCTCGACATTCTCGTCCACAACGCCGGCATCACCCGCGACAAGACCCTCGCCAACATGACCCCGGAATTCTGGGATGCGGTGCTGGCGGTCAACCTCAATGCCCCGCAAGTGCTGACCAAAGCGTTGCTCGACAACGGCACGCTGCACGACAACGCGCGAGTGGTTCTGCTCGCTTCGATCAGCGGGATCGCCGGCAACCGTGGCCAGACCAACTACGCCGCGAGCAAGGCCGGGCTGATTGGCCTGGCCCAGGCGTGGGCGCCGACGCTGCTGGAGCGCGGCATCAGCATCAACGCCGTGGCCCCGGGGTTCATCGAAACGCAGATGACCGCGCACATCCCGTTCGGCCTGCGCGAAGCCGGGCGGCGCATGAGTTCGCTGGGCCAGGGCGGCTTGCCGCAAGACGTCGCCGAAGCGGTCGCGTGGCTGGCGCAACCGGGCACGGGCGCGTTTACCGGACAGGCGCTGCGGGTCTGTGGACAAAGCGTTCTGGGGGCTTAGGCATGAGCATCGAATGGCACACGCTGGATCGCGAACCGAGTCTGCCGGCGCTGTACGCACGGGCGGCGACGCGACGCAAGATCACTGGCACACAACTGCCCGCCAGCGGTTTGCGCTGCTGGGTCGAAGTGGATGGCAAACGTCTTGAGGCTTATCGCAACGTCTGCGGCTTTGCCGATGACGGGCTGTTGCCGCCAACGTATCCGCACATTCTGGCGTTTGCGTTGCAGATGCAATTGCTCACCGCCAAGGATTTTCCCTTCCCGCTGCTGGGGCTGATTCATCTGAGCAATCGCATTCGCGTGCTGCGCCCGATGGGCGGCATCAGCCGTGCGCAGGTCAGCGTGCGCGTACACAACCTGCAGCCGCATCCGAAAGGGGCGACGTTTGATCTGCTGACCACGCTGGATGACCAGCTCGGGCCGCTGTGGGAAGCGCAAAGCCAGATGCTGTGTCGTGGAGTGAAACTCGACGGCGAAGTGCTGGCGCAGGATTGGCAGCCTGATCAGGTCTTGAGCGAAGTGGCGCACTGGAAGGCCTCGGCAGATATCGGTCGGCAATACGCCAAAGTCTCGGGCGACTACAACCCGATTCACCTCAGCGCCGCGAGCGCCAGGCTGTTCGGCTTCCCCACCGGCATCGCCCATGGTTTGTGGAACAAGGCGCGCACGCTGGCGGCGCTGGCGGATCACTTGCCCAAGGCCAATCTGGAAGTCACCGTGCACTTTCGCAAACCGGTGCGCCTGCCCAGCGAGGTGACGTTGCTGGCGACGGCTGCGGGTTCCAGTGGCGAGCTGCGACTGACCGGCGCGCAGGATCTGGAGCACATGGTCGGACAGTGGCAACCGCTGGCCTGAAAACCGCCCCGGACTGTCCAGCAATTCTGTGGTGAGGGGACTTGTCCCCTCACCACACAGACACCTCTACCGCGGTTGGGGAGCCTGTAAATTGTGTATATATCACTTAAGTTTTCAACCTGCCCCTGCCCGCCCCGGCAAAATTCCAGGCCTTGATTTTCAAGGCCTTTTTTTGCGTCCCTATATCCTCGGGATTAGTGCTTACGCAGTGCGCACAGCCCTCTGTATAAAGGCGTTAATACCAACTTGAGAATGGTGGATTTGCCGTCATCGACTGAGATTGAAGCAACGGACGAGGCATCACCGACACAGATCGGCGAGCCATCGAAGGCAACGAACGTTGTGACAGGTGCAAGGAATCTCAATCATGAAAACTCAAGACGTGTGGTGCAAATCAGCTATCGCTCTGGCATTGATTTTTTCCCTCGGCCTCGCCGGCTGCAGCAGCGGCGGTGGCGGCCATCACAGCACTTCCGGCAGCTCTTCGCCGGACAGCGCAGCGGGTACCGACGGGACTGGCGGAACAGGCGGAACCGGTGACACCGCTGGCACTGGCGGCACTGGTGGTACAGGTGGCACGGGGGATACCGGTGGCACTGGCGGCACAGGTGGAACCGGCGGCACCAATCCGACCGACCCGACCAACCCCACCAACCCGACAGACCCCACCAATCCGACCAATCCAGCCACGCCGTCGCTGGTGACCACCACGCTGGTGCAGGATGTCGGTAACACCGTCAGCGGCGTCGGCGATGGCGTCGGCCAGATCGGCGACTCCCTGAGCAGCCTTCCGGTAGCAGGGGGTGTCGTGCAGAGCGCCGCCAACACCGCCGGCAATGTCGTCAGCACCCTGGGTGACGGTGTCGCCAACGGTATCGGCAAACTGGCCACCGACCCGAAAGGCCTGACCACCACCGTCGCCTCGGTCGGCGGCGTGGTCACCGATGCCGGCAACGGCGTCTCCGACCTCAGCGGCAAACTGGCGAGCGCCACCGGCAGCATTCCAGTGGTCGGTGGCGTGGTCACCAAAGTCGCGCCATTGCTCGATGGTGTTGGCGTGAAAGTCACCATGCTCGGCAATACCCTCGACACCACTCTGAGCAATGGCCCAACCAGTCAACTGACCAATAAACTCGGCGCTGGCCTGGTTCCGGTGATTGCGATGGTCGAAAGCACCACCGACAAAATCGGCAGTACCACCGGCCTGGGTAGCCCGCTCAAAGGGGGGATCGCGCAGATCGGCGGCGTCGTCAACGGACTGGGTGGCAAAGTCACCGATGCAGGTCAAGGCAATGCGCTGACCAACACCCTCGGCGGTGCGCTGAGCAATGCCGGTACGGCGGTCGGCAAAGCCGGCGGCCTGGTCTCCAACGGCACCGGCTCGGGCACTGGCGGCGGTTTGGGTGGCGCACTCGGCGGCGGTCTCGGCGGTACCGGCCTGCTGCAGACCGTCGGCGGCGCAGTGGTCAACGTCGGCGCAGGCTTGAACGCTGGCAACACTAACGGCGTGGTCAGTGCCGGTGGCGTGACCGCTGCCGGACTGGGCAATACCGTCGCCTCACTCAACACGGCTCTGGGTGGCTCGGGCACTCCGATCACCGCCACCACCGCGCCGCTGGCGACTGTCGGCGCGGCCCTCGGCAATGGTCTGAACCCGGTGACCACCGCCGTGACCAACGTGACCCAGCAAGTCGGCGCCGCGACCGGTCTCGGTGCGCCAGTGGCTGGCGTCACCAGCCAGGTCGGTGCGGCGGTCAGCGGTATCGGCAATACCATTGCCGCCACCAACAATCCGGTGACCACCGCAGTCGGCGGCCTGGTCAACAACGTCGGCGGCACAGTTGCCGCAGTGGGAGGGCTGGTCAACGGTGGTACCAGTGGTGGCGCTACCGGTGGCGCAGGCACCGGGGTCGGCGGCCTCGTCGGTGGCCTGGTCAACACGCTGGGAGGCAACAAACGCTAATTTGCACCTGGCCGATTCGACGGCCTTACCTACAGCGCCTACGCTTGGTTGAGGGCGGGAGATTCCCACGAGTCTTCCGCTTTTTTCTTGGGAAAAAACAGCCTTGAGCTGCGACCTGACCACGGAGTGTCCTATGCGCGTAATGGCGTCCTTGCTGTGCCTCAGCTTCAGTTCCGCTGCCCTCGCCGACACCTTGCCCAGCTTTCTCAACAGCAACGAAACCCTCCGTAACCTGCCCGTGCCGAACCTGCCGGCCGATGCCTATCGCCCGAACGCCACCCCGGTGCAAGTGCCGGAGGCCGGTGCGACCGCTGCGCAACCGTTGATGATGAGCACCAAGGTCAATCTGAAAACCGTGCAGATCGAAGGCGGCACGATCTATCCGCTCAACGAACTGGCCGAACTCTACAAACCCCTGATCGGCCAACAGACCAGCCTTGCCGAACTGATCGAAGCCACCCGCAACATTACCCGCCGCTACCAGCAGGACGGCTATCTGCTGTCCTACGCCTTCCTGCCGCAACAGAATTTCGACGACGGTGTGGCGCGAGTGGTGCTGGTGGAAGGTTACGTGCGCGATGTGCAGATGCAGGGCGACATCGGTCGGGTCAAAGGGCTGATCGAGGAAATGGCGGCAAAAATCCAGGCCGAACGCCCGTTGACCCGCAAGACCTTCGAACGCTACACCACGCTGATGAGCCGCCTCCCCGGCGTTACGATCCAGGCCCAGGTGCCACCGCCGGGCACCACCGACGGCGCCACGACACTGATTGCCCAGGCCAGTCGCAAACCGTTCACCAGCACGCTGAGCACCACCGAAGACAACCGCAACGGCACCCAGGCCTTGCTGGGTGTCAGCAGCAACTCACAAACCTCGATGGGCGAACAGTTGACCCTCAGCGGCCTGTTCCCGCCGGGCGACGACCAGGAACATTACTATCGCCTCGACTACAGCCAGTTTCTCAATGCCGAAGGCGCCCAACTGAACCTGTCCGCCTCCCGCTACCGCGCTGACCCCGACACCGAAGTACTGGTCAACGGCGGTGGACGCCTGAGCACCCACCGCGAAAACGACCGCTACTCCATCGGCTTCAGCTTGCCGCTGATTGCCGCCTCCAACGAGCTGCTGACCGTCGGTTCACGCCTGTACGCGGTTGATGACAAGACGCGCTACGACGGCATCAACTTCCCGTTCAGCACCGAATTTCGCACCGACGTCCGCGCCCTCGCCTTCGAAGGCGACTGGCGCAGGGCCAACGAACGGCAACTGCGGATTCTCAGTGCCGGCGTCTACCAGGGTTTTGACAGCATGGGGGCGCACACCAATTACGACGGCCTCGACCTCGACTTCTTCCGCGTGCGACTGTCCGGGGTGCAGAGCGACAAATTTCTCGACAACTGGCAAGGCGTACTCTCGGCCGCGCTGTACTGGAGCGACGACACCCTCCCCGACAGCGAGCGCGCCGTGTTTGGCGGACAGAACTTCGGCCGCGGCTACCCCGATGACCAAGCCTCCGGCGACAAGGGCTGGGGGGTGGCATACGAGGTCAACTACAGCTTCAACCGCGACGGCAACTGGGTGCGCATCCTGCAACCCTACGTAGTGCTGGACCGCTCGCGCAGCTGGTTCAATCAACTGCCGGTGCAAGCCAACAACCTGTCATCAGCGGCGATCGGTCTCAGATTCGGCGATGCCAAGTACTACAACATCGCCCTGGAAGCGGCGAAGGCCATGTCGGATGAAGCGCTGGATACCTTCAATCGCCGGCCACGCTACAGCATCAGTTTCAGTTACCAGTTGTAGGGGGATCGGGCGCGGAACGAGCCTGCGAAATCGCATTGGCGAGCAGGCTCGCGTGTACGGCTGGACTGGATATCTACAGATGGAAAAGGGTTGGCTGTGAGGGCGAAACCGTTATCAGCCCCACCCCAAAAAACGGATATTGCCCGCCAGATTCACCCGGCAGAAACCCTGGGTTTGGGAAACAGATTATCCAGCGTCTCCAGCAGCCGAACGTGGTAAATCGGCTTGCGAAACAGGTCCAGCACCTGCAACCGCAACATATCACTGACGTCTTCCATGTCCGCATGCCCCGACGTCACGATCACCGGCAAATGCTGACGCGCCGTATGCTCACGCAATCGCTTGATCAGCGACATGCCGGACTCCTCCGGCATGCGCAAATCGGTAATCACCAACGCGATATCCGGATGGCGAGTCAGGTGATGCAACGCCAGCTTCACTGACGTCGCCGTATGACAGACAAACCCCTCACCCTCCAGCAACTCCGCAAGCTCCAATAACGCATCTTCTTCATCGTCAACCAGAAGCAACTGTTGGCGGGGAGACGAAGACGCGTTCATAGGCAGTACCTGAAAACCGAATGGAAAATCCAGTGTAGGGTGCGGTCAGCCAAGTGCGAGGAGACGTCGATCAAGGCGTAGGCCGGGTGACGGCCGCGCCGTCCAACGATGTCAAAATGTTGTTGAAAATCGCTAAAACCCGATCACCCAGTGGTGTCACAAATGCCACGACGACAACGGCAACCATCGCCACCACGATCGCATACTCGATTGCCGACGCGCCTTCTTCATCATTGAAAAACGCCCGGGCTCTGGTCATTACATAGTCGAGAGTCACACGAAACATACGTCCACTCCTTCGCGCCTTTGGCGCCGATGTCACGCTACAGCGGCAAGGTTCCACCGTGCCATTTGAGCATTGTCAACAAAGCCCCTCCCAACAACTGTAAGAACGCATTAATCACAAAGGATTAATCCATCGTATCTGTGCCATTTGCTGCAGTTAATTGGCCAAGGCTACTACTTTGGTGGGTTATTTTTCTGTCAGTAATGGCGTTTTGGCTTGGATCAGCTAGCGTTGAAATAGCGAAATGGTTGCATGTTCATAGCTGCGAAATTGAAAACTTCTCTCGTTGATTCAGTGCGGTGGGTCGTGCAGCAGGAAAGGGAGAGCCGTCATGAACAGTCGCGTCACCATGGGCCTTGCAGCCGTTTTATTGCTCGGCGCAATTTTTGTCGGTTACTGGGGGCTGGTGCTCAGCCGCCAACCGGCTCCCGTCGCCGAAGCGCCCGCCGCGCCGGTCACTGTTGAACAAACTGTCGCCATCGCTGAAGACCAGACCCGCCAACCGGTGGTGGTGCTGGTGCGCGACGTTCCACCTTTCACCCCGTTGACCGCCGCCGACGTCGCGGTCGAAAAACTGCGCAGCGCCCCCGCCGGCAGCCTGAGCAGTGTCGATCAGGCCGTCGGCCGCACGCCCTGGCGGCACCTGAGTGCCGGCACCTGGCTGAACGATGAAAGCTTCCAGGCCGGCGGTTCGCTGGCCCGCATGATCCACAGCGACGAGCGCGCGCTGACCGTCGCTGTCGACGAAGTGATCGGCGCCGCCGGGCAACTGCTCCCCGGCGACTACGTCGACGTCCTGCTTTTCCTGCGCCAGGACGCCAGCAACCTGCAACAGTCGGCGCAGATTGTCGTGCCGGCCATGCGTGTGCTCGGCGTCGGTGATCAATACGGCCTGACCAATGACGGCCAACCCGCGTCACCGACCCTGAGCGCCGATGACAAACTCAAGCAGGATCAACGCCGGATCGCCGCGCGCACCGTCGTCCTCGCGGTGCCGGAACAACTGCTCAGCCGAATGATGCTGGCCACGCAAGTGGGCACCTTGCGCCTGGCGGTACGCAGCAGCGAAGAACAGCGCCTGGCCAAATACTGGGCGGGCGAAAGCCAGTCGCCGGCGCATCTGGACAACGCCAACAGCCAACTCTTCCAGTTCACCCAACTGGCCCTCGGCGCCGCGCCGAAAGTTCCGGGCGGTGGCGGCGGTGGTGCCGCGCGGCCAGCGGTGGAAATCATTCGCGGCAACCAGATCACTCAACAAACCCCATGACTGCGCAAGGATTCAAGTGCATGCAGAGTCGACTCGGACCGACATTGAAACCTGTACTTCGCGCCTTGCTACTGACGGGACTGTCGATGGACGCAGCGTTCGCCGCTGTCGGCAATTGCTCGGCACTCGGGCGCCTGCCGCCGGTGATCGAAATCGGCGAAGGCTTCCAGCAGGACGTGCAGTCACCGGTGGCAATCACGCGCCTGGCGATTGGCGACCCGAAGATCGCCGATGTCCACGCCAACGGCAGCTCGTCATTTCTGCTCACCGGCATGGCGCCCGGCGCCACCAGCCTGATGGTGTGGACAGCGTGTTCGAGCGAGCCGCGTCAGGCGATGGTGTTCGTGCAGGGCGCGGCCACCGCCGCCATGACCGGCACGCTGCCGTCGGATGATCCGTCACTGCCCTCGCAAGTGCAGACTGACATCCGCTTCGTCGAAGTCAGCCGCACCAAACTCAAGGAAGCCACCGCCTCGCTGATCGGCACCCGGGGCAATTTCCTCTTCGGCTCACCGGGCACCCTGCCGCCCATCGACGGTGTGCCGCAGCCACGCCTGCCGGTGGACAACACGCTGTTCAACTTCTCGTGGATCGGCGGCAAGACCATGGCGATCATCAACGCCCTGGAAGGCAGCGGCTTCGCCTACACCCTGGCGCGGCCCAGCCTGGTGGCGCTGAACGGCCAGAGTGCGAGTTTTCTCGCCGGGGGTGAAATCCCGATCCCGGTGCCCAGCGCCGGCAGCGACAACGTGTCCATCGAGTACAAGGAATTCGGTATTCGCCTGACCCTGACACCGACCATCATCGGTCGCGACCGCATCGCCCTGAAGGTCGCCCCGGAAGTCAGTGAACTGGACTTCAGCAACGCCGTGCAGATCGCCGGCACCACCGTACCGGCGCTGACCATCCGCCGCACCGACACCAGCGTGTCACTGGGCGATGGCGAAAGTTTTGTCATCAGTGGCCTGATCAGTACCACCAACAGCTCGCAGGTGAACAAGTTTCCGGGGCTCGGCGACATCCCGGTGCTCGGCGCGTTTTTCAAGGGTTCGCAGATCAAGCGCGAAGAGCGCGAACTGCTGATGATCGTCACTCCGCACCTCGTCCAGCCACTGGCCGCCAATGCGCAACTGCCGGCCTTGCCGGGAGAGAAACTGCGCAACTACGACCCGAATTTCTATCGCATGTTCTTCCTCGAAAACGGCAATTTCGACAAACGCAGCGGGTTGTCACAATGAGCCAGAGCCTGAGTCAGACCTTCCTCGCCATCACCCGCAACAGCACCGATCTGGAATGGCTGCAAAGCGCCCTCGCGCCGCTGGGCCAGGTGGTCAGCGCTGGTGGCGGCAGCCTCGACGAACTGTTGGCACTGGTTGACGTGACCTTCGCCAATCTGGTGTTTGTCGGCCTCGACCGCGAACACGTGGTCGCCCAAAGCGCGCTGATCGAAGGCGCGCTGGAAGCCAAGCCGCTGCTCGCCATCGTCGCCCTCGGCGACGGCATGGACAATCAGCTTGTACTGAATGCGATGCGCGCCGGGGCTCGGGATTTCGTTGCCTACGGCTCACGCTCCAGTGAAGTCGCCGGACTGGTGCGGCGCCTGAGCAAACGCCTGCCTGCCGTCGCGCCCAATACGCAGTTGGGCGGCCTCACCGTGATGTACGGCGTGCAGAGCAGTTCCGACGGCGCGCTGCTGGCCAATCACATGGCGCTGGTGGTGCAAAAGAGCGGCCAGCAGACCCTGTTGCTCGACCTTGGCCTGCCGCGCGGCGACAGCCTCGCGCTGCTTGGGCTGGAAAGCTCGTTCCACTTTGGCGACGCCCTGCGTCACTTGCGCCGACTCGATGCGACCCTGATCGACAGCGCCTTCACCAGCGCCGAAGCGGGGCTGCGGATTCTCGCCTACGCCAGCAATGACGAGCCGCTGGAAAACACCAGCGCCGCCGAGCTGTACATGCTGCTCAGTGCCCTGCGCCAGCACTTCCAGCACATCGTCGTGAACCTCACAGGGCAAGCCGACAGCGAAGCCCTGCGCACCTTCGTCAGCCACTGCGACAAGCTGCTGTGGTACACCGACCAGAACATCCTCAACTGCCGGCGCAATCTCGACGTCCTCAATCTGTGGCGCGAAAAAGGCATGAAGCTCGACCACGGGCGCCTGCTGATCGACCGCTACCTGGGCAACGTTGCACCGAACTCGGAAACCCTCGGCAAGACCTTCAACCTTGAAGTCATCGCCGTGCTGGCACTCACCCCGGAAGTACGCCTGAACGCAAAAAACCAGGGCGTAAGCCTGTTCGAACTGGCTCCCAGAGAGAAACTCACCCAGAGCCTGCGCGCCCTCGGTGAGCGACTGGCCAAGCGCTCCGAAGGCATGAGCAAACCGAAAGTGACCTGGTTCGACCGCTTGCGAGGCAGCTCATGAGCTCCGAAAAACTCTTCGGCGCGCCCCAGCGTGGCGCCACCGGCAACACCGACCACGAAGGCCTGAAGCTGGTGTTGCATCGCTACATCATCGACGCCCTCGAAGAGTCGGGGAACCTGCTGGAGGGATCGCGCCAGCAACTCGCGCAATTTGTCACCGACAAAGTCGCCGAATACATCGCCCGTCTGCACCTGGCGATTTCCCGCTACGAGATGGAGCGCCTCGGCGAAGAAATCGTCGATGAGCTCACCGGTTTCGGCCCCCTGGAAGTGTTGTTGCGCGACCCGTCGGTGACGGAAATTCTGGTCAACGGCCCGCACCGGGTGTTTATCGAACGCGATGGTGTGCTGCATCAAAGCGACCTGCGCTTTATCGATGCGCACCACGTCGAACGGGTCATGCAACGAATTCTTGCGCCCCTCGGGCGGCGGCTTGACGAGTCTTCGCCGATGGTCGATGCGCGCCTGCCGGACGGCAGTCGGGTCAACGCGATTATCCCGCCGATTGCCCTCGATGGCCCGTGCCTGTCGATTCGCAAATTCCGCAAGGACATGCTCAAAAGCAGCGACCTGATGGCGATGCAAACCATCGATCTGTCGATCTTCGAGTTTCTTCAGGACGCCGTGGGCAAACGCTGCAATATTCTTATCAGCGGCGGCACCGGCACCGGCAAGACCACCCTGCTGAACATCCTCAGCCAGTTGATCAATCCCCACGAACGTCTGGTTACCATCGAAGACGTCGCCGAATTGCAGCTGGGTCATCCCCACGTCGTGCGCCTCGAAACCCGTCCGCCGAATGCCGAAGGCCACGGTGAAGTGAAAGCCAGCGACCTGATCCGCAACGCCCTGCGCATGCGTCCCGACCGGATCATCCTCGGCGAGATTCGCGGCGTCGAAGTGGTCGACGTGCTGACGGCGATGAACACCGGCCACGACGGCTCGATGAGCACCGTCCACGCCAACAACGCGCAGGATGCCTTGCTGCGCCTGGAGACACTGGTGGGCCTGACCGGGCGCGCCATCGCCGAACGCACCTTGCGCCAGATGATCTGCGCGGCCCTTGACGTGATCATCCAGCTGACCCGCATGCCCGATGGCCGCCGCTGCGTCAGCGAAGTGGTGGAAGTGGTCGGCATCCGCGAAGACGTCTACGTCACCAACACCTTGTTCCGCCTCGACCGCCGCAGCGGTTTCGGCTTCCTGCGCGAAGCGGTCAATCCGGCTGGCGACAAGCTGCGCCACGACGCCCACCTCGGCTGACGGCAAGGAGCGCAAGCATGCTGGGACCGGTCATCCTCATCACCATTTGCCTGATTCTGCTGGGCCTGTCGATCCACCTGTTCCTCCACGGTTTGCGCAAGAACGCGACGGAAAAAGTGCTCAACCGCCTCGCCGCCGGGCAGCCGCAACTGGCCGCCGAAAAGCCGGCCTGGGTTGGCCTTGAGCGGATGTTCCTGCGTGCCGGATTGGGCCGCCCCACTGAACGCTTCGGTTTGTGGATAAGCCTTTGGGCAGTGGCGATGGCCCTCGGTTTTCTGCTGTTCGAATGGATTGGCCTGGTGGTCACGCTGCTCGCACCGCCACTGCTGTTGCGCCTGTCCATCGCGTTTCTTTATCGACGTCGGGTCAAGCGCATGATCGAGCAACTGCCGCCATTGCTCGACTACACCGTGCGCAGTCTCAAGTCCGGGCGCACGTTAAGCGATGCGGTCATGGGCGGCATCGAAACCAGCGACGATCCGCTCAAACATGCCATGGGCCGGGTACAGCGCAACGTGCAACTGGGCGTCAATCTGCCAGACGCCGTCAGCGACTTCGCCGAACTCTATGAGCAGGACGAACTGCGCATGTTCGCCCTCGGATTGAAGGTCAACCACCGCTACGGCGGTAACGCCAGCGAACTGCTGGAGAACCTGATCAAACTGATCCGCGAGCGCGATCAGGGCGCCCGGCAACTGCGCGCGCTGACCGGGGAAACGCGCATGACCGCATGGGTACTCGGCTCGCTGCCGGTGATTCTGGTCAGTTATTTCATGCTCACCAACCCCGGCTACATGCTTGGCATGTGGCAGGACTCCGGCGGCCAGACCATGCTGATCATCGCACTGGTGCTGCAAGTGGTCGGTTGCCTGGCGCTGTGGCGCATGTTGCGGAGCGTCTGACATGATCTACCTTGCCGCCCTCATGTTGCTGCTCGGCGCCCTGTTACTGGTGGGCAATCACGTGCTCACGGAGCGTCGCCGGGTGCGTCAGGTCAACCAGCGTTTGCAGGGTCATCTGGTGCGCCAGAACCGCTTCGGCAACTGGCTACGCGCATTGGGCAACAGCCGTTTCGGCCAGCGCTCGGTGAGCATGGACAGCGAAACCCAGACACTGCTCAATCGTCTGGGCTGGCGCCGGGCCAGCGAACGCTCACTGTTCGCCGCCTGCCAGATCGGCACGCCGCTGCTGACCCTGGGATTGGCGATCTTCCTGCAAGAAGTGTTTTTCCCCCAGGCGACCAATCGCTGGATCGTGCCGATGCTCGCCGCCGGCGCCGGTTACCTGCTGCCCAAACGCTTGCTCGCCTACGCCGCCGGACGTCGGCAGGCCATCATCGCCGTGGAAATCTCGACCTTCATTCCGCTGCTGCGCATCCTCTTCGAATCCGGCATGGCGGTGGAACAAGCCCTGCGTGTGCTCAGCACCGAAGGGCAAAAACTGCTGCCGGAACTGACCAGCGAACTGCGCCTGATTCTGACCCGCGTCGACTCCGGGCTGGAGCTCGGTCAGGAGCTGCACAAAGCCGCCGTGGTGCTCTGCGTGGAAGAGTTCACTGACACCTGCGTGATCCTCCAGCAACTGATTCAGCAGGGTGGCGGTGCGATGAAATCACTGCTCGCCCTCAAGCAATTACTCGACGACCGCCGCCTCACACGCCTGCAGGAATACATCTCGAAAATGTCCGCGAAGATGTCGGTGGTCATGATGCTGTTTCTGTTCCCGGCGCTGCTGATCGTACTGGCCGGTCCCGGTTTCACCGCAATTACCCGGGCATTTGCATCCTGACCTGGCTCATGGAGAGCGTTTGATGAAAGCACTGATAGTCATGGCAAGTCTGTTGCTGCTTGGCGGTTGCGCCACCGATGGTCAGGCACCGTGGACGGCGCTGTTGTCGCCGTCCAGTTGCAGCAAATTGACCTCGGAGCAAGAGCTTGCGCTGAACCTGGCGGATGACCTGGCCAACGACGGCAAACTGCACGCCAGCCTCGCCAACCTGCAAAGCCTGCCGGACACCCTCAGTGAAGTGCGCCTGCGCAAAGCCAAGGTCTATCGCCTGCTCGGCCGCAACGAAGCCGAACCGCTGTACCGAAGCCTGCTCGGTGGCTGCATGACCGCCGAAGCCGAACACGGCCTGGGCCAACTCTATGCCGCCCGTGGCGACAACGGCCAGGCCCAGGCCCATCTGCAACGTGCCGTGCGCCTGGCGCCGACCGACGAAAAAATCCGCAACGACCTCGGCGTGGTTTACCTCAACCAACTGCGCCTGAACGACGCCCGCTTCGAATTCCTCACCGCCATCGAACTCAAGCAGAACAACCAACTGGCAGCGCAGAACATGGTCACCTTGTTGCTGTACCAGAACAACTGGCCGCAAGCCGCCGAGATCGTCAGCCGCGCAAAACTGAACCCGGAACAATTCACCGAAGCCCAGGAACGCGCGGAAAAACTCAAAGCCCCGGTCAAAGCCCCGGCCAAGGACAATGCACCGACCGACAACCAGGTCGCCGCCGTCACTGACCCGTTGCCATCATCGATCAAATAAGGAGACAGCCATGAACCCCATCAAAGGCTTGTGCTACCTGACCGTGCTCACGCTGCCCCTTAGTGCCTTGGCCATCGACGCCGGCCCGGCCTCGGCGCAACAACAGGAAACCGAAGGCTGGCTGGTCCTGCAAAGCCGCAACAAAGCCGCCTCGCCCACCCCACAAACCGCCACCGCCACCGAACGCGACCTGGCGATGCAGCGCTGGCTGAAGAAATACAAATACGACATTCCCGACTTCTACGACCCGGACGCGGGCGGCAAGATCGAGACCAAGAACTAGCCCCTACCTGTGGGCGGGAGAAATGGATTGACTGTCCGACCGCCTTCGCGAGCAGGCTCGCTCCCACAGGGAACGCATTGCATCTGTGGGAGCGAGCCTGCTCGCGAAGAACGATAACGCGGTAATCCGCCAGGTCAGGTCTGTGGATCGACGCGATCCAGCGCCCGGTTCACCGCCAAGTGTATGACCATTAGTACCGGGTTCTCACACCCGATCGCTGAGGCTTCAGCGACAGCCAGAGACTAGAGAGCCCACGTCCGACGGACAACCTGAAAACCCTGTGGGAGGGTTCAGCAATTTTGAAACATATTTAAACGCACGCCCCACCCTGCAGGAGCTGTCGAAGGGTTTCGTCGGGAGAGATCGGGCGACTGTCAGGCCGCCTTCGCCGGCAAGCCAGCTCCCACAGGGAACGCATTGCATCTGTGGGAGCGAGCCTGCTCGCGAAGAACGATAACGCGGTAATCCGCCGAGCTTGCTCGAAGGCATCCTCACAATAACCAGTCACTCGCAGCGCCATCCAATTTTTGCGGACGTCCGCATGCAGGTGCTGAGGCTTCACCGTTATCTGACGTTCTTGTGAATAACCACCCTTCACAACTTCATTCAAAAGACCTTACCAGACTGATGAAAAATTCATCCCAAGTCAGCTGTTTGTCTTTGTCGTCATCATGACACTCATAAAGCTGGTTCAACTCATTGACCAGTTGGATGGGGGTGGAATAGCCATCCAATGATTTAGAAAGCTCATTGAATGACACCTTCCCATCCTTGTTCACATCATAACGATTGAAGTCTTTGTCGAATTGTTCTATCACCTGCCAAGTAATTGCTTTTCTGCCAACCACGTCGTTCACGTAATCCGTGAGGAACTCAAACCAGGTGATCTCAGCGTTATCGTCGACATCGAGTTCCTTGACGGCGTTGGCCAATGTTTCTGGTGAGGTGTAAGGCTCCATCGCCAGTTCATACTCGCGAACGGTCAGCTTCCCGTCATTATTTCGGTCATATCTAACGAAGTCGTTACGCAGGGTTTCCAGTTTTTCGACGGTAATAGCCATTTCGTCATCTCCTATGAATTAAAAATTCCAAGGCGACGACAACCGGGATGTTCTGCCTCTAGAAGACAAGTTAGTACCGGAGAGCGAGTTAGCACAACTGACAGAGCTGACAGTTGACAGGTTTCAAATTCAAGCGCTCTGCTGGAGCTACCGCCTAACCCGCCGTAAGCGCGGGAACCCTGATCAGCACCACCCAAAGAAACGGATATTCACAAAAAACCCAACTCAATGAGCCGTCACCCGCTGACGCAAAGCCGAACCACCCGGCGACAACGCCAGCGCCAACTGCGTCCGGTTGTGCATATGCGTCAACCGCAAAACCTGCGACACATACAATTTCACCGTGTTCTCGGTAATCCCCAACTCACAGGCAATCTGGTAATTGGTCTGCCCCTTGCCGACCAATCGCGCCACATCCAGTTGCCGTGGTGACAACTGATTGAAAATTGCCGATACATCCTGCACCTCAGCCTCGTCTGGCTGCCCGCCCAGCACATCACGCACCACCGTTGCCGGACTGCGTCGTACCTTGTCGAGGTCCTGATACAAGTCATCAATCGACTCGGACAGGTACTGCAACTTCTGATTCAAATGCCCCAACTGCATGCTTTTGTGCCGCTCCTGCATGGCGGCCTCCTGACGCTGCACCCCCTCGAGCAACTCCTCCAGATCTACCGGCTTCTGGTAGTAATCGGCAATCCCGGCACGCAACGCCTTGATCACATCCTGCTTGTCGGCCCGCCCGGTGAGCATGATCGCCTCGAACACCCGATGCTTGCCGGCCAGCCGCTGCAGTTCCTGGATCAACTGAATGCCATCCATGTCAGGCATGTGCAGATCACTCAGCACCAGGCAGATGTCCGTGTCTTCGCAGAACCGCTCGATGGCCTCCACGCTCGATTCACAAGGCACGCAACGGTAGCCGTTACTTTCCAGAAACTCGCACAGTTCTTCGACCACCAAAGGTTGATCATCGACCACCAGGACTTTTACCGCAGACTTGGGCTTGTTCACGAACCACTCCATTGCTCGGGTCAAAGCTGACTTTTCCTGCACTTTGACGGCGTAATCACCTCATTTGAAAGTAGACGCACTTTCCGACTATGTACATAGGAGTAGTGGCACCGCGACTAGTGGACCCAAGGAAGTGCGAGCAAGACGCCGATCAGGACGAACGGCGCAAATGGCAGCTTTTTTGACGAATACTGCGCCAGATGGCGCAATCGATTCGTAAGTCTTTGACTCATATGAAGCCAGACTCTTGGCGCCAGCAATAGCCAGACAAGGCTGACGAGCCCGGCGCCGATAAATGCGCCAAGAACGAACAAACCGTTCGTCGCAAGACCAAGAGCTGTCATTAGTTTCACATCGCCGGCGCCCATGCGGCCCATCCAATAACCCGGCAACGTCAGCACCAGGGCAATCACGCACGCCCAACCGCCCTGCTCCGCGTCAGCACCGAGCCATGTCGTGCCGGTGCACAACAACCAGACCAGCGCCAGCGCCGCCGCGCCAAGGGTCAGACCATTGGAAATTCGCCGTTGCCGGGCATCTTGCGCGGCGCACAAACCCAGCCAGATAAGGAGGACAAAAAGCTGCATCCGGTAAAAACCGTCCGTTTTTGCTGAATGATTCTATGCTGAGATCAGGCAGTGACTGTCAGGGTAGACGCACTCATGAGAACCGGCGTTCGGAAGTCGCAAAAAGGTGCGGTGGCGATAGAGTTCGCGTTGGTGTTCGTGATCTTTTTCGCGGTGTTTTACGGTTTGGTCAGCTATAGCCTGCCATTCGTGATGATGCAATCGTTCAACCAGGCCACATCAGAAGCGGTGCGTCGCAGCGTGGCCGTCGACCCTCTGACGCCCGACTACGCGTCGGTGGTGGTGAGCACTGCCAATGCCGCGCTCACCCAACAATTACAGTGGGTGCCGCCGGCCTTCAACCTGGTGATCGGGGTCGACACAACCGCAACCTACAACACCGGCGCCGGTTACGGCCCCAACGGTACGCTCATCGTGTCGGTGAACTACCCGGTGAGCAAACTGAATCAGGTTCTGCCGTTTCTGGTGCTGCCGGGGATTGGCACGGTGCCCAGCCTGCCCACCACACTCACCGCCACCTCGAGTCTGCAATTTTGACGGCGGGAGATAACCTGTTCGGACGCCTTCTCAAGCGCGCACCGACCGCCGCCGAAGATCTGCACGACCGGCTCGGCACACCCGCCACCGGCCTGCACCTCTATCTGGATGCAGACGGGGCTGTACAGCAACTGGCCGGGCCGTTGCGGCATTTGCTCGCGCAACAAAAACCCCACGGCCAGCCATTGCCGCTGCGTGACTATGTGCTAGCCCACAGCACCTTGGTCATTGAAGGGAGGCCACAGGAGTGGTGCGGTCTGTTGCTGGACCTCGATTTCACTGGCCTCGGCGATCAGACCTTGCACCTGCGCGGCTGGGTGCAGCCGCTGGGTGATGGCTGGTTGATGCAGTTGATCGACATCGCCGACCTGTTGCTCGAACGCCAGCAATCACGCCAGCGCGAAGGCTGCCAGTTGATTGCCGGACACATCGCCGAGCAACTGCGCGCCTGCAGTTTGCTGCGCCTGCCGATCATCGTCGATGAACAATTGCAGGTGATCGCCCAGCGCTGGCAAATCCCGTGTCTGGCGCTGGCCCTGCTCGATGACGAGCAACAGGGCTGGCAGATTTATCGCCAGTTCAGCGCCCATGATGCTCCCACCCTGTGGCATCACGGCCAGCGTCTGGGCACAGCACTGGACAGCCTGAACGGCATGGCGCCGCAAGGCATCGACAGCCATCACGGCCTCGGCGAGCACTCGCGGGTGCAGACGGTGTTCGGCAGCGCCGAAGGTTTTGCCGTGCCCTACAGCGACGAACGCGGCGTAACGGCCTGGTTGCTCTGCGGGTTTTACCCGGTGGATACCGCCGCGCCGTACCTGACGGAACGCGACTGGCTGATGCTGGCAGGTGCTTTGGCCGGGCCACTGTTGGCGCGCTTGCGAACGCAGCAACATCAATTGCAACTTGAGCGCATCGAGTCGCTGCAAACGTTGCTGGGCACCGGTTGGTGGGAAATGCTCGCGGGCGAAGGCCGGATTCAACTGGCGCCGGCCCTGGCCACGGCACTGCACCTGCCCCCTTCAAGCTTGGCGCTACAGGACTGGCTCGCGCAGATTCATCCCGCCGACCGCGAAGAACTGCGCAGCCGCTTGCAGGCTTTGCAGCTACACGGCGAGGCGCTGCTGCTCAGTGTGCGCCTGCACAACACTGCAAGCGGTCAGGCGCCGACGTGGTATCGCGTGCAAGGCCAAGTGACCGGCTCCGGCGCAGACCGCCGCCTTGTCGGCTTCATGCTGGATATCAGTGACATCCAAAACCAGCAGCAACAGACCGCTGCCGCCCACGCGCGCCTGGACAATCTGATCGCCAGTTCGCCCGCGGTGATTTACGTGCAGCACTACCGCGAAGGTGCCTTGGTGCCAGCGTTTTTCAGCGCCAGCCTGCTACCGTTGCTCGGTTGGCGTCTGGACGATTGCAGCGCCGGTGCCTTGGTGGAAATGATCCATCCCGATGATCGTGACCTGTATTTCCAGCGCACCCGCCAGTTGCTGCGTGAAGGCTCGGTGCGCGCCCGTTATCGCCTGCGCGACAGCCGTGGCGAATATCACTGGCTGCTCGACGAGGCGAAGTTACTGCGCAACGACCTCGGTCTGCCGGTGGAAGCTGTCGGCCTCTGGCTGGACGTGACCGACGCCACCCTCGCCGCCGAGCAGGTGAAAAAGAGTGAAGAGCGTTACCGGATTCTGGTGGAGGACTCGCCGGCGATGATCTGCCGCTATCGCCCGGATCTGACCCTGACATTCGGCAATCAACCGTTGGCGAATTATCTGGAATGCGCGCCGGAGCAATTGCCCGGTGTCGATCTGGGCAACTGGATGTCCGACGAACAACGCGCCGCCTTCGTCCAGCGTCTGGCGACGCTGACCCCGGAGGCGCCGGTGAGCACCGCTGAAATCAATCTGCAATTGCCCGGACGCGAGCATGCGTGGTGGGTGTGGTCGGATCGCGGCGTGTTCGATGATCACGGCCACTTGATCGAAGTGCAAGCCGTGGGCCGCGACAACACCGACGTCCGGCGCTCACAGCAACAGCTCACCCAAAGCGCGAAAATGGCCACCCTCGGCGAAATGGCCACGGGGCTGGCCCACGAAATCAATCAGCCGCTCAACGTCATGCGCATGGCTATCGTCAATGTGCTCAAGCGCCTGAGCAACGGCGATGTGCAGGTCGATTACCTGACCGACAAGCTCAATCGCATCGACGCGCAGGTGCAGCGTGCGGCAAAAGTGGTCGACCACATGCGCGTGTTCGGCCGGCGTTCGGAGATCGAGCAGCAACTGTTCAATCCGGCCTCGGCCATCGAGGGCACGCTGTCATTGCTGGCCGAAGGCATGCGCGGCAAAGGTGTCGATCTGCGCATCAGCGAGACGGCATTTGTCGTCCACGTGCGCGGTCATGTCGATCAGCTTGAGCAAGTGCTGATCAACCTGATGGTCAACGCCCGGGATGCGCTGCTGAGCAAGCGCGAGATGGCGTCAGCGTTCAAGCCGTGGATCGCGATTTACGCCGAGCGTGACCAGCACAAGGTGCGGCTGTGGGTCGAGGACAACGGCGGCGGCATCGACCCGCGTTTGCTGGAGCGGATTTTCGAGCCGTTTTTCACCACCAAACCCATCGGCGTCGGCACCGGGCTGGGGCTGTCGGTGAGCTACGGCATCATCGACAACATGGGCGGGCACTTGAGCGTGCGCAACTCGCCGGAGGGCGCACGCTTCTGCATCGAGTTGCCGATTGCCGGGGACGCCTAGATCACCAGATACGCCTTGCCGGTCTGGCCGCAGGTCATGTTGGCGCCGACGTCGACATCCATCAGGTTGATACCCAGGCTTTTCAGCAGGTTGTTCAGCAACGGGTCGAGCAAGGGCGTGATCAGGCTGGTGACCACCGGCAGCAATTTGCTGGTGACGTCGCTGATCAACGAGGCGACGCCGGTGACGATGGCGCCCAGCGGATTGCTGCCCAACGGTTTGTAGACGATCAGGTTGATGCCCGCGAGGGTGTTGGCCAGGCTGCCGACGATGTCGTTGGTCGGGACAGCGGTCTGCACGCTCGGCGGCAACTTGAGGTTGGCCGGGGTCGCGAACGGCGTGGTGCTGGAGAAGATCAGGTCCTGGGAGTTTTGCGCGACGCTGGTGTCGAGCTTGATCGCAATGCCGCCCGCGCCGAACTGCACATGGGAGTTGGCATTACACCCTAACAGTCCGTAACAAGTCTGGATGCCCAAATCAATCAGCGGTAATGGCGCGACCGTAGGCTCGGCCGCCGAAGAAAAGGCGTTGATGGGGTCGATCTTGCCAAGCTTGAGGTCGGCGATGGAGGTGACGGTGTGAGCTGTGAGGCTTTTGCTACCGGTGTCACCCGTCGGGCAGCTGTAATCGGTGACATAGCTTTTCGCACCGCCGGCGTCCAGGCTGATATCGATTTGTGGTGACGGCAGCAGCCTCGGGGCCAATTGCTCACATCCGGCACCGAGTAGGCAGAGCACTGAATTGAGTGTCGCCGCCAGATTGAGGCTTAGCAGCGCATTGAGCGTCGGGGTCAGCGTGCCGACCAGTCCCAGCACGGCATTCGTAAGCCCGGTCACCCCCAACAACACGGGCAGATTCACCGACAACATCGTGCGAACCTGCGCCGTGCGCACGTAGATGCGGTCGGCGCCCAGCGGATCGGCCTTGGCCCGCGCTGGGTCGCCAATTGCCGAGAACTGCGGCGGCTCGATCACTTTGACCCGCACCGCGACATTCGCCAGCCCCAGCACGTTGACCGGCAGGGTCGCCGCCACCGCGCTCTTGCTGTTGGCCAGTTGCACCACGCCCTGGATCAGTTGCAGCAGTTGCAGGTTGGCGTCCAGCCCTGCCGCCGTGGTGCCGCTCTGCAGTTGCAGGATCTCGCCCAGCCTGACCGGCGCAGCGTTGACCGCTGCCACTTGCAACTGGCCCAGCGCGGTGATCACTTGCGCGGTGGCGCCGTTGAGTTGCACCACGGTGGCAGCGGCCTGAATCAGTTGGGTAACGGTCGCCTGGGTGTTGAGCAATTGGGTGTAATTGCCCGCCGCGACGTTGAGATTGATCGCCAGTTGATCGAGATACCTGAGCAGGTTGATATCGGTGTTGAGCAGCCCTTCCCAGCCCAGCGCCGTGAGGTTGACATTGCCGCCGAGCAGTCCGGAAAACAGCGGATTGAGGATGTTCGATTGCGCGGTATTGATGCTGGCGAGGGTGCTGCGAATGTTCAGTTGGGCTATGGTCGGTTGCGGTTTGGCGGCAACGGCGGAGGCGTTGAGCGTGGTGTTGAGGTTGACCGCCGAGCCGCTGAACAAGGCTTGCACGCCACTGGCAAAACTGGTGATCACGGTGCGGCTGGCCACGACTTTCACCGCTGCCGCCTGGTTTGCATCGACGCTGAAGCTGCGCAGGCCGGTGGCCGCTGTGGCGAGGGTGCCGCACGTGGTGGCGAGGGTGTTGCTGGCGTCAACGACGAAGCCGTTGCGCGCCGCGCTTTGCCCGGCGTAAGTCGCAGCGGTCAGGCCCGGCAGGCAAGTGCCGCCACGGCTGACGGCTTCGAGGGCGGCGTTGTCGACCACGCGCTGGAGCTTGCGTTGCTCCATGTACAGGCGACCGGTGTCGACCACCAGCAACATCAACACCACCGCCAGGCTGAGGGTAGCCGCCGCCATCATTCCGATAGCGCCCCGTTGCCGGGCCGGGCCGTTGCATTGCGAACGAGGCGACATGGCGCACTCCTTTGCCGTTACCTCCATGGGTAAAACTGAGTGTAGACGCGCAATCCCCAGCAGGAGGGCCGCAGGCTGTGATCTTTTTAAAAGCCCTATCAAAAGATCACAGCCTGCGGCACCTCCAGGGGGACGTGTGTTTCAGCGCGGTGGGTAGTTGGCGAGAATCCGAGTGACCGTTTCGCGGATGGCGGTGCTGCGATCCTCCGGGTTCGGCCGGCTGGCGAGCATTTGCTCATCGCTGCCACGCCACACCAGTTTGCCGTCCTTGCCGTCGAGCAGGTCGATCTGAATGGTGGCGACCTTGTAGGTGATGTTGCGCGTTTCGTTGTACATCGGCGCGCCCCAATAGCCGTTCCACGGTCCCCCCCAACCGCCGCCATAATTGGTCGTCACTTGCTGCTGACGATCCTCGACAATCAGGTAGGCCTGCACGTTCAAGTCACCCTTGGCACCCGCCGCCGCAGGGCGCAAGCCGCGCTGATCGA
Organism: Pseudomonas sp. EA_5y_Pfl2_R50; assembly: GCF_963970475.1. Classification (NCBI taxonomy): domain Bacteria; kingdom Pseudomonadati; phylum Pseudomonadota; class Gammaproteobacteria; order Pseudomonadales; family Pseudomonadaceae; genus Pseudomonas; species Pseudomonas sp. EA_5y_Pfl2_R50. The sequence continues at coordinate 566,133 of NZ_CAXAPT010000002.1, read as the reverse complement.
GCTGATCGGTAACGGCCTGGCGAATGCGCTGTTCGGTCAGGTCGCTCTTGATCCGTGGGTCATCGGGACGGTATTGCAGGGCGGGCTCTTTCCAGCTCCAGCTGCGGTAGGCGGCAAAATCGCGGCTGGCGTCGAAGTCATGATTGACCTGGTTCGAGGCGCAAGCGCTGAGCAAGACGGCCATGGCCAGTAAAGCGAGGCGGCGGAACATGATGTTTCTCCGGTTGAAGACATGAACCTGCTGGAGCTTCTCGTCGGCACGAAGCTAACCGGGAGGATACGCCGACAGGGCCTTTTCTACAGCGTCCCGAATCGAATCCGTGCGGTCGATCTGATTGCCCTCGGCGGCGGTTTCGGCACGGGTACTCCACACTGGTTGGCCGGTGCCGGCGTCGAACAGATTGACCTGCACCACCACGACCTGCTCCGAATACGTGCGCACCACCGGCACGCTGTTGTACATGCCGTAACCGCGTCCATAACGATCATAGCCGCCGTATCCGCCGTAGTAGCCGTAATCGTCCCGCACCTGGCGCAAACGGGTCTGCAGACTCAGGCTGGCACTGACCAGCAGGTCGGCCGGATGATTGTCGCGCAGCGGGCGCAGGCCGCGCTGGTCGAGGGCGTTGCTCACCGCTTCGGCGACTTGCGCCGAATCCGCCCAGGCAGTGCCCGGCGGCAGTTGCCCGTTGAGCCAGGCCCAACTGCGGTAGCGCCCGTAATCGCGGGGCGGCGCGGGGTAAGCGCTGCGGTCGAAAGTGTTGGCGGCTTGCGGGGGGGCCGGCGGCAAGGGCCGCGACTGCGCCACGTAAGGGTTGCTGCCCTGACAGGCGGCCAACCCCAGACACATCAGCAGTAACCCGTATTGAGCTTTCATGTCGCGCTCCGATCAGATCGGCCGGCAGATCCAGTGCAAATAGCGCCCAAGCCCGGCGAAGCCTGGGTGACGACGGTGAGCGAGCTCCATCTCGAGCAAATCGGCAAGTTCGGCGCGGGCCTGGAACTCCACCGGCATGTAGTCGTGAAAAACCCTTATCCCGCTTTGGCTTTCGACCTGCCACATGCCGTCGAGTTGCGTTGCCAATTCCCGGGGATCGAGAGGCTGCTGCGGGGTCAGGCTCTGCTTTTCACCGGCCATGTCGTTCTTGCGCATTTTCTTGAAATGGCCTTTGAGCAGATTGCGGTAAATCAGCGCATCACGGTTGTAGAACGCCAGCGACAGCCAGCCACCGGGTGTGGTCAATTGGTGCAACACCGGGAGGATCGCGTGGGGCTCGGCCAGCCATTCGAGCACGGCGTGGCAGATCACCAGATCGTAAGGCTCCGTGAGCTGGCCGGGCAGTTCCTGCCAGGGCGCCTGAATGAACGTCGCGGTTTGCCCGGCGTCGGCGAAGCGCTGGCGCGCACCTTCGAGCATCGGTTCGGCGGGCTCGGTGAACGTCACGGCGTGGCCGCGTTCGGCCAGCCACAGCGACATGTGGCCCAGACCACCGCCGATGTCGAGCACGCGCAAGGGGCGATCCGGCAACGCTTCGGTGAGGTCGGCCTGCAACACCGCGAGGCGAATCGCACCTTTGGCACCGCCGTAGATTTTTTCGGCGAATCGCGTCGCCAACTGATCGAAATGCCGGTCGCTCATCAGCTGAACCGCCGTTCGCTGTCGGCGAGCTTGGCGCGCACCACTTCGTTCATGTCCAGCCCCAGCTCACTGCACAGCAGCAATAGATACAGGACGATATCGCCGACTTCCTGGCCAGCATGGGCGAGTTTGTCGGCCGGCAACTGACGCGATTGGTCCTCTGTCAGCCACTGGAAGATTTCCACCAGTTCGGACATTTCGACACTGGCGGCCATGGCGAGGTTTTTCGGGCTGTGAAATTGCCGCCAGTCATTGCGGTCGCGAATGGCATGCAGGCGTTCGGTCAGTTCAACAAGGTTCATCGGGCTCTCCTGAAGGCGTATAGCTTCAAGCGGATACGACCTGAAGGCAAGCAGCGCCGGTGATCTATTGTGGGAGCGGGCTTGCTCGCTCCCACAGGATTGGTGCAAACCTTCTATCATGCAGGGAACTCGGCCACCTGCGTCGTGGCCCAAGGCTCAGCTCTTTCATCAGGATGAACACATGCAGGTAGAAAGCTTTTTCGAATGGCTCGGCCAGGCGCTCGGGTCGGTCATCCGGTTTATCGTCGATGGCCTAAGCGGGCTTTTCAATATCTTGGGCAATGCCGGCGGCAACTTTGTCGACGGGCTGGCGAAGACGCTGGGCATGGATACCTCGATCATCAGCATCATCGCGCTGATCGTGGGTTTGATGCTGTTGTGGTCGGCGATCCGGGCGTTCATGAATGCGTCGATCATTGCCGGGATCATCTGGTTGCTGCTGGGGTTGTGGTTGCTGAGCTGGATTATCCACTGACACCACACCTCCCCTGTGGGAGCGGGCTTGCTCGCGAAAGCGTCCGGTCAGTGAACGCTGTTTTGACTGACACACCGCCTTCGCGAGCAAGCCCGCTTCCACAATAGAACGCATGAGTCGTTACAATCCCCGCTCCCCCAAGGAGCCCGCATGTCCAACCTGATTGCCGACTGGCGCGACCGCCCGACCCACCGCAAGGTCTGGGCGCTCGCTGCGCCGATGATTCTTTCCAATATTTCCGTGCCGCTGGTGGCGCTGGTCGACAGCACCGTCATCGGCCACTTGCCCCACGCCCATCAATTGGGCGCCGTGGCGGTCGGCGCCAGCCTGTACACCTTTCTCGCCTGGGCGATGGGGTTCCTGCGCATGGGCACCACCGGGTTCGCCGCGCAGGCCGCCGGGCGCAGTGATGGCGCGGCGTTACGGCAGATTCTGCTGCAAGGCCTGCTGCTGGCGATGGGGCTGGCGCTGGTGCTCGGCACGCTCGGCGTGCCGTTAAGCGGTCTGGCACTGCATTTCATGCAGCCGTCGGCGGAGCTTGACCAACTGACCCGAGACTTCTTCCACACGCGCCTGTTCGGGCTGCCGGCAGCGCTGGCCAGTTATGCGCTGGTCGGCTGGTTCCTTGGCACACAGAACGCCCGGGCGCCGCTGGCGATTCTGCTGAGCACCAACCTGATCAACATCGCCCTGAACCTGTGGTTCGTCATCGGCCTGGATTGGGGTGTCGTCGGCTCGGCCCGGGCCTCGGTGATCGCCGAATGGAGCGGCGCCCTGATCGGTCTGTCCATGACCCGCAAGGCGTTGCGCGCGTATCCCGGGCACATCGTCTGGACAGCGCTGAAGGTGTGGCAGAGCTGGCGAGCGCTGCTGGCGGTCAACCGCGACATCTTTATCCGTAGCCTGGCGCTGCAATCAGTGTTTTTCATGATTACCGTACAGGGCGCGCGCCTGGGTGACGCCACTGTGGCTGCCAACGCCCTGCTGCTCAATGGGCTGCTGCTGACCGCCCATGCGCTGGACGGCCTGGCCCATGCGGTGGAAGCCCTGTGTGGCCACGCCATCGGCGCCCGCGACCGGCAGGCGCTGCGCCGCTCACTGGTGGTGGCCGGCGGCTGGTCGCTGATCGCCAGCCTCGGTTTCGCGACGTTGTTTCTGCTGGCGGGGCACTTGTTCATCGAGATGCAGACCGACATCCAGAGCGTGCGCGACACCGCGTTCATCTACCTGCCCTATCTGGCGGTGCTGCCCTTGATCGCGGTGTGGAGCTACCTGCTGGACGGCCTGTTCATCGGCGCCACGCGCGCGCGGGAAATGCGCAACGGCATGGTGCTGACCGTGCTGCTGCTGTTGCCATTCGCCTGGGCGTTGCAGGGGTTGGGCAATCACGGACTGTGGATAAGTTTCCTGCTGTTCATGGTGCTGCGCAGTCTCACGCTTGGGCTCATGGCGTGGAGGCTCAAGCGCAATGACGGCTGGTTTCGCGGCATGGCTCATTGAGCCGGCGTGTGGCGGATGAACCCGACCACTTGATCGAGCACCGGCGCCAATCCGCGCAACGGTCGTGACAAACTCGCCACCAGCGTCACGTGGTTGGGCCGCGAGTAGTAAACGTCCTGCACTGGCACTCCGGCCTCGCGCAGCTTGCGGGCGAGACCGCCGGTATTGCGCGTCGGGTTGACCAGATCATCCTTGGTTGCGGCGATCAGCAACGCCGGCGGCGCTCCGCGACTGACCTGGTTGATCGGCTGTGATTGCGGCGGTGAGTCCGGCCAGAAAAACACCGGGCGCACGTCGGGGTTCTCGATAGGCAGAAAATCATAAGGCCCGGCCAGACCGATCCAGCCACGAATATCGGCGGGCGTCATGCCCTCCGCGCCGAGCAGTTGTCCATCCAGCGCCAGCATCGCCGCGTTGTAACCACCCGAGCTGTGGCCCATCAGATACAAGCGCTGCGGATTACCCGAGAACGTCGCAATGTGCGCGCGGGTCCACGCCACCGCCCGCGCGCCATCCTGCAGAAACAGTGGATAGCGCACCTGCGGATACAACCGATAATCCGCCAGGACCGCAACGATTCCGCGAGCCGCCAGTGCTTCGCCGACAAAGGCGTAGTCGCCACGGTCGCCGCTGTTCCAGCTGCCGCCGTAGAAAAACACCACCACCGGCGCATCGACGAGGGGCCGTCGGGGCACGTAGACATCGAGTTTCTGCCGGGGATCTTCGCCATAGGCAATGCCACTGGTGCGGGTGAACGTGTCCTCCGGCGTCAGCGCATTAAGCAGTTTCACCGGCGAACAGCCGCCCAGGCCCAGCAGCCATATTGCGCTGAACAGTGCGCCACACCATTGCCGGAAAGACCGTGCCATACGCTTGAACCTCAAGGTTGATTGCTCTGCCAGAGTCGCTGCAGATGATCGAGCCGCTCCTGTTGTGTCAGCCCCGCCGGTAGCGGCGGCAAAACCGCGCGTGGATGCTGCAAGCGTAGCCACAACCAGCCATCAAGCACCGTGCGATCCGTAAATCCGAGCCTCATTCCCTGCTGCACATGCCGCCACAGCGGCGCGTACTCGATGCTCATCGATTGGCTCCAGCGCCAGATGTGCTGCTCCAGCACACAGCTTTGCAGGCGCTCGCGCTGGCGTCGGGTCAGGGTTTGTTCAATCGCCAGCGGCTCGACGCATAAACGCGGGTTGCGCAACTGTTGCCAGCCTTCGCAGCCGACCGAGCGATCCGCCCAGGTGCCGCCAAACCAGCGCACCTGCAGGATCGGCCCGAGCCAGCAGCTCAGCTCGCGGGGATCACAGGCATCAAAGAAGTAACTGGCGGTCTGCCGCTGATAAAAGCCCAGCAAGGCCCGGTGGTTGAGCCCGAACGAGACGGTGAGCATGCGCCGCAAATGCGCGAGCAATGCGTCGACCGGCGCCGCGCTGTCGAGACGCAGCCCGCGCCAGGTCAGCGGATCGTGATGACACAACGCACTCAACGCCGGGCAATCCTGCAGGTTGATCAGCAGTGGCCCTTGCTCACGCAGCGACTCGAACTCGGTGTCATCGAACAGCCAGAAACACGGCACGTCAGCGAAGCTCTGTCGCAGTAGCAGCCTTGCCTGCGGTGCATCGGCGCTGTCGAGCAGCAGCCACTGCGCGACGGCGCCGAGCCGTTCGCCACTCATCGTCCGCTGCTCTGTTCAAAGGAGCTGGCCAGCCGGCAGGTACACACCGACTGGGCACAATGCACATAACTGCCGCCTCCCGGAATCAGGCACAGCAGCGTCAACGGTTCAGCCGCTTGCAGTTGATGCCGCAAGCCTTCATCAAGCGGGGTTGGCGCCGGCGGCGATGGCGGGCATTGCTCTTCTTCCAGCACCACGGCGGTTTGCAGCACACCGCTGATCATCGGCTGATCCGGATCGCCCTCGAAGAAGCTCACCACCACCTCGACACCTTCGGCCAGTGCCGTCAACGGCGTCTCGGCCAGCATCGGTGCCAAGGGTAGCCAGCAATGACTGTCTGCCGCGCCCTCGCCTTGATACAGCCAGTCGAACTGCACGGCCACCGGACGCGAATGTTCAGGGCGCGGCTCGTCCACCGCCACTACCCAGGCCCGTTGCAGACTGTGCATGCGTCGCGGCACGGGTTCGGCCTCCGCGAGCGGCGTCCGCTCCACGGCATGGAACCGATTGCGATACGCCGGCTCCCTGTAGGCGTCGGCGCGATGCTCGACCCGGGTCAACAACCAGGGGCGGTTGCATGCGGCGAACGGGTGTCCGGTCAGCGGCAGCCATTGCCCGCAACGCAGGCGCGCCAGGTCGCTGCTGCCTTCGGCCCGGCGCGTCACGTGTTGCTCTGCAAGGGACTCTGCGTGCGCTTGCATCTGCCACTGTTGAACGGCGGGCGATTCACTGCCTGTACCGGCAAACGTCGCCACCGGCACAGCCGGCAGTTGCGCCGGATCATCACCGAACACCAGGCAGTGACCGTCCTCGCGATGCTCGAAGTGATAGTGAATCCGGGCCTGCCCACACAAGCGCTGGAGAAACTGCAAATCCGACTCACGGTACTGCGTGCAAAAGGTGCGCGGCGGATGATCGGCCCACCACTCGAAGCGGCGCTGGCTGTCGACAATGCCGTGCTCTCTGAGGACCTGATCAAGGATCTGCGGCACGGAACGGCCACTGAATATGCGCTGGCTGAACCGCAGTTGCAGACAACTCAACTTCGGCTCCAGGCGTACCCGGCATAACCGCGAGGGGTTGCCATGCTCGTGCTGGACAAGGCTTTGCAACTGCCCGTGCACCCCTTCTCCCGGCGCCCCGAAATGCAGGAACGCAGTGCGGTAGAGCAGGCCGGCCAGGTCCAGTTGCGGGTCGTCGATCAACAGGTCGATCTCGAACGCAAAAGGTTCGCTGAGTGCCTCGTTACCGGTAAAGGCCAGGACTTCGAAGGGGTCGGGCAGACCCTCTACATCGAGACGAAACAACGACTCGTTGAATGGATCGAACATTGGCGGATCTCTACAGGAGGGGCGGCCGGGGATTCTCGCCGAGAGGCATGGCCGAGTAGAGTGCCGAAGTACAACTTAGGAAATGACCTACGCGAAAAGCAGACCATATGACTTTGCTGGCCGGGGTGACCGAGTCTTTCGCTGGAGTTTGAAGAAACGTCCCACCGGATTATCTGAATTTTCCGCAGCGCGCAGAAAACATTCAGACAACCCGGCGAAACGGTACCGGCCTCAGGAAGACAGGTAGGAGGAGCGGGTCAGGCCCAGACGCAAGGCATCGAGGAATTGCGTGCGCTCGCTGGCACTGATGCGGGCACTGGCGCACTTGTCGCGGTAGTGGGTCATCAGTTCTTCCGGCGACAAGTGCACATAACGCAGCATGTCTTCGATGGTGTCGTGGGTCTCGATGCCGGCGTGGTACACGCTGCCATCGGCGTTCTGGTAGATGTTCACCGAGTCGGTGTCACCGAACAGGTTGTGCATGTCGCCCAGAATTTCCTGATAGGCGCCGACCAGGAACACGCCCAGCAAGTAGTCTTCGCCTTCTTTCAAACCGTGCACCGGCAGGCTGGTTTCGATGCTCTGCTCGTCGACGTACTGGTTGATCTTGCCGTCGGAGTCGCAGGTCAGGTCTTGCAGCACCGCACGACGCAGCGGCTCTTCGTCGAGGCGGTGCAGCGGAATGATCGGCAGTACCTGATCGATGGCCCAGGTGTCCGGCAGGCTCTGGAACACCGAGAAGTTGCAGATGTACTTGTCGGCCAGCTTGTCGTTGAGCTCGTCGAGCACCTGACGGTGCGAACGCTGACGCGCTTTCAGCGAGTTGTGCAGGCGACGGCACACGGCGAAGTAGCACTGCTCGGCCAGCGCTTTTTCGGCCAGGGTCAGTTTGCCGTCGGCGTATTGCGCGGCCACGTCGCTCATGTAGTGCGTGGCGCGCCAGTAGGTTTCGGTGACCATTTCGATGTCGGTCGGACCGAGCAGGTCCACCAGCCACTGCACGGTTTCCGGCAGGCTTTCCTTGTTTTCGATCAGCGGGATTTCGTCGTTGTGTTTCTCGACGTCGGTCACCTGCACCACCAGCATCGCGTGATGCGCGGTCAGCGAGCGGCCACTTTCCGAGAAGATGTGCGGATGCGGCAGGCCCTGCGCGTCGCAGAATTCCTTGAGCATGCCAACCACGACACCGGCGTAATCGTCCATGTCGTAGTTGATCGAGCTGGCGTTGCGCGAGTGGGTGCCATCGTAGTCGACACCGAGACCACCGCCGACGTCGATGTGATCGACCGGCAGACCGAGGTTGCGCAGCTCGCCGTAGTAACGGATCGCTTCCTTGAAGCCGTGCTGGTAATCAGCGAGGTTGGCAATCTGCGACCCCATGTGGAAGTGCAGCAGACGAATGCCTTGATCCAGACCGGCGGCGCGGAAACGCTCGACCACCGACAGCAATTGCGCTGCCGACAGACCGAATTTGGATTTCTCGCCACCGGTGTCCGCCCACTTCGACGAGGCCAGCGATGACAGACGCACGCGCAGGCCGACCTGTGGCTTGACCTTCAGCGAGGCGGCTTCTTCGATCACCAGACCGACCTCGGATTCTTTCTCGATCACGATGAACACGTTGTGGCCGAGCTTCTGGCCCATCAGCGCCAGACGGATGAACTCGCGATCCTTGTACCCATTGCAGACGATGGTGCCGCCCTTCGGCGCCAGCGCCAGCACCGCCAGCAGCTCAGGCTTGGAGCCGGCTTCCAGACCGATGGAAACGTTCTGGGTGGCGATGATGTTCTCGATCACCGCTTCTTGCTGGTTGACCTTGATCGGGTACAGCGCCGTGTACTTGCTCTGGTATTCCAGGCGTTCGATGTTCGCGTCGAAAGCACCGGTCAGCTGGCGAACGCGGTCTTGCAGAATGTCGGGGAAACGAACCAGCAACGGCAAGGACAAACCGCTTTTGCGCAGTTGGTCGACTTGCTCGAACAGGTCGATAGGCGAGCTGCTCGGGCCGTTCGGACGAACTTCGACGCGACCGGCTTCATTGATCGCGAAATATCCGGCCCCCCAATGGCGAATCCCGTAAACACTGCGGCTGTCCGCAACTGTCCATTGGCTGCCATCGTCTTTGCGTGTGCGTCTTACGGACATCGAAGTCCCCTATAAAGAAGTCATAGTGCGTCGCCTGATCGCAGGCCGGCGCAGTCTAAAGAATGAAAATGACGGTTCGTCAACGCGGCGGTAGACCATGCTGACAGCGTGGAGTTTAGAAACCGGTCATGAACAGGCTCTGTGAAAACCATGGAGACGACGCCGGATCTGACACTACTCAGAGCCGGATCAAGCCGCAGATGGATTTCACAGAGGCTGCTAGCCGCCGGACTTCTTCGCTTTGAAACCGTGCTTGGTCAGCTCAGCCAAGAGTAGCTCGACATGATCGCCCTGGATTTCGATGATCCCGTCTTTCAACGCCCCGCCGGTGCCGCAACGTTTCTTCAACGTTGTCGCCAACGCCTTGAGCGCGTCTTCGGCCAGTGGCACGCCGGTGATAGTGGTCACCGTCTTGCCGCCACGGCCCTTGCTCTCGCGACGCACCCGGGCAATGCCGTCGCCGGCCGGGATCACGGTTTTTTTGCAGATACAGGCGTCCACCGGCTGACTGCATTCCGGACAATGACGACCTGCGTCGGTGGAAAATACCAGGCCACCTAAGGCGGCGAAGGATGCGGCTTTTTTGGCCACCGGCAATCCTCTTGGGAGGACAAAGACTGATCGCAACCTTGGGCAAGGTCAGCGACCGCGAAGCCCCACTCAGGCAGGGGCAGCGCTACTGTGTCGGCGCTTCCATGGAAGCAGGTCGGCACAGCTTGAAAAGGTCGCGCAGTGTAACGGCAAAAATCCCGATTGCTAAGTGCCAATCGGCGCCAATTTATGTGTTCTTTGCGACGTCGCTTTGCTGCGTCTTCAGATAGCGCTTCAACGCGGCCAGAGAGTCCGGGCAATAAGGCTTTTGCGCAATTTCCTGCATGACCTGCTCGACCGGAATGAACCGCGCCTCCAGTACCTCTTCCGGCTGCAGTTTCAGCGGGCCATCCCAGACCGCTGAGAACGCTGAGCACCACAGACGGTTGCCGGTGTCTTCGAAGTAGAAATGGTCGTGGGCCGTCAGCTCGACCCCGCTGACACCCAGTTCTTCTTCCAGCTCACGGGCAGCGGATTCGGCGTAAGTCTCGTGGGCCTGCACCATGCCGCCGGCGGCCACGTCCCAGTATCCGGGGTAAATGGCCTTGCTCAGGGTGCGCCGGTGCACGCACAACTCACCGGCAGAATTGAACAACATGATGTAGGTGCCGCGTCCGATCAGCCCGCGTTGACGCAAATCGGCACGCACCAGGGCGCCGAGCAGGTTGTCCTGCTCATCAACCCAGGCGATCTGTTCGGCATCCGAGGCGGCACGATGGGCCGCCTCTTTGGCGTTGTGGCTCATGAATCAGCCCTGATTGAGCAGTTGACGCAAGTCGATCACAGCGGCGTTGGCCCGGGAAATATAGTTGGCCATCACCAGCGAGTGGTTCGCCAATACTCCGAAGCCGCTGCCGTTGAGGATCATCGGGCTCCAGACCGGCTCTTGCGAAGCTTCCAGCTCACGAATGATCTGGCGCACGCTGACCGTGGCGTTCTTCTTCGCCAGCACATCGGCGAAGTCCACTTCGATGGCTCGCAGCAAGTGCGACAGCGCCCAGGCCTGACCGCGCGCTTCGTAGAAGACGTTGTCGATCTGCATCCACGGGGTCTCGACGACTTCTTCGTCAACCTGCGGCACTTCGCCGACAGCCGGGACTTCGGTTTTCAGCGCGGTGTTGAGCTTGACTCGGCCCACGCTGGCCGACAGACGTTGCGACAGCGAACCGAGACGGGTGCCGACATCGCCCAGCCAGTTGTTCAGGTTGTCGGCGCGGGCGTAAAACAAAGCGTTCTTCTGGGTCGGATCAGACAGGCGTACCTGATAACGGCTCAGGGAATTGATGCCTTCCTGATACTCCGACTCGCTGGAAGGGAGAATCCAGCTCCTGTTGTCGAAGTTGAAACGTGGCTCGGCCTTCGCCAGATCGGCATCTTCGGCGGACTGCGATTGTGAACGGGCGAAGTCTTTGCGCAGGGCGCGAGTCAGATCACGCACCTGCACCAGCACGCCGTATTCCCAGCTCGGCATGTTGTCCATCCACAGACCCGGCGGGAAACGGTCGTTGGAAATGTAACCGCCTGGCTTGTCGAGCAAGGTGCCGGCGACGGTTTTCAGGGTCTCGACGGTGGTGTAACCGACCACCATTTGCTTGCCTTCTTTCTCGGCCGCAACCTGGGCATTCTGCGCGACCGGGAACAGCGCGGGTTCCTGGCTCCAGTACCAGCCGAGGGCACCGGTCACAATAAGATAAATGCCGACCAGGGTGGCCAGCGCACGGCTGAACAACAGCCCGCCTGCATAGCTGCGGGCGGCCGACTTGGGTTCAGCGGCACGTTCAGGCGCGCTGCCCGCGCGGTTTTTCCAGTCCAGCATGGCGATATCCTTTCAATCACTTGGGTTCAACGGTTCGACCACAACCATACAACAACGTGCCAAGGCCGGGCACCCGGTATTGGGAGGCGGAGGGAAAACAAGTGACTGCTGCCCGAGAGCGAAAGGATAGACGCGCGATTCAAACGTTGAAAACTTTCAGGGAAATCTGCCGGACATCTTCCGGTGTAAATAGATGTGCAATGCCCGCTGCGTCAGTCTTGCGCTGGCTGCGGACACCGTCGACCGTTGCGGTGTAGGCCTGCTGTGGCAGCGGCTCGCCGGTCATGCTATCGACCAGACGGAAGATTTGCGGGGTTCGGGCGGGCTGCGCCGGGGGATTATTCATCAGTTCCAGCACCGCCTGATCGAAGACCGACGCTGCGACCGGCCATTGGCCGAATTCGGCTTGCGACCTGAGCAGCAGCCAGTCGCCACGCTCGACTTGGCCCAGCACTTCGCTGTCCAGATTGATCATCAAACCCGATCGCAATTCATCCAGCCCGTCGAGGGAGTGTCGCGCAAGCAGAGCCTGACAGACCCGCTCCAACGCCTGATCCTGCGGATAGACATGCTGACGATCAGCCTCGCTCAGGTCCGCGTGATGAACCAGCCTCATCCCTGGCCCTCGCCTTGCCATTCGTCGGAACCCATTGTCCGGCTGACTTCGTGGCGCCAATAGATACGCCGATAGCTGAAATGGATTTTCTCCAGCTGCGTGAGATGAGAAGTGCCGGGGTCCTGGCAGTGCGGCATCAGTATTTCAGCGCCAACGATCACCGCGTCTTCCAGCTCCATCGTGTAGAAGTGTTCCTGAACACCTTGAGCCGAGGTACGAAACCACTCCACCCGGCATTGGCTCAGCAGCTCGCCGGAACACAACGCGGTATTGATCAGCGGTGAGGCCTTGTCGATAGTCTTGGTGACGATCAGCGGCTTATGCATCCGCCGCCCTGCCCCGGCGTTCTTCGGCACGAAAATCCCGTGGCTCAACGCTTGAATCATGATCTTGTCTTCACGCCCGCTCTGATAGCTGTTGCCCACTGACGCCTCGGTGAAAGCACCGGCACTGATCAGGCCCTGTCGGCTGCCGTGGAGGGTCATGAAGGCTGGGATGGGCATGGGGTGGCTCCTTTTTTGGGTTGGGGTGGGGGGAAAGGATGGGGTTCGTCGGGGAGTTCTTCCCTTTCGTCGAAGGGCCGCCATGCATCCGCGACTTCAAGCGTGATGAGGTAGCGTTCTTGGTCGAGATGCCGGGAATCTCTGAATCGCGCCAATATCAGCATCACTTGATCGAATCCATACTGCGGATCGACAAGGCGCAAACGCGCATCTGTCTTCGGGATCCCGCCCCAGATGTGACCTCGAATCAACGGACTGAAAGGGGCGGTAGATTGCTCAAGCATGCTTTCGTAGGTTCCGCCGATTTCGAGCACAATCACGGGCTCCTCCCAAAACGACTGCGCCATCTGACGTGTGGCGGCCCGCGCCAAAACGATCAAAAGCACCAGCCACAACCAACCGCGCCAGTTGGACAAAGAAAAACGCTTGATCATCAAGCGCCCTCCATTGCGGCGACTTTTCGGATGGATTGTTCCGATGCATTCGAAGCCGGGCATGGAACGGCTCCTTCTTTGGGCTGTGGCGGGGGGGAATGGTGAGGTTCGAAGCGACGTTCGTCTTCTTCAAACAGCCGCCATGCTTCACCGATATCAAGAGTGATGAGATAGCGCTCCTGGTCGAGATGCCGGGAGTCTCTGAATCGCGCCAATATCAACATCACCTGGTACTTGTCACCGGCCTGCCAATAGGCATGCCCTTGGAGTACGCCAGGCCTGAGATAGGCTCGCCATTCGGGCGTATCAGCAATGGTGGGATAGCGTCGGGTTCCCACCGGCCTCCAGCCTTTTGCACACCATTGAGCTTGCAGGTCGAGAACAACTTTCATGGCATCGTCGATCAGCAACGGTTCGACTTGCGGGGACATACGGATGTCATCGACCACGTTGTCGTTGAAACCTACCGACAAAAAACGTGCAAGAGGCGTCTCGAAACCGTAATGCGGGTCAACAAAGCGCAAACGCGCATCTGTCTTCGGAATGCCGGCCCAGATATGGCCGCGGATTAGTGGGCTGAAAGGGGCCGTGGAGTGTTCGCGCATATTTTCATAAGTTCCTCCCAGCGCCAGAGCGATCACGGGGTCGTCCCACAATGGCTGCGTCAACCGGTGCGCGACGGCCAGTGCCAAAACAAACAACAGCAACAGCCATGACCAACTGCGCCAGCTGAGCAGAGCGTTACCAGAGGTCTTCAAACACCCTCCATGGCGGCGATTTCAGCAATGGAATGCGCCAATGAATCTCTATTTTCGTCATTGAGCATCTGGTCAAAACGAGATGCGGCCCGGAGCACGAACTCCATTCGCTGATCAATGTCGGACAAATCAGCGAGTGGATGACTACTGAAATTGATCGTCCGTCCTCCATCGACCCGCTGGCATTGACTGGTCATCGTCAACTCTATGGCCTGCGCAACGCCGGAAGGAAAACCAGTAACGAAAGAAAGATGATTGCCACGTAACAGGGTTACCAGATGGCGATTTTCATAAATGGTCGGCTGAAGAATGTTTCGCTGCTCATGCCTCGCCAAATGTTCCACGCTTTGGGCAATATCCCCTGCGTCTATCGCCTCAAAAGCTTTTCTAATTTCTTCAAAATCCTTCCCAAACCCAAGCGTTTCCTGCCCCGCCGGCCAAAGCACTGGAAACTTAGCGTGGCCATAAATCTGTTTTCTCGTTTCCAAACACTTCTTCAACTCCCCCAACCCACGTACCGCATAAAACTGATGCAACGGATAAACATCCAGAAACAGCGTGGTATTGCCCATCGCCATCATCTCGTACACATGCTGGAACTGTTGCTGCACCAATGAAAGCTCTTCGCCGCTGGCGCGAAAATCCACGGACGGCACAGGATTACGCGCCTGCGCCTTTTCGTATTCCCGCAAGTCTTCAGCCTGCTCCGGCATTTTTCCCGGTGTCAGCAATCCGGACGCACGCCGCCCCTCCCGCATTCGCTGGCGCGCTTCGTACTCTTCGCGGATACGTTCGATGCTTTCAGCGGCGTGAAGCAATCCACAGCCCACCTGCTTGGAAGCGAACGCCGCCAAACCGGCCCACTGAAAACGTTTGTCGTGTTGCCAGAGTCGGGCATACGCCGCATTGATCGCGCGGTTGCGCTTGACCGGGTCAGCGATAAACACACCCTCGGGCGCAAGGATTTCCTCGGCCTGGCGCTGATAGGTGCGCCACAGGCACTGGCACGTGAGCACCGGTACCTCGGTCACGCGCACCTTTTCGCCATACAGCAATTCTTCAGTGCATTCACAATCGGCCACGGGCACGCTGTTGTGGTTCAGGCGTTGTCCATCGCTGGCATGTTCGTTGAAACACTGGCTCATGTCGGGCACAAAGCTTCTAGGGGAATCCCTGAACCCTACCAAGCAAAACCCGCTGTGAAATCGCCTCAACGAAAAATCAGAAAACCCTGTCAGACGATGCCTTTCAATGACTGCGAAGCTTCCTCTTAAATGACAGGAAACGTCCAAAAGCCCCAAAAACCGGGGGGCTCATCGACGAACAGGTCAAATTAAAAACCGAACGGTCAGAAACTGAATTGTGCCGCACTGCAGATTATTGACGTATGACACTCGTGTAAGGGAAAAGAGGTGCTAGCATAGAGCCACCAGTCGATCTCAGCATGCAGCCTAACTAGTAGTCAGGATATGACCGAGCCAGAAGACCCCAGCCGTGAGCGTCTCAAGCACCACTTTGCCCAGCGGGTAATTCATCAGGCACGTCAGATTCTTGAGATATGGCAACGCCTGCAACGCAGTGAGTGGTCCACTGCCGATCTCGCCGAACTGAGTGAAGCCAACCTGCGCCTGCTGCGTTTTGCCGAGCGTTTCGAACAGCCGGAACACACTCAGCTCGCACACCACATCAGCCAGTCGCTGGAAGCGGTGGACGCCAATCGCGGGCGCCTGAGCAGCGGGCTGATCACCGACCTCAATCGTTTGATGCAGCGCCTGTCGCGCACCGGCCTGCGCCATGGCGATCAACTCGACCAGACCTTCCTGCCGCCGCTGCGCAAACCGATCTACGTGATGTTGCAGGATCACGACCGCGCCGAGCGGCTGGCCAAGCAACTGGAGTTCTTCGGTCTCAGCGCTCAGGCGCTGGACAGTGTGTCGGCGTTTCGCTCCTCGATGGTCGAGCGCTTGCCCGCCGCGATAGTCATGGATGTGGACTTCAGCGGCGCCGGCATTGGCCTGAAACTCGCCGCCGAAGCCCAGGTCGGCCTGGACGAACCGCTGCCGCTGCTGTTCTTCAGCCTGCACGAAACCGACACCCCGACCCGTCTCGCCGCCGTGCGCGCCGGTGGCCAGGAATTCCTCACCGGCACCCTCGAAGCGTCGAGTCTGCTGGAGAAGATCGAAGTCCTCACCTGCGTTGCCCAGTACGAACCTTATAAAGTGCTGATCATCGACGACTCCCGTGCACAGGCCTTGCACACCGAGCGCCTGCTCAACAGCGCCGGCATCGTCACCCGCACGTTGATCGAACCGATTCAAGCGATGGCCGAACTGGCGGACTTCCAGCCCGATCTGATCATCCTCGACATGTACATGCCGGCCTGCACCGGCACCGAACTGGCCAAGGTGATCCGCCATAACGACCGTTATGTCAGCGTACCGATCATTTACCTGTCGGCTGAAGACGATCTGGACAAGCAGCTCGATGCGATGAGCGAGGGCGGTGATGACTTCCTCACCAAGCCGATCAAGCCGCGTCATTTGATCACCACTGTACGCAACCGCGCCGCGCGCGCGCGTAATCTGAAAGCGCGGATGGTTCGCGACAGCCTCACTGGCTTGTACAACCACACGCACATTCTGCAATTGCTCGAAGACTGCTCCTTCCGCGCCCGGCGCGAGAACAAGCCGCTGAGCTTTGCCATGCTCGACATTGACCACTTCAAACGGGTCAATGACAGCCACGGCCACCCGATGGGCGACCGCGTGATCAAAAGCCTCGCGCTGTTCCTCAAACAGCGCCTGCGCAAGACCGACTTCATCGGCCGCTACGGTGGCGAAGAGTTCGCCATCGTCATGCCGGATACCGATATAGAAGCTGCGCACAAAGTGCTCGACGAAATCCGCCAGCGCTTCGCCGAAATCCACTACCCGGCGCAACCACAGGATTTGTGGTGCACCTTCAGTGCCGGCGTGGTGGAAATGCGCGATGACTCCGACAGCCTGATGATGGCCAGCCAGGCCGACGAGGCGCTATACCGCGCCAAGGGTGAAGGACGCAATCGGGTGCAGACTGCGCGACACTCAAAGCAAAGTGCCACTTTTTCATCTGAATCCACTGATTCGGTCATAACCCTGTAACAGAACCGCAATAAATTCAGGCGCTTACCATTATCTGCCGTTGGTAGCCGTCATGCGCCTGAAGTTGCTCACCAATCTCAATACGCTGCTGCTGGTCGCCGTGTGCCTCGCACTCGGCGCCACGCTGTGGTGGTCGCAAAAAGCTCTCGAGCGCCCGTATCTGTTGATGGAGCGCTATCTGGGGTTGTCGCAGCAGTTTCAGAATGAGGTCGCGCGCAACGTCGAGGATTACCTCGCCAGCGGCGATGCCCTGCGACTGAGCAGCGCCGGCCTGGCCATTGACGGTTTGCAGAAACAACTCGCCGAACTGCCGCCTGCGCTGGCCGACACCCTGCGCCCGAGCCTTTCAGAGCTTAATGACTTCAGCAAAACCGACCTGCTGGCTGCCGGCAAACTGGCGGGCGATCCACAGGCCTTGCTGTTGCAGGCCGAGCGCGAACTGAGCGCCAGCCTCGATCAGCTCAGCACCTACGCCGGCGGGAATGCGACGTATCTGACACCGCTGCTCGCCGCCGCCCAGCATGTGGGCAAACTGTCGTTGGCGCGGGACAAACTCGTCAGCAGTGGCCGCAGCGAACTGGCCGCCGACGTTGAGCGCGAGGTCGACAACATTCGTGCCCAAGCGCAGGCGATTGATGCCCTGCCCTTACTCGGCATCGTCGCCAGCAACGAATCGGGCAGCGATGATTTCGCGGCAATGATGGGCATCGAGAGCACTGAAAAAACCGTCGCCGAAGACGCCGGTGTCGGCCTCAAACGTGAACTCAACAGTTTGCTCGGTCGCTACCCGGCAGAGCTGACACGCACCCGTGATCAGATCCAGAAACGCGCCGATCTCAGCACGGCAACCCACCAGAAAATTGCCGCCGTGCAGCAAGCCATCGCCGGCCTGGAACCGGTAGTGCGTGCACAACATGGCCAGATTCAAAACGAAGTGCGGCTGCTACAGGGCGTGATGATCGGCCTGATTCTGCTCATCGCGTTGCTGATCGACACCTTGCAGCGCCGCCTCTCGCGCACTCTGACCAACCTCGCCCCGGCGCTTTCGACGTGGGCTGAGGGCGATTTCAGTCGCGACATTCGTCTGGGCAAAACCAACCGTGAACTGCACGATATCGAAGCATCGCTGAACCGCTTGCGTGCTTATCTGGTGGATCTGGTCGGGACCATTCGCGGCAATGCCGAACAAGTGGCAGGCAGCAGTCGCACCCTGGCCGAACTGAGCAACGACTTGCACAGCGGCGCCGAACACCAGGCCGGCGACACCGCGCTGATCCGCGACTCACTCGGCGAACTGGAAGCCACCATCCAGCAAGTCGCCGGCGATGCGCAGCAGGCTGCAGACGCCAGCCGTCATGCCGGACTGGCGGTCGAGCATGGCCAGACCGTGATCGGCCAGAGCCTGACCGGCCTGCATGCGCTCGTCGGTGAAGTGCAAGGCAACGCCCAGATGATCGAACATCTGGCCGAAGAGTCGGCCACCATCGGCGGCGTGTTGACGGTGATTCGTTCGATTGCCGATCAAACCAACCTGCTGGCGCTGAACGCGGCGATTGAAGCGGCGCGGGCCGGTGAAATGGGGCGCGGTTTTGCCGTGGTCGCTGAAGAAGTCCGCTCGCTGGCACAACGCACGGCCGGCGCAACGGCGGAAATTCAAACCTTGATTGCCGGCCTGCAAACCGCTGCCCGACAATCGGTCGAAGGCATGCGCGCGCAAGTTGAACACGCCGAAGCGACAGCCAATCAGGCACAAGCGGCAGATGGCGCGCTGGACAAGATTGTCGGGGCGATCCAGACCATTTCCGACACGGCGATCCGCATCGCCGACGTGACGGCGCAGCAAAGCGGCGCAGTCAGCGAGATTCGCGATCACAGCGAGCGGATTCATCAACTGGGCGGGGATAACCTGGTGCGTATCGGCCAAGGACGCGAGCAAGGCGAAAATCTGCTGGTATTGGGCGGGCAACTGCATACCGCGGTTCAGGCCTTTCGCGTCTGACAGATCGCCTGCGCGAGCAGGCAAGCTCCCGCAGGGGTAAATATTCCAATGGGGAAGCGAGCCTGATCGCGAACAGGCCCGCATCATTGCCACAAATGACCAGATCAAATCACTCGGTCACATATTTCGCGCAAACATCGCCTATCGTGCTGGCTATTGCATAGAACTGGACAGTCACAAAGTCTTTGCGGCATAGTCGCCGGGTTCTGACGATTGCTCATTCATAACAAGGACTACGCAGATGGCAACCCTACTGGTGCTGCACGGCCCCAACCTGAACCTGCTCGGCACCCGCGAACCCGGTACTTACGGTTCAACGACCCTGGCGCAGATCAATCAGGATCTGGAGCGCCGCGCCCGTGAAGCCGGCCATCATCTGCTGTATCTGCAAAGCAATGCCGAGTACGAACTGATCGACCGCATCCACGCCGCACGCGGTGAGGGCGTCGACTTCATTCTGATCAATCCAGCAGCTTTTACGCACACAAGTGTCGCATTACGTGACGCGCTGCTGGGAGTGAGCATCCCATTCATCGAAGTGCATTTGTCCAACGTGCACAAACGCGAACCTTTCCGCCATCACTCTTACTTCTCCGACGTAGCGGTGGGAGTGATCTGCGGCCTTGGCGCCAGCGGTTACCGACTGGCCCTGGAGGCTGCGCTAGAACAGCTTGAAACACAGGCAACGACTTGATCTACAAGCGTTAAACGCCCCTGACCGACCCTTGGGAGTTGATGATTCATGGATATCCGTAAAGTTAAGAAATTGATCGAATTGCTGGAAGAGTCCGGCATCGACGAGCTCGAGATCAAGGAAGGCGAAGAGTCTGTACGCATCAGCCGTCACAGCAAAACCCCGGCTCAGCAGTTCTACGCGCCGGCTCCGATGCAGGCTCCGGCCGCTGCACCTGTCGCCGCCGCTGCTCCGGTTGCTGCCGCCGCCCCGGCTGCCGCTGCTGCTCCAGCGCTGAACGGCACCGTGGCCCGTTCGCCGATGGTGGGCACGTTCTATCGCAAATCTTCGCCAACCTCGCCGTCCTTCGTTGAAGTCGGCCAGACCGTGAAGAAAGGCGACACGCTGTGCATCGTCGAAGCCATGAAGATGATGAACCACATCGAAGCCGAAACCAGCGGTGTGATCGAATCCATCCTCGTCGAAGACGGCCAGCCGGTTGAGTACGACCAACCGCTGTTCACCATCGTTTGAACTGCGGAGAGCCTTTGATGACTGCGAAGTTGGAAAAAGTTCTGATCGCTAACCGCGGTGAGATCGCCCTGCGGATTCTGCGTGCCTGCAAAGAGATGGGCATCAAGACCGTCGCCGTTTACTCCAAGGCCGACAAAGAGCTGATGCACCTGGGTCTGGCAGACGAATCCGTCTGCATCGGCCCGGCGTCTGCCGCTCAGTCCTACCTGCACATCCCGGCCATCATCGCTGCCGCTGAAGTGACTGGTGCCACCGCCATTCACCCGGGCTACGGTTTCCTCGCGGAAAACGCCGATTTTGCCGAGCAGGTCGAGAACTCCGGCTTCGCTTTCATCGGCCCGAAGGCCGAAACCATTCGCCTGATGGGCGACAAGGTTTCGGCCAAGCACGCGATGATCGAAGCGGGCGTGCCTACCGTTCCAGGCTCCGACGGCCCACTGCCGGAAGACGAAGAAACGGCATTGCGCATCGGTCGTGAAGTCGGCTACCCGGTGATCATCAAAGCCGCTGGCGGCGGTGGTGGTCGCGGCATGCGCGTGGTGCACAAGGAAGAAGACCTGATCGCCTCGGCGAAACTGACCCGCTCCGAAGCAGGCGCGGCGTTCGGCAACCCGATGGTCTATCTGGAAAAATTCCTGACCAACCCGCGCCACGTCGAAGTCCAGGTGCTGTCCGACGGCCAAGGCCAGGCCATCCATCTGGGCGACCGCGATTGCTCGCTGCAACGTCGTCACCAGAAGGTTCTCGAAGAAGCGCCGGCACCGGGCATCGACGAGCAGGCGCGCCAGGAAGTTCTGGCTCGTTGCGTCAAGGCGTGCATCGACATCGGCTACCGCGGCGCGGGCACTTTCGAGTTCCTGTACGAGAACGGTCGTTTCTACTTCATCGAAATGAACACCCGTGTTCAGGTGGAGCACCCGGTGTCGGAAATGGTCACCGGTATCGACATCGTCAAGGAGATGCTCAGCATCGCCGCTGGCAACAAGCTGTCGTTCACTCAGGATGACGTGGTGATCCGCGGTCACTCGCTGGAATGCCGGATCAACGCTGAAGACCCGAAAACCTTCATGCCGAGCCCGGGCACGGTCAAGCATTTCCACGCCCCAGGCGGCAACGGCGTTCGCGTCGATTCGCACCTGTACAGCGGTTATGCGGTTCCGCCGAACTACGACTCGCTGATCGGCAAGCTGATCACTTACGGCGCCACCCGCGACGAAGCCATGGCCCGCATGCGCAATGCCCTGGACGAAATCGTGGTTGACGGGATCAAGACCAACATCCCGCTGCACCGTGATCTGGTTCGTGACGAAGGCTTCTGCAAGGGCGGTGTGAACATTCACTACCTCGAGCACAAGCTGGCTGGCGACAAGCACTAAGCTTCAGCCCGCACCAGACAAAGCCGCCTTCGGGCGGCTTTGTCGTTTCTGCAGGTTTCGCTCCCACAGATCCAAACCGGCACAACATCTGCGCTACAAACGCCGCTCCCACAAACCTTGCGCGCTCGCGTAAACTTGCGCGCTTCTCGCAGGCCGCTAGGCTGCAATCAATATTTTTTCAAAGGTGCCCGCCATGCCTTGGCTGCAAGTACGTCTCGCCATCAGCCCGGAACAAGCCGAAACCTACGAAGACGCTTTCCTTGAAGTCGGCGCCGTGTCGGTGACCTTCATGGACGCCGAAGACCAGCCGATCTTCGAGCCGGAACTCAACACCACCCCGCTGTGGACGCACACGCATCTGCTGGCGCTGTTCGAAGGCGGCACCGAAGCCGCCCCGGTACTGGCGCATCTGGAGCTGCTGACTGGCAGCCCGCTGCCCGAGCACCACAGCGAAGTGATCGAAGACCAGGATTGGGAACGCAGCTGGATGGACGGTTTCCAGCCGATGCGCTTCGGCCAGCGTCTGTGGATCGTGCCGAGCTGGCACGCCGCCCCGGAGCCTGACGCGGTCAACCTGCTGCTCGACCCGGGCCTGGCGTTCGGCACCGGCACCCACCCGACCACCGCGCTGTGCCTGGAATGGCTCGACGGTCAGGACCTGAAAGACTGCAACGTGCTGGATTTCGGCTGCGGCTCGGGGATTCTGGCGATTGCCGCCCTGCTGCTGGGCGCCAAAGAAGCGGTCGGCACCGACATCGACGTGCAGGCGCTGGAAGCATCGCGCGATAACGCCGGGCGCAACAACATCGCCGACGAACTGTTCCCGCTGTACCTGCCGGAAGATCTGCCGCAGGTTCAGGCCGACGTGCTGGTCGCCAACATCCTCGCCGGCCCGCTGGTTTCGCTGGCGCCGCAACTGTCCGGGCTGGTCAGGTCCGGCGGTCGTCTGGCGCTGTCGGGCATCCTCGCCGAACAAGGTGAAGAAGTCGCCGCTGCTTATGCGCAGGACTTCGATCTCGACCCGATTGCCAATCGCGATGGCTGGGTGCGCATCACTGGCCGTCGGCGCTAATATGTCCGCCTGCATAATCCGGATCGCCGCATGACCGACAGCTTCGTCACCCAGTGCCCGCATTGCCAAACCAGTTTCCGTGTCAGCCATGCTCAATTGAGCGTGGCCCGCGGGGTGGTTCGCTGTGGCTCCTGCCTGCAAGTGTTCAATGCCGCCAGACAGCTGCTTGAGCAACACGCCGGCAAGGATGCGGTGACGCCCGTTGCGCCGCCTTTTGCAGACCAGCCAGCGGAACGCCCGCCAGCCGTTGAAGCGGCGCCCATTGTCGAGCCTGTAGCGCCCCGCGTCATCAGCCAGAAGCAGTGGAGCGCCTCGGAGCTGGATCTCGACAGCCTCGATCTGGACGAAGAACTCGCCCGCCTTGAGCAACGGGAAATACAGCCGACCACCGAATTCGGTCGCCCGCGCGCCGACTCCCTGAGCGCCCGCCGCGACAGTCCCGAGCCGGACGACGCTGCCTGGCCGGGCAGCCTGTTCAGCGAACCGGTCGACGAGCGCACGCCTGAGCCCGCAGATGAGCCGCACATTGTCGAGCCTGAGCCGGTCAAATCCGAGCGCACCGAGCCTTCGCTCTCTCTGGAGCCGGTGGATCTCGACGACGAGCCGGCGATTCCGCAACTGCGCCTGCATGACCCGATCGACCCGAATACCCGTCGCGAACGTTTTTCTGCCAGCGACGAAAGCGAAGACGACGACCTGCCAACGATCACGCCGTTGCGCAAAAAGCGCGACCGCGCAGACCCCGGCGTGCGCGCCGAAGTCCTGCAGGATCTGACCGACGACCCGCTGCAACTCGACTGGCAGAAACGCCGTTCGCCGTGGGGCCGACGCCTGCTGTGGCTGACCTTGGTGCTGATCGCAGCAGGAGGCCTCGCCGCCCAGTACATCGCCTATCATTTCGACGAGCTGGCACGTCAGGATCAATACCGGCCGTGGTTCCAGGACATCTGCCCGCAGATCGGCTGCACGGTGCCGTCCAAGGTCGACATCGCCCGGATCAAGAGCAGCAACCTGGTGGTACGCAGTCACCCGGAATTCAGCGGCGCGCTGGTGGTTGACGCGATCATCTATAACCGCGCGACGTTCTCCCAGCCGTTTCCGTTGCTGGAACTGCGTTTCGCCGATCTCAATGGCCATCTGATCGCCAGTCGTCGCTTCAAACCCGGCGAATACCTCAGCGGTGATCTTGAGGGACTGGCGGAAATGCCGCCGCAAACGCCCATCCATATCGCGCTGGATATTCTCGATCCTGGTCCGAAAGCGGTGAATTACAGCCTCAATTTTCACTCGCCCGAGTGAAACGCTTCACTGCTTCAGCATTGACGGCAATTTTCTGACTGGACCGCGCACAACCAAACCGTCAGCGATAACAGAATAACTGTTCAGATTTTGTTCAATTCAGCCTTTATCCGGTCATCGAGAGCGGGTATCATGCCAACCCTTTTTCGAACTCTCATGATCCGGCCCCACTTCAGGGAAGTCCTATGTCGGCGGTACGCATCGGCCCATACACATTGCAGAACGGCTTGATTCTCGCCCCGATGGCGGGCGTCACCGATCAGCCCTTTCGTCAGCTGTGCAAGCGTTTGGGCGCAGGGCTTGTAGTCTCGGAAATGGTCACCAGCGACATGAGCCTGTGGAACACCCGCAAGTCGCGCATGCGCATGATCCACGAAGGCGATCCCGAGCCGCGCTCGGTACAGATTGCCGGTGGCGATGCGCAGATGCTCGCGGAGGCGGCCCGGGCCAACGTCGAACTGGGCGCACAGATTATTGATATCAACATGGGTTGCCCGGCAAAGAAGGTCTGCAACAAGGCCGCCGGTTCCGCGTTGTTGAAGGACGAAGCACTGGTCACCGAGATCCTGCACGCCGTGGTGGCGGCAGTTGATGTGCCGGTGACCCTGAAGATCCGCACCGGATGGGATCGCGACAACAAGAACGGTCTGACCGTGGCGAAAATCGCCGAGCAGGCCGGGATCACCGCGCTGGCAGTGCATGGCCGCACGCGCGCCGATCTGTACAAAGGGGACGCCGAGTACGACACGATTGCCGCGATCAAGCAGGCGGTGTCGATTCCAGTGTTTGCCAATGGCGATATCGATTCGCCAGAAAAGGCCCGTTACGTCCTCGACGCGACCGGTGCCGATGGCCTGTTGGTAGGCCGTGCCGCTCAAGGGCGGCCATGGATTTTTCGCGAGATCGAACACTTCCTGCGCACGGGCGAGAAATTGCCGGCGCCGGAACTGGTCGAGGTGGAACACATTCTGCTAGAGCATCTGGCTGCACTTCACGCTTTCTATGGAGACGTGATGGGCGTGCGCATTGCGCGCAAGCATGTGGGCTGGTATCTCGCAACCTTGCCGGGCGCCAGGGAGTTTCGCGCCCACTTCAATCGTTTGGATGGTACGGAAACACAATGCGCCAACGTTCGGGAGTTCTTCGCCGAGCGTTACAAGAGCCTGACAGGGGACGAAAAAGGGGTGGCCGCATGACGATGATGACCGAGACTTTAGTGAGTGGAACAACACCCGTGAGCGACAACGTGAATTTGAAACAGCACCTCAATACCCCGAGCGAAGAAGGCCAGACCCTTCGCGGGAGTGTCGAGAAGGCGCTGCACAATTATTTCGCCCACCTTGAGGGCGCGTCCGTCACGGATGTGTACAACCTGGTGCTCTCCGAAGTCGAGGCTCCCCTGCTCGAAAGCGTGATGAACTACGTCAAGGGCAACCAGACCAAGGCCAGTGAGCTGCTCGGTCTCAACCGCGGCACGCTGCGCAAGAAACTCAAGCAGTACGATCTGCTGTAAGCATTCAATAAAACCAGAAAGGCGCCCGCATAAAAAACGGTCGCCTTTTTTGCTGACTTCCTTTGCTTTTGATGGAAATTGAGATGACCGACCAGACTACCCGCCTGCCGATCCGCCGCGCCCTGATCAGCGTTTCCGACAAGACCGGTATCCTCGAATTCGCCAAGGAGCTTGAAGCTCTGGGCGTCGAGATCCTCTCCACCGGCGGGACGTTCAAGCTGCTGCAGGACAACGGCGTAGCCGCTGTGGAAGTCGCGGATTACACCGGTTTCGCCGAAATGATGGACGGCCGGGTAAAAACCCTGCACCCGAAAATTCACGGCGGCATCCTCGGTCGTCGCGGTATCGACGACGCGATCATGAGCGAGCACGGCATCAAGCCGATCGATCTGGTTGCGGTCAATCTGTACCCGTTCGAAGCCACCATCAACAAGCCAGGCTGCGACCTGCCGACCGCCATCGAGAACATCGACATCGGCGGCCCGACCATGGTCCGTTCAGCAGCGAAAAACCATAAAGACGTAGCGATCGTGGTGAATGCCAGCGATTACGCCAATGTGCTCGAAGGCCTGAAGGCCGGTGGCCTGACTTACGCTCAGCGTTTCGACCTGATGCTCAAGGCGTTCGAACACACCGCCGCCTACGACGGCATGATCGCCAACTACATGGGCACCGTGAATCAGACTGCCGAGACCCTGAGCACCGAAGGTCGCAGCGAGTTCCCGCGCACCTTCAACAGCCAGTTCATCAAGGCTCAGGAAATGCGCTACGGCGAGAACCCGCACCAGAGCGCGGCGTTCTACGTTGAGGCCAAACCTGCCGAAGTCGGTATCGCCACCGCGACCCAACTGCAAGGCAAGGAGCTGTCGTACAACAACGTGGCCGACACCGACGCCGCGCTCGAATGCGTGAAGAGCTTCGTCAAACCCGCCTGCGTCATCGTCAAGCACGCCAACCCGTGCGGCGCGGCTGTCAGCCCGGACGCTGAAGGCGGCATTCGTCAGGCCTATGAACTGGCCTACGCCACCGACACCGAATCGGCATTCGGCGGCATCATCGCCTTCAACCGTGAACTGGATGCCGAGACCGCCAAAGCGATCGTCGAGCGTCAGTTCGTTGAAGTGATCATTGCGCCAAGCGTCAGCGAAGAAGCCCGCGCCATTGTGGCTGCAAAAGCCAACGTGCGCCTGCTGGCCTGCGGCGAGTGGTCGGCTGACCGCGCTGCGGCGTGGGACTACAAGCGCGTCAACGGCGGCCTGCTGGTACAGAGCCGCGACATCGGCATGATCAGCGCCGATGACCTGAAAGTCGTGACCAAACGTGCCCCGACCGAACAGGAAATCCACGACCTGATCTTCGCCTGGAAAGTTGCCAAGTACGTTAAATCCAACGCCATCGTCTACGCCAAGAACCGTCAGACCATCGGTGTCGGCGCCGGCCAGATGAGCCGCGTAAACTCGGCGCGTATCGCTGCGATCAAGGCCGAGCACGCCGGTCTGCAAGTGGCCGGTTCGGTGATGGCCTCGGACGCGTTCTTCCCGTTCCGCGACGGTCTGGACAACGCGGCCAAGGTCGGCATCACCGCGGTGATCCAGCCAGGCGGCTCGATGCGTGACAACGAAGTGATTGCTGCTGCCGACGAAGCTGGCATCGCCATGGTATTCACCGGCATGCGCCACTTCCGTCACTGAAATACGGCAGCTACAAGTCTCAAGCTGCAAGCTGCAAGAAAGAGCAGGCATGTGTCGCTCTTTCTTGCAGATGCAGCCTTATTAATTCAGAGCCATAAGCTGTAGTTAAGAGCCACACATTCGCTCTTGCTTGCAGCTTATAGCTTGCAGCTTCTCCGAAGGAGTCTTTCTTTGAACATTTTGATCATTGGCAGCGGTGGCCGTGAACACGCCCTGGCCTGGAAAGTGGCTCAGGACCCTCGCGTTCAGAAGGTTTTCGTCGCGCCGGGCAATGCCGGGACTGCAACTGAAGCCAAGTGCGAGAACGTTGCCATCGACGTATTGGCCCTTGAGCAACTGGCCGACTTCGCCGAGAAGAACGTTTCCCTGACCATCGTCGGCCCGGAAGTGCCACTGGTGGCCGGCGTCGTCGATCTGTTCCGCTCCCGTGGCCTGGACTGTTTTGGTCCGACCGCCGGTGCTGCGCAGCTGGAAGGCTCGAAAGCCTTCACCAAGGATTTCCTCGCGCGCCACAAGATCCCGACCGCCGACTACCAGAACTTCACCGAGATCGAGCCGGCCCTGGCTTATCTGCGTGAAAAAGGCGCGCCAATCGTGATCAAGGCCGACGGCCTGGCCGCCGGTAAAGGCGTGATCGTGGCCATGACCCTGGCCGAAGCCGAAGACGCCGTGCGCGACATGCTCGCCGGTAACGCGTTCGGCGACGCCGGTTCGCGCGTGGTCATCGAAGAATTCCTCGACGGCGAAGAAGCCTCGTTCATCGTCATGGTCGACGGCAAGAATGTCCTGCCGATGGCCACCAGCCAGGACCACAAACGCGTCGGCGACGGCGACAGCGGCCCGAACACCGGCGGCATGGGTGCCTACTCCCCTGCTCCGGTTGTCACCGATGATGTGCATCAGCGCGTGATGGACCTGGTGATCTGGCCGACCGTGCGCGGCATGGCCGAGGAAGGTAACGTCTACACTGGCTTCCTGTACGCCGGTCTGATGATCGACAAGGCCGGTAACCCGAAGGTCATCGAGTTCAACTGCCGCTTCGGCGATCCGGAAACCCAACCGGTGATGCTGCGTCTGCAATCGAGCCTCGTGCTGTTGGTGGAGGCCGCTCTGGCTCAGGCGCTGGACAAGGTCGAAGCACAATGGGACCCACGCCCGAGCGTCGGGATCGTGCTGGCGGCTGGCGGTTACCCGGGTGACTACGCCAAAGGCGCAGCGATCAACGGTCTGCACGCGGCGGCACAGCTGGAAGGCAAAGTGTTCCATGCCGGTACGGCGCTGAAGGATGGCAACGTGGTAACCGCCGGTGGTCGCGTACTCTGCGCTACCGCCATGGGCGCAAGCGTCGGCGAAGCGCAGCAGCAAGCCTACAAGCTGGCTGCGGCCATCGACTGGGAAGGCTGCTTCTACCGCAAGGACATTGGCTACCGCGCCATTGCCCGTGAACGCGGCGAAACCCAGCAGTAAACCGTGCCTCAGTCCGGCGTGGGATACCGTTCCTCGCCGGGCTGTTCCGCCGTTGCGCATCGTTATATTCTGGCATCAACCTACGAAGGGATTTCGCCGTGAGCTGGCTCAGGATTGCCGTAAGCTTCACCGTCACGCTGTTGACCTTGCTCTGCATGCTTGCGACTCAGGCCGCACAAGGCAGTGGCTGGTCGGTATTGCTTGACGATCAGGGCAATCTGCAGCTGAGCGACATTCGCTCTCCTCGCTACACCAATCAATTCAGCCCCATCGAACTCGACCGCCTCACCGCTGCCGAGCCCGAGGGTGCCTTGTGGCTGCGCTTCAGACTGGCGCCCGGCAAGCACGAACAAGTGCTGCGCGTCTTCGCCCCCGACCTGTCCAGCCTCAATCTCTATGTGCTGGACGGCGACAAGCTGATCGAGCAACGCAATACCGGCACCGATCAACCGCAGGCCGAACGGCCGCTGCCGAGCAGCGATTTCATGCTGCCGCTGCCGCAGAGCGACAAAACCCTGGACGTCTATCTGCGCATGGTCTCCGACCACCAGTTACGTCCGCACATCACCCTGCAGTCGGCCGTGATGAGCGCCGCCAACCACAACCAGACGCTGATCTTCGGCCTGCTGTTCGGCTGCCTCGGCATGCTGCTGTTGCACAATCTGGTGCGCTACGCCTACTCGCGGTCGCGCAGCAGCCTGTGGCTGGCACTGTGCGAGGGCTTGCTGGGGCTCAGTCTTTTACTGCTGCTGAATCTCGCCGGGCCGTGGTTGCCGAACTGGCACGCGATCCAGACCCCGGGTGCTTACCTGGCACTGCTGCTGACCGCGCCGGCGGGTCTGATGTTCGCCTACCGCTTCTTCGCTCCGCTCGGCCCGCACCCGCTGAACAAACTGTTGCTTGGCGACATTCTGTTCATCGTGACCTGCAGCCTGCTGCTGTTGTTCGTCAACACCCTGCCGCTGAACATCATCACTTATGCGCTGGTGGCGCTGGCCGGCCTGAGCATGCTGCTTGTCGGTTTCTATCACTGGCAGAAAGGCTACCGGCCGGCGCGTCTGTTCGTCGTCGCGATGGTCGTGTTCAACATCGGCACGCTGATCATCCTCCCGGCCTTGCTGGGCCTGACCCTGGTGTCGCCACAAGGCCTGATCATGACGCTGATGGCGTTCATCTGCATCAGCGGCCTGTTGATGAGCATCGCCCTTGGCGAGCGCCAGCGCAGTATCACCGAAAGCCGTTTCAGCATCAGCCGCGATCTCGCCGCGAGCAATGCCGAGATCAACGCCAAGGCCGAATTCCTCGCCAAGATCAGCCACGAAATCCGTACACCGATGAATGGTGTGCTGGGCATGACCGAGCTGTTGCTGGGCACGCCGCTGTCGGTCAAGCAACGCGATTACGTGCAAACCATCCACAGCGCCGGCAACGAACTGCTGACGTTGATCAACGAGATTCTCGATATCTCCAAGCTCGAATCCGGGCAGATCGAACTGGACGACGTGCAGTTCGACCTCAACGCATTGATCGACGATTGCCTGAGCATCTATCGCGCCAAGGCCGAGCAACAGAATGTCGAGCTGATCAGCTTCATCCAGCCACAAGTGCCACGGGTGATCAGCGGTGACCCGACCCGCCTGCGCCAGACGTTGCTGAGCCTGCTGGAAAACGCCCTGAAGAAAACCGACGAAGGCGAAGTGTTGATTGTCGTCGCCCTCGACGAACGCAGCGTCAAGCCCCGTCTGCGCATCGCCGTCCAGGACAGCGGACAGCCGATGGAGCCGGAAGAGCGTGAGGCGCTGATGCACGCCGAACTGCACAGCAAGCACTTCCTCTCGGCCAATCGCCTGGGCGGTAATCTTGGCCTGGTGATTGCCCGGCAACTGATCCGCCTGATGCAAGGCGAGTTCGGCATCAAGAGCGGCGCCAGTCAGGGCAGCACCCTGTGGCTGACCCTGCCGCTGGACCCGGATCGTCTTGAACACCCGACCTCCGATCTCGACAGCCCGCTGCAAGGCGCACGGGTACTGGTGGTCGATGACAACGACACCTGCCGCAAAGTGCTGGTGCAGCAATGCAGCGCCTGGGGGCTCAACGTCAGCGCCGTGCCGTCGGGCAAGGAAGCGCTGGCGCTGCTGCGCACCAAGGCGCACCTGCGCGATTACTTCGATGTGGTGCTGCTTGATCAGAACATGCCCGGCATGACCGGCATGCAACTGGCGGCCAAGATCAAGGAAGATCCGAGCCTCAACCACGACATCCTGCTGATCATGCTCACCGGCATCAGCAATGCGCCGAGCAAGATCATCGCGCGCAACTCGGGGATCAAACGCATCCTCGCCAAACCGGTGGCCGGCTACACCCTCAAGACCACGCTGGCGGACGAACTCAACCAGCGCAACAAGGGTCAGGTGGTGTTCCAGCCGCAAGTGATCACCGCGGCCACGGCGGCGAAAGTGCCGAGCGATTTCCGCATCCTCGTCGCCGAAGACAACACCATTTCCACCAAAGTGATTCGCGGCATGCTCGGCAAGCTCAACCTGCAACCGGACACCGCCAGCAATGGCGAAGAAGCCCTGCAGGCGATGAAAGCCCAGCGTTACGACCTGGTGCTGATGGATTGCGAAATGCCGATCCTCGATGGCTTCTCGGCGACCCAGCAACTGCGTGCCTGGGAAGTCAGCAACCAGCGTACTCGCACGCCGATCGTGGCACTCACCGCGCACATCCTCGCCGAACACAAAGAGCGCGCGCGCCAGGCCGGCATGGATGGGCACATGGCCAAACCCGTGGAGCTGTCGCAGTTGCGTGAACTGATCGAACACTGGGTCGCGCAGCGCGATCAACAGAATCGCGCCACGACGCAACCGTCCTGAGCCGACAGACGCCGTAGCGCCTGATAGACTCCGTCACGACTTCCTCGCCAGTGAGCCTGCACCATGCTCCACGTGTTGTTCAGCGTTTACCTGAAGATGCTGGTGCTCTATAGCCCGTTCTTCGTGTTGTCCTGCTTTATCAGCCTGACCCGTGGTTATTCGCGCAAGGAGCAACGGCGCCTGGCCTGGAAAGTCGCGCTGGCCACGCTGATCGCCAGCGTGTTGCTATACCTGTTCGGGCGGGTGATTTTCGATGTGTTCGGGATTACCGTCGACGCCTTCCGCATCGGTGCCGGCAGCGTGCTATTCATCTCCGCGCTGGGCATGGCCCAGGGCAAACCGGCGGTACAGGCCGACAACGTGCAGCAGGACGTGACCATCGTGCCGCTGACCATTCCGCTGACGGTCGGTCCCGGCACCATCGGTGCCTTGCTGGTCATGGGCGTCAGTCAGCCGCACTGGGACGACAAACTCACCGCCATCATGAGTATCGCCCTCGCCAGCTTCACGGTGGGCGTGGTGCTGTATCTGTCCAGCCGCATCGAGCGCATTCTCGGTGATCAGGGCTTGCAGATCGTCAGCCGCTTGATGGGGTTGTTCGTCTGCGCACTGGCAGCGCAGATCATCTTCACCGGCGTGAAGGGCTATCTGGTTCCTTGAGACACAGTGAAAAAGGCCGCGAGTGAAAACACTCGCGGCCTTTTTCATGGTTCTGGATTGCCCCCCTGAACGTCAGATTTCGTTCGAGGTATCCATCGCCACGGCGAGGTCACAGGGAGCACCGTCGATGGCCGCCAGTTGCCAGCCGTTGATCAGTTCCGACACTCTGAAAAACCGATAGTCGCCCCACAGGTGCAGTTGCAGATTCAGCAGATGCCCGGAGGTGATACCCAGCGATTGCGCATTGCGCAGAACCAGGCTGCGCCCGGAATCGGGGTCCGTCAGTACCAGGTGTTCGCCTGCCATCACCAACTGCCAACTATCCAGCTCGCGCATTTCAAGGAGCAACTCGCTGCCGTTGATGTACTCCGCATCCTGCAAGTTCGGCAGGTCGACGATCAGACTGTCCATCTGGTTCCAGTCGGCAGTCAGCACCGTGCAACTCATCCCCTGATGGTCGTAACCGAGCAGCACAGTCTCCACCCCATCTACCAGCAGCTCCTGCAATCGGGTGCGTTGATCCGCGCTGTCGAGCGCCAACACCGCCCCGTTACGGCGCGCGCTGATCTGCCGCGTGAAGAACTTCCGGTCGTTGCTGAACAGGGTCGGCTCGATGGCGTCGTACATCAGGAAACGACTGTCTTGCAGCACGCCCAAATAATTGACCCACTGCCCGTCTTCCCTGGCGGCGGCTGAATGCAGACGGCGGGCCGAGGTGTCATACCAACTGAACCTGTCCCCACGGGAGCCAGCGCGAAGAAACGGCACATGGAGATTACCTTCAATCAGGCCCTCGATCCTTTGCTGCAGCGCCTGCTCATTCGGGGAGGCCGAGACGAACGCGTTGGTCACCGCGCTGATCCGCGCCGGCTGTCCCTCCTTCAGTTCGAGCATGACCCCGTCACGGGTGCGCCCCTGCAAACCGCTGTCCAGCGGGCTGACGTCCGCATACGTCCACTCGCCCCAGACCCGCTGCGGTAACGTCAGTGCACCCTGCCGTGACAGCCGGGTGCCGTTGCCGAACAGCACGCGCATTTGCTCCAGTGATTGCAGCGATTGCCGCAATACATGGCCCGTACCGGAGGCAAACAACCAGACCGCGTTTTTATCCGGAGTCTGCGCAATGAACTGCAGATTGCGCCCTTGCCCGGAGCCGACCAGCAATATCTTCCCCTGCAGATACCGGGCAGAAAGCGGCCCGGCCACCGCATCGGACAGTCCGAAAATATCGAAACCATCGGCCCCATGCTGCTTGACGACGCGCGTGAGGGCGTCGAGCCAATCATCCTGTTTGAGCAGCCATTGTTCATTCACTGCGCGCAGCGTCAGCATGTCTTTGCGCAACTCGAACACCAGTCCCTCGGTAGTCTGCACCAAGTGCCCGTCAGCGGTTGCCACCACGCTGTCGACATTCTTCAGCATCAGCGACAATGAACCGCCCGAGGCATCCCCGTTGCGCCGCACTGTGTACAAGCTTTTCATCCGAGCGTCATGGAAGACCATGTTCTGGCCGTCCTCGTCCAGTGGCGAGGCGATCAGCAGCGGATGCAGGAGACCGAGATCGTTTTCGCTCACGAACCAGTCATCACGACGGCGAATCCAGGCATTGAAGGTTCTGTCCTTCTGATGAATCTGCATCGAAATGAACTTTGCTGCAGTTGCGGAGCGGATGTCTTCGACCATCGAGACTGAACCGTCACCGTCCTTTTCATAGGCATTGAAACCCTCGAAGAACCTGTCCCAACCCTGCCAGCGGATATCCATGAAGTCGACCGCCAAACCGGCATCCAGCGTGCTGGAAATAGCGACCAGTTCGACCTTCTCCTGATCCACCAGGTATTGGAACTGATAAACGTTGCCCTGCAGATCGGTGACCTGCTGAAGCACCTGGATAGCTTCGCCGACGCCCTCGCACGAAATTACCTGCGAGGGTTTGAACGGGTTGAACAAGCGGTAGCGCCGGCTGACTCGGCCGGTCAGCGCATCGACTCGCCACAGCGTCGGCTGGTCGGGGTGATAGAGAAACACCTGGTCGCCGAACACCGCAGCCAGACGCATCTGCGCGTTGAGCGCGTAGGGCAGATCGCGGCCATAGAGGATGCGGTCGGTCGCGCTCTCAAACCAGGCATTGGTGTGAACCGGCCAATCAGGATCGGCCAACGGCACCTTGAAGTTATGCAGCGGCAACCATGGGCTGGCAAGACGGTGAGTATGGTTGAGACGGATCAGCTGCCGGGTGATGGCAGCAGTGTCATTATGCTCCGGCAGGTCCTCCTCCAGCAGGATCAGTTGCTGCGTCAGCCAATCCACCTGGTATGTCTGCCCCTGAGCGAGTTCGACGTAAACTTCGCTGCCGGCACTGCAGTTCACCTCGGTTGCGCCCAGCTTCAAGCGCTGCCCCTCGACGCTGGCCTGCGCTTCATCCGCCCAGGTGACAGCCAGCACCCAGCGCAACGATGTCGGGACTTGGGCGGTGGACAAATGAACGCTGGCGACGCCCTCAGCGAGCGACAACGAATACTGCCCCGTCACGGCTTCGATGTCATAGGACATTTTTCCCTGCCACTCGACCGGTAACTGCGGTACATGAAGCGACCTGCATTGCTCATCCAGCACCACCTTGACCAAGGTCGCGTGGTAGTTCGGGAAGAGCTTTTCAACGCAGTACTCGAAAGGTGTCGAGGCATCAAACCAGAATGTCTGGTGACCTCGGCTATCTTTCTCCAGCTCGCGAAATTCGTCGAAGCCCTGATCATGGCGGTGGGTAACACCGGGCATCAGTTGGTAGCCAATACCGAAGGTACAGGTCGGCGTGCAGGGTAGAATCAGCGAGTGAACATCCCGCGGCAGCGAACTCTGTCCAGGCAAGTCCCAACGCTCGCGTATGTTGATCGGCGGCAGTTGGTCTTCGGCGCGGATGCTCGGCAGTCCCCAGCCTCGACGCTCTGCGCTCAACAGCAATTGACTGCCCATACTGACGCGACGGGCGCGCAGGTCGATGCCCGTGATCACCACATCCGGCAAGGGCTCAAGTGTTCCCTGAACGACCTGGCAACCACCCTCGCTGTAGGCCGATTTGAGGGTATAGATGTACTGGCCGACCTGCTGCGCCTGGGCGAGGATCAGACTGTAATTACGGGCCAGCGCGCCGAAACCGAAGCCCAACCCAGCGACAATGACCGCCAGAGGTCCGGCAATTGCGGCGAACGTTCCGCCAACGATTACCGCACCGGCACTCAACGCCAGTGCCGTCGCGTCGAAGCTCAACTGCACCGCCGCCGCTGTCCGGGCCGGTGCGTTATCCGCCGTCGCCAACTCGATGATGTCAAATCCAACGTTGGCCAGTGCCAGCAGCACCCCGACGCCCTCGCCGAGCACCCGCGAGCCCAGTGACGGGGCCAGGGCATTGGCCGAGGCCTGCGCTATCAGTCGTTCATCAAGCAATGCCAGTTGAACCAGCTTGACCACCGAAACGACATCGGACACCACGCCGTGCAGGAGCTGTCCGTACATCACGAAACTGTGCAGGCGCACCGCCAGTGTTGCCGATGAAGGTTCGGCACCTGCATTTTTTTTGTTGAGTAATTCCAGCAGGGCCATGATCGCGAAGCCTGCGTTCAATGTGTGAACCGCCTCCGGGCCATGGGGGCTGGCTTGCGCAGGGAGTGTTTGCAGTGCCTCGAAGCGGTCGCTCAACCAGAGTTTGATTTCCAGAAAACGTGGATCATCGACGGTGACGCTGGTGACTTTTGCGGGTTCTTGGCGGTTGATCAGCGACAGCGTCCATTTCCCCGGGCCGGCATTCTTCACCGTTTCATACAGCACCACACTCTGCTGATCGAGGGCGTGGGTCGCGAACAACTGGCGATTGGCCGATTCAATGATCTGCGCCAGACGCGTGCCTTCCAGCTCCGCCAGACCGCGACCCAGTCGCGCGTTCTCCGACAGGGCACGAGAACGCAAGGCTGCATGGTGTTGCCACGGCACAACCGTGCGCTTGCCGGCCACCGGTTCGCTGCGCAACAGGTCTCCCGCCGTCACCTGCGAAGGCAATGCCTGGTCGGCGATGCTCGATCCATTGAGGACAATCATGTCGAACTGTTCGCTGCTGGCGTCCAGGACGCCGTAGAGAGCGGCCAGTTGTTTGTCTGCCAGGGCCGCTTCGATGCCGCGCTGCAAGTGTTCGGCCTGGGAGAACTCGTACACGCCGAAGTTCGGATCGTAGAAAAAATATGCAGCGCTGTTCGAATCGACCACTTTGCACACGAGCAGTGAGTGATTCTGAGTGTTGAACATGATGCTGGCAGTCGATGATTTCGCCTCCAGCGTGCGAATGACCGTCGCCAGGTCGGCCGCCCCCAGCTTTTCACCGAATTGCGCCATGCGCACACCGCGCAGTTCATCCAGAACCCTCAGCAATGCATGGGCTTCAGGGTCTTGTGGTGCGAGGTTGGTGGTGGCCAGTTTGCCGATCAAGGTGCGCTGTGCGGTTCGGCCCTGCTCCAGCGCAGCAGCCATCATTAAGGCAAGCGGATAGCAACGCCGGCCCGGATCACCCTCACCATGCAACAGCAGGTCCTGCGGCAACTGCTTGGCGGAAACGGCGCCGGCCTGAAACAGGCGCGCACGGAGCGGGCCGCCACGCTGCAGGATCGATGCCTGATATTCGGCTTTAGCCACCGACTCGACACGGGCAATGTGCTCACCCCATTGCCGCACACTCAAAGGCTCGACGAGGGCCTGCGCCTTCAGCAGATACGCATTCTGCGTGCGTATCGGGCTGGACGCAGCAGCCTTGAGCCCCGCCTCGAACGCAGAAGGACTGCGTCCGCGCAAGGTCTGTTCGATCTGGTCATAACGCGCGGCGATGCCGCGATCTTCGGTGTTGGCAACGAACAACCGCGTTGCCTCCCACGCCTCGGCAAACCCCGCGTCGTCCAGACGCTGCGCACCAAACAGGCCTCCAAACACCACGCGGTGCAAAGGACTTAACTGCTCCAACGGCAACCTGCCGCTTGCGATCCGGGTGAAGGCTTCGTTCAGATTACCCAGCGCTTCGGCGCCGACCGATTCCGGCACCTCGACGGCTGGTTGCGCGAGGATCTGCTGGCGTTGATCAAAGCTCAGGTAACACGCTTTGCGGAAGGTGACTTCGCCACTCAAGCGGTCATTCATGGCCTGCCTGAAAGGTTCACCCAGATCCTCCAGCAACTGTTGCAGCACCGGGGTCAACAATACCGGTCGTCCCTCAACAACCGGCCAGCCGCGCTTGAACGTCAGGGTCTGTTCCTTGAGCAGATCGTTGAGGTTGCCGGTATAGCGGGTCTTGAGTTTGCCGGAAGTCCACTTTTCCTTTTCCTTGGCCAGCCATTCTTCGGGCGTGCCGTTTACGGTCCATCCGCTGATGAATTCTTCTTCGGTAAAGACGTTATAGCCTTCAAACAGCTTCAGTCGCTCGCGGATGGTTTCCGACAGCACGGGCTGCAAGTGATTGTTGCTGTATTGGTCCACGCCAAGGACTGCAGCCCCTGGACCGGTCAACACAATGGTGCCTCGGGCCCCCAGGCGGATGCCGTCCAGGTAGTACTCGGCAATCGCACTGGAAAGTTTCAACCGAACAGCTTCCGGAATGCGTCCCGCCTGTGCAAACTCTTCAATGACGTTGACTGTCGTATTTATCAGATGCACATCATCGGACCAGGAAATGCCATCGGCTCGCAGCCTGCGCTCAATCTCCTGCAGGCAGTCATAATTGGAGCGAATCAGTTGCATGATCGAGTCCGTCATGCCGCTGCCAGGGTGAGCCAGGAAATGCGCGTTCATTTCTTTTGGCCCCCCGCTTCCTCCGGAAACGCCAAGGCGAATGGCATCTTCTGGAACGGGCGTATCCTGCGGCGGCTTGAAGATATCCATCACATCGGGACGGCTTTGAGCGAATGTACGCAGTGCCTCCAGATGCTCAGCCGCAATTGCTCCGGTTCTGTCGACGTAACGTTGCCGGTCCCGCCCCGGTAACAAGGCGTCATTGTGGTTGAGCAGCAACTGCAAAACCCCCACTTTCGCGCTATCGCTGAAGTCCTTTATATCCACGCCGCCCGGCCTGTCGATCAACGGAGGCAGGTAGTCCATGTCGCTGTAACGTCCGCCCTCCAGATGCACCGCCTGCAACCGCACAACGTCACTGGCGGCGGCAAAGTTGCCGCGCAGAGAGATTTCCCGCTGGTAGACATCATTGAGGTAGTGATCGGAGAACGTGTCGCGGACGTCGCGCAGATGCAAATCTTCTCCCACGACGGCTCGATGCGAATCCAGGCATTTCTGGCGAAAGGCCTCGAGCGTTGCGCGATCCTTGCCGTAGGCCCTGACCATCAGATCGATCCGGCCCAGATCCGCGCGTGCGTTCCACTCGGGCCGATTCAGATGGTCAAACATCTGCCGCTTGAGCACCCGAGCGCGATCTTCGATCAGCGCTGACAAGGCCCCCTGACTCTCCAGCTCAGCCCCACCCGACTCCATCGCGTGCGCCCGCGCACTGTCGAGGATCACCCGGTTCATCTCGAAGGCCAGCACCGCATCGCTGTCGTACCAGAGATTGAATGTGTAGCCCTGTGGCGCGAGCACTTTGCGCCAGATGTTCATGTAATCGCGCTGGTTGGGCCCGAGTTCACTGCCGCCGACCCAGACAAAGTGCATGACGCGCGGCACCGGTTTACCGGTTGCCATCACCTCCACCGTCGACGTCAGGCGCTGGTGATGATCGGCCAGTTGCTGGTGATAGTTTTTCCATTGAACATTAGAGGTATCGACAAAGTCCGCTTCGAAGCTTTCTTTGAGCAGCCTCACTGCGGTCAGTTGCTCAGAGAGACTTTCCGCCGCGACTGCCGCATCGTAATAACGCAGCGCCTGTTCCTGATACATCCCTGCGCCCAGTATTGCAGTCATCGAACTCAAGTCGGCTCTATTAAAGTTCTTTAAAAACTCATGACTCAAACTAAACTTATCCAGATGATTCAATTCCATCTTTATAGCCCCCATACTTTTCACTCACACACAATCGTCGCAACGACTTATCCATCGCGCCCTGAAAAAAAATAAACCCAGCAAGCAACAATCAATCTATAACTACGAAAACGCCCAAGGAATCAATGAGCGGAAACTAGCAACCAGCCGCCAAACGTTCAAATCAAAAGACTTTCAATACATGTCATAACAACAACTGCAACAAACTTATTAAAAACAACACCGCGCCACTTGAAGCCCCCACCAATAAAAACAATTAAAACCAATCAATAACAAAAGTTTCATCAAGCTCCCGCACAGCTCAACTGAACAGGAAAAGCCACGAGCAAGTTGCCCGTGGCTTTTTCATCCGCGTAAAGACTGAATATGCTTTTGCATCACCGATGTCATTGATCGGCAGCGACGCTCAGCAGTGCCTGTAGGGTTGATACCGGATTCGTTGCCTGACGCTCGCGTAACATGCGCACCAATCGCGATACCGCGACGGAAAATTTCCCGTCGAAGCCGAGGAACACTTCACCGCGCAACAGCGGATCAGCGCTGCCCGCATCGCGGAAGATCAGGCTATGCTGGCTGTCCGGATCAACTACCACCAAATGGTCGTCCACCATTTCCAGTTGCAACTTATCCGGCGCGTCCAGCGCCCAGTTCAGCTTGCCGGGGATCGTCAGCGCGTCACTCGCCACATGCCGGCAATCGACGATGACAGAAGCGAGTCTGAGCCAGAGCGTTCGAGACAGGTGAAACGTCACCGCCCCCTGCCCCAGACGCAGCAGCAACGTATCGACGCCGTCCGGCAGCAGCGGCGTCAAATCAGCCATCTGCTTGTGCCCCTCGACCACGAGCACCTGGGCATTTCTCTGCAGATAATCGAACGGCCCGATGCGACGCGCCTTGGGCAAGGCATGCACGAAGCCCTCAATGCGATCGTGCAGCAAGACCTGCTCCTTCAGCCGGGTCCCCAACAGGTTGAACGCTGGGGGCAGGTCTTGTTCGGCGACCTGGATCAGCCGCGCGTTCTGCACGTCATACCATTGCAGGCGACCCGGCCCGGACTCCACCGACACAAACGCTTCATGCTCGTCCGCTGCCAGCAACAGTTGCAGCCCCTCAATCAGGTGCTCGCCTTGCCTGGCCACCCAGGCATGGTTGACGCCGGTGATCCGTTCGCTCTCCTCAAAGGCCAGCGCCAATATCACCCCGTCGACCGTGACGCCCCGCAACTGGCTGCCGTTGAGCGTCACGTCGGCAAACCGCCATTCGTCCCACGGCTGCTGCGATGGCGGCACCACATCGGCGCGCAGCAGGCGGGCGCCATCGCCGAACGCCTCGGCGAGCAAAGAAGCATCGACGAACGCCTGGGTTCCGAGTTCGCCACTGGCAGGTTCGAACAACCACGCGTGGCGCCTATCCGGCGTCACGCCGAGCAGTCGCGTATCACCGCTGCGTTTCGACTGATTGAGCAACAGACGCTGGTCCACGTACCAGGCGCCCAGATGCGGTTCACCCTGCATGTTGCGTAACCCGCACACGGCAAAATGATCCACCGGGTGTTGCGTCGCCACAGCATCGAGTGCCTGCCACCATTGCGGTCGCTCATGCAGCCACTTTTCGGTCAGGCCACCAAACTGCAGGTCGCCGTGAGCATTGAGATTGAAAAACAAACCGTTTTCGGTAAGCGCCACGTAACCGCTGCCAACGCGCAGCACCTCGCGCAACCCTTGCGGCTGCACCCACTGGTGCGACCAGTGCGGGAGGCCTTCAAGCAGCGTCCGCTCCAGTCGGCACAGACGTTGCGCCAGGCGGTTGTAAATCATGAAAACGTCGCTGTCCGGCGACAGGGTCAGAAGCATCAGATCGTTCAGGTTCTTGATCGAGTCGGCCCAGCCGCGAGCACGTTTGGGACGCGGCACCGGATGAATCAGCAAGCGGTCGCGCTCGCGAATCCACACCATGTCTCTTGAGTCCGGCGCAAATTTCCAGCACACCGAGACATACGCGGCCGGTTCCCAATCGATGGTAGTCACGCCGTCCCGGCTGGGCTCCAGCGATTGCTTGTGGTAGCTGCCCAGCGCCTGCTCCCAGTCGCTCAGGATGCCATCGGCAAACATTTTCGCACTGAGTTCTCGATTCATGTCGTGAGTCGCCGAACTCAGTAGCAGTTGCCCTGAGTGGATCAGAAAGTTGAACTGCCGGGGCCCCTTACCTGCGTCCCTGTATTCCTGCACGACATGAATCACCCCGTCGGCATCGGCCTCCACGCGGCGCAGCTTGCCGGTGCCGGGCATTTGCAGCAGACGATAGACATGCCTGAGCAGCCCGCTCACCGCATCGACTTGCCAGACCAGGAAACCGTCCGGCTCATAGAAGTAGGCAAAGCCGCCACTGACCGCGCCCAACAACGCCTTGTCACCCTCCACTTGCTCATTGCGCACGTAGACAAAGCGATCTTCGGTGGCGTCATACCAGGCCGTGGTGTAACGCGGCTTTTGCGCAGGTTCGAACGGGATCAGGTAACGATGGACGGGCGTATAGGCCAGGGTCAGACGATGGTCCCGAGCCAGGCCCTTGTAGTGTTCGAGCAGTGCCGACTCATCCAGGCCAGCAGGTGCGGTGTCTTCCAGCAGGATCAGCGTTTGTGTGTCGAGATCGACCCGCAACAGTCGCTGGCCGGCGAGTTTGATGAACAGTTCGCTGCGTCCAGCGCCGGCAAATCTCACCTCGACTCCGCCCAGATCAAGGGTGCCGTTCCTGGAGAACTTCACGTCTTCCTGACTGACCCAACTGGCCGTCACTATCCAGCGGCAGGCCGTCTGCTCCGGCGCGAGCAGTCTGACCTTGACGCCGGGGCTGAGACTGAGACGACACGTGGCCCCGGCGCCCGTCAGCGCATAGGTCACAAGGTCCTGCCACTGCTGAGGCAGACGAGGCACGACCAGCTCACGATCAGCGGCATCCAGCAACACTTTGATGACGGTTGGCTGGTAGGCAGGAAACAGGCGATGGACGATGTAATGAGACGGAAAGGAATAGAACGAGAACAGAAATTGCCAGTTACCGTCGCGGTCCTTTTTCTCCAGGCGGCGGGCGAGATCAAAACCGCTATCGTGTCGCGATGAGGCGAACGGCAACGCCTTGTACTCATAGCCGTAATATGTCTGCGGCAGGCAAGGCAGCACAACTGGCTGTCCCACCGGCAAAACCCGCTGGATGTGGTCAGGGAGACCCAACTGCTCAGCGATATCGAGGGCGTTCGATAGTTTAGGGTCGTACCCGGGCACACCGAAGTGGTTGCGCAACCTGAACAGTTTCGGGCTTCTCAACTTTAATACTCCGCCCTTCAGATCTACGCATTCGATGCCCAGAGAAGACGGCTCCACGACCCATGCCTTCAGCGCATCATCAAAGCGGTAGCCAACGCCATAGGCGCCGTGCTGGAGGGTGTCGAAAAACAACCCGACGGCTTGCGCATCACGGGCAATGCTGGCGAAACCCTGAGCAAGCGCGGACACACCAACGGCGAGGCCGCCGAATATCACTCCCACGCCGCCCAGCACGGCGGCCGCGGTCGCAGCACCGGTGGCAGCCGCCACCAGACCGGCACCGGTCAAGGCCAGGCCGCTGGCGTCGAACGCCAGTTGCGTGCCCACCTGCGCTATTTCCAGGTCGCTCTGCGCCGTCGCCAACTGGTAGATATCGAAGCCAACGTTAGCCAGCCCCAACACGGCGCCAGCCCCTTCGTTGGCGACATGCCCCAGCGCTTCGCCGACCACCGGCGCGCAGGTGCGGGCAATGACTCGTTCCTCGCTCAAGGCAGTCTTGACCAGCTTGGCAACACCGAGCAAATCGACCACCGAGCCATGGGCCAATTGTGCGTAATTGACGTAGGCATGCAGGCGCACCGAAAGGGTCAGGGTACGGTCGTCGCCTTCACGGTGGCGCAACGCGTTCATCAAAGCCTGGATGGTGAACCCGGCATTGAGGGTGTGCACGCTGCTCACGTCCGTAGGGTCCGGCAATGTGCCCAACGTTGCGGGTTTTCCCGCCAGGGCGGAGAACTGCTCCGAGAGCCAGTTCTTGATCCGCAACAGACGGTGCTCATCACTGACCACCTGCCTCACGAAGTCCCCGCTCGACGGATCGAACAGGCTCATCTGATAACCGCCATCGGCTCTGACCTGCAGGGTGTCGAACACCGGCACCAGGGGGGACGGCGACTCATGCAGATCCTGCAACTGCGCTGTCACATGGGCGATCTGCTGCCCCCACCAACGGCTGTCCAGCTCCAGCAGGCAGCGGCCCAGGTG
This sequence comes from Pseudomonas sp. EA_5y_Pfl2_R50, assembly GCF_963970475.1. Classification (NCBI taxonomy): domain Bacteria; kingdom Pseudomonadati; phylum Pseudomonadota; class Gammaproteobacteria; order Pseudomonadales; family Pseudomonadaceae; genus Pseudomonas; species Pseudomonas sp. EA_5y_Pfl2_R50. Next base: position 522,721 of record NZ_CAXAPT010000002.1, on the reverse strand, counting down.
AGCGTTGTCGATCAACGATTGCCCGTGCGCGCTGGTCAAGCGTCGACGGATCGGCCGCGACGATGGGTGTTGCGGCAGCGCATCTGATTCCAGCAACTGCGCGACCTTGAAGTCGGTCGAGACACTGAGATCCGCCACATCCTGCCCTCTTATCTCGATCAGATCGAATTCGGGCATCGACGGCGTGCCATAGGCGGCGTAATACCCGGCCATGCCCTGGGTCAGGAAAAAATGCTTTAGCGCCTGTTCGAACATCGTCGCATTAGCAAACTCGAACAGGCCGAAGTTGGGATCATAGAAGTGAAAAGTCACCTGCCCGGCATCAACGGTTTTCGCCAGAAGCATGGCGTGATTGTCCGAGTTGAGCATCAAGGTGCAGGTGTCCGGATAGCGCTCAAACGTAGCACTCACTTGGGCCAGAGTGACACGCCCCAGCCTGGTCCCGACCTCCTTCACGGGCACGTCGCGCAATTGCTCGAGCGCATCGAGAAACGCCCGCGAATCGTTCTGCCCGGGCTCGATGGCCGTCAGGAAAAAACGCTCGCGCAAGCGTCGTGAAGCCGACTCGCCTCGGCTCAGGGCCGCGCTCATCACCAGCGCCAGCGGGTAACAACGCCCGCCGAGGGCTTCACCCGGACCTTGCAGCAGCAGATCTTGCGGCACCAGTTTGACGGCGCTGGCGTCGAACTGGTTGAGGACCTGTTCGACCCGATCCAGGACCTTTTCCCGGTACTCCAGAGTCGCCAACTGACGAATCTTCGCCACATGACGACCCCATTGATAGGGCGTATGGGCCTGCATCAACGCTATTTCCTTGAGGGCCAGCGCACTGCCGGGCAGTTCTGGCGGCTCATCGAGAACACTTTCGATTCCGGCCATGAACGCCGCTGAGCGCCGCTTGTACATCTGCCGTTCGATGACCGCATAACGGCTGGACGCACCGAGTTCACTCACGCTGTTGGCGAGGTTGTCGAGGTCTTCGCTGAGCTCGTCCAGACTGCGGTTATCCAGTGCCTGCGCACCGAGCAGCATGCCCAGTGTCAGACGCTGCAGGGGACTGGCTTGAGCCAGTCGAAAGGTGCCTTTGGCTATTCGCCCGAGCATTTCGTCAAGACCGATGACCTCGGTCAGCGGACTGCTTAGCGACGCGGGTGGGAACACCCCGGTCGGTTGGGATTTGATGGCCTGACGATCGTCGAAACTCAACGGCAGCGGCTTGTCGAACCTGATAAAGCGATCAGCACTGTGCTGCATCGCCCGAATGAAAGGCTCCCCCAGTTCGTCGACCAGACGCTGCAAGATATCGGTCAGCAACACCGCACGTCCTTCAATCACCGGCCAACCGCCCTCGAACGCAATGCCAGGGTTCATCAGCAGTGCTTCCAGATCACCCTGGTAGCGTGTCGGGTACTGGCCCGCCCGCCAACGTGCCTGTTCGTTGGCCAGCCATACGTGCTCATCGGTTTCGTTGTCTTTCCAGGAATGATCCAGCTCCTCCTCCGTGGCGCGATTGACCATCGTCAGTGGGTCAATGTGCAGTTCTTCGCGCGCCCGTTCCGACGCGTCAGGCGTGAGGTGCTGCCGTTCATAATCGGCGATGCCTACGCGCATGGCCGTGGGACCGGTCAGGTAGATGGTCCAGTCGCTCTGCAGGCGTATGCCATCGCTGAAGTAACCGGCAACGGCACTGGCAAGAAGACTGGTGTTGATATCGTCTTCCATGCTCAGCTGATTGAGCGGTCCATAGGTGCGCTCCAGCACTTTACGAGCGAACTGAGTGATCACATCAAAGTTTGTCGGCGCGATGTCAAGGCGCAAGGTCAGGTTCGTCACTTCGTCGAGCACTGCATAGTTGAAGCGCATGCGTTTGATCACCGCATCGAGCATCGCTGCTCCGGGATGCGCTAATAGAAAGGCGTTGCTCAACGATGCTCTTTCCGTCACGGCGCGTAGTTCATGGGGGCGCGCCATCGTCTGGGCCGGTGGCTGAAAGACCTGGCTCAGCGGCGGCGCGCTTTGGCCAAACGTCTCCAGCGCCACGCGCGATTTGGCGGGAATACGATCCAGATAAGCAGGGTAGCCGCTGCGCAGGCCCGCACGCCCGGGCATCCACGTCGGGTTGAGATCAAGCAACAGCTGCAACGCGCCCAGCCGCGCGTCGACGCCCCAGGTGCTGATGTCCGTATCACCCAGTTTTTGCGCCAGTGGCGGCAGGTTGTCGACATCCGCGTAGAGGCCGCCTTCATTGAACAGGACCTCTGCACGTACCACATCCGACGCTGCGGCGAGATTGCCGCGCAGACGGATTTCGCGCTGATAAATGTCTTTCAACTGCAACTGCAATGGCTGCGAGGCATCGCCCAGATCCCGCAGTTGCAGGTCGTCACCGTGCAGCGCCAACAGGCTGTCACGATTGTTCTGGCGCAGCATTTCCAGCGCCTCGGCGTCCTGCCCATAGGCGCGGCTCAGCAGATCGATCCGGGCTTCATCCGCCGCTTGCCCCTGCGCAACGGCGGCATTGATCTGGGCAAACATTTGTTGCTTGAGAACAATCGCGCGCGCCTCGTACAGCGTGGCCAATTGCGTTTCGGTGATGTTCTCGGCCTGGGCCTTGAGCAAGGCATCCGCCTTCGCGGCCTCAACAATCACTTTGTTGGCCTGGTACGCCAGCAACGCATCGCTGTCATACCAGAGGTTAAGCGTGTAGCCCTGTCCGGCCATTACCTGTCGCCACACGTTGAGATAGTCGCGCTGGATCGCGCCAATGCCGCCGCCGAGCCAGACGAAATGCAGGTTTTTCGGCACAGCCGTGGGCACGGTGTTGATCTGCTCGATACCAAAGCGCAATCGCGTTTCAAAGTCTTCAACCCTGTCGCAGATCTGCGACAGATTCGGTGCATCAAGCGTTTGCTGAGCGCTCTCGCGTGGCAGGCGAAAACCGCCCAGCATCAACTCCAGTGTCTGTTTGAGCAAAGCAACGGGCTCTATCAACTGCGGCGAGCGAAGTTTCCCCTTGCAGGCGAAGTAATAACGCAGCACCGCCTCGCAATCGCTGCTGTCTTTGTGGGGCTTCAAAGCCTCTTCAAGATCTTCCAACTTGAAAAGATCGACGAAGTTAACGAATTGCTTCCTGCTTTGCTCGATTGTTTGCATTGAATCCGACTGCCTATTCGATGGTTCGTGATAATCCGGCCGGAACATTAAGGAGTTCAGCACAACACCGTACCCGACAGACGCGCAACCAGCCTGCCAGACTCCAAGATTCAATGTTCCGAAGCAAACAAACTACCGACGCACCAGGCCTCGCTCAAACATCAAGAAATTCAACAAGTTTCAGAAACCAGAGATGAAGGAGAACTAATAAATAATGTAACCCGAGGCCAATACCACCAAACATTTCACAAAAACATTAAAAACCAATCGCCCACGCGAAAACACAGGCATGGCAACTTCGAGAAGCCGCATACAACTTGAAATTCAGCAAGACAAGAAATAAGTAACAAGAAACCGCTTACGAAAAACGGACACGAATCATACAAATGCCGGTGAAATATCCGACACGGTCAAAACCGGAAATAATCGCCCGGAAAGGACAGCAGCCCCGAAGGGCTGCGAGTGCTCAGGACAGCGGCTTTTCGCCGTACCAACGCGGCGTGTACACCCACTCGCCACCTGCGGCGCGCGGAAAGGTGCAGGTAGTGGACGAGCCGATCAACACCATGGTGCGCATGTCCACCTGATCCGGCGTCAGGGCGCCCAATGTGGTGGTGCGCAATGTCTGGCCCGGACGACCGATGTCGCGCCCCAGCACCACCGGGGTTGCCGCATCGCGGTGCTGCGCGACGATTTCCAGCGCACGTCCCAATTGCCACGGGCGGGCACGGGAGATCGGGTTGTAGAACGCCAGCGCCAGATCGGCTTCAGCCGCCAGGTCCAGACGCTTCTCGATGATCGACCACGGCTTGAGGTTGTCGGACAGCGACATCACACAGAAGTCATGCCCCAGCGGCGCTCCGGCCTGAGCGGCCGTAGCGAGTGATGCGGAAACCCCCGGCAGGATTTCCAGATCGACACTGTGCCAGGTCGGGTCATCTGACTCGTGCAACGCTTCGAGCACCGCCGCCGCCATGGCGAACACCCCCGGATCACCGGATGACACCACGATCACCGAGCGCCCCTGGGCGGCCAGTCGGAAAGCATGACGGGCACGTTGCATCTCTTCGCGGTTGTCGGTGCAGTGCTGCACCTGGTCGTCGCGGAACGGGCCGGCCATGCGCACATAGGTTTCATAACCGAGCACATCAGTCGCGCGAGCCAGTTCCGCTTTGACCGCCGGCACCATCAGTTCGGCCGCGCCGGGGCCGAGGCCGATCACCGCGAGACGCCCGCGCGGACGACCGATATGCGCAACGTCCAGCGGTTGCCCGGCAATCGCGATGGCGAGGTTGTTCGCGTTGACGATCTGCGCTGCCGGCAAGGCAACGGCCGCCAAGGTACGCAGGTCACTGGAGGCAGCAACAAACCGCAATGGCACGCCCAGTTCCAGCGCGGCTTCACGCAAACTCGCCGAGGCCATGTCACTGTCGGCGGCCAGCAGACAGGCCAGCGATTGCAGCGCGACGTCCGCCTGCTGCAACGCTGCGCGAACCGCTTCGGGCAGATCCGCGACGTCGGCATTGACCGCCACCGCGACACTGCGCGGATAGATCAACAATTCGTTGGCGCTGACCCGACGGGCGGCACTGCTCACATGAATCGAACGCTGCGCCTGCGGATCTTCGGGCAATTGCGCCTGATCCAGCCACGGCGCCGCGCCTTCGATGCGCACACTGTGGCCGGCCAGCAGATCGGAAACAAAGCGTTTGCCGACTTCCAGGTCGCCCAGCGTATAACCGCTCGGCGGGTTGAGCAGGCAGGTGCCGAAACGCAGCTCACCACTGGTAGTGATCGCCGCCGCCACCTGCAACCCGGCCGCGATGTCCCGGGCCATGACATTCACCCCGCCCAGCCCGCCGAGCAACGGCACCACCGCGCTGCCGTCTTCGGCCACGGCGAGCACTGGCGGCTCGGCGCCTTTTTCCAGCAAAAGCGGCGCCAGCGTGCGGATGACGATGCCGGCGGCACACAGGGCGATGATCGGCGTGTCCTGCTGATAAAGCTCACGCAGGGTCTCGCCGAATGCCTGATAGACCTGATCGGCGCCTTCGACCCGTCCGGCCAGGCCGTGGATCTGCGCCGCCGGATACACCTGCTGAATGCGCCGGGCAGTGGCCAGGCTGCCCTGACCGAGAATGACGATCGCCGGGTTTGAAGAGTTCATCAGCCTTGCCACCGTTCGCCCGGGACAATGATCAGCGAGAAGTACGGCGAGGACATCGGTTCGACCTGATCCAGCGGCACGATCTTCTGATTGGCCATGGTCGCGCGTTCGACGTACAGCGCACGCTCGGCCAGCCCCAGCTCCTCGAGGACCTGGCGGACCTTGGGGAAATTGCGCCCCAGTTTCATGATCACCGCCGCGTCGGCAGTGGCCAGACGTTGCTTGAGGTCCTCATGAGGCAACACACCGGAAAGCACCGACAGACTCTGATTGCGGTACACCAGCGGCGCGCCCAGGACCGACGCGCCGCCGAGCATCGAGCACACGCCCGGCACCACTTGCGCTTCATAGCGGCTGGCGAGGCGGTCGTGCAGGTACATGTAGGAACCGTAGAAAAACGGATCGCCTTCACAAATCACCGCTACATCGCGGCCGGCATCCAGATGCGCGGCCACCGTTTCGGCGGCTTCATCGTAGAAATCGCTGATGACCTGTTCATACGAGAGCGGCGCCGGCAGCACTTCGGTGGTCACCGGGTACACCAGTGGCAGCAGGTTCTGCGCGTCCTGCAGGTGCGCCTCGATGATGCCGAACGCATTGCCTTTCTTGCCCTTGGCGACGAAGTACGCCACCACCGGTGATTCACGCAACAGGCGCAGGGCCTTGACGGTAATCAGTTCCGGATCACCGGGGCCGACGCCCAGGCCAAGCAAACGTCCTCTGGCCTGCATCATTCGATCTCCGTGGCGAGGGCATTGACGGCCGCAGCGGCCATGGCACTGCCACCGAGGCGGCCTTGCATGATGACGAACGGCACGCCACGGCTGTCGGCGGCCAGTGCGGCTTTCGATTCGGCAGCGCCGACGAAGCCGACCGGGAAACCCAGAATCAGCGCCGGTTTCGGGGCGCCGGCGTCGAGCATTTCCAGCAGATAGAACAGCGCCGTCGGCGCATTGCCGATCACCACCACGCTGCCTTCCAGGTGCGGCCGCCACAGTTCCAGCGCCGCCGCCGACCGGGTATTGCCCAACTCACGGGCCAGTTCCGGCACGCTGTCGTCGCGCAGGGTGCAGATCACTTGGTTGTTGGCCGGCAGGCGCGCGCGTGTCACGCCTTCAGAGACCATGCGCGCATCACAGAGAATCGGCGCACCGGCGGCCAGCGCATCGCGCCCGGCCTTGCCGGCGCCTTCGGAAAATTGCAGACCGTCGATGGCCTCGACCATGCCGCAAGCGTGGATCACCCGCACCGCGAGTTTTTCCAGATCGGCCGGGATACGCGCCAGATTGGCCTCGCTGCGAATGATCGCGAAGGAGTTGCGATAGATCTCCTGACCGTCGCGGATGTAATCAAGCATCAAGGGAGCTCCGAGAGTGGCCGGCGAGCAGGGTCGCGGCCGCTTCAATAGTAAGGTTGCGTGCGTGCAACGCGCCGAAACCCGGCAGCGTCGCATCGCGAAAATAAAGGTCGTAGTGTCCGGGACTGACGGCCAGCAACGTCACCGCCGCACGGTGCGCCGCCGCGCAGGAACGGGGGCAGCCGGACAGGTGCACGTCGAGCCCGTTGGTCAGCAGGGTTGCCAGGTGCCGCGCGTCCTGCTTGGTGTCGGCCAGGCCTTTGCCACACCCGCTGGAACCGGTGCAGGCGATCAGGTGTGCCAGCGGCTCGCGGGTCTGGCTCAGCAGGCCAAGCTGATCAAGCGCCGCGAGGACGGCACCGGCATCGGCTTCGCGGATATTGGGCAGCAGCAGACTTTGCCACGGCGTCAACCGCAGACTGCCATCGCCGAACTGGCGAGCCAGTTTCGCGACCCCGCGCAGCATGGCCGGATCGAGCCGACCCAGCGCCGGCACCGCGCCGATGTACACCTGACCCGACGTATTTTGTGGATGAACGCCGATGTGCAGATCGCTGGCAATGGTTGTGCGCTGCCATTGACTGATCGCCTTGACCGGCACCCGCGTTCGCAGTTGCTCGAGAAAGTCCTGCATCGGCAACTCGTCGAGCAAATGCCGCATGCGGGTCTGTCCGGGATCAGCCAGGTCAAGGAACAGCTCAAGCACCGCCACCACCAGCGCATGGCCGTGCTCCAGCGCCACAGCGCCGAGGGCACGCGCCGTCGGGCAGCCGGCAAGGCCGAACGCAAACAGGGTTTCACCGTCACGCTCGAACGCCGACAACCACAGATCATGCGGATGTTCGAGCATCGCCAGTGCTTCGCCGCCATCGAGTTGCACGGCGAACTTGGCGCTCAACTCAGGAAACCGTGGATGGCGTTGCAAGGTGTCGAGGATCTGCCCGGCCAGTGTGCGAGTATCGACATGCATCTGCCGGTCGATGCCGGCTGCCGGGCTGAGCATCAGGTTACGCACGTCGTCACCGGCGGCGGTGCGCGGGCCAAGCCCGGCGGCGATCAGCCGCTCGATCAGCGCTGCGGACTGCTCACCGATGCCACGGATCTGCAGATTGGCGCGGTTGGTCGCCTCGATGGCTCCGCCCGCGAACTGCTCGGCGGCCTCGGCCACCGCATCAGCCTGATCGGCACTGATCGAACCGCCATCGAGTTTGATCCGGCAGATGCCGCCGTCCAGCGCCTGGACGATGCGAAGCAACCCCGGACAGGCCGAGGGGCGTAAGGCGGTGGACATCGGGCGTTCGTTCAAGGGGCTGACCGGCTGTGTAGAAGACGCTCTTCATGGGCGAAGGCGGCGTATTATGCCTGCTTTGCCCGTCAGCATGAAAAGCCTTCCGCCAGAACGGATGGCCGGCGCAGGCATGAACGTCGAATCGGCTTAGGCGAGCGCGATAACCTGCTCCTGCCGCCGAGCGCCGAGCAGCGAAATGATCGTCGCTCTGGAGAAGTCATAATCCTCGGTTTCCGTGAATGCCTTATAGGCATCGACGAAAAGATCGCCGACGATTTTCTCAGTGCTGAAACGCTGCTCAAGCACGGCGCTCACAATGTTTTCATCGTATTCGAAGGAGATCATCGCCGTGGTGATGGTGACGCCCGGAGAAACGATGCTGAACATGAAGCGTATCCATCGCTCCTGAAACACCACATGGGTTTGCAATAACTCGCTGGCGAGAACTGCCGCCGCTTGATCCGCCGGAACCTGCCATCCCGAGTCCTGGCTATCGACCATTGTCAGTGGCATCACTGGACGCATGATCCGCTGTACCAGTTCAGGCAAGGTAAACGTTGCGGGCATCGACACGGGAAAACTGACATTCGGATTATCCACCAGCATGGCGCCGGTGACCTTAATGGCCATTTTATTGGCATGTGCCCATGCTTGCTTGTCCGAAAATTGCGCCGTTTTATGCGCGGCGACTGTCTGGCAATAGAGCAGCGCGTCGAGGCTATCGAGTCGATCCGCTGCCGAGAGCTCGTCTGCCACCCATATAAGTGCACCCGCACAGATATAAGTTTTGAAACCAGCATCCTTGTTCATTTGTGTCTCCCGGAAAAAAAGTCAGAGACTTGCGTCTCTGACTTCAACAGCACTCAGGCGTTACCGAATTCATAGGTGAGCGCTTTGGCACGCTGCTCAGCCAGGGCCTTGACGATCAAGGGTTCAATCATCGCGTAGTCTTCTTCGTCCATGTGCATGGTCGCCGCACCGTTGTAAATATCAACGGAGGAAGTGGTCCACTCGACGAACAGGACTTTGGTGGGTTGAGCGGCTGCAAAATACTGCACGGCAGCGATGGCCAGCGTGATGCTGCCGTCGTCATCCTGCAAAGCACTCGACATGCAAAAGTTACCGCCTTCGGCCTTCTTCGAGTTGTTCTCGAACAACTTCAACGCTTGCGGCTCATTCTTTAAGGCGTTCATGGTGAAATCCGCTACATCCGAAAGCACTTTCAACGCTGCCGCACCTTGCCCGACCGCTGCACTCACTGCCGTATGCAGAACCGACAGCGCAATGTTATCCATAGTCAGTTTCTGGCTGGCGGCCTTGTATCGATTGTAAGGCTGGCTGAAGGCGAACCAACCCGCCAGTTTCATAAGGCGCATGAACTCGTTGTAACGTTGTTCCTTCTGGTTCGTACCGGGGTACTTGAGCAAGGCAACCAGATCCGCATACATATAAGTATTCTTTACAATACGCTTGCTTCGCTTGGACATGCTCGCATCAAAACCGGCAATACCGGTGCCCATAATGGCTGCGTTGAGTTCATCCTTGTCGATTGGCAGGTCAGCGCTGCTGGAAACCAACAGCGCGCGGGCTACCGGTTGTTCCCTGACAAACTTGAGGGACTCCTCAAACAACGCGACACGTTCGGCTTTAGACATAACTGCGTTCGACAGATCATTCATAACAACGATTCCTTTCAATAAGATAGTCGCCTACTTGGCGAACTTCAAAACTAAACCACACATAACACTTGCACAACTCACAACAGATTCTACTTGTTTCAGAGCAACTTTAATCTTGCCAACTTAATGAGCAGGCGCTTCAAACAGACAATTCAATTTCCCTGAAGCGCAACTCGGCAACTGCCTCACTTAATGCCGCACTGTGCTTCTTTATTTCTTTGGCCGTGGTCACGAAACGCCGGGACTGAATATCAAGCTGTGTGGCCGAATACGGCACATTCCAGAAAAAATAATTCCTGTTCCATTCCAGACTCAATAACCGAACATTGCTGAGCACGATTTCCAGTTCATTGTGAACGTTGCGGCGCGCGGGTAGAAAACGGAAGTCGCCCCACTTGCTTGAACTGGCTGTTACCAGATCGACAGCGCGAGGTTCATCTTCGAGCTTCTGAAATGTCTGTTTCATTTGTTGAGCCGTGACGCGACTTACTTCATTGGCCACTGACTTCGCCCAGGCGTCCAGTACATCGCCGGAAAAATGCCTGTCCACAACAATGACGGGCGCATGTTCCAGACTCCAGCCGACAGACCACAACTCGCCGGAGTATCTTTCAAACCATGCTGCCGGATCGCGCTGGCGATGATGATAACGATCAGCCTGGTATTCGGCCCAGCACAGACTGTCCTTGATAAACTTCCTGTCTTGCGTATCTGTGCCTGGCAAAAACAACAACAAGTTGTTGCCCATTACCACTGAACCGTCATTCCCTACAACAGCATCCTCCTGACTCTTCATCTCACTCATAACTTGCCTTCACCACAGTACTCATCCAATAAAATCAAAAAAAGCCAGACCTGCGCAGCGCAAACAACGCACTACACAAAACAATCCGACAACAAAACCAAACTAACAACAAAACCGAATAGACCAGACCAGACGACTTAAACATTAAATGTCTGTCGCCCCTGGAAAATACACAGCAGTCAGTACGATGCAGCCGCGTTATCATTACCGCCGGTTAACGAATACACGTGTGGGTGAGGAACAGCATGAGCTCATGGCTGACGGTGGTAGGAATCGGTGAAGACGGCTTCAAGGGGCTGGGCAAGCATGCCCGGCGAGCCCTGATGGGCGCCTCGCGGATCATCGGCGGTCAGCGTCAACTGGACTTGCTGCCGGTGTGTATTCGCGCTGACCGTGAACTGTGGCCGAGCCCGTTTTCCCTCGCCCCGGTGCTGGAACGGCGTGGCGTCGCCGTGTGCGTGCTGGCCAGCGGTGATCCGATGTTCTACGGCGTCGGTGCCAGCCTCGCCCGGCAACTGCCCAGTGATGAACTGTTGATCCTGCCCGCGCCCTCGTCCTGCTCACTGGCGGCGGCCCGACTGGGCTGGCCGTTGCAGGACGTGCTGACCCTGTCGCTGGTGGCCCGGCCGTTGGCGGCGCTCAATGCAGCGCTGTCCAGCGGCGTGCGGCTATTGTTGCTGAGCAATGACGGCCAGAGCCCGGCGGCGGTCGCGGCATTACTGCGTGAGCGCGGCTTCGGTGGCAGTCGCATGACGGTGCTTGAGCACCTCGGCGGCGCGGCCGAACGGCGTATTGATGTCAGCGCCAATGACTGGAACGATCCGCCGATTGCCGACCTCAACGTGATCGCCATCGAATGCCTGGCCGATTTACAGGCCCCGCGCCTTTCGCGCCTCGCCGGATTGCCGGACTCGGCCTTCCGGCATGACGGCCAATTGACCAAACGCGACGTGCGCGCGATCACCCTCGCCCGCCTCGCCCCGACTCCCGGCGAACTGCTCTGGGACGTTGGCGCCGGCAGCGGTTCGATCGGCATCGAGTGGATGCGCGCGCACCCCAGTTGCCGCGCACTGGCGATCGAAGCCGATGACAGTCGCCAGCAACTGATCGAACACAACCGCGATGCGCTGGGTGTGCCCGGCCTGCAATTGATTCGCGGCAAAGCGCCGCAAGCACTGGCCGGACTGGAGCGCCCGGACGCCATCTTCATCGGCGGCGGCGTCACCCGTGATGGCGTGTTCGACACCTGCTGGGAACAACTCAAGCCCGGCGGCCGCCTGGTCGCCAACGCGGTAACGCTGCAAAGCGAAGTGGCCCTGATGAACTGGCGCGAGCGCTATGGCGGCGAACTGACGCGTATCCATGTCGCCCAGGCGCAACCGCTCGGCGACTTCGACACCTGGCGTCAGGCGTTGCCGATCACCCTGCTCGATCTGGTCAAACCCCTCGATGCGTGACGAAACCGCCGAACAACCTGCGCCCCTGCGCAGCGGCCTGACCACTGGCAGTTGCGCTACCGCCACCAGCCTCGCCGCCGCCCGCCTGTTACTCGGCGGACTGTCGGCCGATGCGGTGCAGATTGTTCTGCCCAAGGGCAAGCAGGTGCAGATGCGTCTGGAGTTCTGTCGATTGACCGACGACGGCGCCGAAGCCGGGACGATCAAGGATGCCGGCGACGACCCCGACGTAACCCACGGTGCGCTGCTCTATTCTCACGTGCGGCTGCTGAGTGAACCGGGGATTCGTTTCAATGCCGGCACCGGTGTTGGCACCGTGACCCGGCCGGGTCTGGTGCTTGCCGTCGGCGAGCCGGCGATCAACCCGGTGCCGCGCAAAATGATCAGCGATCACCTGACGCTGCTCGCCGCCGAAACCGGTTATGCCGGCGGCTTCGATGTCACGGTCAACGTCGAGGGCGGCGAAGCGCTGGCGCTGAAAACCATGAATCCGCGGCTGGGTATTCTTGGCGGCTTGTCGATCCTGGGCACCAGCGGCATCGTTCGGCCGTTCTCCTGCGCGGCCTACATCGCCTCGATCCACCAAGGCATCGACGTGGCGAAAACCAACGGTTATCTGCACATCGCCGCGTGCACCGGCAACGCCAGCGAAGACACCATGCGGCGGGTCTACAACCTGCCGGAAATCGCCCTGATCGAAATGGGCGATTTCGTCGGTGCAGTACTCAAGCATCTGCGCAAAGTACCGGTGGATAAACTCAGCCTCTGCGGCGGTTTCGGCAAGATCAGCAAACTGGCGGCCGGGCACATGGATCTGCACTCGCGACATTCGAGTATCGACTTGCCACAACTGGCCGAATGGGCAGCGGCGATTGGCGCCGATGAGGTTTTGCAGCAAGGCATTCGTGAGGCCAATACCAGCCAGCAGGCGCTGGCGATGGCGAGTGCGGCGGGGATCGCCCTCGGTGATGAAGTCTGTCGTCACGCATTGAATTTCGCCCGCAGCGTGGTACCGGCGCAGGTCCAGGTCGAGGTATTTGCGATTGATCGTCAGGGCGGGATTGTCGGCCATGCCGGAGGTTTTGCATGAAGCGGATTTTGCTGCTCGGCGGCGTCACGGAAGCGCTGGCTATCGCGCGGACATTCGGGCCGGAGCATATTTACAGCCTGGCTGGCGTTGGCCGGGTGCCGACCGATCTGACCTGTCAGGTGCGCGTCGGTGGTTACGGTGGCGCTGAAGGTCTGGCGCAATTCATTCGTGACGAGGGCATCGATCTGCTGCTCGACGCCACGCATCCCTATGCCGCACAGATCAGCCAGAATGCCACGACCGCCGCGCGGTTGACCGGCATTCCCTGCTGGGCCTTGCGCCGTCCGGCGTGGCAGCCGCAACCCGGCGATGACTGGCGCGAAGTCAGCGACTGGGCCGAGCTGATCGCAGCCCTCAAACCCTTCCACCGACCGCTGTTCACCCTCGGCCGCGAACCGTTGCAACATCTCGACGAAATCCCTGCCGACCAGTTCTGGACCCTGCGCGCCCTCGACGTCTATCCCGGCAACGCACGCTGCGAAGTGATCGGCGCACGCGGGCCGTTCCTGCTGGAGGATGAGCGCGCGCTGTTCGAGCGGCGACAGATCGATGTGTTGATCAGCAAGAACAGCGGTAGCACCGCGACCGAGCCGAAGCTGGAAGTCGCGCGCGAGCGTGGGGTGCCGGTGATTGTGTTGAAACGTCCGGGGTTGCCGGGGGTTGACCGGGAGTTCGCCTCGGTCGACGAAATTCTCGCGGCCCTCGCGAACTCCGGTGTACACAAATCATCTGGACAGCTCACACCTACAACGTCCCGGGTTCGACTGAAGATCTGAAACGCCCGAGTACCTCAAGACTCCCGAGGATATGGCGGCCTGTCTGGATGCCTGTTTTGACGACGATAAAGGCGATGGTGTTCTGATTCGTGACACAAGTGGCGCGGGATGCAGGTTTGGGCCGCGAAGGTCTTGATAAAGCGCTGAGTAGCACTGGCAATCCTGAATTCGCAACTATCATGAAAGTCATGAAGGCTCTGGGTTTGCGATTGCATGCCGTAACACGGTGAAGGCGCTGCGACACCAAACCGCACGACGCTTTTTTACTTATCGGCCCTGATCAGGCTAAATAGCCGCGCCTGATCGCCCACCCAACGGATCTGTCCCATGAACCGACACCGGCTAGCCATTGCCTGGATCGCCTGCTTTGCAGTGCTGTTCAACATGCTCGCCATGCCGATGACCGGGGCGATGGCGCAAGCGGCCAATTCACCGGCCGAACAATTGCTCTGGAGCAGTTTCTGCACCGGCAGCGGGACCAAGATGGTGGCGATCGACATCGGCACCACCGATCAAAAAGCTCCGCTCAAAGACACGCATTCGAACATGCAGCATTGCTGGTGCTGCTCGGGCTCGGCGCCGCTGGTAGCGTTGCCGGGGCATTCGCCGCAGCTGTATTTCGCCCACTACGAAAGCAATCGCAGCGTGGCGCCCGCCACCCTGCAAACACCCACGCCGCGCCAGCAATGGCCGAGTCTCAATCCCCGCGCCTCCCCTCTGGTTTGATTTGTTCGCGCAATTGACCTGCGTTTCAAATCGTTCTGGAGAACTGCCATGTTGAACAAACTCATCGTAATCGCTGCGCTGCTGTTGCCGGCGAGCTTTGCCCATGCCCATGAATACAAGGCCGGCGAGCTGGAAATCGCTCATCCGTGGTCGCAGGAACTGCCACCGAATGCGCCAACGGTCGCTGCCTATTTCATCATTCACAACACCGGCAAGACCGGCGACCGCCTGCTCAGCGTCGACTCGCCCATCGCCCCCGAAGCGCAGCTGCACGAACACGTGATGAAGGGCGATCTGATGAAGATGCAGCAAGTGCCGAGCGTGGAGATTCCGGCTGGCGGCAACGTGACGTTTGCGCCGATGGCCTATCACGTGATGCTGCTTAATCCGACCGATCGCAGCCTGCTCAGCGACGGCAAACGCTTCCCGCTGACGATGCATTTCGAGAAGGCCGGTGACGTTACCGTCGAAGTCTCGGTGCAGAAGAAACCGCCGGAAACCACACAGACTCACGCACACGCTCAGTAAGCCTTGCGGCAGATTCCGCCCATGCGCCCGCTGAGCACCAGGCCCTTGCGGCAACGCCGTCAGACGCCCCCCCTGACGCGCGGCAGCTGGATCGCCCTGTTCGCCATGTTGATGATCTTCATCGGCCCACTGATTTCTCAGTCGATGCCGATGGATCAACACGCCTCGACATCGATGCCGATGAGCATGGACATGTCGATGGACATGTCGATGGACATGTCGGGCATGGATCACTCGGGGCATGACGCGAAACCGAGCGCCGAACACTGCCCACCCCAATCCTCGCACCACGTGCTGTGGGAGAAGTGCGGCTACTGCAGCCTGCTCTTCAATTGCCCGGCGCTGACCGGCGGTGGCGACTTCGTCGCCTTCAATATCCCGCCGCAGAACACCTTCACTCCGCCCGCCCCGCGTCTGGGCCATGCCCGCCAGACTTTCTTCCCCGGCGCGCGCAGCCGCGCCCCGCCCATCGCAGCGTAAACACGCACCTCTGATTGCACACGGTTGAGAAGACAGCTTCAGGCTGCCGGCCGTGTCGTTTACGACTGTTTGATGGAAATTGTCATGTCCAGGTTTGCTGCTGTTCCACGCTCGGGCGCTGCCCCGGCGTCCTTCGCTTTGAACGAATCGCGGATTCGTTTCAGGCACGCTACCGCCATCCTTTGCGGCGTCCTGCTGTCCCCGCTGGTGCTGGCCGATGATCACGCCGGCCACGACCAGGAATTGACTCCGACGGTGATAACCGCGATTGCACCGAGCTCGCCACTGACCATCGTCACTAACCCCAAAGACCCACGCCAACCGGTGCCGGCCAGCGACGGCGGTGATTATCTGAAGACCATTCCCGGCTTTGCCCTGGTGCGTAATGGCGGCACCAACGGCGACCCGGTGCTGCGCGGCATGTTCGGCTCGCGCCTGAACATTCTCACCAACGGCAGCATGATGCTCGGCGCCTGCCCGGGCCGGATGGATGCGCCGACCTCGTACATCTCGCCGGAAACCTACGACAAACTTACCGTGATAAAAGGCCCGCAAACCGTGCTTTACGGCCCGGGCGCGTCGGCGGGTACGGTGCTGTTTGATCGTGAACCGGAGAGCTTCGGCGAACTCGGCACCCGCGTGAACGCGAGCATTCTGGCCGGCTCCCATGGACGTTTTGACAAGGTTGTCGACGCCGCTGCCGGCGGGCCGTTGGGCTACGTGCGTGTGATCGGCAACAGCGCGCACTCCGACGATTACCGCGACGGCAACAACGACATCGTCGCCTCGCGCTACGACAAGTGGAACGGTGACGTCGCGGTGGGCTGGACCCCGGACGTCGACACCCTGATCGAACTCACCGCCGGCAAGGGCGACGGTGAAGCACGCTACGCCGGACGCGGCATGGACGGCTCGCAGTTCCTGCGCGAAAGCCTTGGTCTGCGTTTCGAGAAATCCAACATCACTGATGTTCTGGAGAAGCTCGAAGCGCAGGTCTACTACAACTACGCCGACCACGTGATGGACAACTACACCCTGCGCACGCCGTCCGGCACCGGCATGATGGCAGGTCCCATGGCGTCCAATGTCGACCGCCGCACCCTCGGCGCGCGGATCAAGGCCACCTGGCGCTGGGCTGATATTCAGTTGATCACCGGCCTCGACGCGCAGACCAACGAGCACCGTCAGCGCAGCGGCATGGGCATCGATACCTACAAGGATCAGCCGTACAGCAAAGACGCCGATTTCCATAACTACGGTGTGTTCAGCGAAATGACCTGGTACGCCGCCGACCGTGATCGACTGATCAGCGGCGCCCGCCTCGACCGCGCTTCAGCCAAGGATTACCGGCAGACCACCGGCTCGGGAATGATGAGCCGCGCCAACCCGACCGCCAACGATACTCGCGCCGACACCCTGCCCAGCGGTTTCGTGCGCTACGAGCATGACCTCGCCGACAGCCCGACCACGCTTTATGCAGGCCTCGGCCACGCACAGCGCTTCCCGGATTACTGGGAACTGTTTTCGCCGAAGTCCGGCCCGGCAGGATCGGTCAACGCGTTCGATTCGATCAAACCGGAAAAAACCACTCAGTTCGATTTCGGCGTGAACTACAAGAGCGCCGAACTCGAAGCCTGGGCCTCGGGCTACATCGGCGTGGTGCGCGATTACATCCTCTTCGACTACACCCCGGGAATGATGGGCATGAGCACCTCGCGCGCCGAGAACATCGACGCGCGAATCATGGGCGGTGAACTCGGTGCCGCGTACAACCTCACCGATCACTGGAAAGCCGACGCGACCCTGGCCTATGCCTGGGGCAAGAACAGCAGCGATGGCAAGGCGCTGCCGCAAATGCCGCCGCTGGATGCACGCTTCGGCCTCACTTACAGCGAAGACAACTGGAGTGCCGGCGCACTGTGGAGGGTGGTTGCCGCACAAAACCGTATCGATCAGAACAAGGGCAACGTGGTCGGCAAGGATTACGACAAGAGTTCGGGCTTCGGCGTGTTCTCACTCAACGGTGCCTACCGGATCAACAAGCACTGGAAGGTCAGCAGCGGCGTCGACAACCTGTTCGGCAAGGCTTACGCCGAACACCTGAACCTGGCGGGCAACGCCGGGTTCGGCTATCCGGCCAACGACCCGCAAGCGATCAATGAACCGGGGCGCACGCTCTGGACCAAGGTGGACATGAGTTTCTAACAGTCACCCCCCCATGGGGGGACGGGCTTGCTCGCGAAGAGGGCGGCACATTCAAACGCCTTCGCGAGCAGGTTCGCTCCCACAGGGAATGACCTGAATGAATAACCAGAAGATCCAAGCCAAGCGGAGCACACGTGATGAAACAGCCCAAACCGAATTTCTACAACCTGGCCTGGCGTTGGCATTTTTACGCCGGTCTCTTCGTCGCACCGTTCATGGTGATGCTGGCCCTGACCGGCATCATTTACCTGTTCAAACCGCAGCTCGATTCGCTGATGTACAGCAGCCTGCTCAACGTCCCGGCCGGTCATCACACGGTGCCGGCCGATGACTTGCTGCAACGGGTGAAAAGCGCTTATCCACAAGGCCAGATCACCCAGTACCTGCCGCCGGTCAACGCCGAACGCAGCGCACAGTTTGTGCTGAAAAACGCAGGCCAGGAGCTCAACGTATTCGTCGATCCGTACCACGGCGACATCCTCGGCGAGCAGGACGCCAAGCAGAATCTGCAAGCCATCGCCCGCGCCATCCACGGCGAGTTGATGATCGGCACCGTCGGTGACCGCCTCATCGAAATGGCCGCTGGCTGGGGCGTGGTGCTGGTGGTGTCCGGCCTGTTCCTGTGGTGGCCGCGCGGTCAGGCCGCCGGCATTCTGTGGCCTCGGCTGAACAGTCGCGGTCGCGTGTTGTGGCGTGATCTGCATGCGGTAACCGGGTTCTGGGGCGCGACCTTGCTGCTGGTGATGTTGCTCAGCGGCATGACCTGGACCGGTTTCTGGGGCAAACAATACGCGCAGGTGTGGAACGTGTTCCCGGCGGCAATGTGGAACAACGTGCCGACCTCCGACATCGAAGCGCGCAGCCTCAACAGCGCCACGCGCCAGACCGTGCCATGGGCGATGGAAAACACGCCGATGCCAATGTCCGGCGACCACGCCGAACATATGAATCACGGCGTTGCCAACGCGGGCCCGGCGGCACCGGGCATCAGCCTGCAGGACGTGCAGGACATCGCTACCGAGCGCAAGGTCGAACCGGGCTACAGCATCACCCTGCCGACCACCGCCACCGGGGTGTTCACCATCGCGGTGTTCGCCGATGACCCGCGCAATGATGCGACCCTGCATGTCGATCAGTACACCGGCAAGGTGCTCGCCGATGTGCGTTTCGAACATTACGGCACCGTTGCCCGCGCTACCGAGATCGGCGTGATGCTCCACGAGGGCAAGATGTTCGGCACCTTCAACCAGATCGTCGTGCTGCTGATCTGCCTGATGATTCTGCTCAGCGCCGTCAGCGGTGTGGTGATCTGGTGGAAGCGTCGGCCGCAGGGCAAGTTCGGCGTGCCACCGCTGCGCCATGACCTGCCGAAATGGAAAACCGGCGTGGTGATCATGTTGGCACTGGCGGTTGTGTTCCCGTTGGTAGGCGCTTCGCTGGTGGTCGTCTGGTTGCTGGATCGGCTGCTGCTGTCGCGGATCGGCCGGCAGACCGAGTCTGCCTCCACCTCATGATTCGTGCGTGAGGCTGATCAACGAGTGGGAGCGGGCTTGCTCGCGAAAGGACGCCGTCATCCAGTGCTGATGTTGGCTGTGACGGCCTCTTCGCGGGCAAGCCCGCTCCCACAATGAATTTGCAGTGATCGCGAATCGCGCCCCAATCTGGCGCGACTGCATGCACCAACGCCTCCTGTGCGTTCCTTCATGGTGCAGCGATCAACAGCGAAACCGCTCTAGCGCGACATTTTCTTGCCAAAACCCGACCAGGCACAGCCCTTGCAAAACCCCCTTCAGTCGTCCGCATCTGCCAACCAGAAAAACTTCAAATGTTCATGGAGATCGCACAATGAAGCGTCGCAGTTTGATCAAGGCTTTCACACTCACGGCATCCATTGCCGCGATGGGCATGACCTGGACCGTCCAGGCCGCCGAGACCATCAAGGTCGGGATTCTGCATTCGTTGTCCGGCACCATGGCGATCTCCGAAACGTCGCTCAAAGACATGGCGCTGATGACCATCGACGAGATCAACGCCAAGGGTGGCGTGAACGGCAAGATGCTCGAACCGGTGGTGGTGGACCCGGCGTCGAACTGGCCGCTGTTCGCCGAAAAGGGTCGGCAGTTGCTGACCCAGGACAAGGTGGCCGTGGTGTTCGGCTGCTGGACCTCGGTGTCGCGCAAATCGGTGTTGCCGGTGTTCGAAGAGCTCAACGGTCTGCTGTTCTACCCGGTGCAATACGAAGGCGAAGAGATGTCGCCGAACGTCTTCTACACCGGCGCCGCGCCGAACCAGCAAGCGATTCCCGCCGTTGAATATCTGATGAGCGAAGAAGGCGGCAGCGCCAAGCGCTACTTCCTGCTCGGCACTGACTACGTCTACCCGCGCACCACCAATAAGATTCTGCGCTCGTTCCTGCATTCCAAAGGCGTGGCCGACAAGGACATCGAAGAGGTCTACACCCCGTTCGGTCACAGCGACTATCAAACCATCGTCGCCAACATCAAAAAATTCTCCGCCGGTGGCAAGACTGCCGTCATCTCGACCGTCAACGGCGACTCCAACGTGCCGTTCTACAAAGAACTCGCCAACCAGGGTCTGAAGGCGACCGAGGTACCGGTCGTGGCGTTCTCGGTGGGCGAAGAAGAATTGCGCGGCATCGACACCAAACCGCTGGTGGGCAACCTCGCGGCGTGGAACTACTTCGAGTCCGTCGAGAACCCGCAGAACAAGAAATTCGTCGCAGACTGGAAAGCCTACGCGAAGAAACACAACCTGCCGGGCGCCGACAAAGCGGTGACCAACGACCCGATGGAAGCCACTTACGTGGGCATCCACATGTGGGCGCAGGCAGTGGAGAAAGCCAAATCCACCGACGTCGACAAAGTCCGCGAAGCCCTCGCCGGCCAGACCTTTGCCGCGCCGTCCGGCTACACCTTGACCATGGACAAGACCAACCATCACCTGCACAAACCGGTGATGATCGGCGAGATCCAGAGCGACGGTCAGTTCAACGTGGTGTGGCAGACCGAAGGACCGATCCGCGCGCAACCGTGGAGCCCGTTCATCGATGGCAATGACAAGAAGCCGGATTATGCGGTGAAGAGCAACTGAGGCGGATTCAGTCATTGAGGCGGGCTTGAGATTTTCCCCCTCATCGGAACGCCGCCCGCCCAGCCCTCTCCCTCAGGGAGAGGGGGAAAGGGAGCCGATCTTCATGCTTTTCAAAGCCTGAGTTCGGCTCGAATCCGCAGGTCGCAGCACATCGTCCAGACACCTCGGTCAGTCCCCTCTCCCTCCGGGAGAGGGTTAGGGTGAGGGGGGCGGTTGAACAGGACACCACACATGCCCACTGCCATACACCGCTTTCTCGTAGCCATCGCACTGTTGCTGCCATTCCTGGCCCACGCCGGCGATGCCGAAGACTTCGTTGCGGCCAATCCCGTGCAACAGGCCAAACTTTTGGAAACCTGGGCTGCGCAGCCCGATCCGGCCCGTATCGAGCTGATCAACGCCCTGCAACAAGGCGAGCTGACCATCGATGGCCAAGCCAAAACCCTGCGCCTGAACAATCGCCTGCGGGGTCTGATCGACACCGCTCTGGCCAGCCATCAATTGCTCGCCGCCGACGCCAGAATCCGTCTGGCTGCCGCGCAGCAATTGCAGAAAAGCGCGAAACCCGCGCAGCTGAAATTCCTCGACCAGCAACTCGCTGGCGAAAAAGATGAAAGCGTCCACGCCGCGCTGAGCCTGGCGCTGGCCAATCTGCAACTGGTCGACAGCGATCCGGCCGTGCGTCTGGCCGCCGTGCGCCTGCTCGGTGAAACCGGCGATCCATTGGCGCGTACCCGCCTCGAGGGCATGCTCGAACCCGGCGTCGAAACAGACGCCAACGTGCGCACCGCCGCTGAAACCAGCCTGGCTCAGGTCAAACGCAAACTGCTGATCGGCGAGATCCTCGGTCAGGCCTTCAGCGGCATGTCCCTCGGCTCGATTCTGCTATTGGCAGCACTCGGTCTAGCGATCACGTTCGGCCTGCTCGGCGTGATCAACATGGCCCACGGCGAGATGCTCATGCTCGGCGCCTACTCGACGTATGTGGTGCAGTTGATGTTCCAGCGTTATGCACCGCAAGCCATCGAGTTTTATCCATTGATTGCGCTGCCCGTGGCGTTCTTTGTCACTGCCGCAATCGGCATGGCCCTGGAGCGCACGGTGATTCGACACCTCTATGGTCGACCGCTGGAAACCCTGCTCGCCACTTGGGGCATCAGCCTGATGCTGATTCAGCTTGTCCGTTTGTTGTTCGGCGCGCAGAACGTTGAAGTGGCCAACCCGGCGTGGTTATCGGGCGGCATTCAAGTGCTGCCGAATCTGGTGCTGCCGTACAACCGCATCGTGATCATTGCGTTCGCACTGTTCGTCGTCGTGCTGACGTGGCTGCTGCTGAACAAAACCCGCCTTGGCCTCAACGTCCGCGCCGTCACCCAGAACCGCAACATGGCCGCTTGCTGCGGCGTGCCGACCGGGCGTGTCGACATGCTCGCCTTCGGCCTCGGCTCGGGCATCGCCGGCCTCGGCGGTGTCGCGCTGAGCCAGATCGGCAACGTCGGACCGGACCTCGGTCAGAGCTACATCATCGACTCGTTCCTGGTGGTGGTGCTCGGTGGCGTCGGCCAGTTGGCCGGTAGCGTGCTCGCGGCATTCGGCCTGGGCATCGCCAACAAGATTCTCGAACCGCAGATCGGTGCGGTGCTCGGCAAGATCCTGATCCTCGCGCTGATCATTCTGTTCATTCAGAAACGTCCGCAAGGCCTCTTCGCACTGAAAGGACGGGTGATCGACTGATGAACCAGCCTCTGTTAGTCACGGCCACACAAAAGGCCGGGCCGAAAGTCACGATGGCGGTCGGCGCGGTGATCCTTGCCCTGCTGATCGCCCTGCCGCTGCTCTCCCTGCTGTCGCCGGACAGTGCGCTGCACGTCTCGGCGTACACCCTGACGCTGGTCGGCAAGATCCTCTGCTACGCCATCGTCGCCCTGGCGCTGGATCTGGTCTGGGGTTACGCCGGTTTGCTCTCGCTGGGCCACGGTCTGTTCTTTGCCCTCGGTGGTTATGCGATGGGCATGTACTTGATGCGTCAGGCCGCTGGCGATGGTCTGCCGGCGTTCATGACTTTCCTGTCGTGGAGCGAATTGCCGTGGTACTGGGCCGGCACCAGCAGCTTTGTCTGGGCGATGTGCCTGGTGGTGCTGGCGCCGGGATTGCTGGCGCTGGTGTTCGGCTTTTTCGCCTTTCGCTCGCGGATCAAAGGCGTGTATTTCTCGATCATGACCCAGGCCCTGACCTTCGCCGGCATGCTGCTGTTTTTCCGCAACGAGACCGGGTTTGGCGGCAACAACGGCTTCACCAATTTCCGCACGATTCTGGGTTTCGGCATCACTGAGCCGGGCACCCGCGCGGTGCTGTTTCTGGCGACGGTGTTGTTGCTGGTGGCGAGTCTGTTTATCGGCTGGCGGCTGGCGCAGAGCAAGTTCGGTCGGGTGCTCACGGCGTTGCGCGATGCGGAGAACCGTCTGATGTTCTGCGGCTACGACCCGCGCGGTTTCAAGTTGTTCGTGTGGGTATTGAGCGCAGTGCTGTGTGGCTTGGCCGGTGCGTTGTACGTGCCGCAAGTCGGGATCATCAACCCGAGCGAAATGTCGCCGACCAACTCGATTGAAGCGGCCGTGTGGGTGGCCCTCGGCGGACGCGGCACGTTGATCGGCCCGCTGCTCGGCGCCGGCGTGGTCAACGGCATGAAGAGCTGGTTCACCGTGGCGTTCCCGGAATACTGGCTGTTTTTCCTCGGCGCACTGTTCATCGTCGTGACGCTGTACCTGCCCAAAGGCGTGATCGGTCTGCTGAAGAAACGAGGTGAACAATGAGAGTCACGGCGAGCGCTGAATTCATGCTGGAACCGGCCTTTTTTCCTGTGGAACCGAACAAGGATGCCGGCACCAGCCGCGATTCCATCGGCCTCGGCCAACGCGTCGGCCCGGGCCTCGATACCCGCCACGGCACGATCCTGACCCTGGAAGACATCAGCGTCAGCTTCGACGGCTTTCGTGCGCTGAACAATCTCAACCTGTACATCGGCGTCGGCGAACTGCGCTGCATCATCGGCCCCAACGGCGCGGGCAAAACCACGCTGATGGACGTGATCACCGGCAAGACCCGGCCCAGCCACGGCAAGGCGTGGTTCGGCGAAACGCTGGACCTGACGCAGATGAGCGAAGTGCAGATCGCCCAGGCCGGCATCGGCCGCAAGTTTCAGAAGCCGACGGTGTTTGAAGCGCTGAGCGTGTTTGAAAACCTTGAACTGGCGCAGAAAACCGACAAGTCGGTGTGGGCCAGTTTGCGCGCGCGGCTGAGTGGTGAGCAGAGGGACCGCATCAGCGAAGTGCTGGAAACGATTCGCCTGAGCACCTCGGTCAATCGTCAGGCCGGCCTGCTGTCCCACGGTCAGAAGCAGTTTCTCGAGATCGGCATGTTGCTGATGCAGGACCCGCAATTGCTCCTGCTCGATGAGCCGGTGGCGGGCATGACCGACGCCGAAACCGAGTTCACCGCTGAACTGTTCAAGAGCCTCGCCGGCAAGCATTCGCTGATGGTGGTGGAGCATGACATGGGCTTTGTCGGGTCGATTGCCGACCACGTCACCGTGTTGCACCAGGGCAGCGTTCTGGCGGAGGGCTCACTTGAGCAGGTGCAGGAAAACGAGCGCGTGATCGAGGTTTACCTGGGCCGATGAATCGGCCAGCTGCAAGCGACAAGCTTCAAGCAGCAAGTAGAAGCAAAGTCATAAACAGCCCTGCTCTTGCTTGCAGCTCGCGGCTTGAAGCCCAACTAACGGAGTTCCAATGCTACAGGTCCAACAACTTCATCAGTACTACGGCGGTAGCCACATCCTCCGTGGCCTGTCTTTCGACGTGAAGGTCGGCGAAGTCACCTGCCTGCTCGGTCGTAACGGCGTGGGCAAAACCACCCTGCTCAAATGCCTGATGGGCCTGCTGCCGGCCAAGGAAGGCGCGGTGAACTGGGAGGGCAAAACGATCACCACGCTCAAGCCCCACCAGCGCGTTCACGCCGGGATCGCTTATGTGCCGCAGGGCCGCGAGATTTTCGGACGCCTGACCGTAGAAGAGAATCTGTTGATGGGTCTGTCGCGCTTTCCCGGCAGCGAAGCCAGGGAAGTCCCGGGTTTCATCTACGAATTGTTCCCGGTGCTGCTACAAATGAAGCAGCGTCGCGGCGGTGACCTCTCCGGCGGTCAGCAACAGCAGTTGGCAATTGGCCGCGCCTTGGCCAGCCGTCCGCGCTTGCTGATCCTCGATGAGCCCACCGAAGGCATTCAACCCTCGGTGATCAAAGAGATCGGCGCCGTGATCAAGAAACTCGCAGAGCGCGGCGACATGGCGATTCTGCTGGTCGAGCAGTTCTACGATTTCGCCGCGGAACTGGCCGATCAATACCTGGTGATGTCTCGGGGCGAAATCGTCCAGCAAGGTCGCGGTGAAAATATGGAGGCCGAAGGTGTACGCGGGCTGGTAACGATCTAGTACAACGAACTAATCTGTAGCTTCCTAACGATAATTGCACACCATGAATTCGACTGTTTCACCTGCCCTGTTTACCCCGAGCTGGCACGCCGAGCTGGAACTCGCGTACGCCCGTTTCGGCGACTGCACGCGCCCGGTCATGCGCCGGCACCTCGGCCCGCTGCGCGTGCAGAAGCATCTGTACGCCGAAGGCCCGGAGGTCTGCCAGCACATCATCGTCCACCCGCCGGGCGGGATTGCCGGCGGTGATCGGCTGGACATCAGCGCGCGCGTCGAACCAGACGCCTGGGCGCAGATCACCAGCCCCGGCGCGGCGAAGTGGTATCGCGCGGGTGGGCCGGCTTATCAAAAACTCGACTTGAAAGTCGCTGCCGGCGGGACGCTGGAATGGCTGCCGCAGGAAACCATCGTTTACAGCGCTGCACAGGCTGAGCTGACGACTTCGATTGACCTTCAAGGCGATGCACGGCTGTTCTACTGGGACGTGGTGGCACTGGGTCGCCCGGCCAGTGGCGAGCGTTTTGATCGCGGGCATTTTCAAGCGCACCTGGATATTCGCCGTGATGGTCGATTGCTATGGCATGAGCGCCAGCGCATTGTCGGTGATGACGGTTTGCTTGATTCGCCGATCGGGCTGGATGGCAACCCGGTGTTCGCCACATTGTTGGTGACCGGGGAAATCGACGCTCCGCTGCTGGAGCGTTGCCGCTCGCTGGGCCAGGAAGTAAGTGGGGATCTGACCCAATTGCCGGGGCTGTTGGTGGCCCGTTGTCTGGCCAGCGAAGCATTGCTCGCCCGTGCGTGGCTCATCGATTTGTGGCGTTTGCTCAGACCCGCCTTGCTGGGTCGCGACGCGGTATCCCCCAGAATATGGAGCACCTGAAAAGCGACCCTCACCCTCCGCCCTCTCCCGGAAGGAGAGGGAGCCTGACCGAGTCGTTTGAAATGAATTTAACTGCCTGAACGAATACTGCTGACTGAACCGGCCATTGAAAACAACCGAGATCAGTCCCCTCTCCCTCGGGAAAGGGCTAGGGTGAGGGATTGCTCCAAGGGGCACCCCGCGCCCGCAAGAACCTCAAAAATCTGCCCTGATGGAACCCCACAATGGACCTGACCCCACGCGAAAAAGACAAGCTGCTGATCTTCACCGCCGGCCTCGTTGCCGAGCGGCGTCTGGCCCGCGGCGTGAAACTCAATTACCCGGAAGCCATGGCCTACATCTCCGCCGCGCTGCTCGAAGGCGCCCGTGACGGCCAGACCGTGGCCGAGCTGATGCACTTCGGCACCACCCTGCTCAGCCGCGAACAAGTGATGGAAGGCATCCCGGAAATGATCCCGGAGATTCAGGTCGAAGCGACGTTCCCCGATGGCACCAAACTGGTCACCGTCCACCAACCGATCGTCTGAGGTCGCGTCATGACTTACTCCATTCGCGATGCCGTCCATGCCGATCTGCCGGCAATCCGCGACATCTACAACGATGCCGTGCTCAACACCACGGCGATCTGGAATGAACAGGCTGTCGACCTCGGCAACCGTCAGGCATGGTTCAGCGCCCGTCAGGCCCAGGCCTATCCCATTCTGGTGATCGTCGACGGCGACAACAGCGTGCTCGGCTACGCTTCATTCGGCGACTGGCGGCCGTTCGACGGTTTTCGCCACACCGTCGAGCACTCGGTGTATGTGCGCAGCGACCAGCGCGGCAACGGCCTCGGCCCGCAACTGATGACAGCGCTTATCGAACGAGCGAAGTCCTGCGGCAAACACATCATGGTTGCCGCCATTGAAAGCGCTAACGCCGCCTCGATTCGACTGCACGAACGCGCCGGTTTCAGCATCACCGGGCAGATGCCGCAGGTCGGCACCAAGTTCGGTCGCTGGCTTGACCTGACCTTCATGCAACTGACCCTCAATCCTGGCGCGGAGCCGCCTGACGCCAACAAGGAGTGACACGATGAACGCCGCCCAACTGCGCCGCGTCAACGCCGAAAGTTTTGCGCACTATCGCCAGGGCCTGATCGATCTGCTGCTCGACGCGGTGGGTTATGGCGCCAGCGTCGGCTTCATGGCCGACCTTGATGCCGCGCAGGCGCGCGCCTATTTCGATGAGGTTCAAGAGAACGTGAACAAGGGCAGCGTGCTGCTCTGGGTGGTGGTCAAGGACGAACAGGTGCTGGCCAGCGTGCAGTTGGGGTTGTGCCAAAAGGCCAACGGTCTCAATCGCGCCGAAGTGCAGAAACTGCTGGTACGCGAACACGCGCGCCGTCGCGGTCTCGGGCAACAATTGATGAGTGCGCTGGAACTCGAAGCGCCCAAGCACAAACGCGGCATGCTCTACCTCGACACCGAGGCGGGCTCACCCGCCGAAGATTTCTACAAGGCCTTGGGCTACAGCCGTGCCGGCGAAATTCCCGATTACGCCTGTGACCCCAACGGCACGTATCGCCCGACTGCTCTCTATTACAAGATTCTGCAAGGAGCCCACAGATGATTCCTGGTCAGTACCAGATCCAGCCCGGCGACATCGAACTCAACGCCGGCCGTCGCACCCTCAGCCTGACAGTCGCCAACAGCGGCGATCGGCCGATTCAGGTCGGCTCGCACTTTCATTTTTTCGAAACCAATGACGCGCTGACGTTTGATCGCGCGGCCAGCCGGGGCATGCGCCTGAATATTCCGGCGGGCACGGCGGTGCGCTTCGAGCCGGGGCAGAGCCGGGAGGTGGAGCTGGTGGATTACGCCGGGCATCGGCGGGTGTTCGGGTTTGCCGGACGGATCATGGGTGACCTCTAAAAAAGCAGCTTCAAGCTGCAAGCCTCAAGCTGCAAGAGAAAGCAGTTTTGTGGCGCCCGCACATTCGCTTTTACTTGAGGCTTGCAGCTTGAAGCTTGCAGCTCAATTCCGAGGAACGAGGAAATGAAGATCTCCCGTCAAGCCTACGCCGACATGTTCGGCCCCACGGTCGGCGACAAGGTGCGCCTGGCCGACACCGAACTGTGGATCGAAGTCGAAAAAGACTTCACCACCTACGGCGAAGAAGTGAAGTTCGGTGGCGGCAAAGTCATCCGCGACGGCCAGGGCCAGAGCCAGTTGCTGGCCGCCGAAGTGGTCGACACGTTGATCACCAACGCGCTGATCATTGACCATTGGGGCATCGTCAAAGCCGACGTCGGCCTCAAGGACGGACGCATCGCCGCCATCGGCAAGGCCGGTAACCCCGACGTGCAGCCCGACGTGACCATCGCCATCGGCGCCGGCACCGAAGTGATCGCCGGCGAAGGCATGATCCTCACCGCCGGCGGCATCGACACGCACATTCACTTCATCTGTCCGCAGCAGATCGAAGAAGCACTGATGAGCGGCGTCACCACCATGATCGGTGGCGGCACCGGGCCGGCCACCGGCACCAACGCCACGACCTGCACCTCGGGCCCGTGGCACCTGGCGCGCATGCTCCAGGCCGCTGATGCCTTCCCGATGAACATCGGCCTCACCGGCAAAGGCAACGCCAGCCTGCCGGAACCGTTGATCGAGCAGGTCAAGGCCGGCGCCATCGGCCTCAAGCTGCACGAAGACTGGGGCACCACCCCGGCGAGCATCGATAACTGCCTGAGTGTCGCCGACCAGTTCGACGTGCAGGTGGCGATCCACACCGACACCCTCAACGAGTCCGGTTTCGTCGAAACCACCCTCGGCGCGTTCAAGGGCCGCACCATCCACACCTATCACACCGAAGGCGCCGGTGGCGGTCACGCACCAGACATCATCAAGGCCTGTGGTTTCCCTAACGTGCTGCCGAGTTCGACCAACCCGACGCGGCCGTTCACGCGCAACACCATCGACGAACACCTCGACATGCTGATGGTCTGCCACCACCTCGACCCGAGCATTGCCGAAGACGTCGCGTTCGCCGAAAGCCGCATCCGCCGCGAAACGATTGCCGCCGAAGACATCCTCCACGACCTCGGCGCATTCTCGATGATCAGCTCCGACAGCCAGGCGATGGGCCGTGTCGGCGAGGTCATCACCCGCACCTGGCAAACCGCCGACAAAATGAAAAAGCAGCGCGGCCCGCTGCCCCAGGACGGAGAAGGCAACGACAACTTCCGCGCCAAACGCTACATCGCCAAGTACACGATCAACCCGGCGATCACCCATGGCATCAGCCACGAAGTCGGCTCGATTGAGGTCGGCAAATGGGCCGATCTGGTGCTGTGGCGCCCGGCATTCTTTGGCGTGAAACCGACGCTGATTCTCAAGGGCGGTGCGATTGCCGCGAGCCTGATGGGCGATGCCAATGCGTCGATCCCGACGCCGCAACCGGTGCACTACCGCCCGATGTTCGCCAGCTATGGTGGTTCGCTGCACGCCACCAGTCTGACCTTCATCAGTCAGGCGGCAGAGGACGCAGGCTTGCCGCAAAGCCTCGGGTTGAAGAAGAAAATCGCCGTGGTCAAAGGCTGCCGCGACGTGCAGAAAACCGACCTGATCCACAACGATTACCTGCCGAATATCGACGTTGATCCGCAGACGTATCAGGTCAAGGCCGACGGCGTTCTGCTGTGGTGCGAACCTGCCGAGACGTTACCGATGGCCCAGCGTTACTTCCTGTTCTGAGTCGCCGGCAGCACGAAAAAAACAGGCCCCACACGCACGGTGCGGGGCCTTCCTTCAGCGCGAAGGCGGTTGGGCACCCACCCGCAAGCTCTCCAGTCTGGCGCGCACAGCCGCCTCGCGGGTCAGGGTTTTCATCTGCGCGGTGATCTGCCGGTCAATGTCTTTCAGGGTCTGATCATATTGCGCATCGGTCATCGGCTCGCCGAGCGGGAAATCACTTTCAGGCTTGCCCAACTCGCGACACAACGCCTTGATCTGCGCCTCGACCCCGGCCGTCTCCTGCGGCGTCAACCGAGTGCTGTCGACCCTGCGCTGCAACGCTTCCTGCAAATCCAGCGCGCTGACGATACGCTTCTTCAAACCCTCCAGTTCGTCGCGGTATGTGCTCTCCAGCCAGGTTCGCCAGAGCGGCTGTTCGAGGATTCGCTCCGTCAGCAGATCACCTTCTTCCAGTGCCTTGATGCGCTGATACGCCGCTTCGATCATCTCCTGGCTGACCCCGGCAATCTTGCGAAACTGCATCCCCCGCGCCTGCCATGGCAGATTCAGACGCCCGGCAAGATCGGTCATGTAAGCCAGGTGCACTTCCACTTCATCGATCTCGCCGACCACCTGACCCAGCGCGTCGATGCGCCGAAAACGCTCACCGTTGGCCAGCCGCGCCGCCACGCGCTGACGGGCGATGGCGCCGAGTTCGTCGAGGCGTGATTTGCCCAGTGCCAGTTCCAGCAAATTTTTCTCGATCAGGTCCGCTCGCGCCAGGGCATAGGCTTCGTGGATCAGCACCTGCACGCCCATGGCATTGAACAGTTGCGTGCCACCATCGACGCATTCAGTCGGCGTGGCGGCTTCGTTGAACAACTTGATGCGCAGCTCATCGTTGCGGCTCATGGCGTCGAGCATGCGCCAGACCTTGGCCGTCAGTTCTGTCTGGTAGGTGCCACCGGCACGGAAATCGGCGGATTGCGTCAGCTTGCGCAACTCGTTGAAAAACGGCACGGAATCGAACTCGTCTTCCACCGCGTTCCAGATCGACTGCCGTTCCTGCCATTGTTTCTCGCTCATGCCCTGCGACCAATCCACGCTGTCGAGGGTCCCTCGCGGTGGGTACGGCCGCTCCGGGTCCATGCCGAGCGACTCGGCGTAGAACTTGAGCTTTTCCAGAACGTCCGGCGGCATCCATTGTGGATGGCGGCTGACTACGCTGCGGGCGAGCAACTCGGCGCGAAAGGAACCGGGAGCGACGTCCGGAATCCGTCGCAGCGGGTTGCGACTCAGGTCCAGGTAAATACTGCGCGGGCGTGACTGGGCAAACAGCCCGGTGGGCCAGGTTTCGAGCCCCGTGCCGTCGAGCAAGACTATTTGCAGGTAGGGCATCCGGCTGATGTCCGGCATGAGTTTGAGTGGATTGCCGCGCAAGCCCAGGGACGTCAAACGCGTCATTCGCTTGAGAGCGCCTACCGCCGCTGCGTCCAGCTCGATGTGGTTGTCGTTGAGAAACAGCTGAGTGAGATGACGCATGTCCGTCACCACCTGCGGCAAAGTCGCCAGCCGATTGTCTTGCAGACTGAGGTATCGCAGTTGTTTGAAGCTGTCGAGAAAGTGCATGTGTTTAGCCTGCAGGCCGAGCCCGCGCATGCTCAGGCTGGTGACGTGATCGAAGTTCGCCTCAAGCTTCGGGAAGGTTTCCAGCAGCCTGCCCATCTGCGCAATGTCTTCAAGCTTCAACGCCTGCGGGCGCATCACATTGGCCAGGGGTAATTCTTCAGGCCCCGTGCGTTGCCAGCATTGGCGAATGACTTTGCACAACTGAGTGCGGGCGAGCCACTCCGACTCACCCTGCGAGGTAAGACGACCGCCTTGCATCGGCGATTTGACCCAGCTTTTCAGGGTGCGATCCATCTGCATGTATTCGGCCTCCAGAGCGGCCAGCCCGTCGTGCGCGGTGCTGCCGTCAGCCGTCAATTGCGCGAGCAGAGTCTCGCCCTCCTGCGCGGTAAACGCCGGATACAGTGCTTGCACCCTGCGCTGCAAGCCGGCGCTGTGCGGTGCCTGCTGTGCATAACCTTGCATGCCACCCCGCAGGCGCATGGTGACCGGGTCGAACGCCGGTTTGTAATTCGGATTGTCGCGCAGGATTGGCGCCAACAGAGAACGCTCCAGTGGCCGCGCCCTTATCGCCTGCGCCAACCGCTGCGCGTCATTGATATCGAAACCCAGGGCAACCCGTTGCGCGTCCGGCAAGGCGTGCAGTACCGACGCGTACAGATCGGATTGTCCATGCAGATGGCGATCACTGGCGTCCCGCGCTTCGTACTGGCCCGTTTCATCGCGAACCAGCACTTTGCGGATCGCCGCGTCGGCGGGGCCAAGGCTGTCGGCCAAGGCGCCATCGAATGAGTAGTCGCGAATTTCCAGGCGCAGATCGCCCGGCCAGCCCGGCAAGGCTGCCAGCGAGTGCACTTGCAGACGTGCGGTGTCGGCGCTGTACACGGCGTCGAGGTACAGGCCTTCATAGGCACGCGTCAGCCGCAGTTGCTCGGCGGCCTCTGCGGCGCGGGCGGCAAGGCGCAAGGGCACGCGTTTTTTCTCGCGCAGGTGACGCAGGTCCGAGGGCTGCGCCTCTTTGAGTAGTGCCTCTGCCTGGTGAGTCGATATCTGGGCAAAATCGTTCTTGAGCAGGCTGACCAACGGTTTGTCCGAGCGCGTCCGACGCTGATACAACAGCTCGAACAACTGGCTTTTGCGCACCAGGAACTGCTCCGCCCATTGATCGCGCAGCGCTTCGGTACGCTTGGGTACATCACCGGAAAACCAGTCGCCCAGCAGCTCTCGCTGAGCGTGTTCGTCAAGGAAGCCGAGCACCCGCTCGGGCAACTTCCCGGCCAGCAGATCGGGCCAGGTCAACTGCAATGTGCTGTCGGGCGCTGCATCGCTGTAGCCCTCCTTGATGGATTTGCCAGTCAGGCCTGGCCCTTCAAACACCTCGATGGCCCGGTCAGCCGGCCAGCCACGCATTTGCGTCATGACGCGCACCGCGTAATCGGCCCATTCAGCGTCTATGCGACTGGCCTGAATCCGTTCAGCACAGACGCTGGCATCGGCATCGGCCTTGAAGCGTTCGAGGGTATCGGTCAGCAGCGCGGGGGGCAGGTCGTGCTCAACGTGGAGCCTGCGCAGCAGCGTCTCGTCAACACCGCTGGCGGTCAGAATCTGTGCGAGGGTTGCATCGGAGAGCCCGTCCACGCGAGCGCCAAGACGCCTGAGCAGCAAGCGTTTATCCCATTCAAGCGGTCGGTCGAGTTCAGTTTTCCAGCTGCCCGCTCCGTTGTGCTCCAGCAGCGGCTGAAAGGCATCGGGGCGGGAGGGATGCAGCATACGGTGCTCGCCCGTCAACGGGTCTTGCTGAACCGCAAAGCATTTGTCGTCAAGGCGCAGCAGATCGCGCCCCTGGTGAGGATAAAGTCCCTGCGCGTTGGCCTTCGCCTCCTGGGGCAACGTCACTGCATGCTCATAGGGGCGAAGATCGGGGTTCCACAAACGCACCTTCCCCGCGACGTCCACCGGTTTCAGACGTTCGACAAACGGCGAAACCTTGAGCGGCGCGATACTGCCACCGGGGAGCCCATGTCCGGCGCCCATCAGCGCCAACTGCGCGAAGTTGATCAAGACCCCGTTGAAGTACGCCGAGGCCTCGTCCTTGTCACCCTTGCTCCAGTCTTCAACCCCCTCCGCCACCTCGGCGAGCATTTGCGCCACCATGATGCCGAGCATCGCCTCGCCGAGGCCGGGCACCCACATCGTGGCAAAATTGAACAGGTTCCAGCCGATGGACACATACCCGGTCAGGCGCTTGAAGCGCGCGTTGGCATCTTCGTCGTCGGTGGGCACGGCGATCAGTCGGGCATCGGCAATGGCCTTGTCGCGGCGCTCGCGAAACAGCGCCCGCCACAGGTCGCCGGTAATGGCAACGGTGATGGGTTCTGCTGCGGCGTTTTCCGCTGCGGTCTCACGCCACCACGGGCCCATATCGAGGGGTTCGCGCTCGCGCCAGGTGACCGTGGTGAGGCGCTCGTTGACCCGCGTGAAGAACACACCTTTGTCCTTCTGCGCAACGAAGCGGCTGAAAAAGGCCTGATAGTCTGCCGTTCTCAACTGCCCCAGCAGCGCTTGCATGAACGCGGTCAGCGACGGGTACTCTTTCAAGGGATGCTCGGGGTCCTCCGGCACATAGGCGATCAACGGCCCGGCCAAGCGACTTTGCTGATAAATATCCTGCCGGCGCAATAGTTCATCGCTCAGACCTTGAGCACCGTTGGCAAAAAATGCCTGCAACAGCTTGTACTGGTCATATTCCTGCCCGCGCAGCAATGGAATGCGTTGCGACCAGTCAATCCAGAAGCGCAGCAGCGCCGGGGTCAATCCACCGATCTCGGCTTTGATCTGCGCCGGTTCGACCACCGCGCTGAACAGCACGATGCCCGATAGGCGAACGCCCATCAGTGACAGGTGATGGGCGAGCAACGGCTGGTCATACAGCGTCACGCCGACCTTGCTCTCGCGCACGCCCTTCAACGCGCCATATGCATGGTCGCTGATGTCACCCTTCAGTCGCGCAATCAGCGCCGCCAGATGGAACGCCGCCTGCTCGCTGGCCACTGCTGCCTGGCGCAAGGTTTTCTGTGCCTTGGCGCTTTCGGGCAGCAGGATCGATTTGAGGTGTTTCTGATACTGCCCACCGATGTCCAGCTCCCGGCACAGCGTCGCAAATGGTGATAGCGCAATGGCCGGCTCCAGGCTGAGAGCGCCGCGCTCGTCACGGCGATAGATGCCCGAGCTGCTGCGAAACGCGCCGTCGACGGTCTCGGCCGCTTCGAAGTTATGCAGCGCCGCGTGCAACAACGAGGATTGTCGAACCCGACTGGCGCCGGTATCGATGCCGACGCTCAGGGGACTGGGTATTTCAAGCTGCACGGTGAGCTGATCAAGGTTCGCGAGGGGGCCGAAATGGCTATCCATCATGGTCTTGAGCAGGGGTTCAGCGAAGGCTTCGATGTCGTGCTGCCATTCGCCTTGGGTCTGCTCCAGCATTCCTTGCAGACGCCAGCGCTCGTCGATCACCTGCGTGAGCAATTGCCGGTCAATCGCCCGTGCGGCGCTGTACCAGGCGGGTGCGGGTGCTCCGGACACCGGCAGCGCTTGCAGTCTTGATAATGGTGCGTTCTTGATTGCGGCGGGTATGGCATCGTGTACGCGACGGTAGTGCACGCCAGTATCGGCAGCGCCCGCCGGGGGCAATTTGCGTCCATGCAAATCAGTCATTTTTTCATCACTCTGGTGACCGGTAAGGAACTACCAGCCTATTCACCCTGGCGCAGGAGAAAAGCCGAAATTGCTGCTGGCCGCGCGCACCAAAAGGCCTTCGATGGTTCGAAAATCAGAGAGTTGAAAATAGATATATACCGCCTGTGCCGGAGCGTTTTGTGTACGTGCGGCACGCTGCGGCAGCTCACACACAGGTGTCATTCGCCCACCAAGCGCCCCAGGCGCTGGCGCAACATGCGATTCTCGGCGCGCAATTCGCGCACCTCTTCAAGCAGGTCCAGGGCCAGGGCGACCCCTTCCCACTCAAGTTCCAGATCGCGCCGCAGCTTGGCAGCGCGTTTGGCCAGAACCAGTTCGTAATCGGTGAAACGCCAATCCCGGGGCTGCGAGCCCTGAGGTTCGAGGATGCCGTGCTCGACGATTTCGATCACGTAGACGTCCGACAAATCGGCCGCCTCACAGAATTCTGCCATGTCCAGTTGAACGATCAGGGGGCTGCTCATGATGGGCTACTCCGTCGTCGAATTTAGAAGTTCTCTCGCGGGTTGAAAGCGGCTTTTTTCGCCAGTTCCTGCCACAGCGCCTTGACCTCGTCGTCCGCAGCTTTCGGCATCACGGCCTTGAGCTGGACGAACAGGTAACCACGCTCGCCGGCCTTGTTCCTCAGGCCATGGCCCTTGGCGCGCATGCGCTGGCCGTTCTGGCTGCCGGCCGGGACCTTGAGATTGATCTTGCCGGTCAGGGTCGGCACGACCACCTCGGCGCCAAGCGCCAGTTCCCACGGCGCCAGCGGCAGGGTGATGATCAGGTTTTCACCTTCGACATCGAATTTCGGGTGCGGCGCAAAACGAATGGTCAGGTACAGATCGCCATTCGCCCCGCCACCGATACCCGGTGCACCCTGGCCCTTGAGGCGGATACGCTCGCCGTCGGTGATGCCCGCCGGGATCTTCACGTTCAGGCTCTTGCTGGTGTTGCTGACGTGCTGGCCGTTGGCGTTGTATTGCGGCACCTGGAAGGTGACTTTCTTCGACTCGTTCGAAAGCGTCTCCTCGAGGAAGATCGGCAGTTCCATTTCCACGTCTTGCCCTCGGCGCCCAGCACTGCGTTGTTGCCGACCTTCGCCACCACCAAAACCGGGGCCGCGATTGCCGAAGATCGAACTGAAGAAGTCCGAGAAGTCACCGGTGTCACCACCGCCGCCGCCAAAACCGCCACGGCTCTGCCAGCCCGGTGGTCCCTGGAACGGCTGACCGTGCTGACCGTAACGGCGCAGTTCGTCATATTCCGCGCGTTTGTCGGCACTTTTCAGCGCTTCATAGGCTTCCGAGGCGTCCTTGAACCTGGCCTCGGCGTCTTTTTCCTTGCTGACATCGGGGTGGTATTTGCGCGCTAGCTTGCGATAGGCAGCCTTGATCGCCTTGTCGTCTGCTGTCGGCTCCACGCCGAGTATCTTGTAATAGTCTTTGAAGTCCATCGAAGGAGTCACCGTCCGTTATCGATTTCGCGCCGATGCCAGCATGCGCCGATTCGCGCGTGCCAGGTTGACCGATCTCAAGGTTGTGACCGGGTGGCGCTACAGAAGTTTATCGGCAGTGGGCGGCGGTTCTTGCGACCGCCGGCATGTCTGCCGGCCCATGCCAGCAAGTTTGGGGCAAAGCTGCGACTTTCAACCCAGTCTAGTCGCGAAATAGCTGATGACCGGCCTACGAATCTGCCGCGCACTGACATACACTGCGCGGCCGTTTTTTTGACCGGAACCGAAAGACATGAAAGACGCCTCTCCAGCCCGTGCCTGCGGCATCGACTTCGGCACGTCCAACTCCACCGTCGGCTGGCTGCGCCCCGGCATGGAAACGATGATCGCGCTGGAAGACGACAAGATCACCCTGCCGTCGGTGGTCTTCTTCAACCTCGAGGAACGCCGTCCGGTGTACGGCCGTCTGGCGCTGCATGAGTACCTGGAGGGCTACGAAGGCCGGCTGATGCGCTCGTTGAAAAGCCTGCTCGGTTCCAAGCTGATCAAGCACGACACCAGCGTGCTCGGCACGGCAATGCCGTTCAAGGATTTGCTCGGCCTGTTCATCGGTCAGCTCAAGAGCCGCGCCGAAACCACCGCCGGTCGGGAATTCGAACAAGTGGTGCTCGGGCGTCCGGTGTTCTTCGTCGATGACGATCCGCTGGCGGACCAGGAAGCCGAAGACACCCTGGTCGACGTGGCGAAGAAGATCGGCTTCAAGGACGTATCCTTCCAGTACGAACCGATTGCGGCAGCCTTCGACTACGAGTCGACCATCGAGAAAGAAGAGCTGGTGCTGATCGTCGACATCGGCGGTGGTACGTCCGACTTCTCGCTGGTGCGCCTGTCGCCCGAGCGCCGTGGTCTGGATAACCGTCACGACGACATCCTCGCCACCGGCGGTGTGCACATCGGCGGGACCGACTTCGACAAACAGTTGAGCCTGCAAGGCCTGATGCCGTTGTTCGGCTACGGCAGCCGCATGAAGAGCGGCGCCTACATGCCGACCAGCCACCACATGAACCTGGCGACCTGGCACACCATCAACTCGGTGTACTCGCAGAAATCCAGCCTGGCGCTGGGCAGCATGCGCTACGACATCGAAGACACTGGCGGCATCGACCGTCTGTTCAAGTTGATCGAACAGCGCGCCGGACACTGGCTGGCGATGGAAGTCGAAGAAACCAAGATCCAGCTGACCCACACCGACAGCCGCCATGTGCCGCTGGACCGGATCGAGGCGGGTTTGAGTGTTGAGCTGACCCGTGCGCTGTTTGAATCGGCCATCGATGCGTTGCTGGAGCGCGTGCGCGGCAGTGTCACCCAACTGTTGAGCGATGCGGGTGTCGCGGTTGAACAGGTCGATACGGTGTTCTTCACCGGCGGTTCGAGCGGCATTCCGGCGCTGCGCAACAGCGTCTCGGCGATGCTGCCGAATGCACGGCATGTCGAAGGGAACATTTTTGGCAGCATTGGTAGCGGTTTGGCGATTGAAGCGATGAAGCGCTACGGCGCCATGAACTGACCTGAAATCGTCGGCACGGCCTTCGCGAGCAAGCCCGCTCCCACATTCTGACCGCATTCCTTCAGTTGAAATGCAGTCACATGTGGGAGCGGGCTTGCTCGCGAAGGCGTCAGTTCAGGCAACACAGTTCTACCGGATCAAACCATCCCGCCCAGCTTCAACTCACTCTTCAGGTACGCGTAATAAATCGGCCCCGCCACCACCCCCGGTAAACCGAACGCAGCTTCGAACACCAGCATCGCCAGCAGCAACTCCCACGACTTGGCACTGATCTGCCCGCCGACAATCCGCGCGTTGAGGAAGTATTCGAGCTTGTGGATAAAGATCAGGTAACCCAGCGCCGCAATCGCCACCCAGATCGACAACGACAGGCCGACGATAGTAATCAGCGTGTTCGACATCAGGTTGCCGATCACCGGCAACAGGCCGAGCAGGAAGGTCAGCACGATCAGGGTTTTGGTCAACGGCAGCTTGACCCCGAACAACGGCAAGATCACCGCGAGGAAGATCCCGGTGAAGAAGGTGTTGAGCAAGGAGATCTTGATCTGTGCGAAGACGATGTTGCGAAACGCCTGCACCAGCAGGTGCAAACGGTCGAACAAGGCCGCCGCCAATGGTTTGCGTTTGGTAACGTCGGGGATGCGCTGCAAAGCGATGATCGCGCCGAGCACCATGCCGATCAGCAGCGTGACGAACATGTGCGCCGCGTCCTTGCCGACCAGTTGCAGATCGGAGAGGTGTTTGCTCATCCACTCGCCAATCGCGATGCGAAACTCGGCAGCACTGGCTGGTAAATAAGCATCGATGAACGGCGGCAATTGCCCGCGCGCGCGATCAACCACGCCCATGAATTTGTCGAGGGAGGCCCCGGGATTTTCAGCTTCATGCAGCAGGAAACTGATCGCACCGGCAAAGATCAGCGCCAGCACACTCACCACCAGCGTGCCCAGCAACGCCACCGCCAGCCAGCGGGCGCGACGGCCTTCGATCAGCCGTTGCAGTTGCGGGGTGAGCATGTTGACCAGTTCATAGACCAACAGTCCGGCCAACAGACTGGGCAACAAGCGCAGCGGCAGCACCAGCAGCAATCCGCCGAAAATGATGATGCAACTGACCCAGAACACTACATGACGCTCAGAAAACGTTGGCATACAGCCTCAAAACGAACGGCGTAAAAGGATGGGCAGTCTGCCAGCGTTCCGGGGGGAGCACTAGGTATATGCGGTGTTTCGGGTTTTGCTGCACGGTTTGAGATCCAGTCCTCACCCTAGCCCTCTCCCGGAGGGAGAAGGAACCGATCAAGGAGTGGCGAAATAATCCGGCGACATGCCAGTGCTGCATTGAATCCAGAATCGGCCAGATAGTTCAGGTCGATGGATATCTGAAAACAGCGCGGTCAGTCCCCTCTGCCTCTGGGAGAGGGTTAGGGTGAGGGTGAGGGCAAATCTCAAGCGAACGCCTCGACCCCGACACCCCCACAGAACCAGGTTACTTTTTCTTCAGGCAATCACTCATGAACGCCTTGCGCGCATCGCCGGTCAGGGCTTGGGTTTTCGCGTCGGCATTGCACGTGGTCATTTTCTGCTGCTGCGGGGTCAGGGTCTTGCCATCGTTGGCCGCTGGCGCTGCCTTGAGGCAGGTACTCATGAAGGTTTTGCGCTCATCGCCTTTCAGACTCTTGGCGGTCGCATCGGCATTGCAGGTGGTCATCTTGTTTTGTTGCGCCGTGGCGGCGAAACCCTGGGAACACAGGAGCAAACCAATCATCAACAAAGGCACACGCAACATCTTCATGGAGTTTTCTCCTTGTCGCCGCACCGATGGGAGCGGCCTCTGCTGGAGTGTAGCCAAATCTTGTTACACCTTCCTGCCATCCAGGTGGCTGCGCCGGTATTGCTCCGGCGTGCAACCGGCCTGGCGGGCGAACATGGCGATAAACGCCGAGCCGCTGCTGTAACCCAGATCGAAAGCAATTTCCTGCACGCTGCGCGAGGTTTCCAGCGCCTCGATGGCGGCGAGGTAACGCAGACGCTGACGCCACTCGCCGAAACTCATCCCCAGTTCACGCACGAATTGCCGGGCCAGGGTGCGCTCACTGACATGCACCTGCAGGGCCCAGTGTGCCAACGGCTGGTTACTGCCCGGCTCGGCCTGCAGCGCTTCGAGAATTGCCAGCAAACCGGGGCTGCTCGCATAAGGCAGATAACACTCGTGCACGGGGGCCTGTTGCAGTTGGTCGACCAGCACTTGGGCCAGACGCTGGTCAGCATCCCGTTCGGGGATCTTGACGTCACGGGCGGCAAAATCCTTGAGGATCGCCTTGAGGATATCGCTGATCGCCAGCGTGCAGGCCCGCGCTGGCAGGTCGACGCAGACCTTGGGATCAAGGCACACCGCCCGATAGTTGACCGGTTGATGACTGTAGAAACTGTGCTCGACCTGCGGCGGCACCCACACCGCGTATTGCGGCGGGGACATGAAGCGGCTGCCGTCGACGTCCATGTGCAGCACGCCATGGGCCGCGTACTCCAGCGTGCCCCACGGATGCCGATGCGGCGCGGCGAATTCGTGGGCGCTGAAATCGGCGTAGCGGAAGTACACCGCCGATGGCAGCTCGCTGAATTCCAGCAGGTCGATGTGTTTACTGTTCATGCTGTCCGGTTTCAGTGGCAGGTTGTCCGGTTCGAAGTATAGGCCTGCATCCAGACAAGGGATAATTGCGTTTCATCAACGTACTGGTTTCAACTCATGCAATACGCGTTTCCGCTGCTGGCGATTTTTATCTGGGCCGGCAACACCGTGATCAACAAACTCGCGGTCGGGGCGATTTTCCCCGCCGAGATCGGTTTCTACCGCTGGCTGCTGGCAGGTTTGCTGTTCACCCCGTTCATGCTCAAAGCGGTGATTGCGCACTGGCCGCAGATTCGCCCGAACCTGGGCAGGATTTTAGTGCTTGGCGTGCTCGGCATGGCGGTGTACCAAAGCCTCGCCTACTTCGCCGCGACCCTGACCACCGCGACCAACATGGGCATCATTCTGTCACTGATGCCGTTGATGTCGCTGGCCATGGCGATCATCAGCCTTGGTCAGCGCCTGACGGCGGGCGCACTGGTCGGCGCAGTGCTGTCGTTCGCCGGCGTGCTGGTGGTGGTGTCATCCGGCAGCCTCGGCGCGCTGCTGCAGCACGGCGTGAACATGGGGGATGCGATGATGCTGATCGCCACCCTGGCTTACGCGATCTACAGCACCCTGCTGAAAAAATGGCAGTTGCGCTTGCCGCCATTGGTGTTGTTGTACTTGCAGGTGCTGGTGGCGATTGTCGTGTTGTTTCCTCTGTATGCCGCCTC
Organism: Pseudomonas sp. EA_5y_Pfl2_R50; assembly: GCF_963970475.1. Lineage (NCBI taxonomy): Bacteria > Pseudomonadati > Pseudomonadota > Gammaproteobacteria > Pseudomonadales > Pseudomonadaceae > Pseudomonas > Pseudomonas sp. EA_5y_Pfl2_R50. The sequence goes on along the minus strand of NZ_CAXAPT010000002.1, from coordinate 481,076 downwards.
GCCGAAAACCGGTCTGACCGTGCAGAACATTCCGCTGGTGCTGTATGCGTGCCTGCTGGCTTCAATGCTGGCGCCGCTGGCGTGGATGCAGGCCGTGCAGCGGCTGGGGCCTAGTCGGACGACGCTGTTTTTCAACCTGCTGCCGCTGATAACCGCGCTGATTGCGGCGGTGGTGTTGAAGGAGCAGTTGGCGATGTACCACCTTGTGGGCGGCTTGTTGACGTTGGGTGGGGTGATTCTGTCCGAGCGTTGGACCACCGTGCTGGGCCGCAAATTAAGCGTCGCCTGATCCGGCCTCTTCGCGAGCAGGCTCGCTCCCACAGGTGAGCGCATTCCTTCAGTTGAAATGCGATCCAATGTGGGAGCGAGCTTGCTCGCGAAGAACGATGACCAGGTCTTGCGGTTAAAGGCCTGCAGCCTCAAGCCGCGCCGCATGCTCGACAAACAGCCGCACCGGGTCAGCCCCTTTGCCCACCAGCCCCAGCGACTGGTTGACAATGTCGAAGTGATCCAGCGGATAGTCATCGCCAATCACCGTGCCCAGATGCGAGCTATAACGCCCGACCATGCCGTCGCACTGCCCCGGCTCCCGCACAAAGGTTTTCGCGAACAATCGGCAGCTGCGATTGGTCCCGTCAAACAGATTGCCGCCGCGATCGGTCTTGCCTGGCTGCAACGTTCCCGACCACGAGTAATACCGCACGCCGTTGACCTCTTCCGGCCCGTGCCCGCCCCAGGTTTGCGGCAAGCCTTGGGGATAACGCTGGTTGAACAGCGCCACGCCCTCGGTCGTCAGCGACTGGTGCGAGGCGTGGATGTCCACCGGCAGTTTCGGCCCGTGATAACCGGTCTCCAGTAACGCCATCAACCCTGCGACAAAACGCAACAGCGCCTCGAGCAGGCGTCCCTTGGCGCTGTCCGCGGGGTAGTGTTGTTGCAGATAATCTGCCAGTTCCGAACCGTGATTAGGCCCGGCCACCGACGTGACTGAGGCGACCAGATCCGGTCGTTTCGCCGCCGCATAACGGGCCGTCAACGAACCTTGGCTGTGGCCGAACAGGTTGACCTTGGCCGCACCGGTCTCCCGTAGAATCTCATCGATCCGCGCCAGCAATTGCTCGCCGCGCACTTCGGTGGAGTTGAGTGGCGAGACCTGCACGGCAATCACCGTTGCACCACCGCGACGCAACGCCTTGATGATGCCGTACCAGTACGGATAGAGAATCAGCCGGATAAACCCGAGCATGCCCGGCACCAGAACGAGTGGATAACGCGTCGACATGGGCAAACATCCTTGTGATCGGTAAGTGGATGCGAGGCGTGCAAAACGCCCGCCAAGCATCCTCCCTGATGATGACAACTCAACCACCAGCCTACTTCAGGCCCTCCACCCCCGCCAGAAACCAGCCAGCTAGAACGCCCGCGCCAGGCTGAGCAAGCGTTGCTCGGCCTCGGCCAGCGACACCGCGAAGGTGCGTTCGGCGGATTCTTCGCCCTCGGCCGCGACCACGGTGACATCGTTGATGCCGACAAAACCCAGCGCCGTGCGCAGCCATGGATCGGCATGGTTCAAGGCTTCCAGATCGCCGCCCGGGCCAAAGCCGAAACCGCCGCGACTGGTGACGATCAGGGCTTTTTTTCCCTGTAACAAGGGTGTGTATCGGGCGACGCCGTTGTCCAGCGTGTGGTCGAAGGTCAGGCCCAAACGCACGATCTGATCAACCCAGGCCTTGAGACCGCTGGGCACGCTGAAGTTGTACATCGGCGTGGAAATCAGCAGCAGGTCGTGGTCAGACAACTCGCCGACCAGTTGATCGCTTAGGGCCAGATCAGCCTGCATCGATAACGGACGCGCTTCAGGCTCTGGATGAAACGCGGCAGCGACGAAGGCTTCGTTGACCGCCGGAATCAGCGCCCGCCCGACCTCACGGCGAGTCACTTGCGCCTGCGGATGACGCACCTGCCAGGCGCTGAGAAAGCCTTCCGCCAAGCGCCGCGAGTGCGAACGGTCACCGCGTGGGCTGGCATGAATTGCAAGAATCCTGCTCATCTGTAAAACCTCCGTACTAGAATCAAACTACTTGTGGTTCGCAGCTTGAAGCTCGTCACCGCCTACTCTCAAATGAGCAAAAATCAGTCGGGATGAATTCATTTCATCCATGGAGCCATCAATGTTCGCCTCGCTGCCTCTCACCGCCCTGCGCGCCTTCGAATCAGCTTCACGACTACTGAGTTTCAAAGCGGCCGCCGAAGAGCTTTCGGTGACGCCCACGGCCATTTCGCACCAGATCCGCGCGCTGGAAGACTGGCTCGGTGTCGCTCTGTTCGAACGCCTGCCACGCCAGGTACGCCTGACCGAGGGTGGCGAGCGCCTGTTCCGCAGCCTGCACGGTGCGTTGCTGGAGGTGGCGCAAAGCGTCGACACCCTGCGCCCGCAACGCAGCGGCAGCACGCTGACGCTGTCGACCACCGCCGCGTTTGCCGCGCTGTGGCTGGTGCCGCGCTTGGGACGGTTTTACGCGCAACATCCCAACATCAACGTGCGCCTCGACACCCATTGCGAAGTCATCGATCTGCATCAGGACGCCAGTGTCGATCTGGTGTTGCGCTACAGCCTCGACGATTACCCGAACCTCTACGGTGTATGCCTGTTCGATGAATCGTTCGGCGTGTACGGCTCGCCCGAGCAGGTGGCGCTGGCCGCGCGGCACACTCCAACGTTGATCAGCGTGCATTGGCACAACTCGAAACTCTATGCCCACGGCTGGGAAGCGTGGTGTGCGAAATCCGGCGAACACTGGCTGAAGCAGCCGCCGGCGATCCGCGAATACGACGAGGAACATTACGCACTGCAAGCGGCCATTGCCGGACAAGGGCTAGTGCTGGCGAGCAATATTCTGGTCTCGCAAAGCGTCGCCAGTGGCTTGCTGATGCCGTACAAGGGCGAGGTGCAGGTCGATGGCGCCGGTTACAGCGCGTTGTGTGTGCCGGGGCGCGAGCGGCACCCGCCGGTACGCGCATTTTTTGCGTGGTTGCGGGAAGAAGCACGGCTTTCGGGGCTGACGCCCAGGTCGCGGGAAATCGCATAAAACTTTTTGCAGCGCTCATTACTCACAGTTCAGGTAGCGACCACGTCCCAAGAGCGTGGCGCAATCGGATTAGCCTCCAGGAGACTGAAATGAGCAACGACCTGCACCTGTCAGATGTCCAAACCCTGCGCGACCGTGCCCGGCAACACGTCGAAAACGGCGCGGTCACCGAGAGCTACAGCGCCGACCGTGAAGAGGTGCTGCGCTTGCTGAATGAATCGCTGGCCACCGAACTGGTCTGTGTGTTGCGCTACAAGCGCCACTACTTCATGGCAACCGGCGTAAAAGCCAGCGTAGCTGCCGAAGAGTTTCTCGAACATGCCATACAGGAAGCCGAACACGCCGACCGCCTGGCCGAGCGCATCGTGCAATTGGGCGGCGAGCCGGAGTTCAACCCCGACATGCTGTCAAAAATGTCCCACGCACAATACGTGGCCGGGAACACTTTGAAAGAGATGGTCTACGAAGACCTCGTAGCCGAGCGAATCGCCATCGACAGCTACCGTGAAATCATCCAGTACATCGGCGAGAAAGACCCGACTACACGCCGGATCTTCGAAGATATCCTGGCGCAGGAAGAAGAGCATGCCGACGACATGGCTGACATTCTGAAAGACCTGTAATCCTTCAAATCGCCTTTGCGAGCAGGCTCGCTCCCACACTCGACCGCCTCCATCTGAAGGAATGCGGTCCTCTGTGGGGGCGAGCCTGCTCGCGAAGGGGCCCTTACGGGCACCGATTATTGAGTGGGTTTCACGGTCACAGGCGCCTTGCCCGCCTTCATCTGTTCCAGCAACGGCGCACATTGATTCGGCTCGCCGCCACTCGGCGCCACCAGCGCCAACAGCCCCGCCGCCGGCGCAGCAATCACGCCCAGTGCAACCATCCCCGCCCCACGCAACATCAGCGGCACAGCCTTCACACCCGCATCCGGCTTGATGAATTTGCCACGCACATACAATGGCGACCGCAACGAGATCAAACGCCAACCCTTCGATTCCGGGTTCACCGTCAGATCAAGCTGCTCGGTGGCCATGTTCGCCGTGCCGTCGATGTAGATAATCGCGTTCTCGGTATCGAAGACGAACAGCCGCGTGGTCGCCAGACCGGTCTTGATATCGAAGTCAGCGGCAGCGCAGTTGATCTTCACTTCCTTGTCGCCAAAGATCTTGCCGACCACGTAGTTGCCGACATTGAGCCCGGCCAGTTCCATCAGCTCACGGCTGATCGCGCCGTCGTTGATCAACATCTTCAGATTGCCGTTGGCACTGCCCAAAAGCTTGGCCACCGAGTTGCCGCGACCGCTGATATCGGCGTCGCCATTGAGCTCGCCGAAACTGGTTTTCATCGGTTCGAACGTCGGGAACAACTCTTTGAGTTTGAACCTGCGCGCGGTTAGCCTGGCCCGGCCCTCCAGCGGCTCGGTGCGACCGTTGAGACGAATCTGCGCATCAAGGTTGCCGCCGGCCACGCCGAAACGCAGCGGCTCGAGGCTCAGTTCGCCGTCGTTGAGCTTGAGGTGGGTGTAGAGGTCATTGAACGGCAGCTTTTCGCTATGGACGATGCGCTTGCCGGTAAATTCGACGTCAGCGTCCATTGCCCGCCAGCGGTCGGTTTTGAACGCCTCGACGGGAAGGACTTTGTCTGCGGGCTGCTTGCTCTCGCCGCCGCGCGCCTTTTGCTTGTCATTGGAGTCGGCGCCGATCAACGGCGCGAGGTCAGCGAATAACAGCTGATTGGAAAGCAACGCGCCGCTGAGCTTTGGCCGTGGCTGGCTGGCGACGTAGGTGAGGTCGCCATGGATGTCACTGCTGCCGATCTTGCCGTTGAATTGCTCATAGGTGAATCTCGCCCCGCCCGCGTCATGCAGCTTGGCGATCAGATGACCGTCGGTGGAATACGGCGGCGTATCCGGCAGGGTCACACCCGTCAACGGATAAAGATTGCCGAGGCTGGCGCCGGCCAGCTTCAGACGCAGATCCAGCGCGCCAAGGTTCAGCGGGTCGGTCAGTGTGCCGGCCAGTTCGATGCGGGTGTCGCCGATCTTCGCCTGCGCCTGCAGGGGGAATGGCTTGCTCGCGTCCTGCAGCGCCAGCAGCCCGCCGATCTTGCCTTGACCGGTGAGGTTCTGGCCGTGGTATTGGCCTTTGACCTTCAAGGCAAACGCATAGTCCTGTGGCGCACCGCCCTTGTCCTGCGCAGTTTTTGCCGCTTTGTCGCCGACGATTTCGCTGTAGGGAATCGGCTTGCCCAGCGGATCGATCAACACATCGAGACTGGTTTTCAGCGTTTGATCAGCGAGGGTGACATGGCCCTTGTCGAAACCGATGGCGCCAATGTCGACTACCCAGTTCGACGGTTCGGCATTCGGGTCTTTCGGATCGAATTTGAACGTCCAGTTCGCGCGGCCATCGGCCAAGCGCTGCAGGTCGGCATTCGGCTCCGTCAAATCAATGCGCGGAATCACCACCCGTTGCGCCAGCAACGCCAGCGGCGAAATACGCAACTCGACACGTTTGAGCGTGACCATCTGCGGTTGTTTCGACCAGTCAGGATTGCCCAGGCTCAGGTCTTCAGCGACCACGTGCGGCCAAGGCACCCAGGCGCGCCAGCCGCCCTCATCCGGCTCGCGCTGCCAGATCACCGCGAGGTTGCCGTTGATGGCAAACGGTCGATGCAACTCTTGCGAGACTTTCGCGTTGATCGGCGGTTTGATCCGGTTCCAGTCGAAGAACACGATGATCAAGACCAGCACGGCCAGTAGCAGCACGAGGATAGCGAAGGTCCAACTGAAGATTTTTCCAATGCGCGTCATGCACAAAACTCCTGATCACGTGCGCTTTGTTATCGCGGCGCACGGATGAAACGGTGGACTAAACAGCCCCTGTGAAGTCTGTGACTGGCAAAAGGCCCGCAGGTTTAACCGAATAACCGGTCAAGACGGAAAAACCGGGTCATTTCTGACCGACCAGTCGAGCAACGTTACCGCGACGCGCACTTTTGCGAAGCACAAGTGGGTCGAAAATACCCACCTCGGTGCAAAACCGATGCTCTGAAAGGCGCGATCTAGAGCCTCCCGGCAGAACAATCAATTCTGTTGATTATTACCATTGCGTTTATGAACTTTTATATCGACTTATCGAGAGTAGCATTGCCCTCGTACCCACTTTATCGCCCTCCCAAGGAGCAACCATCATGAAACGCCAATTACTGCTCAGCCTTACCCTCTCGATGCTAGCCAGCACTGCTTTCGCACTGCCAGCTGCTGATCAAGCAACTCCACAAGTGAAATCCAGCCACTCGGTGTTCAGCCAAACCGTAGCCGAAGGTGGCCGTGATCGCCTCGAAGAGAAAGGTCTGGTTCAAGACGGTTCCGATCGCACACCACAAGGCCAGGCCCTGGCATCCGACGGCACCGAGCGCACTCCACAAGGCCAGACCCTGGCATCCGACGGCACCGAACGCACCCCACAAGGCCAGACCCTGGCATCCGACGGTACCGAACGCACTCCACAAGGCCAGACCCTGGCGGATGACGGCTTCGACAAAACCCCACTGGGTCAAGCACTCGCCGAAGGTGGTGGTGACCGTGTGATCGAACGCAACAGCAAATTGAGCTAAGCCCATGGCGGCCTGGAAAAAAAGCCCAATCACCGGATTGGGCTTTTGACTTTTACGTCCTGCTGAAATCTTGCACTGCATGCCCTCCCGTTCGACGCCGACAAAGCCGATTTGCTAGAGTGCGGCGCTTGTCCTGCCGAAGAACACACCCTGCGATGCTGCCCCGCGCCGAACAGAAGCAACAGACCCGCAACGCCCTCATGGACGCTGCCCGCCACTTGATGGAAAGCGGCCGAGGATTCGGCAGCCTGAGCCTGCGTGAAGTGACGAAAACCGCCGGTATCGTGCCCACCGGTTTCTACCGCCACTTCGCCGACATGGACGAGCTGGGCCTGGTGCTGGTCAGCGAAGTCGGCCAGACCTTCCGCGAGACCATTCGCCTGGTGCGCCATAACGAATTCGTCATGGGCGGCATCATCGATGCGTCGGTGCGGATCTTCCTTGATGTGGTCAGCGCCAACCGTTCGCAATTCCTGTTTCTCGCTCGCGAGCAGTACGGCGGTTCGCTGCCAGTGCGTCAGGCCATCGGGCGCTTGCGCGAGAACATCAGCTCCGACCTCGCCTCTGACCTGACGATGATGCCCAAACTGCAACATCTGGATGCCGCAGGCCTGAGCGTGATCGCGGACTTGATCGTCAAATCGGTCTTCGCCACCCTCCCCGACATCATCGACCCGCCCGCCGAAGCCCTGCCGGAGCATCTGACTCCGCAGGCGAAGATCACCCAGCAGTTGCGCTTTATCTTTATCGGCCTCAAACACTGGCAGGGTTTAGGCAGTACCGAGTAATTCCCCTTCGATTCCTGACACACCGTCGCTCCCACAATTGGCTCATGTGCCAAAGCTCTGATTTGGTGCATTAAAAAATCTTCACGCACCAAAACCTTCCATATTTGCGCAGCTTCTTGAAACATCCACCCCAATCCGACAGGGATTTCCTACATCCCGTCCAATTGGCAAGGCCCTTGCTCTAGCCTGAGTATTGTCCATAGCTGGAAGCTTTCCGATGCTGGTGATTCACCGCAGAACCGACCCTCAACCCGTCTGGGCCGCCGAATTGCACCTGAACTTCGAAGCGCGCAGCAAGAGCCGTTTGCGCTGTTTCAGTGCCGAGGGTGAAGACGTCGGGTTGTTTTTGGAGCGCGGTCAGCCACCGCTGTATGACGGCGAATGCCTGCAGGCCGAGGACGGTCGCGTCGTGCGAGTCTGTGCCCGTCCTGAGCAATTGCTGCACGTCACCTGCGCCAACGCGTTTGAGCTGACTCGCGCGGCTTATCACCTGGGCAATCGCCACGTCGCCCTGCAGGTCGGCGATGGCTGGCTCCGCTTGCTCGATGATTACGTGCTCAAGGCCATGCTCGAACAACTCGGCGCCCACGTTGAAGCCGTTGAAGCGCCGTTCCAGCCGGAACACGGCGCCTATGGCGGCGGCCACCATCATTCACGCCACGGCGATGAAGACTTCAACTACGCGCCAAAACTCCATCAGTTCGGCGTGCGCCTGTGAACCCGGCCTGGGCGCTGCTGCGCCTGGCCAGTCCGCAATTGCCGATTGGCGGCTACAGCTATTCACAAGGCCTGGAAATGGCGGTGGATAACGGGCGCGTGCACAACCCGGACAGCGCCCGGCGCTGGATCAGCGATCAGTTGTTGCTCAATCTTTCGCGTTTTGAAGCGCCGCTGTTGCTCGCCCACTGCCAGGCAGCCGCCGATGAACAATGGGCCGAGCTGCTTAGCCTCTGCGAAAGCCATCGCGCCAGCCGCGAAACCCGCGAGTTGCATCTGGAGAGCCGGCAGATGGGCTATTCGTTGCAGCAACTGCTCAACGGTTTGCCGGAACTTGATGCGCCCGCCCGAAGCTTTCTCGAACAATGCAGCGAACCGCACCTGGCCCTGTGCTGGGCGCTGGCCGCTCGCGCGTGGCGCATCAGCCCGCAGGATGCCCTCGCCGCATGGCTGTGGAGCTGGCTGGAAAACCAGTTGGCCGTATTGATGAAAACCTTGCCGCTGGGCCAGCAAGCGGCGCAGCGCCTGACCAGCGAACTGCTGCCACTGCTGCAACAGGCGCAGCAGGACGCCACCCGAATCAATCCCGAACACATGGGCAGCGCAGCGTTTGGTCTGTCACTGGCGTGCATGGCCCATGAGCGCCAGTACAGCCGCCTCTTCCGCTCCTAGGAGAAACAACCATGAACACACAACCTCTGCGCGTCGGCATCGGCGGCCCGGTCGGTTCCGGCAAAACCGCGTTGACCCTGGCCCTGTGCCTGGCGCTGCGCGAGCGCTACAACCTCGCCGTGGTTACCAACGACATTTACACCCGCGAAGATGCCGATTTTCTGGTGCGCAACGAAGCCCTCGCGCCGGAGCGGATCATCGGCGTGGAGACCGGCGGTTGCCCGCACACGGCAATCCGCGAAGACGCCTCGATCAACCTTGAAGCGGTCGATCAACTGAACCGGCGCTTTGCGGGGCTCGATCTGATTCTGGTGGAGTCCGGCGGCGACAACCTCTCGGCGACCTTCAGCCCGGAACTGTCCGACCTGACCATCTACGTGATCGACGTCTCGGCCGGCGACAAGCTGCCGCGCAAGGGCGGGCCGGGGATCTGCAAGTCCGATCTGCTGGTGATCAACAAGATCGATCTGGCACCACTGGTGGGCGCCTCGCTGGAAATGATGGACAGCGACACCAAACGCATGCGCAACGGCAAGCCGTTCGTCTTCAGCAATCAGAAAACCGGTCAGGGCCTGGAAGACATCATCGCCTTCATCGAACGCCAGGGTCTGCTGACCGCAGCCTGATTTACTCATCAACAAGGAAGCTTATTCATGACACTCAAACGCATGCTTGGCGCGGTTGCGCTTCTAATGACACCGGCGCTGGCCTTCGCTCACCCCGGCCACGGCGACAGCGGTTTGATCGCCGGTATCAGCCATCCGATTGGCGGCCTCGACCATTTGCTGGCGATGGTGGCGGTCGGGTTGTGGGCCGCGCAGCAGCAAGGCGCAGCGCGCTGGGCACTGCCGTGCACGTTCGTCGGCACCATGCTGATTGGCGGCCTGCTCGGTTTTGAAGGGCTGGGGCTGCCGGCGCTGGAAAGCGGAATTGCCGCGTCGGTGCTGGCGTTGGGTCTGGCGGTGGCGCTGGCGGTGCGTCCGCCGTTGGTGATGGCGGTGGCCGCGACGGCGCTGTTTGCGTTGTTCCACGGCGTGGCGCATGGCCTGGAACTGCCAGACATGAGCAGTCCTTGGGCGTATGCGGTCGGGTTTGTTGCAGCGACGGCTGCGCTGCATGCCGCCGGTTATGCCGTGGTGCGTTTCTTGCCTCAGGCTGCCGCACCGTTGGTGCGTTTGGCGGGTGCGGCATCGGCGGTGACCGGTGCCTGGTTGCTGGCGGGTTGATCTCTATTGTTTGAAAGGGCCTCTTCGCGAGCAAGCCCGCTCCCACATTTGAACGCATTTGTTCTGATGGAACCGGTTCACCTTGTGGGAGCGGGCTTGCTCGCGAAACCGGACTGACAGACACCGCCTCTCTCAAGCGGTGCTCTCTGCTACCATGTCGCGCAATCGCCCCAGCCCGTGACGACGTCCGCCCATGCCCCACGCTTCCCGCTCCGCCTGCCTGCCTGAATTGACCGCCCTGTTCCGCGATGTGCAACAGCACTTCGTCAACGTGATCGTGCCCCTCTGGCAAGGCCCGGGCTGGAACGCCGACATGGCGCTGCCCTATGAAGCGCTGGACGCCGCGCATCAGCCTTTGCCTGCGCAGCGCTATCGGGCGATGGCCTGCGCACGGCAGTTGTACCTGTTTTCCGGTCTGATCGGGGTTGTGGATAACGCTGATGTTCGTGCAGCGACGTTGTTCCGGTCCCTGCAACGGCACTTCCACGATGCCGAGCATGGCGGCTGGTTCTACAGCATCGATGCCCAAGGCAAGCCGCTGGATGAGCGCAAGGATCTTTACACCCACGCATTCATCCTGTTCGCCTGTGCGCATTATTGGGCAAAGTCTCGCGACTCCCTGGTGGAATCGACGTTGAATGCCGCGCTGGAAATCATCGGGCGCCGCTTCGCCACCGGTGATGGCTTGTACGAAGCCTGCCTGCAGCGCGACTGGATCACGCTGCAAACCGGTCCGTTGCAAAATCCTTTGATGCACCTGGCTGAAGCCTTCCTCGCCACGCTGGCCGTGCGGGAAGACGCCGACACGCAAAAGGCGCTGCTCCACTTATGCACAGCCATGCACAGGCACTTTGTTGACCCGCAACATGGCGTGTTGATGGAGAAACCGCTCGGCTCTGTGGATAACTGGTACGAGCCGGGGCATCAGTTCGAGTGGTATTTCCTGCTGCAATCGTCCGCGCTGTTGCGTGGTTCGAAACTGCATACGGCGCTGGACCGTGCGTTTGCGTTCACCGAACAATACGGCGTGCTGCAGTCTTGCGGCGCGGTGCGCGCGATGCTCGATCTGGAAACCGATGGACGCCCGAGAGATTCGACCCAGCGAATCTGGGCGCAGGCGGAATACCTGCGCGCGCTGACCTTGCGTCAGGGCAGTGAAGCGGTGGTGCTGCGCCAATTGCAGGCGTTGCAGCAGCGGTTTCTGTATGCCGGCGGCTGGCATGAGTGCCGGGATGAGCTGGGTGAAGTCAGTCGCAAGGACATGCCGTCGACCACGCCGTATCACCTTGCAACCTGCTACCACGGCCTGGCTGAATATCTTCGCTGACCGTTACCGCTTTCGCGAGCAAGCCCGCTCCCACGGGGGAATGCATTCCAAATGGAGGAGCGGGCTTGCTCGCGAAGGGCCTCAGCGCGGTGTTACGCCTTGTTTCGCTCAATGGCAAAACCGGCCCAGGTCTGGCTCACCGGCATCAATTCCAGGCTGTTGATATTGATGTGCGCCGGCGCATTCATCACCCAGAAAATCGTCTCGGCGATATCCTGCGGCTGGATCGGCTCGGCACCGGCGTAGGTCGCGTTGTAACGCTCCTGATCGCCAGCGAAACGCACCAGCGAGAACTCGCTTTCGCACAGCCCCGGCTCGATGTTGCTGACCCGCACGCCAGTGCCCTGCAAGTCGCAACGCAGGTTCAGCGAAAACTGCTTAACGAACGCCTTGGTCGCGCCGTACACATGGCTACCGGGATACGGATAGTTGCCGGCGATGGAGCCGAGGTTGACGATGCCGGCGCCACGACCGTGGGCGATCAGACGCGGCAGCAGCAAGCGCGTGGCGTACATCAGGCCTTTGACGTTGGTGTCGACCATGGTGTCCCAATCGTCCAGGTCGCATTTCGGCGCGGGGTCCACGCCCAGCGCCAGACCCGCGTTGTTGATCAGGCCACGCAGCTTGGCGAACGATGGCGGCAGATTGGCAATCGCCTCTTCCATCGCCTTGCGATCACGCACGTCGAGCACCAGACCGTGTACTTCGGTTTGCTGCGACAACTCGGCGCACAGCGCGTTAAGGCGTTCTTCACGACGACCGGTCAGCACCAGTTTCCAGCCATCGGCGGCAAAACGGCGGGCGCAGGCTTCACCAAAACCGGACGTCGCGCCGGTAATAAACAGGGTGTTGGACATCGTGTTCTCCTTGCTTCGGCCACCGCGGCAGCCCTTGGAATAGAAAATCAGCAGGCAGCATGCCCGCCTGCGCATTCACGGGCAACACCCACAAGATGTTCAAAAAACAATCAACCTCAGCAACGCCATAGCCACCGTGGCCTGTAGCCATGTGCGCGCATGTTATCCACAGCCCCTTCCACAGTTTCCGGGGGCAACTGGAAACGCCCAAACCCGCGCCACACAAGGCTTTGCGGGGGAAATAGAAAGTTTTTTGCTTGACCCTGAAGCCGCGAATGTGCGGGAGATGGCATTTTGCACGATTGCCCGGTCAGCACAGTGATCGCGCGAGGCCAGTCATTACGGCCCTTAGCGAAGTCTTTCCAGAGTTTAATCACAGACTTATCCACAGCCTTGCCAGGCATTGATTGCCGCGCTGCCCGGCTCTACAAAAAGGTTGACAACGACCACTTCCAGCTCTGCAAAAATGCCTGATCAAAAAACAACCATGCACTTGCAGACCACGTTCTACAAGGCCTTCAGCCAGATACACCCACGTTATTCACAGCCAGCTCCACAGCAAACGGGGACAAGTCGAAACTGTGGAAAAACAGCCATTTGCAGCGTCTATATGTCGCGCTTTGGCAGCTTGGGGAATTTGTTTTCCACAATTATGGAATCTGGCGCTCCCACAGGGGATTTGTGTTGGATTTGAGATATGAAAAAGCCCCGGGACTTGCGTCGCCGGGGCTGTGTATAACATTCAAAGAATCAGTGCCCGCCCAGATAGGCGTTACGCACCTCCTCGTTCACCAACAATTCCTGACCGGTGCCGCTCAGGCGAATCTCGCCGTTGACCATCACATACGCACGATCCGACAGTTTCAACGCATGGTTGGCGTTCTGCTCGACGAGGAAGATGGTCATCCCGGTTTTCGCCAGTTCGCGCAGGGTCGCAAAGATCTGTTTCACCACAATCGGTGCCAGGCCCAGGCTCGGCTCATCGAGCAGCAACAACTTTGGCCGGCTCATCAATGCGCGGGCAATGGCGAGCATTTGCTGCTCACCGCCGGACATGGTCATCGCCCGCTGGGTGCGGCGCTCTTCCAGTCGCGGAAACAACTCGAACATGCGCTGCATATCCTCTTTGGCGTACTTGTCGCCAATCGGGATGGTGCCCATCAGCAGGTTTTCCTCAACGGTCATGTCGGGGAATACCCGCCGTCCTTCCGGCGACTGCGCAATGCCGTTGGAGGCGATGTAGTGCGATGACTTGTGGGTAATGTCGACGCCCTGATAAAGAATCTGCCCGCCTGCCGCCCTTGGCTGACCGAAGATCGACATCAGCAGCGTCGACTTGCCGGCGCCGTTGGAACCGATCAGGCTGACGGTTTCGCCTTCGTTGATCTGCAGCGAAACCCCTTTGAGCGCCTGGATCGGTCCGTAGAACACGTCGAGGTCTTTGAGTTCGAGGATCGGCTGCGTCATACCAGCTCCTCTTCGTCGGCGCCCAGGTAGGCGGCAATCACTTTCGGGTCGTTGCGAATCGCTTCAGGCCCGCCCTCGGCGATCACGATGCCGTGGTCCAGCACCACGATGTGGTCGGAAATGCTCATAACCATGCCCATGTCGTGTTCGATCAGCACCACGGTCAGATCGTGCTCGTCGCGCAGCAGCCGGATCATCGCGCTCAGCGCTTCGGTTTCCTGAGGATTGAGGCCGGCGGCCGGTTCGTCGAGGCAGATGATCTGCGGCCGCGTGCACATGGCCCGGGCGATTTCCAGGCGACGCTGTTGACCGTAGGAGAGTTCACCGGCGAGACGGTTGGCGCAGTCGACCAGATCGACCACTTCCAGCCAGTAGAACGCGCAGTCCATCGCTTCGCTTTCAGCCTTGCGATAGCCCTTGGTGTTAAGGATGCCGGCGAGCATGTTGCGATTGACCCACATGTGCTGGGCCACCAGCAGGTTTTCCAGTACCGACATTTCCTTGAACAGGCGAATGTTCTGGAACGTGCGCGCGAGGCCCGCACGGTTCACCAGATGGGTGCCGCCGAACATTTTGTAGTACATGCGGCTGAGAAAAGATTTCGGCGAAACGAAGTCGGTCGGTTTGAACGACTCGCCGAGCAACTGGATGACGTTGGTCTGCTGGCCGCGCACGTTCAGTTCGATCTTGCCGCCGGTGGCCTTGTAGAACCCGGTCAGGCAATTGAACACCGTGGTCTTGCCGGCACCGTTGGGACCGATCAGCGCGAAGATCGAGTTGCGCTTGACCTTCAGGCTGACATCGCTCAAAGCCTTGATGCCACCGAAATGCATCATCAGTTTTTCAACAGAGAGTACGACTTCACTCATGGCGCAGTCCTCTCGTAGTGAATGGCACCTTTGCGTGGAGTGACCCCGGTACGGCTGATGCGGATCAGCCCGCGCGGTCGCCAGATCATCATCAACACCATCAAGATGCCGAACAGCAGCACGCGATATTCAGCGAAGCCGCGCAGCAATTCCGGTGCAACGGTCAGCACGAACGCGGCAATCACCACACCGATGGTCGAGCCCATGCCGCCGAGCACAACGATGGCGAGGATCAGCGCCGACTCGAAGAAGGTGAACGAGGTCGGGTTGACGAAGCCTTGATAGGTGGCGAAGAACACACCCGCCAGCCCCGCCGTCGAAGCACCGATGGTGAACGCCGAGAGTTTGACCAGTACGTGGTTGAGGCCCATCGAGCGGCAGGCGATTTCATCTTCCCGCAGGGCTTCCCAGGCGCGGCCGACCGGCATCTTCACCAGACGATGCTTGATGTACAGCACGGCCAGTACCACCAGGAACAGAACCGCATAGATGAAGTAATACTTCACATCCGGGTTGTAGGCGATGCCGAAGAACTCATGGAACGGCACTCCGCCATCCTTCGCCCGCTTGCCGAACTCCAGACCGAAGAACGTTGGCAGCGGCGCCGGCATGCCGTTCGGGCCGCCGGTCAGGGACAGCCAGTTGTTGAGAACCAGGCGAATGATTTCACCGAACCCCAGCGTCACGATGGCCAGATAGTCGCCGTGCAGACGCAGCACCGGGAAACCGAGGATGCAACCTGCCAGGCCAGCCATGATCGCCGCCAGTGGCAGCACGGTCCAGAAGCCCAGACCGAGATACTGGTAGCCGAGCGCCAGACCGTAGGCACCGATGGCGTAGAACGCCACATAGCCAAGGTCGAGCAGACCGGCCAGACCGACCACGATGTTCAAACCCAGCCCCAGCAGCACGTAGATCAATCCGAGGATGACCACGCCGAGCAGGTAGGAGTTGGAAACAAACGGCACGATGACGGCCAGCACAATCAGCAGCGGGATGATCCAGCGCAGGCGTGACTTGTGATCGGCAGGCAGCACATGCACACCGGAACCGGTGCTCTCGAATCCGTCGAGAATGTTCAGGCCCTTGGGTGTTTGCAGGAACAGGCTGAGGGCAAAGCGACCGGCCATGACGATACCGATGATCCAAGCCACACGAGTCGTTTCGAGGTTGAAGCTGTAACCGTCGAGGACGACGCCGACAATCGGCCCGAATACGATCAGGGCAATCAGGCCGGCCAGAACCGCCTCAACCAGGCTTTTTTTGATATCGATGTTTTTTTGAGTGGTTGAAGACATCGCTTACACCTTCGACACAAGAGGACGGCCCAACAGGCCCTGCGGCCGGAAGACCAGAACAAGTACGAGCAGCGAGAAGCTGAACACGTCTTTGTAGTCGGAGTTGACCAGACCGGAGAACAGCGACTCGGAAATGCCGAGGATGATCCCGCCGAGCATTGCACCGGGCAATGAACCGATCCCGCCGAGTACCGCAGCGGTAAAGGCCTTGATGCCGATGATGAAGCCGGCATAGAAGTCGAAGGTGCCGTAGTTCATGGTGATCAGCACGCCGGCCAGCGCCGCCATGGCTGCACCGATGATGAACACATAGGAAATGACCCGATCGGTGTTGATGCCGAGGATCGAAGCCATCTTGCGGTCTTGTTGTGTGGCACGGCACATGCGTCCGAGCTTGGTGTACTTGATCACGTAGGTCAGCAGCCCCATGCCGACGAATGCGGCCACCAGAATGAAGACTTTGGTGTAGGTCAGTTGCACGAAGCCTGTGCCGATCTCGACACGCCATGCACCGCTCAGCAGGGTAGGCACGCCCTGTTGTTTGGCGCCTTGAGCGATCTGTGCGTAGTTTTGCAGGATCAGAGAGATACCGATGGCGCTGATCAGCGGTGCCAGTCGGGTGGAGTTGCGCAGGGGTTTGTAAGCGACTCGCTCGATGACCCAGCCGTACACCGCCGTGACGACGATGGTGAAAATCAGCGTGCCGAGCATCAGCAGCGGGAAGGATTCAATACCAAAGTAAGCCAGCAGAGCGAGACTGATTGCCGCCAGGTAAGCGGAAATCATGTAAACCTCGCCATGGGCGAAGTTGATCATGCCGATGATGCCGTAGACCATTGTGTAGCCGATGGCGATCAGGCCATAGACCGACCCGAGGGTCAGGCCGTTGACCAGTTGCTGCAGGAAAATACCATCCATAACGCAATCTCACGCAGTGAGAACCTGCACACCTGTGATGTGCGGCTCTTCTAGGAAAAATACAGATTTACGTCGGAGCAACGTCAGAGCGCGAACAGTTCGAACACCACAGGACCTTGTGGGAGCTGGCTTGCCAGCGATAGCGGTAGAGCATTCAACACAGTTGTCGACTGTCAGCTCGTCATCGCGGGCAAGCCCGCTCCCACAGGGATTTGCGCAGTTCAAAGGGTCGCGTCAGCCCTTACTTCTGTTTTTCCAGCTGGTGATATTTGCCGTCCTTGTCCCACTGGTAAACCACGTAGTCGGAGACTTTCAGGTCGCCTTTGGCGTCCCAGGCTTTTTCGCCCATCACGGTTTTCACCGGGTTGGCCTTCAGCCACTTGGCAGCGGCTTCGCCGTCGTTTTTCTTCGCGCCGTTGAAAGCAGCCGCCAGGGCCTGCACCGAAGCGTAGGCATACAGGGTGTAACCCTCAGGCTCGGTACCGGCCTTGCGGAAAGCGTCTACCACGGCCTTGCTGTCTGGCAGCATGCGAGGGTCAGCGCCAAAGGTCATCAATACGCCGTCGACGAATTGCGGACCGCCGGCAGTGGTCACCAGTTCGTCGGTCACAATGCCGTCATCGGACATGAACTTGACGTCTTTCAGGCCTTGTTCACGCAATTGGCGAACCAGCGGGCCGGCTTCCGGGTGCAGGCCGCCGAAGTAGACGACGTCGGCACCGGCGCCACGGATCTTGGTGACGATGGTGCTGAAGTCTTTTTCGCCACGGGTCAGGCCTTCGTACAGCACCGGCTTCACGCCGCGCTTTTCAAGCTGTGCCTTGGTAGCATCCGCCAGGCCTTGGCCATAGGTGTCCTTGTCGTGCAGCACGACGACTTTCTTGCCCTTGAGCACGTCAACGATGTAGTCGCCGGCCACGATGCCTTGCTGGTCATCCCGCCCGCACATACGGAACATGGCGCTGAGGCCACGCTCGGTGACCTGCGGGTTGGTCGAACCCGGGGTGATCGCGATGATCCCGGCTTCGTCGTAGATTTCCGACGCTGGAATGGTCGAAGATGAGCAGAAGTGACCGACCACACCGGCAACTTTCTGGTTGGTGAGGTCCTTGGCGACCGTCACGGCCTGCTTCGGTTCGCAGGCGTCATCGCCCTTGACCAGTACGATTTTCTCCCCGTTGACGCCGCCAGCCGCGTTGACCGCGTCCGCCGCCGCCTGTGCCCCCTTCATGTACTGCTCGCCAAATGCCGCGTTGGCGCCCGTCATTGGACCCGCTACGCCGATTTTGACATCAGCCTGAGCAAACGCAGAAACACCCAACGCAGTAGCCACTGCGAGGGCCAGAAAGCCTTTCTTGTAAAACGTCTGGGACATGAGGTGGTGCTCCAAGGTTTTTTTAGTTGGCACTGCGACTTCACTTCACTGAATGCTCAGAGCAAGGGCCGTGCCATCGGTTTTTTATTCTTCAAAAAGTCGCTGCTTTCTTGTTATTTCGACTGTTTCGTTCCCATTTTCATTGGGCGTGCAACCGTCTAAACCGCGGAAGGTGAAACCATTTATTTTTTCAGGCGCAACCCGCTTGCGCCATCATTGCAACCGCGGCACCAAACGACGTGCAACCAGCCTGTAACAGCTCGCGTCACCGAACTGCACACTGCTGGTGCGGGACTGCTACAACCCGCACCATTACAGGCTAGTCGCTGCTTCGAAAAGCGCCGCTTCTGGCAACATATTTCAACACTCAAATGACAATGCGCAGGCACTGGCCCGCGTGATACAGCGAGAACCCGGCCTCGTAAAGGCAACTGCGCAAGCCCACGCCAGCCAAGGGCTGCATCGGTGCAAAAGGAATCGGCAGTGCCTCGGGATTGCCGTCACACAAGTAATCGGCGAAGGCTTTGCCGACCACCGTTCCGGTGGTGACGCCCCGGCCGTTGTAGCCAGTGACGGCGACCAGTCCCGGAGCGGGTTCGAACAAACGCATGAGGTGGTCGGGGGTGAACGCAATGCGCCCGGTCCAGGTGCATTCCCATTCAACCGGCTTCAGATTGGGGAAGTAATGCTGCTGCACGCGGTCGGCCCAGGCTTTGAGAAACCAGGCTGGCTTTTGATTGCCGTTGCCAAGGCTACCGAGCAATAACCGTCCTTCTTTATCGCGGCGGATGCTGCTCAACACTTGTCGGGTATCCCACGAGCCCTGACCGCCCGGGAGGATTTCCTGCGCGGCGTCTTCGGTCAGCGGCACCGAAGCGACCTGATAGTAATAACCGGGGAAGAAATTGCGCTTGAGCGCTGTCCAGTCGCCTTCGGTGTAGGCGTTGGAGGCAATGACCACTTGCTCGGCGAGCACCGCGCCGTGCTCGGTCTGCACCGACCAGTTCGAACCCTGGCGCTCAAGACGCGTGACCGGCGAATGGTCGAACATCTGCCCGCCGAGACCGGTTACGGCGTTGGCCAAACCGCTGACGTAAGCCATTGGATTGAGTGTGCCGGCACGACGATCAAGCAGTGCGGCGGCGATTTTTTGCGTGCCCGTAGCGTGTTCGCAAGCCTTGCCGGTTAATAACTCGACCGGCGCTCCGCGGCGCTTCCATTGTTGTTCACGACTGCGCAGATCCGCCTCGCCCTTGGCGTTGTGCGCCATGTGCAGCGTACCTTCGCGGCGCAACTGGCAATCAATGTTGTATTTGTCCACAAGGCTGAACACCAGCGCCGGCGCTGCCCCGAGCATGCGGTTGAGCTGACTGCCAACCGCTTCGCCGAAACCGGCTTCGATCTCGTCCGGTGGAATCCACATGCCGGCGTTGACCAGCCCGACGTTGCGCCCGGAACCACCGTGCCCCGCGCGATGAGCTTCCAGCACGCAGACGCTTTTGCCTTTTTCCAACAGATGCAGCGCCGCCGACAACCCGGTGAACCCGGCACCGATCACGCAGACATCGACGTTGACTTCGCCCTTGAGCGCGGTGTTATCGGGCCTTTGCGGCGTGAGTTTTTCCCACAGACATTCTTCGCGTAACGGCATTGCCAAGCTCCTGTCGGAGCAACTGCAAGCTTTAAGCTACAAGCAGCAAGCCGATCTGCTTGTAGCTTGGGGCTTGAGGCTCGCGGCTGCTTAATCGAATGTGATGCCCTGCGCCAGCGGCAGCTCCAGCGAGTAGTTCACGGTGTTGGTCTGGCGGCGCATGTACGCGCGCCACGCATCCGAGCCCGATTCCCGACCGCCACCGGTTTCCTTTTCGCCACCAAACGCGCCGCCAATCTCGGCACCGCTCGGGCCGATGTTGACGTTGGCGATACCGCAGTCGCTGCCGACCGCCGACATGAATTGCTCGGCCTCGCGCACATCAGTGGTGAAGATGCACGATGACAAACCTTGCGGCACCGCATTGTTCAGGCGCAGCGCTTCCTGGAAATCGCTGTAGCCGACCACGTAGAGAATCGGCGCGAAGGTTTCGCTGCAGACAACATCGCTCTGTTCCGGCATTTCAACAATCGCCGGCGATACGTAGTAGGCGTTGGGGAACTGATCTTCCAGTTGGCGCTTGCCGCCAAACACCCGGCCGCCCTCGCTCAACGCCTGCTCCAGCGCATCCTGCATGTTGTCGAAGCTGTGCTTGTCGATCAGTGGGCCGACCAGGTTACCCTCCAGCGGGTTGCCGATGCGCACTTTCGAGTACGCGGCTTTCAGGCGAGTGACGATTTCTTCTTTCACCGACTCATGAGCGATCAGACGGCGCAGCGTGGTGCAGCGCTGGCCGGCCGTGCCGACGGCGCTGAACAGAATCGCGCGCACCGCCATGTCGAGGTCAGCACTCGGGCCGAGGATCATCGCGTTGTTGCCGCCCAGCTCAAGAATGCTGCGGGCGAAACGCGCGGCGACTTTCGGCGCCACCTCGCGGCCCATGCGTGTGCTGCCGGTGGCGCTGATCAGCGCGACACGTGGGTCATCGACCAGCGCTTCGCCAGCGTCGCGACCACCGATAATCACTTGGCAAAGGTTCGCTGGCGCATCGGTAAAATTCTTCACCACACGATCAAACAATGCCTGGCAGGCCAGTGCGGTCAGCGGGGTTTTCTCCGACGGCTTCCACACCACCGGGTTGCCGCAGACCAGGGCCAGCGTGGTATTCCATGCCCACACCGCAACGGGGAAATTGAACGCACTGATCACGCCGACCACGCCCAGCGGATGCCAGGTTTCACGCATGTGGTGGCCCGGACGCTCGGAGGCGATGGTCAAACCGTACAGTTGACGGGACAGGCCGACTGCGAAGTCGCAGATGTCGATCATTTCCTGTACTTCACCCAGACCTTCCTGGGTGATCTTGCCCGCCTCCCACGAAACCAGTTCGCCGAGATCAGCCTTGTACTCACGCAACACTTCGCCGAACTGGCGCACCAGCTCACCGCGACGCGGGGCTGGCACCTTGCGCCATTGCTCGAACGCATGATCTGCGCGACTGATGTGCTGCTCGACTTCGGCCGGGCCCTCCCAACTGACGGCGGCAATGCGGCTGCCGTCGATGGGCGAATGCACCGGCACTTTGCCGTTCTGATAAAGGGCCGGGCTCACACCTAGACGATCAAGCAATGCGGCAACCATGGGTCACTCCTCAAGCAAAAAACTGAATGTGTGCGGACGCTTTTTCGCGACCGGGCAGGCCTTTAGTTGTAGCGTCACAATGGCCAGGCAACAAACGACCTTTACGCGAGATATCATTCCGTTTATTCATGCTGCGCACAGAAAGACCAGAAAAGGATTGGCCATGCTGAACAAACGCCACTTGCCCTCGATTACCGCGTTGCAGTGCTTCGAGGCCGTCACCCGACACCTCAGTTTCACCCGCGCCGCCGAGGAGCTGAACCTGACCCAGAGCGCAGTCAGCAAGCAGGTCGCGCAGCTTGAAGAGTTATTGCAGCACTTGTTGTTCCGCCGCGTGCGTCGACGTTTGCAGATGACCCCGGCCGGGGATTTGTACTTGGTTGAAGTAAGAAAAATCCTCACGCAGGTGGAAATGTCGACTCATTACCTGCGCTCCTATGGTGGCGAGACCGAAGTCTTACGCGTTTCTACCCCGTCGACCTTCGGCGCCCGTTGGCTGGTGCCAAGGCTGAAGGGCTGGCGCTTGCGTCATCCCTCTATTCATCTGGATTTATGCAACGAACAGGAGGCGGATGATCTGCTGCAAGGGCGCAGCGATCTGGCGTTCTATTTCGGTCAGGGCTCGCGGCCCGGCACTGAATGCCTGAAGCTGTTCGGCGAAGAACTGGTGCCGGTGTGCGCGCCGGGCAGTCTGCCAACCACACCGTTCAACGATCCGACGCAACTGACCGATCTGGTCCTGCTGCAAAATGCCTCGCGCCCGCAGGCGTGGCACGACT
The DNA here is from genome assembly GCF_963970475.1 of Pseudomonas sp. EA_5y_Pfl2_R50. NCBI lineage: Bacteria > Pseudomonadati > Pseudomonadota > Gammaproteobacteria > Pseudomonadales > Pseudomonadaceae > Pseudomonas > Pseudomonas sp. EA_5y_Pfl2_R50. The sequence continues at coordinate 458,841 of NZ_CAXAPT010000002.1, read as the reverse complement.
GGTTCGACAGTCAGGGCTACCAGACCGAACACAGCTATCACGGGCCACGTTTCGAAACCTTTTATATGTGCATCCGCGCCGCGCAAGTTGGCTGCGGCGTGGCGCTGTTGCCACGGTTTCTGGTGGAAGAGGAATTGGCCGACGGCAAACTGGTCATTCCCTGGCAGCATGCAATGCCGAGCAACGATGCCTATTACCTCGCCTACCCCGAGCACGCGGCGGAAGTGCCGAAGGTGCGCGACTTCGTAAAATGGATGCTGGAGCAGATCGACAATCCCTGACCTGACGTCAATTCAGGATTATCCACACCCTCTGTGGGAGGGGGCTTGCTCGCGAAGACGGTGCATCAGCCACATTTGAATTGACTGACTCACCGCCTTCGCGAGCAGGCTCGCTCCCACAAGGGTTCTGCGGCGATTGAAAAAATTGCTGGCAATCTTCGTCGTTGATATGCGCCACTAGCGCCATTGATTGAGACCGTGCCACGGCGCGGCGCACCTGGAGACCCCGTTATGAGCGAGAGTGTGTTTGCCGATCGCATCGTGCAGAACCTGCTCGACACCGACTTCTACAAACTGACGATGATGCAGGCGGTGCTGCACAACTACCCCAACGTTGAAGTCGAATGGGAGTTTCGTTGCCGTAACAGTGAGGATCTGCGCCCGTATCTGGCCGAGATTCGCTATCAGATCGAGCGCTTGGCCGAATTGAGCCTGAGCGCCGATCAACTGAGCTTCCTTGAGCGCATCAGCTTCCTCAAACCGGATTTCCTGCGTTTTCTCGGACTGTTCCGCTTCAACCTGCGCTACGTGCACACCGGTATCGAGAATGGCGAGCTGTTCATCCGCCTGCGTGGGCCCTGGCTGCATGTCATCCTCTACGAAGTGCCGCTGCTGGCGATTGTGAGCGAAGTGCGCAACCGCTATCGCTACCGCGAAACCGTACTCGAACAGGCGCGCGAGCAGCTCTATCGCAAGTTTGACTGGCTGACTGCCAACGCCTCGGCCGACGAATTGTCGCAACTGCAAGTAGCCGATTTCGGCACGCGTCGCAGGTTTTCCTACCGCGTGCAGGAAGAAGTGGTGAACGTGCTCAAGCACGATTTCCCCGGACGTTTTGTCGGCACCAGCAACGTGCATCTGTCCCGCGAACTCGATATGAAACCCCTGGGCACCATGGCCCACGAGTGGATCATGGCCCATCAGCAACTCGGCCCACGGCTGATCGACAGCCAGATCGCCGCGCTTGATTGTTGGGTGCGCGAATATCGCGGCCTGCTCGGTATCGCTCTGACTGACTGCATCACCACCGATGCGTTTCTCGGCGACTTCGATCTGTTTTTCGCCAAGCTGTTCGACGGTCTGCGCCACGACTCCGGCGATCCTGTGGTGTGGGGCGAAAAATGCATCGCGCACTACCACAAGCTCGGCATTGACCCGATGAGCAAGACCTTGGTGTTCTCCGACAGCCTGACCCTGCCCAAGTCGCTGGAAATCTTTCGCGCGCTGCACGGTCGGATCAACGTCAGCTTTGGCATTGGCACCAATCTCACCTGTGACATTCCGGGTGTCGAACCGATGAGCATCGTGCTTAAAATGACCGCCTGCAACGGCCAACCGGTGGCGAAGATCTCCGACGAGCCAGGCAAGTCCCACTGCAAAGACCCGAATTTCGTCGCGTATTTGCGACACGTCTTCCAGGTTCCTGCCGATTCCAGTCTATCTAGCAAGGAGTGAATTCATGCAAGCCGTACAGCGTGAGATTGCGCAGCAGCTCAAGGTGCAACCGCCGTTCGCCAACTACGAAGCCCTGCAGGCCGAAGTCGCCCGGCGCATTACCTTCATTCAGGATTGCCTGGTCAATTCCGGGCTCAAGTCACTGGTGCTGGGCATCAGTGGCGGTGTCGATTCGCTGACCGCCGGACTGCTGGCCCAGCGCGCGATGCGTGAGCTGCGCGACCAGACCGGCGACACCCACTACAAATTCATCGCCGTGCGCCTGCCCTACGAAACCCAGTTCGATGAGCATGACGCCCAGGCCTCGGTGGACTTTATCGCCCCGGACGAACGCCACACCGTCAACATCGGCCCGGCGGTTAAATCGCTGGCCAGTGAAGTCGCAGCATTCGAAGGCAAGCACGCGGTATCGGTGGATTTCGTCCTCGGCAACACCAAGGCGCGGATGCGCATGGTCGCCCAGTACACTATCGCCGGCGCAGCCCACGGTCTGGTGATCGGCACCGACCACGCGGCGGAAGCGGTGATGGGATTCTTCACCAAATTCGGCGACGGCGCCTGCGACCTGGCACCGCTGAGCGGCCTGGTGAAAAACCAGGTGCGCGCGATTGCCCGCAGCTTCGGTGCTCCGGAATCACTGGTCGAAAAGGTGCCGACGGCGGATCTGGAAGACCTGTCGCCAGGGAAACCGGACGAGGCATCCCACGGCGTGACGTATGCCGAGATCGATGCGTTTCTGCATGGTGAGCCGGTGCGTGAAGAGGCGTTCAAGATCATTGTTGATACGTACAAAAAAACTCATCACAAGCGTGTGATGCCGTTTGCGCCGTAATCCGTGAACGAATGAAAAAGCCCGCTGAGGCGTGATCCTCAGCGGGCTTTTCTTTGGCCAGATTATCTGTCGATGTAGCTGGCCCTTTCGCGAGCAGGCTCGCTCCCACAGTTGATCGCGGTCGAATGTGGGAGCGGGCTTGCTCGCGAAGAACGATGACGCGATTGGCCTGCTTACTTAACGGTAATCGTGCCTTTCATCATCGAAATGTGCCCAGGGAACGAGCAGAAGAAGCCATAGCCGCCGTCAGCGATCTTGGCCACGTCGAAGGTCAGCGAATCGCTTTCCTTGGCGCCGATGATCTTGGTGTGGGCGATGATGCGCGCGTCACCTTCCGGCAAGTAGTTCTTGTCGATACCGGCAGCCAGGCCAGCGGTAGCGATCGGCTGCATGTCAGCTTCCTTGCTGATGACCAGGTTATGACCCATGACGTTCTTCGGCAGGTTGCCGGAGTGGGTCAGCTCGACGGTGAAGGTCTTGCAGCTCTTGTCGATCACGATTTCCTTGGTGTTGAAGGACATCTGATCGGTGGAGTCGACGGTGGTTTTGCACTCGGCAGCCATCAATTGGCCGCTGGCCAGCGCCAGCAGGGATACTGCAACAACTTTGGAAAACATGGTGAATCTCCAAGGCAGGGTTAACAAAAACACTATTGGTGGAAAGACTGCCTGAAATCTTCGCAAGTTCCTATGACTTGAGTCAAAAATTGTATACAACTTTCAGGCTATGGCCCTCATCGACACAATCTAACGGCCAGAACACACGTTCAACCCTAAGATCGGCCCATCCCAATGAAACGGAGTATCGATCATGTTCTTTAACGGTCTGTTGTGCAGCTTGCTGGCCGCCTATGCCTGTGGTGCCAGCGGCACCTGTGAAACGCCCAAGCACGACGTTTAACGCTTGGAGCGAGGCTTGCCAGCCATTACCCTGTGGGCCTGATCGCTTCAGGAGGAAGGCATGTCTTTGAAATCCGTTTGTGTGTTTTGCGGTGCCAACGCCGGTACTGACCCGGCTTACAGCGAAGCCGCCATCGCCTTGGGCCAAGCCCTCGCCGAGCGCAAATTGACGCTGGTTTACGGCGGCGGTGCCGTGGGCTTGATGGGGATTGTCGCTGATGCCGCGCTGGCTGCCGGCGGCGAAGTGATCGGCATCATTGCGCAAAGCCTGATGGACAAGGAAATCGGCCACAAAAGCCTGACGCGCCTGGAAGTGGTCGACGGCATGCACGCGCGCAAGGCGCGGATGGCCGAACTCAGCGATGCGTTTATCGCCCTGCCCGGCGGCCTCGGTACGCTGGAAGAGCTGTTCGAAGTGTGGACATGGGGCCAACTCGGCTACCACGGCAAACCACTGGGCCTGCTGGAAGTGAATGGTTTCTACAGCAAACTCACCGCATTTCTCGACCATATCGTCGGCGAAGGCTTCGTTCGCGCGCCACACCGTGACATGCTGCAAGTAAGCGAGTCGCCACAAACGCTGCTCGATGCCCTTGATCACTGGAAGCCCACCGTCACGCCAAAGTGGGTTGACCAAAAACCCGGCTAACCGCCGGGCACCGATACAGGGCAGAATACGCGCCGCTCAACCTCACCTTCGACCCAAGAGGATCGCCCATGGCCAAACCCAATTACTCCTTCGCCAAACGTCAACGAGACCTGGCAAAGGAGCAGAAGAAAGAGGAAAAGCTTCAGCGCAAGAAACAAATGGCTGAAGAAGCGACACTGAACCCTGACGGTGAAGTGGCGACGGATGATGTTGATGCAACCGAAGCACCGAAAGATCAGGCACCTGAGGCCTGAGCCCCACCGGGTTTGATGATTGAATCAGACCCTGCGGATTTGTGACGGGGCTGGCAGTTTCCTGCCGGCCCTCACTGCCCTCCCAGTTTGATCCGCGTTAATCCAATGGCATCACGGTGACGCGCACTTCCGGGTCATGATTGCCGCCCCCCAGGATCACCCCACGCAATGGCGACACATCGGAAAAGTCCCTGCCCCACGCCAGGGTGATGTGTTCCAGCGCCGGCTGCACGTTGTTGGTCGGATCGAAGTCCACCCAACCCGAGACCGGGCAAAACACCGAAACCCAGGCATGCGAGGCATCCGCCCCGATCAAACGTGGCTGGCCCGGCGGTGGCTGGGTCAGCAGATAGCCGCTGATGTAACGTGCCGCCAGCCCCCGGGAACGCACACATGCCAGCATCAGATGCGCGAAGTCCTGACAGACTCCGCGCCGCCGCTCCAGCACTTCCACCAGCGGCGTCGCCACCTGGGTCGCCTCGGCATCGAAGGTGAACTCGTTGAAGATCTTCTGCATCAACGCCTGCACCCCCTGCAACAGCGGGCGGCCCGGCGGAAAACAGCTGTGCGAGAACTCGACGAAGCTGCGCTTCAGATGCACGTATGGGGACTGAAACCGATAACGACTTGCTTCCAGTAATTCAGCCGAAAGCGGCTGGCTGCTGTACGTCAGCGCATCGCGGGTCAACTCCCAAGGCGGCGACTGGTGGAAATCCGGCACCGGCCGCGCCAACACCTCAACAGTCAGCCGGGCATTGACCTGCAACTCGTCGTGGGGCCGTTCGAACGCCAGACGGGTCAGCGGATTGCCAAACACATCCAGCTCATCACGGCGCGCCGTCGGCTCGGGATTGATCAGCAATTGCTGCTCGGTGCAGCGCTGCCAGGAGCATTCGCGCGGCCACAGATGGGCCAGTTGCTGTGCCAGGGATACCGGGCTGTCGTAGTGATAACAGGTGTCGTGAAAGATCTGGTATTGAGCACTCATCAGACGGACACCGTGCGCTGGCTGACATCATCGACATGGGCGAAATGGCGCAGGGCCAGACGGTCCGAGACCTGTCCGCTGGCATCGGCAATGCTTTGCAGCAGATCTGCCAGTCCGTCGAGTGCCGCACGCATGCCGGATTCACCGAACAGCGGATTTTCCAGACACCCCAGATCGAACTGTGCCAGACGCTCGACCCATTGCTGCAGGCCGGGCTCACGGGGCACACCGAAATCATCGTTCAAGCGCTTCAGGGTGCGAGTCACCAGTTTCAACTGGAACAGTACCGCGTGGGGGTTTTGCTCATCGAGCAGCAACAGATCAAGCACCGGGATCAACTGCGCCACCGCCAGATAACGTGAGCGGTAGGTAATGCTGCTGTTGCCCAGCTCCAGCAACCATTCCAGACCGGCCTGATCGAATGCGCCCGCGCCCCGCAGGAACGCCGCCAGGCTGCTGCTGAGAAACTGCAGACGCTCGATGCGCCGACCGATCATCAGGAAGCGCCAGCCTTCATCGCGGGTCATGTCATCCAGAGCAAAACCGGACAGCGCCGCCAGCGACATCACCAGACGGTTGAGGAAATCGAGCAACTCACCGAAATCCGGCTCGTCGGTGTCCAGCTCCATCGCTTCGCGCTGCAACTCCACCAGCGCCTGCCAGTTTTCCCGGGAAAGCTTGCCACGCACCTGCGAGGCCGCCCACTGCAAACGTTGCAGGTTGGAACGCAGGCTGAACGACCAGTCTTCGCCAAGCAGCGCGGCCAGCAGTCGCTCCGGCAGCTCGCCCTCGTCCGGCAACAGCGTCAGCCGCTCACCGAGATCCACCGCCGCGAGCAACGCCTGCGGGTCATCGCCATCGACATACCGCGCAAGCATGATCCGCAGCAATCGCGCGCTGTCATCACAGCGCTCGCAATAGCGGCCAAACCAGAACAGGTTTTCCACCACCCGCGAGGGCAGGTACGGATCGCGCCGCACCAGATCGTGTACACCGACATTGCGCTGGGTCTTCCACTGCTCACCACTCGGCGGGCGGTCGCCCAGCACCCAGGTATCCTTGCTCGCCCCGCCGCGCTGCATCGAGACCACTTCAGCGTCGGCTTCGGCGGCCACCCGCGTCAGACCGCCGGGCAGCACGCGATAGCCCTCACGACTGGCTACGGCGTACATACGCATGCCAATCGCCCGAGGCTGCAATTGCCCTTCATCCGCTTGCCAGATCGGCGCGTGGGACAGCTGGGCCAATTCTTGCGCAACGTAGGCGTATGGCCGGGCCTGCATGCGTTCGGCGAGGCTCTGGCGCTGCTTTTCACTCAAATCGCGGCCAAATACAGGGGCGAAACTTTGTGACGGGAAAGCTGGCTTGATCAGCAGTTCCGGGAGTTTTTCCAGTGCCTCGGCCAGCACCGGCGCCTCTCCGCACCACCACGTCGCAATGGACGGCAGGAGCAGATCTTCGCCAAACAGGTACTGACTGATCTTCGGCAGGAAGCCCAGCAAACCCGGTGACTCGAGCACGCCGCTGCCCAACGCGTTCGCCACCAGCACCCGTCCCTGGCGCACGGCTTCGAGCAGGCCGGGGACGCCGAGCGCCGAATCCGTGCGCAGCTCCAGCGGATCGCAGAAATCGTCATCGAGGCGGCGCATGATCGCGTGAACCCGACGCAGGCCACTGAGGGTCTTCAGATAGACCGTGGCATCGCGCACGGTAAGGTCACCGCCCTCGACCAACGGATAACCGAGCTGGCGCGCGAGGTACAAATGCTCGAAATAGCTTTCGTTGAAGCGTCCCGGCGTGAGCAACACGACCAACGGCGTGTCATCGTCGCTGGGTGCCTGACGGGCGAGGGTTTCCTGCAGGGTGCGGAAGAATCCGGCCAGATGCTGCACCTTCAGATCACGGTACAACTCGGGAAACGCACGGGACACGATGGTGCGGTTTTCCAAGGCATAGCCTGCGCCCGACGGGGCCTGGGTACGATCCGCCGTCACCCACCAGCGGCCGTCCGGCGTGCGTGCCAGATCGACGGCATACAGGTGCAGAAAAGCCCCGTCCGGCGGTGAAATACCCTGACAAGGCCAGAGAAAGTTGTTGTGCCCGAACACCAGCTCCGCCGGCAGCAGGCCTTCGCGGATCAGCCGCTGCGCACCATACAGGTCTGCCAGTACCGCGTTGAGCAAGCGAGCCCGCTGGGCAATCCCGGCCTGCAAGTGCTGCCACTCATCCGCGGCAATCACATGAGGCAGCAGGTCCAGTTCCCAGGGCCGATCCGCGCCCTTGGGGTCGGCATAGACGTTATAGGTCACGCCGTTTTCCTGGATCTGCCGCGCCAGCAATGCCTGGCGCTGCACCAGCTGCGCCGGCGTGCTGCGTTGCAACTGATCGAACAGCCGCCGCCAGTGCGGGCGCACCGCGCCACAGCCGTCGAGCAGTTCATGGTACGTGCCCGCCGTCAGCGGGTAGCGGTCTAGCAGGTCAGGCATGGAAAGCTCGGCAGACAGCAGGGAACGGTCAGACTAACGCAGGCACATGACGTGCGGATATACGAAAAATCTAAACGTCGCGGACGATTTGGAAACGTCGTAAATCGATGGTCATCGGCAATTCGTCACTGATTTCCACCTTCGGTACAGGAAGTTTTCCCGGCGTGTGTCCGACGCGGAAAAACCGCGCCATGCGCCGGCTCTCCGCCTCGTTGGCATTGACCGGCAGGGTCTCGTAATTACGCCCGCCCGGATGCGCCACGTGGTACTGGCAGCCGCCCAGCGAACGGCCCATCCAGGTGTCGAGCAGGTCGAACACCAGCGGTGCGTGAACCCCAATCGTCGGTTGCAGACAGTTGGCCGGTTGCCAGGCACGGTAACGCACACCGGCAACGAATTCGCCAACCCGCCCGGTCGGGTGCAGCGGCACCGCGACACCATTGCAGGTCAGCAGATAGCGCTGCGGTGGGAGGCCTTTGAGCTTGACCTGCAAACGCTCCAGCGACGAGTCGACGTAGCGCACCGTGCCACCCGCGCCGCCCTCCTCGCCCAGCACATGCCAGGGCTCCAGGGCCTGGCGCAATTCCAGCTCGATGCCATTGACCGCATAATCGCCGACCTTGGGAAAACGAAATTCCAGATGCGCCGCGAACCACTCCGCTCGCAGCGGATAACCGGCAATGTTGAGTTCGACGATGACGTCGGCGAAATCCTGCTCGATAAAATGCGGCAGCAGAAAGCGGTCGTGCAGCTCGGTGCCCCAACGCGCGAGTTTCGCTGGCGCATAAGGTTCGCGCCAGAACCGTGCGACCAGCGCCCGCAGCAGCAACTGCTGAACCAGGCTCATGCGTGCATGGGGCGGCATTTCGAAGGCGCGTAATTCCAGCAGGCCGAGGCGTCCGGTGGCGCCGTCCGGCGAATACAGTTTGTCGATGCAGAATTCGGCACGGTGAGTGTTGCCGGTGACGTCAATCAGCAAGTTGCGCAACAGGCGATCCACCAGCCACGGCGCGCACTCCTCGCCCGGTTCCGGCATCTGTGCGAAGGCGATTTCCAGCTCATACAACGCGTCGTTGCGCGCCTCGTCGATGCGCGGCGCCTGAGACGTCGGGCCGATGAACAGCCCGGAAAACAGGTAAGACAAGGACGGATGGTTGTGCCAGTAACTGATCAGGCTGCGCAGCAGATCGGGGCGGCGCAGAAACGGGGAATCTGCCGGCGTCGCGCCACCGAGCACAAAATGGTTACCGCCGCCGGTACCGGTGTGGCGGCCGTCGATCATGAATTTCTCGGTGGTCAGGCGAGTTTGTCGCGCCTCTTCGTAGAGAAATTCGGTGCGCTCGACCAACTCGTCCCAGGTCGCCGACGGCTGCACGTTGACCTCGATCACGCCCGGGTCCGGGGTGATGCGCAAGGTGCTCAGGCGCGGATCGCTCGGAGGCTCATACCCTTCCAGCAGCACCGGGCTATGCAATTCTTCAGCAGTGGCTTCGATGGCGGCCACCAGCTCCAGATAATCCTCGACCCGCTCCAATGGCGGCATGAACAGATACAAACGCCCCTCGCGCGCTTCGGCGCAGAGCGCGGTACGGGTCAGCCAGTCGGCGGATTCGTCGATTTTCGGCAGGCGTTCATCCGCCGTTGCCGGTTCGCCATGACGATTGAGCTGCGCGGCATCCGGCAGCTCAGGGAAGTCCTGATTCGGGTCCTGCGGATGGATGAACGGATACTCGGCAGCCTTCACCCATGGCTGTGAACCCAGCGGCAAGCGATACCCCAACGGCGAATCCCCGGGCACCAGACGGCAGTGTTCGTCGCGCAGAAACCAGCGCCCGCTCTGCCATTGATCGCCCTTGGCCGTGCGGGCAAGCGGCAGCACCTGACCAATGACTTTATTCAGCCCCTGACTGAACACCTTGCGCAGGCGTGCGCGTTCCAGCGGCTCCTCCAGACGCGAATCTTCGGCGCTGACGTTGCCCGGCAACGTACCCTCACGCCAGAGGTAATAGAAATGGTCCTCGTAGGCCGGGAACACGAAGCGCGCCGGCAATTTCAGGCGCTCGGCGACACTGGCGAGAAAGCGTCCGGCCAACTCGCCATCGGCGCCGTAATCCTGTTGTTCGTCGGCGATCAGCGCATCGTTGTGCCAGACCGGCTCGCCATCGCGACGCCAATAGCAATTGAGCGACCAGCGCGGCAGTTGCTCACCGGGATACCACTTGCCCTGGCCGAAATGCACCAGACCTTTTGGCGCGTAGTGTTTGCGCATGCGCTGGAACAGTTCGGCCGAGAGTCGGCGTTTGTCCGCGCCCAACGCGGCTGTATTCCACTCGGCGCCGTCCGGGTCATCGATGGAGACGAAGGTCGGCTCTCCCCCCATGGTCAGGCGCACGTCGTCCGCCAGCAGGTCGGCATCGATCTGTCGACCGAGCGCCTGAATCGCCAGCCATTGCTCGTCGGTGTAGGGCTTGGTGACGCGCGGCGCCTCCCAAATCCGCTCGACGGACATTTCGTGGCTGAATTCGCATTCGCACGGTTCCACCAGACCACTGATCGGTGCCGCCGAGGACGGATCGGGACTGCAGGCCAACGGGATATGCCCTTCACCGGCGAACAGCCCGGAAGTGGCGTCGAGGCCGATCCACCCGGCACCGGGCAGATACACTTCGCACCAGGCATGCAGGTCAGTGAAATCCACTTCGGTGCCGGACGGTCCATCGAGGCTTTTCACATCCGCCGTCAGTTGAATCAGGTAACCGGAAACAAACCGTGCCGCCAAGCCGAGGTTGCGCAGCAGTTGCACCAGCAGCCACGCCGAATCCCGGCAGGAACCGGACGCGTGTTCAAGGGTATGTTCCGGCGTCTGCACGCCCGGTTCCATGCGGATCAGGTACCCAATGTCTTCGCTCAGGCGCTGGTTGAGCGCCACCAGAAAATCCACCGCCGGCAGCGGCGTGCGATCAATGGCGTCCAGATAGGCCTTGAATTTAGGCGTCAGCGGCAGGGTTTCGAGGTACGGCGCAAGCTCCTTGCGTTCATCGGCGGCGTAGGCGAAAGGGATTTTCTCGGCGTAGGGTTCGAGGAAGAAGTCGAACGGGTTGAACACCGCCATTTCGGCGAGCAGATCGACTTCGATACGCAGTTCACTGGTTTTCTCGGGGAAGACCAGGCGCGCGAGATAGTTGCCCTGCGGGTCCTGCTGCCAGTTGATGAAATGCTGCTCGGGCGAGACTTTCAGCGCATAGGACAGAATCCGCGTGCGGCTGTGGGCGGCCGGGCGCAGGCGGACGATCTGCGGGCCGAGTTCGACAGCGCGGTCGTAGCGGTAATGCGTGACGTGATGCAATGCGACATGAATCGACACGGCGTGCCTCCTGCGAGCCTAAGCGTATTCGAAAGCGCGCAAGACTTATGCCATACAGAGGCTTGGGCGCTTTCCCGGAATGCTTTGCGCAGTACAGCACCAAAAGCGGGCGATGCGAGGAAATGGCTTGGCGAATTTGCGCCTAAATGTGGCGGGCAGGTGTTGATGAGGTGTCTGAGCGGGCCTCTTCGCGAGCAAGCCCGCTCCCACAGGGAGCTCTAGCCAGATTCAAACAGGCGAATCACCGTCGATCAAATGTGGGAGCGGGCTTGCTCGCGAAGGTGTCAATCGCCTCAACATATTTCCTTGAACCCTGAAACGCAAAACGCCAACCCGAAGGTTGGCGTTCTGTTAAGCTAAAAAGCAACTCAGCGCGGTACGACCGGCTTGCGCGCCGGCTTCGGCCCTTTGCCTTTCGCAGCGTCCTTGCGCTCCTTGGCCGCTTGCTGGTTGCGGGCAAACGCCGCTGCCTTGGCCTGTTCACGCTTGTCCCAAGGATTACCGCCATCACTGGCACGCGGCGGCAAGCCGCTGTGCTGGGTGAGGATCTTGGTGGTCTTCTCTTTACCTTCTTTCGCCACTTTATGGCTGCCAGCCGGCGTCGAGTTCTTGCGACGGGCGCTCTGGTAGCTGTCGGTAGCCGGCTGGTGTGACGGGATCAGTTGATCCTTGCCCGGACCGATCAGGTCGCCGCGCCCCATGCGGATCAGCGCTTCACGCAGCATCGGCCAGCCTTTCGGGTCGTGATAACGCAAGAACGCCTTGTGCAGACGGCGCTGCTCCTCGCTCTTGACGATGGTCACGCCGTCGCTCTTGTACGTCACCTTGCGCAGCGGGTTCTTGCCCGAGTGGTACATCGCAGTGGCGGTGGCCATCGGCGACGGGTAGAACGCTTGCACCTGGTCAGCGCGGAAGCCATTGCCCTTGAGCCACAGGGCCAGGTTCATCATGTCTTCGTCGGTGGTGCCCGGGTGGGCGGCGATGAAATACGGAATCAGGTACTGCTCTTTGCCCGCTTCCTTGGTGTACTTCTCGAACATGCGCTTGAACTTGTCATAGCTGCCGATGCCCGGCTTCATCATCTGGTTGAGCGGACCTTCCTCGGTGTGTTCCGGGGCGATCTTCAGGTAGCCACCGACGTGGTGGGTCACCAGCTCTTTGACGTACTCCGGCGACTCGACCGCGAGGTCATAGCGCAGGCCGGAGGCGATCAGAATCTTCTTCACGCCCGGCAAGGCACGGGCGCTGCGGTACAGCTGAATCAGCGACGAATGGTCGGTGTTCAGGTTCGGGCAAATGCCAGGGAACACGCAGGACGGCTTGCGGCACGCGGATTCGATTTCCGGCGTCTTGCAGGCGATGCGATACATGTTTGCGGTCGGGCCGCCGAGGTCGGAAATGACCCCCGTGAAGCCTGGAACCTTGTCCCGGATCTCTTCGATTTCGCGGATGATCGACTCTTCGGAACGGTTCTGGATAATCCGGCCTTCGTGCTCGGTAATCGAGCAGAAGGTGCAGCCGCCGAAACAGCCACGCATGATGTTCACCGAGAAACGGATCATGTCGTAGGCCGGGATCTTCTCCTTGCCATACGCCGGGTGCGGGACACGGGCGTAAGGCATGCCGAACACGTAGTCCATTTCTTCAGTGGTCATCGGAATCGGCGGCGGATTGAACCAGACGTCGACTTCGCCATGCTTCTGCACCAGCGCGCGGGCGTTGCCCGGATTGGTTTCGAGGTGAAGCACGCGGTTGGCGTGAGCATACAGAACCGGGTCGTTGCGCACTTTCTCCATCGAAGGCAGGCGGATCACGGTCTTGTCGCGGGTCATGCGCGGGCTGGCCAGAATCTGCACGACCTTGGCTTCCTGCGGATCTTCCACCGGGCCCTTTTCCTGCTCGATGGCGCAGGCCTGGGTGTCCTGAGTGTTCACATACGGGTTGATGATCTTGTCGACCTTGCCCGGACGGTCGATACGCGTCGAGTCGACTTCGTACCAGTCTTTCGGTGTGTCGCGACGAATGAACGCGGTGCCGCGCACATCGGTGATGTCTTCGATCTTGTGACCGTAGGACAGACGCTGGGCCACTTCGACAATCGCGCGCTCGGCGTTGCCGTAAAGCAGGATATCGGCGCTGGCGTCGATCAGGATCGAATTACGCACGCGATCCTGCCAGTAGTCATAGTGAGCGATGCGGCGCAGCGAGGCTTCGATGCCGCCGAGCACGATCGGCACGTGCTTGTAGGCCTCTTTGCAACGCTGGCTGTACACCAGGCTCGCGCGGTCCGGACGCTTGCCGGCCATACCACCCGGTGTGTAAGCGTCGTCGGAACGGATTTTCTTGTCGGCGGTGTAGCGGTTGATCATCGAGTCCATGTTGCCGGCCGCGACACCGAAGAACAGGTTCGGCTCGCCGAGCTTCATGAAGTCGTCTTTGGACTGCCAGTTTGGCTGGGCGATGATCCCGACGCGGAAGCCTTGCGACTCCAGCAGCCGGCCGATGATCGCCATGCCGAACGACGGGTGATCGACGTAGGCATCACCGGTGACGATGATGATGTCGCAGGAATCCCAGCCAAGCTGATCCATCTCCTCCCTGCTCATTGGCAGGAATGGCGCTGGCCCGAAACATTCGGCCCAGTACTTTGGATAGTCAAATAACGGCTTGGCTGCTTGCATGTCGATAACCGGTGTTGGCTTTCAGTGAATTTCGCGGGCGCGGAATATAGCACAAATTTTGACCAATTCCGACGGCTGTGGTCGGAAATTGCGCCACGCCCATTCGCGAGCAGGCTCGCTCCCACAAAGAAACGCATTCCAGAGTGGGAGCGAGCCTGCTCGTGAAGGCGTCAGCTCAGACGATTAGAAAATTATTCATCGTCGTCGAAGTTGTAACTGCCCGGCGCGAGGTTCTCGAAGCGGGTGTATTTGCCAATGAACGCCAGGCGAATAAAGCCGATTGGCCCATTTCGCTGCTTGCCGATGATGATTTCAGCGATGCCTTTGTGCTCGGTTTCCGGGTGATACACCTCGTCGCGGTACACGAACATGATCACGTCGGCATCCTGCTCGATGGCTCCGGATTCACGCAAGTCGGAGTTCACCGGACGCTTGTTCGGACGCTGTTCCAGGGAACGGTTGAGCTGCGACAGAGCCACCACCGGGCAGTTGAATTCCTTGGCCAGGGCTTTCAGGGATCGCGAGATCTCGGAAATCTCGTTGGTGCGGTTGTCACCGCTGGAACCGGGGATCTGCATCAGTTGCAGGTAGTCGATCATGATCAGGCCGACGTCGCCATGCTCACGCACCAGACGCCGGGTGCGCGCACGCATTTCCGACGGGCTGATACCGGCGGTGTCATCAATGAACAGCTTGCGGTCGTTGAGCAGGTTGACCGCCGAGGTCAGGCGTGGCCAGTCATCGTCTTCTAGTTGGCCGGAACGCACTTTGGTCTGGTCGATGCGACCGAGCGAGGAGAGCATACGCATGATCAGCGATTCACCTGGCATCTCGAGCGAGTAGACCAGTACCGCTTTCTCGCTGCGCAACACGGCGTTTTCGACCAGGTTCATCGCGAAGGTGGTTTTACCCATCGACGGACGACCGGCGACGATGATCAGGTCAGCCGGTTGCAGGCCGCTGGTCTTCTCGTCGAGGTCGGTGTAACCGGTAGACAGGCCGGTGATGGCGTTGTCCGTGTTGAACAGGGTGTCGATGCGGTCGATGGCTTTGGTCAACAGCTCGTTGACGCCGACCGGGCCACCGGTCTTCGGCCGTGCTTCGGCGATCTGGAAGATCTGCCGTTCGGCCTCGTCGAGGATTTCTTCAGCGGTACGACCTTCCGGGTTGAAGGCGCTGTCGGCAATTTCAGTGCTGATGCCGATCAGTTGGCGCAACGTTGCACGCTGGCGAACGATCTGCGCATAAGCCTTGATGTTAGCGACGGACGGCGTGTTTTTCGCCAGTTCACCGAGGTAACCAAGGCCGCCGACCTGCGAGGTCTGACCTTCCTTGTCCAGTTGTTCGGACAGGGTCACGACGTCGATCGGCATGTTCTGATCGGCCAGTTTGGCGATCGCGCGGAAGATCAGACGGTGGTCATGTCGATAGAAATCGCCGTCGGAGACTTGATCGAGCACGCGTTCCCAGGCGTTGTTGTCCAGCATCAGACCACCGAGCACAGCCTGTTCGGCCTCGATGGAATGCGGCGGCACCTTCAGGGCGGCGGTTTGCAGATCGTATTGCTCGGGAGCGGAGATATCGTTCATGGCCACTTGTGTTGTTTGGAAAAACAGGGAATTCAGAAAGACAAAGGGCACGACCTGTAAACAGGATCGTGCCCGATGTTAACCGTCTGACGTACAAGCCGCCAGCCGATCAGGTGTTGCTTAAGCTGCTACCACGACAACGCGTACAGTGGCTTCAACTTCGGCGTGCAGGTGCACAGCCACGTCGAATTCACCCACGTTGCGGATGGTGCCGTTCGGCAGACGAACTTCGCTCTTCTGCACTTCAACGCCGGAAGCGGTCAGTGCGTCAGCGATGTCGTGAGTACCGATCGAACCGAACAGCTTGCCTTCGTCGCCAGCGGTGGCAGTGATGGTCACTTCGAGCTCGGCCAGTTGGGCAGCACGGCTTTCAGCCGATGCTTTACGGTCTGCGGCAGCTTTTTCCAGCTCAGCACGACGCTCTTCGAACGCAGCCAGGTTGGCAGCGGTCGCAGCGGTAGCTTTGCCGAAAGGCAGCAGGTAGTTACGGCCGTAACCAGCCTTAACGTTTACTTTGTCGCCCAGGTTGCCCAGGTTGGCGATTTTTTCCAGAAGGATCAGTTGCATGTGGAAATCCTCTTAACTTTTAACCTTCACCGTTCGCGTTATCGGCGTCTTTCGACACGTGACGACCGCGAAAATCAATCAGGCTGTCGACAATGGCCAGAACCACGAGCAACGGATAGATCAGCTGCATGAACAGCAGCAGCGTGACGTACAACCCGACCAGCCAGAAACCGGCCAGTCGCTTCTGCCCGACCAGCCCGTGAATCAGGGCAAGTCCGGCGAACACCAGCGGTACACTGCACAACGGCGTCAACATGGCCATCTGTGCACCGAGATTCGGGCCCAGAAGCATCAACGCCAGCAGTAACATCGCCGGCCCCAGCGGGATTCGGATGGCGCGAAACTCGCGACCAAAACCACCCGGGTTGTACAACAACGCCTGCCAATGCCGCCCGACAATCAGGCTCAGCACGCTGACGATCTGCAACAAAGCCGCAATCAGTCCGGTCAGGACCGGTGCAATCAGGGACGCGAAACGCGCTTGCTCATCGACCGACAATTGCTTGTAGGTCTCACCGAGTAGCGCCGGCATAACCTTTATCAAGGCCTGCGCGAGCATCTCGATCTGGGCCGCAAACGCTGCCCCGAGCACCACCGAAAACACCACTCCAATCACTACGCTGACCAGCAGCGTGCGAACCCAGGACTCACTTGCGCGCAAAACCAACGCAAGTCCCGAAGACCCCAGCAGCACCAAAAGTGCCCGTGGGTCATCGGCATACAGCCACCAGATCAATGCCGGCAGCAGTCCCAGCGACAGAACGCCAAGGGCGTCCGTCAATCCGCGCCGCAGCAGCACAAGGCTCCCGGCGGCAGCGCCCAACCAATACAACAACGGCAATGTTGCACATCCGGCCACCACGAGAGTGGCCTGCATACGGCCCCGCATGATGAACTCAGCTAAGGCACGCATGCATTCAATCCTTTGCTACTTGTCGACTGCCCGGTCTCAGCGGCCGTGGCTGTCGGTGTAGGCCAGCAGGGCCAGGAAGCGGGCGCGCTTGATAGCGGTGGCCAGCTGACGCTGATAACGAGCTTTGGTACCGGTGATGCGGCTTGGAACGATTTTGCCGGTCTCGGATACGTAGGCTTTCAGAGTGTTGAGATCTTTGTAATCGATCTCTTTCACGTCTTCAGCGGTGAAGCGGCAGAATTTACGACGACGGAAGAAACGTGCCATTTGATAGGCTCCTTAAAAGGTCCGTGGATTACTCGTCAGCGTTATCGCTGTTGTCGCTGTCATCACTATCAGCGCTATCAGCGCCTTCGTGCTCAGGACGGTCGCGACGCTCACGGCGCTCACTGCGGTTTTCTTCAGCCTTGAGCATCTCGGACTGGCCGGTAACGGCTTCGTCGCGACGGATGACCAGGTTACGGATCACTGCATCGTTGTAGCGGAAGTTGTCTTCCAGCTCGGCCAGGGCCTTGCCAGTGCACTCAACGTTCAGCATCACGTAGTGAGCCTTGTGAACATTGTTGATTGCGTAGGCCAGTTGACGACGGCCCCAATCTTCCAGACGGTGGATTTTGCCGCCGTCTTCTTCGATCAGCTTGGTGTAACGCTCAACCATGCCGCCGACTTGCTCGCTCTGATCCGGGTGGACCAGAAAGATGATTTCGTAATGACGCATGAATGCTCCTTACGGGTTGTAGCCTGCCGCTCAAAAACGGTCAGACAAGGAGTGAATGACACTTATGGACTCGCTGGCGCGGGGCACATGCGTACCTGCCGTCACAGCAAGGGGCGCAATTGTAGAGAAGGGACAGAAGAGGTGCAAGGCAATTGGTGAATATTTGAACAATCACCCATTTACGCCACACCACAAAACACTGTGGGAGCGAGCTTGCTCGCGAAGGCGGTTTGTCAGGCAACATTTATGTCGACTGACACTCCACTTTCGCGAGCAGGCTCGCTCCCACATTCGAATCGTGTCCGACTCAGGCTTTCTTCGCGGCAGCCTTGGCTTTTGCACCGCGCTGACGCTGGGCTTCGAACAGGCAGACGCCGGTCGCCACCGAAACGTTGAGACTGCTGACGCTACCGGCCATCGGCAGGTTCACCAGATAGTCGCAATGCTCACGGGTCAGACGACGCATGCCTTTGCCCTCGGCGCCCATGATCAGAATGGTCGGGCCGGTCAGATCCTGGTCATAGATACTGACCTCGGCCTCACCCGCCGTGCCGACAACCCACAGACCGCGCTGCTGGAGTTTTTCCAGTGTGCGCGCAAGGTTGGTCACTGCCACCAGCGGAATCACTTCCGCGGCGCCGCAGGCCACTTTACGCACCACTGGCGTGAGGGTGGCCGACTTGTCTTTCGGCACGATCACCGCCAGCGCACCGGCAGCATCCGCCGAGCGCAGGCAAGCGCCGAGGTTGTGCGGGTCGGTCACGCCGTCGAGCACCAGCAACAGCGGCGCCCCTTCGGTGCGATCAAGCAGTTCGTCGAGCATCGCTTCGCCCCAGACCTGGCTCGGACTGACTTCCGCGACCACGCCCTGATGCACGCCCTCAACCCAAGCGTCCATTTCGCGACGCTCTGCCTGACCCACCTGGACACGATTTTCGTTGGCCAGCTCAACCAGTGTCTGTACGCGCGGATCGTTGCGGCTTTCAGCCAGCCAGATCTGCTTGACGCGTTTCGGGTGATGACGCAGCAACGCTTCTACCGCGTGAACGCCGTAGATTTTTTCCAACTGACTCATGACTTCGCCTTCGGTTTACGTGCTCCGCCACTTTTGGCTGGAGCCGAACCCGCTTTTGGCGGGCCCTTACGGTGCTTGCTTGGTTTTGCCGGTTTGCCGCCGGAGGCCTTTTCAGGCGCCGACCGTCCGGTCTTTCCCCCGGACGCCGCTTTACCACCGTTTTTGGCGTCAGCCAGCAAGGCCTTCTTCAATTCACGGCTTTTGCGCAACTCGGCGTTTTTCGCCACAGCATCGCTTGGACGATAGGCTTCGACGGCTTTTTCCTTGGCCGGACGACGGCTGGCGGTTTTCGCAGCAGCCTTTTCTTCCGAAGCCTTGGCAGCAGGTGCAGCGGTTTCGACGCCACGCTTCTTGCGACCAATCGGCGCGCTGATGGTTTTTTCTGCCATCTCGAAGTCGATCTTGCGCTCGTCCAGATCAACGCGCATGACGCGCACTTCAACGGTGTCGCCCAAGCGGAAGCTGCGACCGGTGCGTTCGCCCGCCAGGCGGTGATGCACAGGATCGAAGTGGTAGTAATCGCCCGGCAGCGCGGTGACGTGCACCAGGCCTTCGACGTAGATATCGGTCAGCTCGACGAACAAGCCGAAACCCGTCACGGCGGTGATGACGCCGGGGAACGACTCGCCCACGCGATCTTTCATGAACTCGCATTTGAGCCAGTTCACGACATCGCGGGTCGCTTCGTCGGCACGGCGCTCGCTCATCGAGCACTGCTCGCCGAGTTGCTCCAGCGCGGCTTCATCGTAAGGATAGATACGCGCTTTCGGAATGGTCATCGCACCGGCACGACGAACGTGCGGAGTGTCCTGCTTCGAATGGATCACGCTGCGAATCGCGCGGTGCGTGAGCAGGTCCGGGTAACGGCGAATCGGCGAGGTGAAGTGGGTATAGGCTTCGTAATTCAGGCCGAAGTGGCCCTGATTGTCCGCGCTGTACACCGCCTGGCTCAGCGAGCGCAGCATCACGGTCTGGATCAGGTGGAAATCCGGACGATCCTTGATGCTCGCCAGCAAAGCCTGGTAATCCTTCGGCGACGGGCCATCCTTGCCTTTGTGCAGGGACAGGCCGAGCTCGCCAAGGAAGGCGCGCAGTTTTTCCAGACGCTCAGGTGGCGGGCCGTCGTGGACGCGGTACAGCGCAGGAATTTCATGCTTCTTGAGGAATTCGGCTGTGGCCACGTTGGCCGCCAGCATGCACTCCTCGATCAGTTTGTGCGCGTCGTTACGGGTGGTCGGACGGATTTCGGCAATCTTGCGCTCGGAACCGAAGATGATCCGGGTTTCCTGAGTTTCGAAATCGATCGCGCCACGCACGTGACGGGCAGCCAGCAACACTTTGTACAGCGAGTAAAGCTGCTTGAGGTGCGGCAGGACATCGGTGTATTCGCCACGCAGTTTGCGCGCTTCAGCGACCTTTGGCGTTTCCAGCATTGCGCTGACTTTGTTGTAAGTCAGGCGGGCATGGGAGTGGATGACCGCTTCGTAGAAGCAGTAATCGGTCATTTCGCCGGATTTGGAGATGGTCATCTCGCAAACCATGGCCAGACGATCAACGTGCGGGTTCAGCGAGCACAGACCGTTGGACAGTTGCTCAGGCAGCATCGGCACCACGCGCTCGGGGAAGTACACCGAGTTGCCGCGCACTTGCGCTTCGTTGTCCAGCGCCGAGCCGATTTTCACGTAGCTGGAAACGTCGGCAATCGCCACGTACAACTTCCAGCCGCCGGAGAACAGGCGCAGCTTGCCCGGTTTGGCTTCGCAATAAACCGCATCGTCGAAGTCGCGGGCATCTTCGCCGTCGATGGTGACGAACGGCAGATGACGCAGGTCGACGCGTTTTTCTTTGTCTTTCTCTTCGACTTCCGGCTTGAGCCTGGCCGCTTCCTTGAGAACAGCTTCAGGCCACACGTGCGGAATATCGTAAGTGCGCAGGGCGACATCGATTTCCATGCCCGGCGCCATGTAGTTGCCGACCACTTCGACCACGTCGCCTTGCGGCTGGAAGCGCGGCGTCGGCCAGTGGGTGATTTTCACCTCGACGAACTGACCGATCTGCGCATTGGCGTTACGGCCCGGGGTGACCAGCACTTCCTGCTGGATCTTCGGGTTATCCGCGACGACAAAACCAATGCCGCCTTCTTCGAAGTAGCGACCAACGATGGTTTCGTGAGCACGCGACACCACTTCAACGATCACGCCTTCGCGGCGACCACGACGATCCAGACCGGACACACGCGCCAACGCACGATCGCCATCGAACACCAGACGCATTTGCGCCGGGCTCATGAACAGGTCGTCGCTGCCGTCGTCCGGCACCAGGAAGCCGAAACCGTCACGGTGACCGCTGATGCGGCCAAGGATCAGGTCGAGTTTATCTACAGGTGCATAAGTGCCGCGGCGGGTGTAGATCAGCTGTGCGTCGCGCTCCATGGCGCGCAGGCGGCGGCGCAGGGCTTCGATCTGGTCTTCTGTGGTCAGACCAAACTCTTCGACCAGTTGCTCGCGGGCAGCAGGCGAACCCCGATCGGCGAGGTGCGCCAGGATCAGTTCGCGGCTAGGAATAGGGTTTTCATATTTTTCCGCTTCACGAGCGGCCTCGGGATCGAGGGACTGCCAATCGGCCATTAGAGAGTTTTCACCTTGTCTATATGCGGGTTAGTTTGGCATAGGCGCCATGAAACGGGAAATTTCCGACTATATAAGGCCCTTATGAGGGTCGGTATCGTCGCTTGAAAGCCGTTTTGCACACCGCCGGTAAAAAAAATCATATTTTTTGCTGACAGGGGTTTACAGTTAAAAAGACGCTCCGTATAGTGCGCGCCATCGACGACGCACAGCGTTGCCGATACTGCCCAGATGGTGAAATTGGTAGACACGCCAGCTTCAGGTGCTGGTGACCTTACGGTCGTGGAAGTTCGAGTCTTCTTCTGGGCACCAATTTCGAGCTTGAGACTAGATCAGTTTCAAGGCTCACACAAAACCCGCGAAAGCGGGTTTTGTGCATTCTAAGCCCGGGTTTTCTTAAAACCGATTTATTAAAATTAAATCAGGGGTTTACAGATCAAAAGGCGCTCCGTATAGTGCGCCACATCAACAGCGGCAACGCTAGCGATGATTGCCCAGATGGTGAAATTGGTAGACACGCCAGCTTCAGGTGCTGGTGACCTTACGGTCGTGGAAGTTCGAGTCTTCTTCTGGGCACCAATTCAAATTCAAGGTTACGACCTTGAATTTCACAAGAACCCGCGAAAGCGGGTTTTTGCGTTTCTGGCATCCAGAAAACGGAACGCCGCCTCACCTATCAAAACGCCAGTTCCACCGCAAGGCGCACTTGAGAAACAATATCGTTTATCATTGTTTCAAGTTTTTGCAATGCGACAGTGAGGAACCCTGCGAATGACGTTTCGAAATACCCTGCGCCGAGGCCTGACCTTCTCCCTTCTCGGCCTGGCGCTCGCCACTCCCCTCACCCAGGCTGCCGATGCGGTTTCCCTGACTCTCTACAACGGCCAACACAAGGAAGTTGGTGACGCGATCGCTAAAGCCTTCGAAGCCAAGACCGGCATTCACGTCAACGTGCGCAAAGGCAGCAGCAATCAGCTCGCCAGCCAGATCATCGAAGAAGGCGACCGTTCCCCTGCCGATGTCATTTACACCGAAGAATCGCCGCCACTGAATAATCTCGGCGAACAAGGCCTGCTGGCCAAGGCCGATGACGCCACTCTGGCCGTACTGCCGGAAAAATACGTCGCTGCGAACGGCACCTGGATCGGTGTGACCGCTCGGGTTCGCGTTGTCGCTTTCAACCCGAAGCTGATCGATGAAAAAGACCTGCCGAAATCGGTAATGGAGTTCTCCGATCCGCAATGGCAAGGCAAAGTCGGTTTCGTTCCGACCAGCGGCGCGTTCCAGGAACAGGCTGTAGCGATCATCAAGATGCACGGTCGCGACGCCGCCGAAGAATGGCTGACCGGCCTGCGCGCGTTCGGCAAGACTTACAGCAACAACATGGTCGCCCTCAAAGCCGTTGAAAACGGCGAAGTCGCCACCGTGCTGGTGAACAACTACTACTGGTTTGCCCTGCAGCGCGAGAAAGGCAAGCTTGATTCGAAACTGCACTATTTCACCGGCGGCGACGCTGGCGGCCTGATCACCGTGTCCAGCGCTGCCGTACTCAAATCCAGTAAACATCCAAAAGAAGCCCAGCAATTCCTCGCCTACATGGCCAGCGAAGAAGGCCAGCGCGTGATCACTCAGACCACCGCCGAATATCCGCTGCACAAAGGCATGGAATCGGATCGCGGACTCAAGCCGTTCAGCGAGCTGGAAGCGCCGAACGTGACACCAGCCGATCTGGGCAATGCCGAAGAAGCGCTGGAGCTGGAACGTGAAGTTGGCTTGAACTGATGGCCGCATCGTTATCCGCCCCCGCCATGCGCGGGGGTTACGTGCCAAAACGCAAGCGGCCGTCAATCTGGCTGGTGCTGCCGGTGTTGTTGCTGGTGGTGCTGAGCCTGTTGCCGCTGGTCTACGTCGGGCTCAAAGCCTGGCAGGCCGGTTGGGCCGAGGCGCTGCACTTGTTGTGGCGCCCGTATGTGTTCGGCCTGCTGCGCAACACCCTGGCACTGATGGTGGGCGTGACGGTCACTTGCGGCGTGGTCGGCCTCTCGCTGGCATGGCTGCTAGAACGCAGCAATCTGCCAGGGCGGCGCCTGTGGGGCGTGATTTTGTGTCTGCCATTTGCGGTGCCGGCGTTTGTCAGCAGCTTCACCTGGGTGTCGCTGAGCGCGCAGTTCGAAGGCCTCGGCGGCGCAATTCTGGTGATGAGCCTGTCGAAATATCCGCTGATTTTTCTGCCGGTAGCGGCGACCCTGCGCAACCTCGACCCTTCCCTTGAAGAGTCTGCTCGTACACTTGGACAGAACCGCTGGGGCGTGTTTTTTCGCGTGACCCTGCCATTACTGTGGCCATCGCTGCTGGCCGGCTCTCTGCTGATTGCCCTGCACATGCTGGTGGAGTTCGGTGCGCTGTCGATCATCGGCCTGCAAACCTTCACCACGGCGATCTACCAGCAATTCGAACTGGAATTCAGCAATGCCAACGCGGCGATGCTGTCTGCCGTGCTGCTCGCGTTGTGTCTGGCACTGTTGTGGCTGGAACTGCGTATACGCGGCAAAGGCCGGCATGTGCGCACCGGGCAGGGTGCGGCGCGTCGCGCTGAACAGGTTCGGCTTGGGCCCTGGGCCACAGTCGGTCAGTTGTATTGCCTGATGCTGGCGATTGTCGGCAGCGGGATACCCTTGGGGATGTTGGCGTATTGGCTGGCGGTGGGCTCTTCGGCGGCATTCCCTGTGGCAGCGATTACCGAGGCACTGCTGTCATCGCTGGCGCTTTCGCTTGGCGGCGCTGCGCTGTGCCTGGTGCTGGCGGTGCCGGTGGGCCTGCTGGTGGTGCGTTACAAAGGCCAACTGGCGATCTGGGCCGAGCGCTTGCCGTATCTGCTGCATGCGCTACCGGGGCTGGTGATTGCGCTGACACTGGTGTATTTCGCCCTGCACTACTTGCCAGTGCTGTATCAGACCTCAGGCCTGCTGTTGATCGCTTACGCACTGCTGTTCTTGCCGCTGGCGCAGGCACCCGTTCGCACGGCCCTGAACAAGGCCGCACCGCAACTGGAGGAGGCTGCGCGCACGTTGGGCGCCTCGTCGTTCATGGCGTTCTGCAGGGTGACGTTGCCGATTATTTTCCCGGCATTGGGCGCGGCATTTGCGCTGGTGTTCCTGGATGCGATGAAGGAATTGACGGCTACGCTGCTGTTGAGTCCGACCGGGCTCAATACCTTGGCGACCGAGGTATGGGCGCACACCGCGAATGTCGAGTTTGCGGCGGCAGCGCCTTATGCGGCGTTGTTGATTCTGGTCTCGGGGTTGCCGGTGTATTTGCTGACGACGCGGATGTATCTGAGCCGCTGACACCGCTTTCGCGAGCAGGCTCGCTCCCACATGTTGACCGAGTTCCCACCTGGGAATGCGCTCTAATGTGGGAGCGAGCCTGCTCGCGAAGGCAGCAACATCAAGCCCTGAACTGCCCCAGACTCGCCTTCAACTGCGCCGCCAGGCCATCCAGCACTTTGCCACTCGCCGTGGTCTCCACCACCGCCTGCGCCGCTTTCTCGGCCTGCGCATGAATCGTCTCGACGCGCCCGCGCACAGCCTGCGCACCTTGCGCCTGGTGCGCCGCAGCTTGGGTTGCCAGACCTATCGCCGCATGTACCTGCTCGACTGACGCCTGCACCGATTGCTGCAACCGCGCACTGTCACGCAACACCAGCAACCCTTCGCTGGCCTGACGGCCGGCCTGGCCAATCGCCTCGACCGCCTCACGCGCGCCCTGCTGCAACGCAACGATGTGCGCCTGAATATCACCGGTAGAGCTTTGCGTCTTGCTCGCCAGCGCTCGGACTTCGTCGGCTACCACGGCGAACCCTCGCCCGGTCTCGCCGGCACGCGCCGCCTCGATGGCCGCGTTGAGTGCCAGCAAGTTGGTCTGTTCGGCGATCCCGTGGATCACCGTCAACACCACTTCAATCTGCTCGCTCTGCTGCGCCAGACGCTCAATAACCTTTGCCCCGGTGTCGACCTGCCCCGCCAGCGCCTCGATGAGGCTGCCGACCTTGGCGGATGTGCGGGTGTTTTCATTCGTGGCCTGACGAATATCCACAACCTGCTTCAAGGCTGCTTGCATCGCGTGGCTTTCGGACTGCGCCTCATCAGCCATTTGCGACAGCGCGCGCAAGCTTTCCGCAACCTCGTCACGCTGCATGCCGGCGGCCGCATCGGCACCGGCATTGCGCAGAGTCATGGCACCGATTTCTACACCGGTACGCTGCGCGACATCACCCGCCTCGCGCACGATTGGCTGCAACTTATCCACAAAGCGATTGACCGCCGAGGCCATATCGCCGATCTCGTCCTTGCTGCTGATCTGCACACGCTTGGTCAGGTCGCCCTCGCCCGCCGCGAGATCGTCCATCGCCGCATTCAGCATCTTCAGCCGATTGACCACGCGATGGCCCAGCACCACGGCCAGCAACAGCAACACGCCGCAACCGACCAGCGCCAGCCCCATGCCGATCCGCCAGCGCAACGTCGCGGCAGCGTCCTGAACGGTGCCGGTGGTATTCGCTTTCATTTCGGCAGCGGTGGATTGCGCCGACTGCAGACGCGCCTGCATGGCTTTGGCGCTGTCCGCAGCGGCGCCCTGGAGGCTGTCCCCGACCAGTTGATCACTGCTGGCGATCAGTGCCGAGAAGCGTTTGTCGAGCGCCGCCAGATCGGTTTCCACCGAGGCGGTAGAAACCCCCATCAGCACCTTGCCGATTTCCACACCGTTGGGATTGATCGAAGCTTCAAGGTAGTAGACCGACGGATCGTTCTTCGCCGCATCCAGCACTTTGTCCAGCGCGCGCTCGCCCTGGCCCTTTTCCAGCAAGGCCTTGTTGATCGGGTTTTCGCGATTGAGATAACGGGTCAGGTGCTGACCGGTGGCGTCGTCGTAGACCACGAACAGCACATTGGGATTGCGCTGGGCGCGGCGGGCAAACTCGGAAAGGGTCGGCACGTCGCTGTCCCACATGGCGCGCGGCGCCACCGAGGCGAGCAACTGAGCCATGTCGTTGGCCGAATCCTTGAGGTCTTTTTCCAGCGTCGCACGCAGTTGCGCCTGCTCGTCCTTCAGCCGCGAGGACAGGCCTGCGGTCAAACGCTGACGTGTACTGGCGGACAACGCGTCGAGGCTCGACGTGACTTCACGCCCAGCCTGCTCCAGTTCCCCGGAAAGTTTCTGGCTATCGGCACCGAGGCGAACGCCCAGATCCGCTTCCAGTGCAGTGACCGTGCTTCGTGTCAGGGCAACCGCCACCAGCACTTGCACCAAAAGAGCGATACCAAGGGTAACGAACACGGGCCGCAACAAACGGCTTTGTAACAGTGAGAGAACGGCCGACACTGTGAATACCTCGACTTCTGACGCCATTAATTTGATGGCACTCTTGTAGGCAGATTCACAGCAAAGGTCATGCCGTCCAACAGGCATAAACGACAAAGGCCCCGATCAAGGGGCCTTTGTGTTTTTACATCAACGACTTATCAAGCGAACGGATGACGCAGAACGATGGTTTCGTTGCGGTCAGGGCCCGTCGAAATAATGTCGATCGGCGCGCCGATCAACTCTTCAACGCGTTTGATGTAGGCACGAGCGTTAGCCGGCAGTTCTTCCAGGGTCTTGGCGCCCACGGTCGATTCGGTCCAGCCCGGCACTTCTTCATACACAGGCTGCAGGCCCACGTAGCTGTCAGCGTCGGTCGGCGCAACGGCGTTGCCCTGCGCATCTTTGTAGCCAACGCAGATGTTGATGGTTTCCAGGCCGTCGAGTACGTCCAGCTTGGTCAGGCAGATGCCCGAGATGCTGTTCACATCGATAGCACGACGCAGGATAACGGCGTCGAACCAGCCACAACGACGGGCACGACCGGTAGTAGCGCCGAACTCGTGACCTTGCTTGGCCAAGTGCGCGCCCACGTCGTCGAACAGTTCGGTCGGGAATGGACCCGACCCGACGCGAGTGGTGTATGCCTTGGTAATGCCCAGGATGTAATCCAGGAACATCGGACCAACGCCCGAACCGGTCGCCACGCCACCAGCAGTGGTGTTGGAGCTGGTTACGTAGGGGTAGGTGCCGTGGTCGATGTCGAGCAACGAACCTTGGGCGCCTTCGAACATGATGTCTTTGCCGGCGCGACGCAGGTCGTGCAACTCGGCAGTGACGTCCAGCATCAGCGGCTTGAGCAGCTCAGCGTATTCCTTGCACTCTGCCAGGGTTTTTTCGAACTCGATGGCCGGCTCTTTGTAGTAACCGACCAGCATGAAGTTGTGGTAGTCCACCAGTTCACGCAGCTTGTCTTCAAAGCGCGGCATGTTCAGCAGGTCACCAACACGCAGGCCACGACGAGCAACCTTGTCTTCGTAAGCCGGGCCGATGCCGCGACCGGTAGTACCGATCTTCAGCTCGCCACGGGCTTTTTCACGGGCCTGGTCCAGCGCCACGTGGAAGGACAGAATCAGCGGGCAGGACGGGCTGATACGCAGGCGCTCGCGCACCGGTACGCCTTTCTCTTCCAGCTTGGTGATCTCGCGCAGCAGGGCGTCAGGTGCAACCACCACGCCGTTGCCGATCAGGCACTGCACGCCTTCGCGCAACACGCCCGACGGAATCAGGTGCAAAACGGTTTTTTCGCCGTCGATCACCAGGGTGTGGCCCGCATTGTGGCCACCTTGGTAGCGCACTACGGCGGCAGCATGTTCGGTCAGCAGATCAACGATCTTGCCTTTGCCCTCATCACCCCATTGGGTGCCCAGGACTACGACATTCTTACCCATAACACTTGTCCTCATTCGCGCAAACTTGGTGCCGGCGATGGCCGGCAGGAAAACTCAAGAAGCCAGTGGCGAAACTTGCCAAAGCCCGTTCTGCTGAATCAATTGCCGGTCGCAGTCCGCATCACGGGCGGCGGCCAAAGGTTGTCCAGGCAACGCCTGAACGACACGCTGACCCTCACTGCGCAACTGGCAAACCTGCTGCCAGAGTGCCGCATCCGTACTGTCAGGCATCCAGATACCGCCAGACGGTAGCTCGACTTCAGCACGCCCCAGGGTCACCAGGGTTTTCAAATCGGTAGAGAAGCCAGTCGCCGGGCGGGCGCGACCGAAGTCGGCACCGATGTCGTCGTAGCGACCGCCCTGAGCGATGGACTGGCCCACGCCCGGCACGAACACCGCAAACACCACGCCGGTGTGGTAGTGGTAACCGCGCAGCTCGCCGAGATCGAAGTACAGCGGCAACTGCGGGAAGCGCGCCGACAGACGCTCGGCGATGGCCAGCAAATCTTCCAGTGCCGCCAGTACCGGCGCCGGCGCATTGGCCAGACGCTCACGGGCAGCGCTCAACACTTCACGGCCGCCGCACAGGTCGGCCAGCGCGCGCAGCATGCCGGACAGATCGGTCGGCAGGCCTTCGGTCAAGGTGATGACCTCGTCGATTGCCTTGCGCTGCAGTGCATCGAACAACTGCTGCTCGACTTCGCCCGACAACCCGGCGGCACGCGCAAGACCACGGTAGATACCCACATGACCGAGGTCCATGTGCACGTCCGGCACATCGGCCAGCTGCAGCATGGCGAGCATCAGGCTGATCACTTCAACATCACTGCTCGGGCTGGCATCGCCGTACAACTCGGCGCCCAACTGGATCGGGCTGCGCGAGGACGACAGTGCACGCGGCTGGGCGTGCAGCACGCTGCCGGCGTAGCACAGACGGCTCGGCCCTTCACGGCGCAAGGTGTGCGCATCGATGCGCGCCACTTGCGGCGTGATGTCGGCACGGAAACCCATCTGCCGGCCCGATTGCGGGTCGATGACCTTGAAGGTACGCAGATCCAGGTCCTGGCCCGCGCCGGTCAGCAGCGATTCCAGGTACTCGATATGGGGAGTTACGACAAATTCGTAACCCCAACTCTGGAACAGATCCAACACCTGACGACGCGCAACTTCAATGCGCGCCGCTTCCGGTGGCAGTACTTCTTCGATGCCATCTGGCAGCAGCCAGCGGTCTACCGTTGCCATTACGCCATTCCCCTTTGATCCGGGCGGCCAGCACGAGGGCGAGCCTTGAGTGAAGCAGAAAATGACCGGTTCGTTCAAAACGCACGCGCATGAACGACGCGGCGAAAGGCCTGTTACCGGCTTCGCCCATCACTTTCCTCGAAATACTCTCGGGCTATTCAACCCGATGTCTGCAACATAAACAGCAATCAAACGTGCAGACGCAAAAAAGCCGGGAATTTCCCGGCTGCCGCATCATACACACGTTTTCCCAAAGGATCACCCCGCCCGAGGTTTTAGCCGCCGGGCGGAGTGCTTCAGGTCAACGACGTATCAAGGCTTGGCTTTTTCCAGGTACTGGAAGAAGTCGCTGCTTGGGTCCAGGACCATGACGTCGGATTTGTTCGCGAAACTTTCACGGTAGGCACGCAGGCTACGGTAGAAACTGTAGAACTCCTGATCCTGACCGTAGGCCTTGGAGTAGATCGCAGCGGCCTGGGCATCACCATCACCGCGAACCTCTTCGGATTCACGATAGGCTTCAGCCAGCAACACGCGGCGTTGACGATCGGCGTCGGCACGGATGCCTTCGGCCAGCTCGTTACCCTTGGCGCGGTGCTCGCGAGCTTCACGCTCACGCTCGGTGCTCATACGTTCGAACACGCTGCGGTTTACTTCTTTCGGCAGATCAATGGTTTTGACCCGGACATCGACGACTTCGATACCCAGCTCCTTTTCCGCCATGGTGTTCAGCGACGCCGTGATGTCAGCCATCAGTGCATCACGCTCACCCGACACCACTTCGTGCAGGGTGCGCTTACCGAACTGGTCACGCAGACCGGATTCCAGACGACGGGACAGACGCTCGTCGGCGATTTGCTTGAGACCGGAAGTCGCGGTGTAGAAGCGCTCGGCATCCTTCACCCGCCACTTGGCGTAGGCATCCACCATGACGGCTTTCTTTTCCAGGGTCAGGAAACGTTGCGTCGGTGCATCCAGCGTCATCAGTCGTGCGTCGAATTTACGCACCTGGTTAACGTAAGGCACTTTCATATGCAGACCTGGCTGAACATCAGCCTGAACCACGCGACCGAATTGCAGCAACACCGCACGCTCGGTCTGAGCCACGATGTAGAAGCAGTTCCAGCCCACCAATACCACCACGACGCCAACGATCAGGGCGATCAGCGATTTATTGCTCATCAGCGGGTCTCCCTTGTGCGCGACTGCGGCAGGTCAGTGACATGCGGCGCGACGTCCGTGTTGTTGCGGGCGGCGGCCGAGCCGGTGACTGGCGCATTGCTGCCCGAGCTGTTCTGAATCATCTTGTCCAACGGCAGGTACAAGAGGTTGCTCTGGCCGTTTTTGTTACCGGTCACGAGTACCTTGCTGGTGTTGCTGAAGACTTCCTGCATGGTGTCCAGATACAGACGCTCGCGGGTGACTTCAGGTGCCTTGCGATACTCGGCGACCAGTTTGGTAAAGCGATCAGCCTCACCCTTGGCACGCGAAACCGTTTCGTCGCGGTAACCGTTGGCATCTTCGATGATGCGCTGGGCCTGACCACGGGCTTCCGGGACGACGCCGTTGGCGTAGGTTTCAGCCTGGTTGCGCGAACGCTGCTCGTCTTCACGGGCGCGGATCACGTCATCGAAGGCTTCCTGCACTTCACGCGGGGCTGCCGCGTTCTGCACGTTGACCTGAGTCACGGTGATGCCGGTGCGGTAGGTATCGAGAAAGCGTTGCAGGCGCTCCTTGATTTCGCTGGCCATCAATTCACGACCTTCGGTCAGCACCTGGTCCATGGCGGTCGAACCCACCACGTGGCGCAGCGCACTGTCGGTCGCATGTTGCAGGCTGATTTCCGGCTGATCGACGTTCAACACGAAATCCTGCAGGTTGCTGATCTTGTACTGCACGGTCAGCGGCACTTCGACGATATTCTCGTCTTCGGTCAGCATCTGGCCCTGCTTGGTGTACGCACGCTCACGCGTTACGTTTTCCATGTACTTCTTGTCGATCGGCGGGAAGTAGATGTTCAGGCCCGGGCCGACAGTCTCGTAGTACTTGCCGAAGCGCAGTACCACGGCCTGCTCCTGCTCGTCGACTACATAGACCGCGCTGTACAGCCAGACGGCCGCCAGCACGACCAGGCCGATGCCGAGCAGACCGCCGAAGCCGCCACTGCTCTTGCCCGAACCACCGCCGTCATCACCACGTTTCTTACCACCACCGAACAACCCGTTCAGGCTTTCCTGCAGCTTTCGGAAGGCCTCGTCGAGATCTGGTGGCCCCTTGCGGTCGCCGTTATTGCGGCGCTTGCCACCCCAAGGATCCTGATTATTCGAGTTGCCACCCGGCTCATTCCAAGCCATAGCGCTCTCCATCTGATAAAGCAAAGACGCACCCACGGCGCGCCAACCAATGCTACAGAATGCCTGCCTTCGCGGCACAACCGCTTTTTCAGGCTTTTATTGCAAAGTGTGTTGCTCGATGAATTCCATCGGCTGCAATCCCTCGCGGCTTACCAGTCGATTCAACTCGATCCGGGGCAAACGAACGGCCAGCAGACTGATGCCTTCTTCGTCGTATTCTTCTTTCTGTACCGCACCGAGCTCGAAGAACTGCGCACGCAGTCGCGCAAATCGTTGCGGCAAACGCAATGTGCCTACGAACAAATCACTGCCCAACAACTCGGCGATGGCTTGCTCAAGCAGTTCCAGACCACTGCCGTCTCGCGCCGAGAGCCAGACCCGTTGCGGCTTGCCATCGGCATCGCGCTGGATTTGTGGCTCCACGCCTTCAAGCAAATCGAGTTTGTTGTATACCTCGAGGATCGGCAAGTCCTGAGCCCCAATCTCGCCCAGCACTACCATCACCTGCTCGATCTGCAACATGCGATCCGGCTCGGCCGCATCGATCACGTGCAACAGCAGGTCGGAGTTGCTCGACTCTTCGAGCGTAGACCGAAATGCTTCGACCAGCTTGTGCGGCAAGTGGCGGATGAAACCCACGGTATCGGCCAGAACGATCGGTCCGAGGTCGTCCAGTTCCAGACGGCGCAGGGTCGGGTCCAGCGTGGCGAACAGCTGGTCAGCCGCGTACACGTCGGATTTCGTCACGTTATTGAACAGTGTGGATTTCCCGGCGTTGGTGTAGCCCACCAGGGATACGGTCGGAATATCGGCACGGGATCGACCACGGCGCGACTGCTCGCGCTGGCTACGCACCTTTTCCAGCCGGCCTTTGATCTGCCGCAGACGAACCCGCAGCAGACGGCGGTCGGTTTCCAGCTGGGTTTCACCCGGACCACGCATGCCGATGCCGCCACCCTGACGCTCAAGGTGGGTCCAGCCGCGAACCAGACGAGTGCTCATGTGGTCAAGCTGGGCCAGTTCGACCTGGAGCTTGCCTTCATGGGTTCGGGCGCGCTGGGCGAAAATATCGAGAATCAGACCGGTACGGTCGATCACGCGACACTCGAAAACACGTTCGAGGTTACGTTCCTGACTGGGCGTGAGGATGTGATTGAAAATCACCAGATCGGCTTCTTCAGCTTTGACCAGGTCGCGCAATTCCTCGACCTTGCCGCTGCCAATCAGGAATTTGGCGGTTGGCCGATGACGCGGAACGTTAAAAAACGCAACGGTCTCGGCACCCGCCGAATTAGCCAGCTCCTGAAACTCCTGCGGATCTTCGCGCGCCTCAGGGTCCTGTCCATCCAAGTGAACGAGGATGACTCGCTCACCACCACCGTGGCGCTCAAAGAACAAAGGAGACTCCTATCAGGCGTTACCTGGCTCAGCGTCACCTGCTTCGGATTCGCTTGCGCTAGGCAGACGAATTGGACGAACCGGCACTACTGTCGAGATAGCGTGTTTGTAAACCATTTGGCTCACGGTGTTTTTCAGCAGGATCACGAACTGGTCGAACGACTCGATCGTGCCTTGCAGTTTGATACCGTTGACCAGATAGATGGAAACCCCAACTTTCTCTTTACGTAAAGTATTCAAGTAAGGGTCTTGTAGCGAATGCCCTTTTGACATGTGCCGCACTCCTTTAAGGATTCAATAATAAAAAATAGGTAATTCAGATGGCTTCGGCCGTCACACCCCCAAGGATAGACGGCAATTGCAAGGACTCAGCTCAATATGGAGATGGTCCCAAGGTATTTCAAGGCGCGTGGCAGATTGTCGCAATCAAGACTGTCCAGCCAGTGTATATCTTCCCAGCTGCGCAGCCAGGTGAACTGGCGTTTGGCCAATTGACGCGTGGCAATGATGCCGCGCTCCTGCATTTCAGCCAACGACAGCGTGCCATCCAGATAATCCCAGACCTGGCGGTAGCCTACCGCACGTATAGACGGCAACCCTGAATGCAGGTCACTTCTTTTACGCAGGGCTACGACCTCGTCAATGAACCCCTGTTCCAGCATATTTGTGAATCTTTGTTTAATGCGCTCGTGCAGTACCTGGCGATTTGCCGGGGCAATGGCCAAGTTCGCGACAGTATAGGGCAATTGTTGCAGTCCCGAAGCGGCTGCTTCAGTACTTTGCGCAGATTGTTGTTCGCGCAGGGTAGTCATGCTCTGACCGCTGACCCGATAGACTTCCAGCGCGCGACTCAAGCGCTGCGGGTCGTTCGGATGAATCCGCGCAGCGGACACCGGATCGATCACTGCCAGTTGATCGTGCAACGCTTGCCAGCCAAGGCGTGCAGCTTCTTCTTCGATCTGCGCCCGCACCGCAGGATCGGCCGCAGGCATGTCCGCCAGACCTTCGACCAGCGCCTTGTAATAGAGCATGGTTCCGCCGACCAGCAACGGAATTTTCCCGCGCGCGGTGATTTCCGCCATGGCTTGCAGGGCATCGCGACGGAAATCCGCGGCCGAATATGCTTGCGCCGGATCAAGAATATCGATCAAACGGTGCGGAAACTCGGCCAGCAGGTTCCTGGAAGGCTTGGCGGTGCCGATGTCCATGCCGCGATAGACCAGCGCCGAATCGACGCTGATCAACTCGCACGGCAGTACCTTGGTCAGCTCGATGGCCAGATCGGTCTTGCCCGCAGCGGTCGGGCCCATCAGGAAAATCGCTGGAGGAAGCTGGTTCATCAACGACCGCGCAGAAACAGTTTGTCCAGATCGTCCAGACCCAATTGGGTCCAGGTCGGCCGGCCATGATTGCATTGACCGCTGCGCTCGGTGTTTTCCATGTCGCGCAGCAAGCCGTTCATTTCCGGCAGGGCCAGGCGCCGGTTGGCGCGGATCGCACCGTGGCAGGCCATGGTGCCGAGCAGTTCGTTCAGGTGTGCCTGAATCCGGTCGCTGGTGCCGTATTCCATCAAGTCCGACAGCACGTCACCCACCAGACGATTAGCCTCAGCCTGCTTCAGCAAGGCTGGAATCTGGCGGATTGCCAGGGTTTCCGGGCCCAGCCGCTGCAATTCAAAGCCCAGGCGCTGAAACCACGCCGAGTGTTCTTCGGCGCAATCGGCTTCGCGCTGACTGACCGCAAGCGACTCCGGCACCAATAACGGCTGGCCACTCAAACCTTCGCTGGCCATCGCAATCTTCAAACGCTCGTACATGATGCGCTCATGAGCGGCGTGCATGTCCACCAGCACCAGTCCCTGTGCGTTCTCGGAAAGAATGTAGATGCCTTTCAACTGCGCCAGCGCATAACCCAGCGGCGGAATGTCTTCCTGACCCGCCGGCAGTGCATTGGCGTTAGCCTCTGGCAACGGCGCAAAAAACTCGCGGTACGCAGCCTGAGCCTCGGCAGCGGGCGGTATCGCCGATTGCGGGCGCGGTGTGTATTGATACTGATAAGCGCCGCCAGCGCTGGCACCGGGCGACGCATTGAACGCCGGTTGCGCCTGCGGTTGCTCCAGCAGCGCATTGGCGGCCAGACGCATTTCACCCTGCGGGCCGAACTCACCGGCATCGAGGCCGGTTGGCCGGACGACGGCGGTGGTCACGGAACCAGCGAGCTGGTCTTCCGGACGCACATCGCCCAACGCGCGGTGCAACGTGCCATAAAGGAAATCATGCACCATGCGCCCGTCACGGAAGCGCACTTCGTGTTTGGTCGGGTGCACGTTGACGTCGACTGCCGCCGGATCGACTTCGAAAAACAGCGCAAAGGTCGGATGGCGACCATTGAACAGCACGTCGCGATAGGCCTGACGCACCGCATGGGCCACCAGTTTGTCGCGCACCGCCCGGCCATTCACGAAGAAATACTGCAAATCGGCCTGGCTACGGTTGAAGGTCGGCAGACCGACCCACCCCCACAGATGCAGGCCGTTGCGCTCGATCTCGATCGGCAGCGCCTGCTCCAGAAAACCCGAACCGCAGATCGCCGCCACGCGCCGCGCACGGGCCGCATCATCATGGGCCTCATGCAGACTGAGGATGGTCTTGCCGTTGTGGCGCAGATGGAAGGCCACATCGAAACGCGCCAGCGCCAGACGCTTGATCACTTCCTGCAAGTGATCGAATTCGGTTTTTTCGGTCTTGAGGAATTTGCGTCGTGCCGGCGTGTTGAAGAACAGGTCGCGGACTTCCACCGAAGTGCCGACCGGGTGCGCGGCTGGCTGAACCCGAGGCGCCATGTCGCGGCCTTCGGTTTCGACCTGCCAGGCCTGCTCGGCACCACGGGTGCGCGAGGTCAGGGTCAGGCGTGCCACGGAGCTGATCGATGCCAGTGCTTCACCACGGAAGCCCAGACTCATCACCTGCTCAAGGTCTTCGAGGTTACGGATCTTGCTGGTGGCGTGACGGGCCAGTGCCAGCGGCAGGTCATCGGCGGAAATACCGCTGCCGTCATCACGCACGCGCAACAACTTGACGCCGCCCTGCTCGACATCGACATCGATGCGCCTGGCACCAGAGTCGAGGCTGTTTTCCAGCAATTCCTTGATCACCGAGGCCGGACGCTCAACCACCTCACCGGCGGCAATCTGGTTCGCCAGCCGCGGGCTGAGCAGCTCGATGCGCGCAGCAGCGTTCAGCACTTCGTTCATTCTTTGGACGCCAGTTCGGTGCCAGGAATGGTCAAGTGCTGGCCGACTTTCAACTCATCGCTTTTCAGGTTGTTCGCACTGCGCAATGTCGCTGGCGACACTTGATAGCGCACGCCGATCATTGCCAGCGTCTCCCCCGGGCCGACACGATGATCGCGCGGGCCTTGGGCGATCTTGCCGGAGTCACGCAGCCAGGCAATGTAAGTGCCCGGTGGCGGGTTTTGCTGGAAGAACTGGCGCACGCCGCTGCTGATCGAACGCGCCAGCGCTTGCTGGTGGCTCGAGGCGGAGAGTTTCCTCGCTTCGTTGGCGTTGGAGATGAAGCCGGTTTCGACCAGGATCGACGGGATGTCCGGCGACTTCAGCACCATGAACCCGGCCTGCTCCACGCGCTGTTTGTGCAACGGCGTCACACGACCGATGTTGGTCAGGACTTTCTGGCCGACGTTGAGGCTGGAGGTCAGCGAGGCGGTCATCGACAGGTCGAGCAACACGCCCGCGAGCATGCGGTCCTTGTCGTCGAGGCTGACGTTGCCGGCACCACCGATCAAGTCAGAACGGTTTTCGCTGTCGGCCAGCCAACGGGCGGTCTCCGAAGTCGCGCCGCGATCAGACAAAGCAAACACCGACGCACCGAAAGCGGCGGTAGACGGCGCGGCGTCTGCGTGAATCGAGACAAACAGATCAGCGCCCTTCTTGCGGGCGATTTCGGTACGGCCACGCAACGGGATGAAGTAGTCGCCGGTACGGGTCAGTTCGGCGCGGAAGCCTTTCATGCCGTTGACCTGACGCTGCAGTTCGCGGGCGATCTGCAGCACCACATCTTTCTCACGCTGGCCCCGCGAGCCGGACGCACCCGGGTCTTCGCCACCGTGACCGGCGTCGATGACAACAATAATATCGCGCTTACCCGCCGGGGCCGGCGGCAACTTGATCGAAGGTTCAGTCGGCGTAACCGGCACCGCTGGCACGGTCGCCACCTTGGGTGTCGGCGCAGGTGGCGGCGCCGCGTCGGCCGGGTTGTCGAACAGGTCGACCACCAGGCGATTGCCGTACTGCGCGTTCGGCGCCAGCGAGAAGCTCTTCGGGGTGACGGCTTTTTTCAGGTCGATGACCACCCGCAGGTCGGTCGGCGTTCGCTGGGCCGAGCGCATTGCAATGATCGGCGTGTTTGCGGTCTGCACATTCAACGGCGCACCGAGGGTGGCACCGTTGATGTCGATGACCAGCCGATCCGGCGCGGTCAGGGTGAAGACGCTGTGCTGAACCGGTCCGCTCAGGTCGAAAACCAGTCGCGTGTTATCCGGCGCCCGCCACAGGCGCACGCTGTTGACCTTTGAATCGGCCACAGCGTTGACGGTTACTGCCATCAACAACAGTCCAGCGGCAGCCACCATCGCGCGAAAGCGCATACCTAACCCCATCATTTAATTGGTTTCCAATGCCAAAGCGGCACACCAGATCTCGCCACGCGAGCCCTGGGATGAAATTTTCAGCGAACGCCCGCTGTCTTGCGGGCTAATGGTAATGGTCAGGTCAGGCTTTGGCAAAAAGCCTGCACCTTTATCGGGCCATTCGATCAGACACATCGCGTCGTCTTCGAAGTAGTCGCGGATGCCGAGAAACTCCAGCTCTTCCGGATCGACCAGCCGATACAGGTCGAAGTGGAAGGCGCGGATGTCACCGATTTCGTAGGGTTCGACCAAGGTAAAGGTCGGACTTTTTACCGCACCGACGTGCCCCAGCCCGCGAATGATCCCGCGCGACAGCGTGGTTTTGCCCATCCCCAGGTTACCTTGAAGAAAAATCAGTCCATGGCCCTGGGTCACGCGGGCGATCCGTGCACCAAAGTCGCTCATGGCCTGTTCATCGGCCAGGTACAGGGTTACTTCAGACACGGTGCTTGCTCCTCCAACAACTGACGAATGACTGGAATCAGATCACTGGCCGCCAGCCCTCGGCCGAATTTACCTTGTTGCATTCCCGCATTGGCGTGCAGCCAGACCGCCAGGCACGCGGCATCGAAACCGTCCATGCCTTGCGCCAACAGCGCACCGGTCAAACCGGCCAGCACGTCACCGAGGCCGGCTGTGGCCATGGCCGGATGACCTTGATGGCACACCGCCAAACGGCCATCGAAGTGGGCGATCAGACTGCCGGCACCTTTGAGCACGACAACCGCTGAGTACTTTTCACTCAACGCCAACGCTGCTGCCGGACGATCCGCCTGGACCTCGGCAGTACTGATGCCCAACAACCGCCCCGCCTCACCCGGATGCGGCGTGATCACGCAATCCTTGGGCAAGGTGACGAAACCACTCGCCAGCAGGTTCAACGCATCGGCGTCCCAGACCTGTGGCAAGTTTGCATTGGCAGCGGCGGACAACAGCGCGCGCCCCCAACTGGCCTGCCCCAACCCCGGGCCGATCACCAGCACAGAGGCTTTCTCCAGCAACCCCATCAACTGATTGGCCGACGATGTGCCAAGCACCATGACTTCCGGCACTCGCGCCAGCGCTGCCGGAACATGCTCGGGACGGGTCGCCAGCGACACCATGCCCGCGCCGCTGCGCAAAGCCGTTTCGGTACTGAGCGCAATCGCCCCGCCAAACCCGTGATCGCCGCCGATCAGCAACACATGGCCGAAACGGCCTTTGTGCGACGTCGGAGCGCGCGCCGCCAACCCCGGAAGATTAGCCGGGTAAAGCCGTCGGGCGATGACCGTAATGTCACGATAGATGTCGGCGCAGGCTTGCAAATCGTTAAATACCAATTGGCCGACGTGGTCCGCCGCGTCGCCGGTGAACAGGCCGATTTTCAGCCCGATGAAGGTCACGGTCAGATCGGCCTGCACCGCAGCACCCAGCACCTGCCCGGTGTCAGCGCTTAGCCCGGAAGGGATATCGACGGCTGTCACTGGCAAACCACTGGCGTTGATGGCCTTGATCGCAGAGATATAGGGCTCGCGCACTTCACCGCTCAAACCCGTGCCGAGCAAGGCATCAAGAAGGACGCCGCGAAGCTCGCTTTGAGCCTGCCAATCCTGCACCGCGACATTTTCAGCCAATGCCGCGGCATGGGCCAGCGCGGCATCGCCCTGCAAACGTTGCGGATCGCCGACGGCCAACACTCGCACCTGCCAGCCTGCTCGCTGCGCCATCGCCGCGACCAGATAACCGTCGCCGGCATTGTTGCCATGTCCGGCCAGCACCGTCAGCTCGGTCGCCGACGGCCATTGCCGAACCAGCGCACGCCACGTTGCATGGGCCGCGCGCCGCATCAGTTCGAAGCCCGGCGTACCGGCGGCGATCAGCCGTGCATCGAGTTCGCGCACCTGTGCGGCGCCATACAGCGCGTCGGGTAATTGATCTTTCGTGTGCGGCATGCGTCTTCGGGCTCCGATGTCTGGCAGAATTATACGCACCTCAGCTCCGGTTTCTCTCGCCTCATGTCCGCCATCACTACAGACCTGCCCGCCCTCGCCCAATCGATCAAGGATTGGGGCCGCGAGCTGGGCTTTCAGCAAGTCGGCATCAGCGGCCTCGATCTGGCCGGGCATGAGCAGCATCTGCAGCGTTGGCTCGCGGCCGGCTACCACGGCGAAATGGAGTACATGGGCGCCCACGGCAGCAAACGTTCGCACCCGGAAGAGCTGGTACCAGGCACGTTGCGCGTGGTCTCGCTACGCATGGACTACCTGCCGGGTGATACCGAAATGGCCAAACGCCTGACCCAACCGGAAAAAGCCTACGTGTCGCGTTATGCCTTGGGCCGCGATTACCACAAATTGATCCGTAAACGTGTTCAACAATTGGCTGACAAGATCCAGTCGGAGATCGGCCCATTCGGTTTTCGTGCGTTTGTCGACAGTGCCCCAGTGCTGGAAAAAGCCATCGCCGAGCAGGCTGGACTGGGCTGGATCGGCAAAAACACCCTGGTGCTGAACCGCAAGGCTGGCAGTTATTTCTTCTTGAGTGAACTGTTCGTCGATCTGCCGCTGCCGGTGGACGAGCCACACAGCAGCGAACATTGCGGGCGCTGCACCGCGTGCCTCGATATCTGCCCGACCAACGCCTTCGTCGGCCCCTACGTACTGGACGCTCGCCGCTGCATTTCCTACCTGACCATTGAGCTGAAAAACGCGATCCCCGAAGACCTGCGCCCGCTGATCGGCAACCGCGTGTTCGGCTGCGATGACTGCCAGATCGTCTGCCCGTGGAATCGCTTCGCCAAGCCCTCCGGCGAAAGCGACTTCAAGCCACGGCACAATCTGGACAACGCCGAACTGGCCGAGCTGTTTTTGTGGGACGAGGACAAATTCTTGAGCAGCACCGAAGGCTCGCCGCTGCGTCGCGCCGGGTATGAGCGCTGGCTGCGCAATCTGGCGGTCGGCCTCGGCAACGCGCCGTCGAGCATTCCGGTGCTCGAAGCATTGAAGGCGCGGCGAGACTATCCGTCAGAGCTGGTGCGTGAGCATGTGGAGTGGGCGCTCAGGCAGCATGCCGAACGTCAAGGCGCGTCGTTATAGACGAACTTGGGCATTTCCCAGTGAAAACGGATCGCGAGCAGACGCAACAGGAAACCGCCAAATAGCGTGATCAAGATCGCCTGCTCGCTCGGCACATTCAGATACAGGCAAAGCATGTAACACCACGCCGCCGCGAAGGAGACGCTGGCGTACAGCTCTCGGCGAAAGATCAGCGGGATGTCGTTGCAGAAGATGTCGCGCAAGATGCCGCCGAAGACCCCGGTGATCACGCCGCTGACCGAAGCGACCAGCATGCCGTGGCCCATTTCCAGCGCGGTCATGCAGCCGATCAGAGTGAACGCCACCAGACCCACGGCGTCGAGCACCAGAAACAGCGAGCGCAGGTGACGCATCCAGCGTGCCGTGAACACGGTAAACATCGCCGCCACCGAGGTCAGCACGAGGTATTCCGGGTGTTTGACCCACGTCAGCGGATAGTGCCCGAGCAGCACGTCGCGCACAGAACCGCCGCCCAACGCGGTGACGCAGGCAATCAGCACCACCCCGAACCAGTCCATGCCGCGACGCCCGGCAGACAGCGCGCCAGTCATGGCTTCAGCGGTGATGGCGACGAGATAGAGCATCAGCAACATGATGGCGATCCAGGCAAGAGGGCGCGCAGTCTAGCCATTTCGCGGCGGCACCAAAAGGGGGCAAGCCACCCCCTGCTGAGTCACGCCTGATCAGAACTTGATGAAGTGCTTACGGTAATGCTGCAGTTCGGCGATCGATTCGCGGATGTCATCCAGCGCCAGATGCGTGCTGCCCTTCTTGAAACTGTCGCGCACGTCCGGCGCCCAGCGTGCCGCCAGTTCCTTGAGCGTCGAGACGTCGAGGTTGCGGTAATGGAAGTAGCTTTCCAGCCCTTTCATGTGGGTATAAAGAAAGCGACGGTCCTGGCAGATGCTGTTGCCGCAGATCGGCGACTTGCCCTTCGGCACCCATTTCTCGAGGAAAGCGATGGTTTCGGCTTCCGCTTCGGCCATGCTGATGCGGCTGTCGCGCACGCGCTGGGTCAGGCCGGAGTTGCCGTGGGTGCGGGTGTTCCACTCGTCCATGCGCGCGAGGACTTCGTCGCTGTGGTGAATGGCGATCACCGGGCCTTCGGCCAACGTGTTGAGGTCGCTGTCGGTGACGATAGTGGCCATTTCGATGATGACGTCGTTTTCCGGGTCCAGACCGGTCATTTCCAGGTCGATCCAGATCAGGTTCTGCGGGTTTGGCATGTTTCGGCTCCTAGGCAATGCTGCGCAGTTTAGCCTAGCCCGATGGCCGGGCGTGCTAAACTCGCGGCCGTTTTACCTAATCG
The DNA here is from genome assembly GCF_963970475.1 of Pseudomonas sp. EA_5y_Pfl2_R50. NCBI lineage: Bacteria > Pseudomonadati > Pseudomonadota > Gammaproteobacteria > Pseudomonadales > Pseudomonadaceae > Pseudomonas > Pseudomonas sp. EA_5y_Pfl2_R50. Next base: position 416,567 of record NZ_CAXAPT010000002.1, on the reverse strand, counting down.
CTGCATTCTTCAGACGGAACACCCATGGCCAAACGCCAACTCAATCGTCGTCAAAACTGGCGCATCGAAAAGATTCAAGGCGAACGCGCCGCACGCGCCGCCAAACGCGAGTCCTCGGCTGTCGAAGCCCTGGAGGGCGGTGACCTGGGCCCGGAACAGACCGGCCTGGTGATTGCTCACTTCGGTGTGCAGGTCGAGGTCGAGGCGGTTGACGGCGATCAGGCCGGCCAGGTCTTCCGTTGCCACTTGCGCGCCAACCTGCCCGCGCTGGTCACCGGTGACACCGTCGTCTGGCGTGCCGGCAACCAGGGCATCGGCGTGATCGTTGCGCAACTGCCGCGCACCACCGAGCTGTGCCGTCCGGACAGCCGCGGCCAGTTGAAGCCGGTCGCGGCCAACGTCGACATGATCGTCATCGTCTTCGCCCCGCTGCCCGAGCCGCATGCCAACCTGATCGACCGCTACCTTGTAGCCGCTGAACACGCCGGCATCCGTCCGTTGTTGCTGCTGAACAAGTTCGACCTGATCGACGAGCAGAACGCCCCGGCGCTCAACGCGTTGCTGGCGGTATACCGCACGCTGGGTTATCCGGTGCTGGAAGTGTCGGCGCACCACGGCAACGGCATGGAACAACTGCAACAGCAGCTCGACGGCCGCATCAGCGTGTTCGTCGGCCAGTCCGGCGTCGGCAAGTCCTCGCTGGTCAACAGCCTGCTGCCTGAAGTGGAAACCCGCGTCGGGCCGTTGTCCGAGCTGTCCGGTCAGGGCACGCACACCACGACCACCGCGCGCCTGTTCCACTTCCCCGGTGGCGGCGAACTGATCGACTCCCCGGGCATCCGCGAATTTGGCCTGGGCCACGTCAGCCGCGCCGACGTCGAAGCCGGTTTCATCGAGTTCAACGATTTGCTCGGCACCTGCCGCTTCCGCGATTGCAAACACGACCGTGAACCGGGATGTGCCTTGCTCAAGGCCCTGGAAGATGGCCGCGTACAACAGCAGCGGATGAACAGCTACCGCTCGATCATCGCCAGCCTGCCGGAAAACGGCTACTAAACACCAGCACCGGCAGCACCTCGCCCGAGGGCTGCCGGATGTCGGACCGCGCCTGACAAATCCCCGATCCCGTTAAACGTCAGACCTTTCTGACAGGCTCGCGCATGCCTGCTTGCAGGACATTTCTCTTTCACCACCCAACCCTTGTAGGCACGTTCCAGATGCCTAGATTGGGGTCCTCCTTCGCACCTTTGCGACCTTCGAGGCCCCCATGCAGACCTATCACCTGTTCATCAGCCATTCGTGGAACTACGCCCACGCTCACGACAATCTGGTACGCCTGCTCGGCGCCAAGCCGGATTTCAGTTTCAAGAATTTTTCCGTGCCGTCACATAACCCGATCTTGGGTGCGCAGACTGACAAGCAGCTCGAAGAGGCCATCGAAAACAAGATTCGCCCTTGCTCGGCGGTGCTGATCATGGCCGGGATGTATTCGACCTACAGCAAGTGGATCAACAAGGAAATCGAGATCGCCAAACGCATGGGCAAGGTGATCATCGCGATCAAGCCATTCGGCGCCGAGCGCATTTCCACCGTGGTGCGTGAAGCGGCGCACGCCGAATGCGCGTGGAACACCAACAGCATCGTCAGTGCGATTCGCTTGCACACGGCGGTGTAACCATGCGTAAGGGACTGTTTATCGGCATCAACCACTACGCCCATGTCGCTCCTTTGAGCGGTTGTAACAACGATGCAATGGCCATGGCTTCGGTACTGGAGCGCCACGCCAACGGGCGCCCGAACTTCAGCAGCAAAGTGCTGACGTCGGCTGAAGAACAACTAACGCTCAAATACATGAAACAGCAGATCCAGAGCCTGTTCTCAGGCGACTGTGACGTGGCACTGCTGTATTTCGCCGGTCATGGGCAGTTCGACACCAGCATCGACGAAGGACTACTGATTCCCCAGGACTACCAGCCTGGCGGAGACGGTATCCGCATCAGCGACATTCTGCTGTGGGCTGATCAGGCGTCGCAGATCAAAAACAAAATCATCATTCTCGATTGCTGCCAGGCCGGTGCAGCGGGTGCCATGCGCAATTTACGCGGCGGCAGCAGTGTGATCGGCGAAGGCATGACCATTCTCACCGCCTGCAAAAAAGAACAGTACGCCCTCGAAAGTCGCGGCCACGGTGTGTTCACGGATCTGTTGCTGCAAGCGCTGCATGGTGGCGCTGCCAACGTACTCGGCAAGGTCACCCCCGGTAGCGTCTATTCGTTTGTCGACAATGCGCTGGGAGCCTGGGAACAGCGTCCGGTATTCAAGACCAATGTGTCGCAGTTCGTGCCACTGCGCGAAGTGGCACCGCTGATTGCCGAAGAAACCCTACGCAAACTCAAGGACTGGTTCCCCGAGCCGAGTTTCGTCTTCAGGCTCGACCCCAGCTACGAGCCCACCGAAGCGCTGTTCGACCCCGAGCACGGCGACATCTTCAAGCAACTGCAAATGTGCAATCGCCACAGCCTGATAGAACCGGTGGGCGCCGAACATATGTATTACGCGGCCATCAACTCCACCGGCTGCCGCCTCACCGCGCTCGGCGCCTACTACCGCGAACTCGCGATCAAAGGACACTTCTGATGCCTGTCTTTATCAGCTACCGCCATATGGATCGCCTGCATGCCGTGGCGATCAACAGCCGCCTGAAACAGGCCAACATCAAAACCTACCTGGATGTGCTCGACCCGGAATCGCAGACCACTGACGACATCACCGGGGTCATCACCCGCAACATCACCGAGTGCACGCACTTGCTGGCGGTGGTTTCGGAGCGGACTGCTTCGTCGTGGTGGGTGCCGTTCGAGATTGGCGAGGCAACCATCAGCAATCGGCGGATTTGCTCGTTCAAGACCGGGCCGGCGGAACTGCCGTTGTATCTGGATAAATGGCCGAAGCTGAGTACGGATAAAGATCTGGATTTCTTTATCGAAGCGTATCGTGAGGAAGTGTCGAACAAGCGCTCGATGTCGCTGGAATCGATAAGCGAATCCGTTAAGGGCACCTACAAACGAAATGCCGAGTTTTTCCATGAACAACTGAAGAACCGCATTCGGCGCGGGTTCTGACAGACGTAAAAAAGCCGCGACACCATCGCGGCTTTTTACTTTCAAAGTCCGGGCGCGACTCTATCCAGCTTCCAGCCCAACGCATCCAGCGCGTCACAGCCGTCCTGAAGCAGGAGGTGCGCGGCGCAGGCGAAATGTTCCAGATCATGACCTTCGGCGTCTTTGACGCAAAGGCAACTCACGCTGTTGAGCATATTGCGCACAGTGTTGATTCGATATTTGGCATTTTCGAGAAGTGCCGAGGCCTTGGCTTCGGTGTCGATGTAGAGCGTGGGGGTGCTGCTGAGGTTGCCTTGAAGGGGGCGATAATCAGCCATGGTCAAACTCCAATGGTTTATGAATATTCCATCTTGTTTCGACCGGCTAAGATCGGTCATCGAGTGCTCCGTGACGGACGAACTATAAGTGAGCCCTTGGGTGAAATGAAACCCGTTTTATACGTCTCGGAGCCTTCCTACATCACTCTGCGAAACGGCCTCGGCCACCGCTTGTTACTTGGAAGCTTCCGGCCACTTCGCATTTACGTGCTCCAGATCGACTAGTCGCGTGGCGGGACCATCGGCTGTCGGGCGCTCAGTGACAACTTGGGGGCATAGGTAATCAACCAACTTTGCCAACTCGAAACTAAAGCGCTTGAAACGGTGCTTGGTCTTTCTGAGGCGAGGCGGACAGCTAGCAAGTCTCGCTCGTCACTCTGCAGGATCTTCTTTGAGTACAAACTCAAACCCAATACCCGCCTCCTTCAGCACCTCAGCAGCGCGATCAATAAAGAGTTCGCCTTGCTCTGACAGCTCGTATTTGCCCTGAACACGGATGATAGGAGACTTACCCAACGCCCCCGGAATCTCTGTGTAAATCTCGCCGCTCTCGATGAAAGCAACGTACATGTTGATCTTGTCTTGCAGCAGTTGCAGATGCTCGCCTTGCTCGGCTTTATCTCTCCATGCGAGGTGGTCAGAGATGCCGAGAACGATCTTGCTGCTGTCCCACTTTGGGATGCCCCACATATCGATGATTTTGGCGTCTGTTACTGACATGACAGCTCCTTAAATTCCGCAGTTTTACTTCGGTCGCACAACGTCTACACGGGTGGGCGAGAGGGCCGTCCCTCCCGGGAATCCCGGCTTGCCCTTGCCGACAATGACCCCGCCGCCCCGTTCAATTTCTGGGAACGCTTGTTTTTGATTGCGTGTCAGTGGTGCTGTTTCGGAGGCTTTGCATTCGACACAGGCAATATCCCCGTTCGAGTCTCTGCCAATCATATCGAGACGGGTTCTCGTGCCGCTCTCTGTTTTGATTGTGACCTGTTGAGCTGACTCCTCCATTTCTTCGGAGAACCCGTCGTAAGTCTTGTCTTCGAACTCAGCCCCAGCAGCCTTGTTCTTCTCCAACTGCGTACTGAGCACAATGTAGATGGGCTCAAGTCCCGCATCAGCGGGAAACCAGATAATTGCATCCTGGAATTCGGGGGGATGCTTTGGATTTGCCAGTACGGTGTCAGATTGTGCGGTCGGCGGATACACCCACACCGGGGGCAAATATGGGGCGCCCTCAAGTGCAGGAATACCCAATACACCATCGGAGTTCGCCGCTGGCGTCCAAGTAAGCCCAATGCCGCTGCCGATGTCAGCAACGTAGTTCTCGCCATCCTTCGTTGCCTTGATGACAGGGACATTTTCCCAGTCCCTTTTACCTCCTGTGTAGAACCCGTAAGCGTTAACGGAGCCATCCGGCAGGGTCTTCACGTTGACTCGTACGCGCGTGAGGCCAGCATCAAGTGTGGCGTATTGATCGTTTGTGTAAAAAGCACTGTCGGGGGCAATGCTGGTGTTCGGCATTAGTAGTGCGATGGTGCCCACGGCGGCTCCTGCCGCAACGGCTCCAGCACCTTCCAGCAAGGTCAGTGCGAGTGAACCACCAAGACGTTCAGCAATTGCACTGACAGTAGCAGACCCGCCAACCAGCTGCAGTTGGGTGCCTTGGGCGGTAATCGCAGCCCCTGTTCCAAGCACAGCCCACAGTCCGTAGTCGGCCAGTTTCTCAACAGGCACAAAACCGGATGGATTGCTGTGGTTGATTATTCCGTCAGGGAGGTTACAGCTCTTGGCGAACACACAGCCCACGGTTTCGGGCTTCGCCTCTTCTTTCGAGGGGATGTCTTTGTATTCCGCCCAACGCTGGGCATAGATATCAACAGGCTCTACACCCTTGTTGCGGTAGCCCTTCGGAGGGTTGGGTACGTATCCGCTCACACTGAGCTTCCTTTTCGTCCTTGGAGAATCCCGGCTCATAGCTGGGGCAGACTGACGTTACCTGGAAGCTCAAGCGCTGGCTGTAGGGCAATTCCCAAAAACTGCAATACCTGATCATCGGTGAACACCAGCAAATGGCCGCCCGCCGAAAACGAGAAAAGCCCTGCAAGCGTGAACCTGCCGAGCTTCTCGGACGAGACAACAGGCACAAAAAAGCCGACATCACTGTCGGCTTTTTTGTGGGTCACTGCTTCGGCGCGGGGGCCGGGGCAGTGGGCGGTGGAGTGGCTGGCGCCGCACTCCCCGGTTCCGCCGGTTTCGGTGCGGCGTCGTCGAACAGGTTCAGGCGTTCGCGCAACTCGTGTGCCGGTACCGGTTGCTGATCCGCCGGCAGAGCGTTCGGATCGACCGGCGCTGCCGGAGCGGCGTCGTTCTGGCCTTGATCCTCCGGTTTAGCCGCGTCGGCACCTTGCGCGCCTTCGATAGCGGCCTGGGCCTTTTTGGTCAGCACGACGATATCGATGCGACGGTTGACCGGGTTGAACGGGTTTTCCCGGTCAAACAGCGCCGACGAGGCATAACCGACGACCCGCGCCACTTGCGCGTCCGGATAGCTGCCGGCAACCAGGGCACGACGGGCCGCGTTGGCGCGGTTGGCAGAAAGCTCCCAGTTACCGAAATCGCCGGTGCCGGTGTAAGGCTTGGCGTCGGTGTGGCCGCTGATGCTGATCTTGTTCGGCACCGCTTTGATGGTGTCAGCCATGGCCAGCAGGATGTCTTCGAAATATGGCTTCAGGCGTGCAGAGCCGGAGTCGAACATCGGCCGGTTCTCGGCGTCCATGATCTGGATGCGCAAGCCGTTGGGCGTGATCTCGAAGAGGATCTGATCCTTGAATTTCTGCAGTTGCGGGTTCTCGTCGACCTTGTTCTGCAGCTCTTGCAGGAGCAGTTCCAGGCGTTCCCTCTCGACCTGTTCGGCCATGCCTTCGACCTGTTCGGTATCGATGGTGACCTTGTCCGGTTGCGGCTGGGACTTCACCTCAGGGTTGAGGGTGTTTTCCGGCGCCAGGGTCGGCGTACCACCCAAATCGATGATGTACGGCGTGCCGCTTTCGGAAAAGCCGACCGGGTCTTTGAAGTAACCGGCGATAGCGATCTTCTGCTCCGGCGTCGCGGTGGACAACAGCCACAACACCAGAAAGAACGCCATCATCGCCGTGGCGAAGTCGGCGAAGGCGATTTTCCACGCCCCGCCGTGATGCCCGCCGGCTATGCGCTTGACGCGCTTGATGATAATCGGCTGATTATTTTCCATGTCTTAGCGACCGCGAACGGCTTGTTCCAGCTCGGCAAAGCTTGGACGGTGGGCCGGGTAGAGCACCTTGCGACCGAACTCGACCGCCAGCGATGGCGGCATGCCGGAAGCCGAAGCCACCAGCGAAGCCTTGATGGCTTCGTAGACGTTCAGCTCTTCCTTCGCATCGTGGGCCAAAGAATGTGCCAACGGGCCAAAGAAACCATAAGCCGCGAGAATACCGAAGAAGGTACCGACCAGTGCCGCACCGACGTGCAGGCCGATGGACTTCTGGTCACCGTCACCCAGAGAAGCCATGGTCACCACGATACCGAGTACCGCCGCGACGATACCGAAACCGGGCATGCCGTCGGCGATACCGTTCACTGCGTGGGACGGGTGTTCAAGGTCTTCCTTGAGGCTGTACAACTCCATGTCGAACAGGCCTTCGAGTTCGTGCGGGGCCATGTTGCCAGACGACATGATGCGCAGGTAATCGCAAATGAACGCGGTCATGCGCTCGTCTTTGAGCACGGCCGGATACTTGGCGAAAATCGGGCTCGCGGCGGCGTCTTCGATATCGCCTTCAATGGCCATCATGCCTTCGCGGCGGCTCTTGTTGAGGATCTCGTAGATCAGGCCAAGCACTTCCAGATAGAACGTGTGGCTGAAGCGGGAACCAAACATGCTCAGGGACTTCTTGAGCACGTGCATGGTCATATAGCCAGGGTTGGCCTGCAGGAATGCACCGAGTGCGGCACCGCCGATGATCAACACCTCAAAAGGCTGAATCAGGGCGGCAATCTTGCCGTGGGAAAGCACGTATCCGCCGAGCACGCTCGCGAATACGACGATGATGCCGATAATTTTAGCCATAGGTAGAAAGTACTTACTTAAGTCGGGTTCAAGGTCATATTCGGAAGTTAAAAAATCTCTTCTTCTACTTATCGGCAAAACTGCGCCAGACTATAGCCAGTTCAGGCGAAAAGCCAATTTAGCCCATGCCGGGCGCGTCTACAGTCAGTGAAGATCCCGTCCAGACATGGCTAATGAAACGAACGTCCCACACGCTAGACCGACCACGCTCGACGGCTGGGTCAAGCTCCTCGACAGCGTCCGCCTGCCCGTGCCGCAAGAGGCTCACGACAAGGTTTGCCGGGCGATCCGCGACAACCGAAGCTCGCTGCGCGACATTGCCGACCTGATGCAGGACAGCCCCGCGCTGGCCTTGAGCGTCATCCGTGAGGCGAATCGTCACACCCACGGCAACATGAGCGCGCCAGCGGAAAATCTCGAAGTCGCAATCACCCGCCTCGGCCTCGCCCGCACCGAAGAACTGCTCGCGCGCCTGCCTGCCCAACCGCAGATGCAAATTCCCAAGGCCCTGCGCCAACTGCAGATGATCAGCCAGCACGCCACGCAACAGGCCAACGGCTTTTTCGCCAGTCGTCTGGCGCGGCTGTGGCAGGACATTCATTGGGGCAGCCTGCTGTTTCTGTCGCCGCTGTGGCCGCTGGCGCTGACGTATCCGCAATTGCTTGAAGAGTGGGAGCTGCGGGTGATTCACAAGGGCGAATCGGCACGCGTGGTCGAAAAGCAACTATTCGGCGTGCGCCTGCTGAAAATCGCTGAGGCGCTGGTGCAAGCCTGGCATCTGCCGATCTGGGTGCAGCAGGGCTATAAATTGCTGCTCAGTGAACAGCGCGAACTGGTGAAAGTGCTGCGCATCGCCCGGGACAGTGAACACCCGCTGCGCCAGCAAAACCGCCTCGACGATGACCCGACCCTGCGTCGCTGGCTCAACCAGCCGGCCAACACCGTGCTGTTGGCCAACGGCCTGGCGCTGTCGGCTCAACAGGCCTGGGACAGTCCGCACAGTGAGCGCTGGCAGTACCTGACAAGCCTTTATCTGCAAGTCTCGATGGACGAAGTGCAACAACAACTGCACCAGCAGGCTGCCAACAGCGCACGCCTGCATGCAATGCCGGATCTGTGGCACCCCGCGGTTTCGCTGTTGTGGCCTTGGGGCACGCGCCGTTTGCCGGCGGGTATGTTGCCCGCCGCTGCGCCAACCTCGGAAGATCTGACGCAATGGCGCCGGCAATGCGCTGAACTGCTCGCCGAACCGAGCCGCTTCACCAATGCCATGAGCCTGACCGTCGCCGCTCGCGATGCGCTGGTCGCCAGCGGCATGCGCCGGGTGATGATCCTGATGGCCGACCGCACGCAATCGAGCCTGCGCGTGCACCAGATCCACGGCTTACCCAAAGAAGCGGCTGCCTTGAATTTCGTCGTCGGCCAGAGCAAGGTCCTGCAACGACTGCTCGCGCAACAGGCACAGGTTCGCATCACGCCAGAGAACGATGCGCAATTTTCCGCCCTGCTGCCTGCGAGCCTGCGCACACTGTTTCGTGGCGAGCATCTGTTCCTGCGTTCACTGGTCAACAATGGCCGGGTGATCATGATCGTCGTCGCCGATCAGGGCGGCGGGCCGTTCGCCGACATTACCGTACAAGCCTTCGGTAAAACCGCGCAATGCGTTGAAAAAGCCCTGCACAGCTTTAGCAGCCGTGGCCGATGAGGCTGCGCTACAATCCCCCCCTTTGTGCTCTGGAGACCTCACATGTCTGACTTCTCTGGCTTGCCGCTCGTCATCGAACCGAGCGACTTGCTTCCTCGGCTTGAGGCCAGCAACCTGATTCTGGTGGACCTGACCAGCCCCGCCCGCTACGCCGAAGGTCATCTGCCCGGTGCACGCTTTGTCGACCCGAAACGCACCCAGTTCGGCCAGCCGCCGGCGCCGGGACTGCTGCCGGCCAAAGCGGATCTGGAAGCATTGTTCGGTGAGCTGGGCCATCGCAAGGACGCGGTCTACGTGGTTTACGATGATGAAGGCGGCGGCTGGGCCGGACGCTTCATCTGGCTGCTCGACGTGATCGGTCACGACCAGTACCACTATTTAGACGGTGGTCTGCCGGCATGGCTGGCGGATGGCATGCCGATGTCGATCCAGGTACCCGCGGCCGTCGGTGGCCCGGTGCCGTTGACTTTGCACGAGGAGCCGACGGCGACCCGTGAATACCTGCAAAGCCGTCTCGGTGCTGCCGATCTGGCGATCTGGGATGCGCGCGGGCCGCTGGAATACTCCGGCGAGAAAGTGCTGGCGGCCAAGGCCGGACACATTCCCGGCGCAGTCAATTTCGAATGGACGGCGGGCATGGACAAGGCACGTCAGCTGCGCATCCGCACGGACATGCCGCAGATTCTCGAAAACCTCGGGATCACCAAGGACAAGGAAATCATTACTCACTGCCAGACCCATCACCGGTCGGGCTTCACTTATCTGGTGGCCAAGTCCCTCGGTTATCCGCGGGTCAAGGGCTACGCCGGTTCCTGGGGCGAATGGGGCAACCACCCTGACACGCCTGTCGAGATTCAAGTTTCCAAGGACAACCAATGAAAGAGCGTCTGTTTATCCTCAGCCAGTACCTGCTGCCTCATCACCTGCTGTCACGTCTGGCCGGCTGCATTGCCGAGTGCCGCGTGCGCTGGTTCAAGAATGCCTTCACCCAATGGTTCGCCAAGCGCTACCAGGTGGACATGTCGCAAGCGCTGGTCGAAGACCTGACCGCTTACGAGCACTTCAATGCGTTCTTCACCCGCGCCCTGAAAGACGGCGCGCGTCCGCTGGACGAAACCCCGGGCGCGATCCTCAGCCCGGCCGATGGTGCGGTCAGCCAGCTCGGCCCGATTGAGCATGGCCGGGTGTTCCAGGCCAAGGGCCACAGCTTCAGCGTGCTGGAACTGCTCGGCGGTGACGCGGCCAACGCCGCGCCGTTCATGGGCGGCGACTTTGCCACCATTTACCTGTCGCCGAAGGACTACCACCGCGTGCACATGCCGCTGGCCGGCACCCTGCGCGAAATGGTCTACATCCCGGGCCGGATCTTCTCGGTCAACCAGACCACCGCTGAAAACGTCCCGGAACTGTTCGCCCGCAACGAGCGCGTAGCATGCATTTTCGACACCGAACGCGGGCCAATGGCCGTGGTGCTGGTCGGCGCAATGATCGTCGCTTCGATTGAAACCGTGTGGGCCGGTCTGGTCACGCCGCCGAAACGCGAGCTAAAGACTTTCCGCTACGACGAAGCCGCACGTGCGCCAATTCACCTGGAAAAAGGCGCTGAACTGGGCCGCTTCAAACTGGGTTCGACCGCCATCGTGCTGTTTGGCCCGGATCAAGTGAAATGGGCTGAAGAGCTGGTCGCCGGTTCACCCGTGCAAATGGGTCAAGGCCTGGCGCTGCCAAAAGCCTGATTGATCGTCTGCGGGGGCCGCCTCAGGCGCTCCCGCAGATTGCCTCATTTGCTGCTATGGTTTTTGGCATGAGCCAGACCATTTCCCCTCCACAGCTGCGCGCCCCGACCCCGAGTCAGCCGCGCCTGTCGTTTTGCGAAGCCAACCCGCGCGACCTCAAGCGCTGGATCGCCGGCCTGCCCAAGGCCAATATCGGCGAAACCGCCCGCCTGCTGTATCAGGGGCTGGGTGAACTCAACCAATTGCTCACCCCCAGCGACAACCGCCTGCACTTGCTGGAGTTGCTGCGGCCCGAGGTTTACTTCGTCTGCCAGCACCTGGAGCGACACTTCCTGCATCAGGCGATCATGCTCGATGAGCGTTCACGCAAGATCAGCAATCTCTGCCAGGCCCTGCAAAGCCATCTGGCCATCGGCTACAAACAGATCGTCCTGCGGATTGCGCCCAAGTACGCCAAGGATCGCGCCGCACTGGTCGGCATGGCCCTGCAACGCGCCGTTCATGCGATGAAAAGCCAACTGCTGCGCGCCACGCAGTTGTACAGCTCGCCGCCGGAGCATGTGTGGTTCGAGTTGCATCAGCTCTATCGCACCGCCTGCGAACTGCAGCTGCAACAGCGCCGGATAAACGACGATCTCGCCAGCCTCACCACCGAACTCAGCGTTGAACAGACCTACATCGCCGCGCTGCTGCTGGGCAGCGCCCGTTGCAATCAGATGCGGCAGAACCAGATCGCGCGCCTGACCGAAGTGCTGGAACCGTGGAGCGCCCTGCTCAAGTTGCATCCCGGTCGCCCTGGCGACGGTCTGTTTGCGATCAGCCCGCAAATCGATGCCGGTCCACGTTATCGCAACATGTTTCGCAGCGAGCAACAGCCCGGATTACTCGGTTTCGACCCGCAGGCGCTAGTGAACGCCATCGAAGCGCATCTGGGGCAAATGGATACGTCGACACCGTTGCCGGTTCCGACCGGGCTCAGCGTCGACACCCTGCAACATCTGCATGCCACTTGGGGGCAGGCAGCCGAGCGCAGTTTTCAGCGCACCGTGGGTCAGGGCGATCTGACCGTGTGCGTCGGGATGAGCGCCCTGCACTTCTACCTCGGCGGGGAACGCAGTTTCAGCGAACTGCTGAAACACCCCGGCGCCCGCGCGGCGAACTTCAGCAACGCCGTCGCCAAGGGTGAAAAGGACAGCTGGAGTCAGGCGTTCGACGCGGCGCCGCAGAACAGCGAGCAATTTTTGCCGTATGAAGAAATCCAGTACGACCACTTGGTTGAGGACGAAAACACCAGCGACAGCACACCGCACTACCCGACTTACGCCTTACCGGTGATCAACCACAGCCCCGGTGGTTATTGCCTGGCGTGGCCAAGCGAGGTCCCCGCCGAGTTGCAGGCCGGGGAAATGCTCGGGATTCAGGACAGCGTGAGCCTGGGCTGGAGCATCGCGGTGATTCGCTGGATTCGACAGGTGCGTGGTGGCGGCACGCAAATGGGCATTGAGCTGGTGGCACCCCATGCCCAGCCCTGTGGCCTGCAACTGGTGCGCTCGCGAGACGATCACAGTCAGTATCTGCGCGGGCTGCTACTGCCGCAAATCAGTGCGATTGATTTGCCAGCAACCCTGCTCGCGCCACGCTTGCCGTTTCAGGAAGGCCATAAAGTGCTGATCAATACCCAGGGCGAAAAACACCGCGCCGGGCTGGATCGGCGGGTGGCGAGTACGCACAGTTTCAATCAGTTTGCTTATCGCTCGCTGGAGGCCGCACGGGATGGCGGGAGCGAGGAGGATTTTGATTCGTTGTGGAAATCGCTCTAGACCGAGGCGTGCCCTTCGCGAGCAGGCTCGCTCCCACATTTGAAATGCATTTAACTGTGGGAGCGAGCCTGCTCGCGAAGAGGCCAAGTCAAGCGATAGAGAACTCAGAGCTGCCCGTCACGATCACGGAAACCCAGCAAGTACAGCACGCCATCCAGACCCAACGTCGAAATCGCCTGCTTCGCTGATTGCTTGACCAGCGGCTTGGCGCGGAACGCCACACCCAGCCCGGCAATCGCCAGCATTGGCAGGTCATTCGCACCGTCGCCCACGGCAATGGTCTGCTCCAGACGCAAGCCTTCCTTGTGTGCCAGTTCTTTCAACAGGTCGGCCTTGCGCTGCGCATCGACAATCGGCTCGATGGCCACGCCGGTGCACTTGCCGTCGACCACTTCCAGTTCGTTGGCGAACACATAGTCGATGCCCAGTCTGGCCTGCAACTGCTTGGCGAAATAGGTGAAGCCACCGGACAGGATCGCGGTCTTGTAACCCAGGCGCTTGAGTTCGGCGAACAGGGTCTCGGCGCCTTCGGTCAGGCGCAACGAAGCACCGATGGAGTCCAGCACGCTGACGTCCAGACCTTTGAGCAAGGCCAGGCGCTCTTTGAAGCTGGCGCGAAAGTCCAGTTCACCGGCCATGGCGCGCTCGGTGATTTCCGACACTTGCTCGCCGACACCGGCCGCCTTGGCCAATTCGTCGATGACTTCGGCTTCGATCAGCGTCGAGTCCATGTCGAACACCGCCAGGCGCCGGTTGCGGCGGAACAGCGAATCTTCCTGGAAGGCGATGTCGACGTTCAACTCCTGCGCGACGCTGAGGAATTCAGCGCGCAGGGCCTGCGGATCAGCCGCTTCACCACGCACGGAGAACTCGATGCAGCCCTTGCCCTTGTCCGCCGGAGTGTCCAGCGGCATTCGACCCGACAGACGGTCGATATGGTCGATGTTCAGGCCGTATTTGGCAGTGATCGAGCTGACGGCCTGCAATTGGCCGGCGGTCACTTTGCGCGTCAACAGGGTGACGATGTGGCGTTTCTTGCCCTGATTGCCCACCCATTGCTGGTAATCCTCTTCGGACACCGGGGTGAAACGTACCTGCTGATCGAGTTCGTAGCCTTTGAACAGGATGTCCTTGAGCACGGACTTGCCTTGCTCGGAGTCGGGAATTTCAACCAGGATGCCGAACGACAGGGTGTCGTGGATCACCGCCTGACCGATGTCGAGAATGTTCACACCACCTTGTGCCAGAACGCCGGTAATGGCTGCCGTCAGACCCGGACGGTCGACTCCCGTGATGTTAATCAGGACGATTTCGCGCAACGCGCACCCCCGCAACTGGAAAAAAACCGCATTCTACCCACTTTCAGTGACCATCGGGCACCGCGAGCGCTTTGCCGGTCTAGGGCCTGTCGCTATACTGCGCGTCAACTTCACGGACAAAAGAGCCGAGCTCAGTGAACCGGCCCACGCCAGTTAAAACCGATAACTTCTTCCTGCTGATCTTCCGTGCACTGCGCCACCGCCGTGTACCGATTGCATTGCGCATTGCCAGCCATAACGTGATCCTGGTCGCTCTGGCCCTGGTGATCTATGCCTGCGTGATGGGCCTGCAATTCAAGCAGGCCATGCACCAGCAAGCCGATGCGCTGGGCGAAAGCCTGACCACACAGACCGCGACCTCGGCCACGGAGCTGTTGGTGTCCAACGACATCCTCAGCCTCAACGTGCTGCTCAACAACCTGACCAAGAACAAACTGGTGGCCCACGCGGCGATCTACAGCGTGGATAACCGCATCCTCGCCGAGTCCGGTCAGCGGCCCAAGCACAGCCTGCTGGGCGAAGCCGAAGGCATGTACGAGAGCAAGATCACCTTCCAGGACGTGACCGCCGGGCAGCTGCGCATCAGCCTGGACATGGATCAGTTCCAGCAGCCAATGACCATCAGCTTGCAAAGCATGGGCATTTTGAGCGGGATTCTATTGGCGCTGTCGCTGGCCCTGAGCCTGCGCATGGGCCGTTATCTGTCGACACCGCTGCTGCAACTGCGCGTGTGGCTGCGAAACATCAATGAATACACGCCGGGCACTGATCGTCAGGACGAGATCGGCGATCTGGCGCGGCAGCTGCACGCCGATTTCGCCCCGGAACCCGCACCCAAGCCTGAGCCGGAACCCGAGTTCGAAGAGGAGGAGGACGAACCAGAGTTCGAGGTGCGCAACCTGCGTGATCCGAGCTTTGACGAAACCCGCCCGCTGGCCGCGCAAAAACCGGCGCCGCGCCATGTGGTCAGCACCGTTGAAGACGACGAGGACGATGACGCCTTCGCTGATCTGCGCGACGAGTCGCTGGACCAGGCACCGCAACCGGTGGCCCGCAAGGCCACGCCGAGCGTGCCTCAGCACAGCGCCGTACTCGCCGTGCAGTTGGGTTCGCAGGAACAACTGCGTCGCCTGCCGCGTGCGCGCCTGGAAGAGTTGCTGGAGCGTTATCGCGACTGCCTCGATCAGGCCGCCTCGCTGTATCAGGCAGAAATCGAAACCCTGAACGACGGCAGCACCTTGATGCTGTTCCACACCGAAGACAGCGGCGACGATTACCTGACCAATGCCATTTGCTGCGGCGAGTTGCTGCGGGCGCTGGGGCACCAGTTACAGATCGAGGTCGCGGACAGCGGCATCACCCTGCAACTGCAGCTGGGGCTGACTTTGGGTGACGAGTTGTTTGGCCTGAGTCAGATCGACCTGCTGCTGACCGATTCGGCGCAGGACGCCCTGGCCCTGTCGCAACACAGCCGCAACCTGCTGCTGGTTGAGCGCAAGATCAGTGATGACGCGCTGATCCGCCAGCGTGCGCGAATCCGCCCGATTGCCAGCCCTGAAGGCGCTTGCTGTGTAGAGCGCTTGATGGAGCCTTATCCGTCGATGCTGGAGCGGCAACTGGCGCGGATGCACGAGCGCCGGGCGTAAGCCTTAAGCCCTGAAACACAGAAGCCCGCAGACGAGTGATTGTCTGCGGGCTTTTTTGTGTGTGACTGAAAAGCCCCTCACCCTAACCCTCTCCCCGAGGGAGAGGGGACTGATTTGGGGATATTGGAGAGCTACAGCGACTTGAGCGCCCTGCTGTGAATCCAGAATCGCCAGGCTCTTTCAGGTCGACGTATGACGCAAGACACCTCGGTCAGTCCCCTCTCCCTCCGGGAGAGGGCTAGGGTGAGGGTAGAAACAACAAAGCCCGCACAAGGCGGGCTCTGTTCTGACTCGATCCAGGCTTAGAAGCGGAACACTTCCATGTCGGTCCGAATCGGCGATGCCATCGGAATCTTCGGCTGCTTTTCGGCTTCCGCCGCTGGCACTGCCGGTTTCGTTGCTGATTTACGTGGCACTTCCGCGACCGGAGGCTGATTGGCCAGTGGTTTCAACGCGACCGACAGTTGCTCGGCCAGACGCTGCAAGAGAATCCCTTGCGCATGCACCTGCGACGCCGTGCTACCGGCATGCAGCTCTTGCAGATGGACGATGCGGTTGTCACGCACCTGACCACGACGGTCGATCAGACGCCACTGCGCATCGAGAATCGCCGGCTGTTTCGCACCCGAGTCCAGACGCGTGATGGTCAGCAACACCTGCACGTCCGGGGTAAAGCCGCTGGTGGCCGGCGCCAGCACCACACGTTGACTGTCCAGATGGCCAGCTACCTGACGCATCAGCAACTGGTCAATATCCGACGAAAGGCTGCCAGCCCAACGACCATCGGTCGCCGCTTGCAGGCTGCCGTCCGGTTGACGTTGGAGCAGGGTTTCGCGTTGCAGGTAGTCAGCGACGACCACCGGACCCAACAAAACCGCCATGCCCGCGCTTTGCGCAGGCTGAACCGGACTTCCGCTGTCCAGTTGATACAGCGACACCGGCTGGTGAACGCTGCAACCCGCCAGGCCCAAAACGCCGGCGAGCAGGAAAATAAGGGGGCGCAGAGCAGTCATCATCCCGTCCAGGTGGCCGCCACAAGGCTGACCACAGTGAAAATACTCAATAAATATGAAGAACGCTCGGCCACGCCGGCGCTTGGAAAGGCCATATCATCCGTGAATATGCGTTCCGACTCCAGCGCCAAAGCGTCGATCTACGCGTTAAATCGTAGATCGAACGCTCTAGGGCGCCTAATTGAGGTTTTCGACGAGCAGCGCATCAACCCGCTGGAAGCCACGTGGAAGCTTGTTACCACGCCGACCACGCTCACCTTTGTAGTGTTCGAGGTCTTCGGCCTTGAGCGACAGTGTCCGTTTTCCGGCCTGCAGCACCAACGTCGCGCCTTCAGGAATGACGGCGATGTCCGTGACATATTCTTCGCGACTGGCCACACGTTCACCGGAAATACCGATGATCTTGTTGCCTTTGCCCTTCCCTAATTGTGGCAGATCGCTGATTTTGAAGATCAACAGGCGACCTTCGGTCGTAACCGAGGCCAGCCAGTTCTGCTCACGATCAGCCACCGGACGCGGCGCAATCACCTTGGCGTTGTTCGGCAGACTCAACAAAGCCTTGCCGGCCTTGTTCTTGGCTTGCAGGTCTTCGCCTTTCACCACGAAACCGTAACCGGCGTCCGAGGCGATCACATACAGTGCGTCGTCTTCCGGCATCAGCACGCATTCAAAAGTCGCACCCGGTGGCGGCGTCAGACGACCGGTCAACGGTTCGCCCTGACCACGGGCGGACGGCAGCGTGTGCGCGGCGACCGAATAGCTGCGCCCGGTGGAGTCAATCACCACGGCAGACTGGTTGGAACGTCCCGCCGCCGAGGTCTTGAAGCCGTCGCCAGCCTTGTATGACAGACCGGTGGCGTCGATGTCGTGACCTTTGGCGGAACGAATCCAGCCTTTTTCCGACAGCACGACAGTGACTTTCTCGTTCGGCAGCAGATCGTGCTCGGTCAGCGCCTTGGCTTCAGCACGCTCGACGATTGGCGAACGACGGTCATCGCCATAGGTTTCGGCGTCTTTCAGCAGTTCGGTGCGCACCAGCTTCTTCAGCTTGGCTTCGCTGCCCAGCAGCGCTTGCAGCCTGGCTTGTTCTTTAAGCAGTTCGTCCTGCTCGTCGCGCAGCTTCATCTCTTCCAGGCGCGCCAACTGACGCAGGCGAGTGTCGAGGATGTAGTCGGCCTGAATCTCGCTGAGGGCGAAACGCTCGATCAGCTTGGCTTTCGGGTGTTCCTCGGTGCGGATGATGTGGATCACTTCGTCCAGGTTGAGGTAGGCAATCAACAAACCGTCCAGCAGGTGCAGGCGACGCTCGACCTTGTCGAGGCGGAATTGCAGGCGGCGACGCACGGTCAGCACGCGGAATTCCAGCCATTCGACCAGCAAGGCACGCAGGTTTTTCAGCTGCGGCTTGCCATCCAGACCGATGATGTTGACGTTGACCCGGTAGGTCGATTCCAGCTCGGTGCTGGCGAACAGGTGCTGCATCAGGGCTTCGTGATCGACGCGGCTGTTGACCGGGATGATCACGATGCGGCAGGGGTTTTCGTGGTCGGACTCGTCACGCAGGTCAGCGATCTGCGGGGCTTTCGACGGTTTCGCCTGCATCAGCGCGGCGATCTGCTCAAGCACCTTGGCGCCGGACACCTGGTGCGGCAGCGCGGTGACGATGATATCGCCGTCCTCGACATGGTACACGGCGCGCATGCGCACCGAGCCCTTGCCGGTTTCGTACATTTTCAGCAGGTCGGCGCGCGGCGTGATGATTTCCGCTTCGGTCGGGTAGTCCGGGCCCTGAATGTGTTCACAGAGCTGTTCAACCGTGGCTTTCGGCTCATCAAGCAAACGCACGCAAGCAGTCGCCACTTCACGCAGGTTATGCGGCGGCACATCGGTGGCCATGCCCACGGCGATGCCGGTGGTGCCGTTGAGCAGAATGTTCGGCAAGCGCGCCGGCAACACCAGCGGCTCCTGCAGGGTGCCGTCGAAGTTCGGGCCCCAGTCGGCAGTGCCCTGGCCCAGTTCGCTGAGCAGCACTTCGGAATAGCGCGACAGGCGTGCTTCGGTGTAACGCATGGCGGCGAAGGACTTGGGATCGTCCGGCGCACCCCAGTTACCCTGGCCGTCAACCAGCGTGTAGCGATAGCTGAATGGCTGGGCCATCAGCACCATCGCTTCGTAGCAGGCCGAGTCGCCGTGCGGATGGAACTTGCCGAGCACGTCGCCGACGGTCCGCGCCGATTTCTTGTGCTTGGAATCGGCGTCCAGCCCCAACTCGCTCATGGCGTAGACGATACGCCGCTGTACCGGTTTCAGACCGTCGCCGATATGCGGCAAGGCACGGTCCATGATCACGTACATGGAGTAGTTGAGGTAGGCATTTTCGGTGAAGTCAGCCAGCGAGCGGCGTTCTACACCGTCCAGGCTGAGATCAAGGGAGTCGCTCATGCGGGCCTCATCGGTTCGTTGTCTGGCGCAGCAGCATGGTGCCACCGCGCTGAGTAAATTCAAGTTTGTTCAGGGCGCTCATGCCGAGCAGCACCTGATCGCCATGCAGCCCCGGCGCCACCAGTGCGCGGACATCCCGCAGCACGATGTCGCCCAGTTGCAGGCGGGCAATTTTGGTTCGGTAGCCCTGGCTCAGGCCGTTGGCCGTGCTCAGAGTCACACCGAAACCTTCTTCCAGCTTCAAACGCTTGGCCAGATCCGCCGGGATCGCCACATCAGTGGCGCCGGTGTCGAGCAAGAACTCCACCGGCTCACCGTTGATCTGGCCGCTGGCGACAAAATGCCCTTGGGCGTTGCCGGCCAGTTTCACTTCGATAAAACCTGCGCCCTGCTCCGACGTGACGACCACGTTCGGATTCTGCTGGCGTTGCTCCCACTGACCGAAAAACCGCGTGGCCAGAAACAGCGCCGCGCACCACGCCAGAATCATCAGCACACGACCGGCGCGTTTGCCCGGCGGCTGCTGGCTCACGGCTTGGCGCTCCAGCCACCGTCAGGCGCGGCGAAGCGCCAGACAATCGGGCGAACCTCGCCGTCGGCACGCGGGCCAAAATTGTTGTCGACGCCGATCCACGCACCGTCAGCGTCAACGATCAGCGCCTCTTCCAGCCCGTAGTTCTGCGAGTAGCGACGGTTGGCCTGCAACAGTTCGGCCGCATACGACCAGCAGTGCTCGACCTTGGCGGTCTGCGGGTCGCGGCGACAAATCTGGAACGCGTTGCGTTCCAGGGTAAACAATTTGCCGTTGAACAACGAAATGTCGGAAAAATCCTTATCGACCGCTTTGGCGTGGGGAAACTGCGGCGGTTGCATCTCTTTGCCGCCCTCACTGAGCAGCACGCAGCGACCGTCGCAATTCCACACCGTCTGCTGACGCTTGATCAGCAGCAAGCCGCGGCTTTGCCGTTCGGCCGCCAGCCAAAGCTGATCGCCCGCCGGGTTGATCGCCAGGCCCTCGAAGATCGCATTGAAATGCAGGAGCATGCCGCTGGCCCGCGCTTCGCGGACCATCATCGGTGAAATCTTCAGCCAGTTGGCCGGGCCACTGACCGGCACCTGCAAGACCGCAGCATGACCTTCGCTGACAATGTAGCGATTGCCGGCGCTGTCGCAGCTGATACCTTCGAAATCCAGATCGCCACCGCGCACGAACGACGCGGCCCAGTTGCGCGAGCGCAGGCCCCACGGCAAACCGGTGTCCGGCACCAGCGGCACGTCGATGTGCACGGCTTCGGCCTGCCAGACCTGATCGGCGATATTGAGCCGATAGATCTGATCGTCATCGCGGTCCGACACTGTCCACAGTTCCCCGCCGCACATGGCCAACCCCGACAGGTTACCGCCACGCATACCATCGACCGGGTGCTCGGCAAGCACGCGCAATTCCTGCAACGGCTCGGCCGACACATTCATCGCACTCAGCAGCAACACACCCGCCAAGGCCCAGCCAAACCGCATCAGGCCAGCACCTCGGCGAGGTTGCCTTTAGATTCGAGCCAGGTCTTGCGGTCACCGGCGCGTTTCTTCGCCAGCAGCATGTCCATCATTTCCGAGGTTTCGGCGAAGTCTTCGCCCAGCGTCAGTTGCACCAGACGCCGAGTGTTCGGGTCCATGGTGGTTTCGCGCAGCTGCGGCGGGTTCATTTCACCCAGACCCTTGAATCGGGTGACCTGGGGTTTGCCGCGTTTCTTCTCGGCGACCAGACGGTCGAGAATGCCATCGCGCTCGGCTTCATCGAGCGCGTAATAAATCTCTTTGCCCAGATCGATGCGGTACAACGGCGGCATCGCGACGTAGACGTGACCGGCGTCCACCAGTGGGCGGAAATGCTGGACGAACAAGGCGCAGAGCAAGGTCGCGATGTGCAGACCGTCGGAGTCGGCGTCGGCGAGGATGCAGATCTTGCCGTAGCGCAGCTGGCTCATGTCTGCCGCGCCCGGATCGACCCCGATGGCCACGGCGATGTTGTGCACTTCCTGGCTGGCCAACACTTCACTGCCGTCGACTTCCCAGGTGTTGAGGATCTTCCCGCGCAGCGGCAGGATCGCCTGGAACTCCTTGTCCCGTGCTTGCTTGGCGGAACCGCCGGCGGAATCACCTTCGACCAGAAACAGCTCGGAACGCATCGGGTCCTGCCCGGCGCAGTCGGCCAGTTTGCCCGGCAACGCCGGGCCCTGGGTGACGCGCTTGCGTTCGACTTTTTTGCTCGCCTTGAGACGACGACCGGCGTTGTTGATCGCCAGTTCGGCCAGGGCCAGACCGGTTTCCGGGTTGGCGTTGAGCCAGAGGCTGAAGGCATCCTTGACCACACCAGAGACGAACGCCGCCGCTTCACGGGACGACAGTCGTTCTTTGGTCTGGCCGGAGAATTGCGGTTCCTGCATTTTCATCGACAGGACGAAAGCGATTCGCTCCCAGACGTCTTCCGGCGCCAGCTTCACGCCACGTGGCAGCAGGCTGCGGAACTCGCAGAATTCGCGCATGGCGTCGAGCAGCCCCTGACGCAAACCGT
Organism: Pseudomonas sp. EA_5y_Pfl2_R50; assembly: GCF_963970475.1. Taxonomy (NCBI): domain Bacteria; kingdom Pseudomonadati; phylum Pseudomonadota; class Gammaproteobacteria; order Pseudomonadales; family Pseudomonadaceae; genus Pseudomonas; species Pseudomonas sp. EA_5y_Pfl2_R50. The sequence continues at coordinate 394,770 of NZ_CAXAPT010000002.1, read as the reverse complement.
TGACGTGGGTACCGCCCTGCGCTGTCGGGATCAGGTTGACGTAGCTTTCCTGCACCGCGTCGCCGCCCTCCGGCAGCCACAGCAGCGCCCAGTCGACCGCTTCCTTGTTACCGGCGAACGCGCCGCAGAACGGCTCGTTCGGCAGACGTTCGAATTCGCTGACCGCGTCGACCAGATAGGAACGCAGGCCGTCTTCGTAATGCCACTCGACTTTCTCGCCGGTGCCTTTGTCTTCGAAGCTGACCAGCAAGCCCGGGCACAACACAGCCTTGGCCTTGAGCACGTGCTTGAGACGGCTGATGGAGAATTTCGGTGAATCGAAGTATTTCGGGTCCGGCGCGAAGTAAACGCTGGTGCCGGTGTTGCGCTTGCCGACAGTCCCGACGATTTCCAGCTCCGAGGCCTTGAAGCCGTCGTTGAACGTCATCTGGTATTCGTTGCCGTCACGCTTGACGCGCACGCGCACTTCGGTCGACAAGGCGTTGACCACGGAAATACCCACCCCGTGCAGACCGCCGGAGAACTGGTAGTTCTTGTTGGAAAACTTGCCGCCCGCGTGGAGCTTGGTGAGGATCAGTTCGACGCCCGACACACCCTCTTCCGGGTGAATGTCGACCGGCATGCCGCGACCGTCGTCGCTGACTTCCAGCGAGTGATCGGCGTGCAGGATGACCTGCACCGATTTGGCGTGGCCGGCCAGGGCTTCGTCGACACTGTTGTCGATGACTTCCTGGGCGAGGTGGTTCGGCCGACTGGTGTCGGTGTACATGCCGGGGCGTTTGCGCACCGGGTCGAGGCCCGAGAGGACTTCGATGGCGTCGGCGTTATAAGAGCTAGCGCTGGGAGTGGCCATAGGGTCTCGTCGTCAGTCATTCATGAAATAGGGGCAAGACTTCACAGTGCGGTGAAATCGATTGCCTGATACACATCGGCGCCAATGCCGGCAAAACTCAGCAACGCCGGCAATTGCCCGGCAAAACCCTGAAAACTGTGATCGCCGCCGGCCTGAATGCGCAAGGCGCAGGCGCGGTAATACTGTTGGGCGAGGCGATAATCAAGGGTTTCATCGCCGGTCTGCAACCACACCTGATAACGCTGCGCATCCTGAGGTGCCGGCACTTCCAGTTCGGCCAGGGCCGTGACATGGTCGTGGGTCAATTCCCAGGTTTCATCGGTATACAGATTCTTCTGCGGGCCCAGATAGCCGTCGAACATCCGGTGCGGGCTGACCGCTGGGTTGACCAGCAGGGCCTTCAGGCCATGGCGCTCGGCCAGGTGAGTCGCATAGTAGCCGCCGAGGGAGCTTCCCACCAGCAGCGGGCTGTCCAGCTCGGCGATTGCTTGCTCCAACTGACCGATGGCTTCGCGCGGATGATGATGGAGAGCCGGAACACGCAGTTTGTCGCCCAAACCCAGCCGCTCCATCACCGCGACCAGCTGACAGGCCTTTTTCGAGGCCGGAGCGCTGTTGAAACCGTGGATATAGAGAATCGAACCGGACATTTGAGCTCCCTGAGTGTCGGCCAAAGATAGCGGAGTTTACAGGGAGTCAGGCAGATCGTGGGTGTTTGTGCGGACGCCTTCGCGAGCAGGCCAGCGTGGTCTCAGTAACCGTCAGAGCCGTAATCGACGGTGAAGGCAAACCCGGTCACCCGCTCAACGCCGGTTTCGATTCGCCCATCCGGCCACAAACGCAACCACCGATACCCCGGCGCCTGCTCACCGACCTTGAAGTCTTCACTGCCCGGTTCGAACTGAATGCAGGTCGACGGCGACGCCATCAGACGCACGTCATTGCGCTCGCGATCAAACGCCTGATGCACATGCCCCCACAAGACGGCGCGAGCCTGCGGGAAGCGATCCAGCACCTCGAAAAACGCTTCGGGATTGCGCAAACCGATCGCGTCCGCCCAAGCGCAACCGATCGGCACCGGATGATGGTGGAAACACACCAGATGATGACGTTCCGGCGCTTCGCTCAGCGAGCGCGCCAGCAACTGCAGTTGATCGTCCTGCAGATACCCCGGCACCGAACCGGGCACAGCCGAATCGAGCATCGTCACGCGCCAGTTGCCGATATCGATCACCGGTTCCAGCAGCATGCTCTGTACGGCAGCCTGGGCCATGATCATCGGTTCGTCATGATTGCCGGGAATCCAGCGTGCCGGCGCATCGATCTGCGCGCTCATCTGACGAAACTGCTGATACGACTCCAGCGTGCCGTCCTGGGAAATATCTCCGGTAGCCAGCATCAGGTCGATCTGCGGCTGCTGCGCCAACACCAGCTCAATGACCTTTTGCAGGCTCTCGCGGGTGTTCATGCCCACCAGCGTACCGTCCGCTTCAGCGAACAGATGGCTATCGGACAACTGCACCAGCAACGCCGGATCGGCGTGGGTCAACGTGGATACGCTCGGCAAGGCGCTCTCCCAAGGCAAAAGCACGGAAACGATCAAGTGTCGCAATTATGCTGGGGGATCAGTCAAAGAGGAAACCGGCGAACCGGACGCAGTTCACAACTAGCGAACGACTTCGTACTCGTGCCCCAACGCCAGGCAATGACTCAGCCATTCCCCCAGGAACAGGTTGAGCTGAGCCTTCTCATCCGGCTGATGCATCGCCGCATTCGGATAAGGATAGATGCCGCGAAAGCGTCGTGCATGTTCGGCGCTGACCACTTCGGCCATGCGCGCGTCGTGGTAGACCTGCACTTCCAGTTGCGGCACCGGCAGCCACGGCAGGCTGTGCTCCTGACGCACCTGCAGTGTCGTGGTGTAAGGACAGGTTTGCAGCACTTCCAGGGCCAGCACGCCGAGCATCTGCTCGCCCTGGGTCACGGCGATACGCCGCGCCTCGGGGTCGTTGCGCATGTCCGGCAGCAGTCGCATCAGGCGCGCATAGTTGGCCTCGCAGGCGGCTTGCAGCCCCGCGAGGTCGACTCGATAACGATCGCGCAACTTGTTTACAACCATAGCCCCCTCACTTCGGCGCGGTTCAGCGCCAGCCACTGCAAGGCGATGATGCTCGCCGCATTGGCAATGCGTCCGTCGCGGACGGCCTGCAAGGCATCTTCCAAGGCCCAGACCGTGACGCGGATATCTTCTGCCTCTTCTTCCAGGCCATGCAGGCCGCCAACGCCGTCGGTGATGCAACGCCCCAGATACAAATGCACGAACTCGTTGCTGCCGCCCGGCGACGGAAAATATTTGGTCATCGGCCACAGGGCCTTGATGGCCAGTCCAGCTTCCTCCTGCGCCTCGCGGTGAGCAACTTCTTCCGGTTGCTCATCCTTGTCGATCAGACCAGCGACCAGTTCAACCAGCCACGGGTTATCGGCCTTGCCCATGGCGCCGACGCGAAACTGCTCGATCAGCACCACTTCGTCGCGCTGCGGATCGTAAGGCAACATGCACACGGCATCGTGACGCACAAACACTTCACGATTGATTTCGCGGCTCATCCCACCGTCAAACAATTCATGACGCAGGTGCAGACGGTCGAGCTTGTAGAAGCCCTCGTAGCAACGTTCGCGCCGCACGACATCGACGGTGGTCGGAAGGGTGTTGGCATAATCAGTCATGAGCATCCTCTTCACTGCACATCCATTACGAGATTGCTGGGAGTGACTGGCAACCTCGACTTCGCGCCATCCTAACGCGCCCGCGCCTTTTGATGCAGCCCCTTTCCCGCTACCGGGATGGACGGTGGAGGCGAAACGCACTCTAATTAGCTTAGTGGCGAACTGACTGCTTCGTTGAGAGTCGAAGCGGTAACTTTTTTGCCTTCCCTTGCTTTCGAAAGGACGCCCATGTCGCTTTTCAAAATTGCCTCCGTGGCCGCCATTGCCCTGACTCTGGGCGCGTGCGCAAGCCTGTTCCAACCCAACTACCGCACGCCGCTGGAAACCACCCGCGATGCGTCGGAACAACTGAAACCGGGCTGTTCCAACCCGGATTGCCCGCTGGTGAACATCGACACCCTGCGCTTCCCGGCCGAACCTGCGCTGGACGGCATCATCGAAAAACGCCTGCTGCAAATGACCCGCACCGAGAAGAACGCTCCCGTGGCGCCAACCCTGGCGGCGTATCGCGAGCAGTTCCTGGCCAGTGCCGGCCCGCGCAACAGCAGTTACCTGCAAGCGAAAGTACGTGAACAGCATGACGGCCTGGTGATCATCGAGGTGTCGAGTTACCTCGACACCGGCGGCGCGCATGGCACACCGGGTCGCGGTTTCATCAACTATTCGCGCCAGCAGCACAAGGTGCTGAACCTGTCCGACATGCTGATGCCGGGTCAGGAAGAGGCATTCTGGAAGGCGGCGCAGGTCGCGCACAACAGCTGGTTGATCAGCACCAAACTCGATCAGGAACCGGAGTTCGTCAACAACTGGCCGTTCGTGAAAACCCCGAACGTGGCGCTGACCTACGGCGGCGTGATCCTCAAGTACGACGTGACCACCATTGCGCCTTACGCACTGGGCCACATCGAACTGAAGATTCCTTACCCGCGCCTGAACGGCATTCTCAAGCCCGAGCTGTTTCCCGGCCGTAACTGAAGGCCCGGCCCAGCACCAGCTGCAACAGCCCTGCCAGCACCAGCGCCGGCAGGGTTGCGCCGACATCCGGATACAGATTCGCCAGCAAATGGTAGGTGCTCACGCCACCCAGCCAGGCCAGCAATGCCGGCCAGCGCAATGCGGCTGACGCAACCTGAGCGCTGCGTTTGCGCAGAATGAAGTGATCCACCAGCACGACGCCGAACAGCGGCGCAAACACCGAACCGATCAACAGCAGGAAATTCTGATACTGCGCCAACGGCGCCAGCAGGGCGATCAGCGTGCAGACAACGCCGATGGCCAAGGCCAGATGCTCGACTTTCAGGCGCAACAGAATTCCGCTGGACACCGCTGCCGAGTGAATGTCGGCGAAGGCGTTTTCCGACTCATCCAACAGAATCAGCAGCAACGGAATGCCCAATCCGGCGCCGGCCAAAGCCAGCAGCAACGCGTTGACTTCACCGCTCGGCGCGAAGGCCAGGGTGTAGGCGACGCCGAGGCTCATCAGCCAGAAGTTGCCGATGAAGAAGCCGACCGCAGTACCACCGAAAACGTTTTTCGCACGCTTGCCGAAACGCGAGTAGTCGGCGATCAGCGGCAGCCACGACAGCGGCATCGCGATGGCGATGTCGAAGCCCACGGCAAATGGCATTGAACCGTCACCGGCGCGGGACCAGAGAGCGGCCAGATCGGCTTTGGCGAACAGGTTCCAGGTCAGCCAGAGGCACGCCGCCAGCAGCAGCCAGATGCCCCATTTGCGCAGGATCTGCCGCACGAAGGTCAGCGGCCCGCTCACCGCCAGCAAGGTCGCCAGAGCACCGAAAAACAATGTCCACAATATCGGGCTCGACCACAGCGAACCTTCGCTGAACGCACGGGTGCCGAGCAGGCTGGCGGCATCGCGCATGACGATGATTTCGAACGAACCCCAACCGATCAGTTGCAGCAGATTCAGCAGCGCCGGCAGGCTCGCGCCTCGACTGCCGAGACTGAGTTTCAGCGCGGCCATCGACGACAGGCCAGTGTCGCTGCCGATCACGCCAACAGCGGCCAGCAACAGCACGCCAACCAGCGTGCCAAGGAAAATCGCCAGCAGCGACCCGGACAGGCCCAGACCCGGCGCGAGCAATGCGCCGGTCTGCAAAACCATCAGGCCGATGCCGAGGGAAAACCACAGGGAAAACAGGTCCCGACCGCCAAACACACGCTTGTCGGCGGGCACGGCGAGGTCGGGGGAATAAGTGCTGGGTTGAATGCTCAAGGGTGTTGATCTCACAGGAGTGATAGCTACAAGTTGCAAGCCACAAGCGGCAAGAAAAAGCAGGTTTCGCATCTGCTTTTATCTTGCAGCTTGTAGCTTGCCGCTTACACTTTTTTATAAAGCTGACTGCCTTCCTTCCTGAACCGCTCGGCCTGTTCCGCCAGACCTTGGGCGACATCCACGTCGACCGCGTCGATCCGCTGGTTGGCCGCGTATTCGCGGACTTCCTGGGTGATCTTCATCGAGCAGAATTTCGGCCCGCACATCGAACAGAAGTGCGCCACCTTGGCCGAATCCTTCGGCAGGGTTTCATCGTGATACGAGCGCGCAGTGTCCGGATCAAGCCCCAGGTTGAACTGGTCTTCCCAACGGAATTCAAAACGCGCCTTGCTCAAGGCATTGTCGCGAATCTGTGCGCCCGGATGCCCCTTGGCCAAGTCCGCTGCGTGGGCGGCGATCTTGTAGGTGATGATTCCGGTCTTCACGTCATCCTTGTTCGGCAGACCCAAGTGTTCCTTCGGCGTCACGTAGCAGAGCATCGCGCAACCGAACCAGCCGATCATTGCCGCACCAATACCCGAGGTGATGTGGTCGTAGCCCGGTGCGATGTCGGTGGTCAGCGGGCCGAGGGTGTAGAACGGCGCCTCGTCGCAGCACTCCAGCTGCTTGTCCATGTTCTCTTTGATCAACTGCATCGGCACATGGCCCGGGCCTTCGATCATGCACTGCACGTCGTGCTTCCAGGCGATCTTGGTCAGTTCGCCGAGGGTTTCCAGTTCGCCGAATTGCGCTTCGTCGTTGGCGTCGGCAATCGAGCCCGGACGCAGACCATCGCCCAGCGAGAAGCTGACGTCGTAGGCCTTCATGATTTCGCAGATTTCGTCGAAGTGGGTGTAAAGGAAGTTCTCCTTGTGGTGCGCCAGGCACCACTTGGCCATGATCGAACCGCCACGGGAGACGATGCCCGTCACGCGTTTGGCGGTCAGCGGCACGTAGCGCAGCAGTACGCCGGCGTGGATGGTGAAGTAGTCGACGCCCTGCTCGACCTGCTCGATCAGCGTGTCGCGGAACAGCTCCCAGGTCAGGTCTTCGGCAACGCCGTTAACCTTTTCCAGCGCCTGGTAGATCGGCACGGTGCCGATCGGCACTGGCGAGTTGCGGATGATCCACTCGCGGGTTTCGTGGATGTGCTTGCCGGTGGACAAGTCCATCACGGTGTCCGAACCCCAGCGAATGCCCCAGGTCAGTTTCGCCACTTCTTCTTCGATAGACGAACCAAGCGCGCTGTTGCCGATGTTGCCGTTGACCTTCACCAGGAAGTTACGGCCGATGATCATCGGTTCCAGTTCGACGTGGTTGATGTTGGCCGGAATGATCGCGCGACCACGGGCAATTTCTTCGCGGACGAATTCGGCAGTGATTTCTTTCGGGATGCTCGCGCCGAAGCTGTGGCCGGCGTGTTGCTGCTGCAACAGGCCGGCAGCGCGGGCTTCCTGCAGCTTCATGTTTTCGCGGATGGCGACGTATTCCATCTCGGCGGTGATGATGCCTTTACGGGCGTAGTGCATCTGGCTGACGTTGGCCCCGGCCTTGGCGCGGCGCGGGTTGTTGACGTGAGCGAAACGCAACTTGGTCAGCTCCGCATCGGCCAGACGCTGCTGGCCGAAGTTCGAACTCAGGCCTGGCAGGCGCTCGGTGTCGCCACGGTCATCGATCCACGCCGAACGCACATCGCCCAGTCCTTTGCGCACGTCGATCACTACGTTCGGGTCGGTGTAAGGGCCCGAAGTGTCGTAAACGGTGACCGGCGCGTTGATTTCGCCGCCGAAGTCGGTCGGCGTCACGTCGAGGGTGATTTCGCGCATGGGTACGCGGATGTCCGGGCGCGAGCCCTGAACGTAGACTTTTTGCGAACGGGTGAACGGTTTGACCGATTGCTCGTCGACCTTGGCCGAGTCACTCAGGTTGATCGCGTTTTTTGATTTTGTAGTCGTCATCACGGGCTCTCCAGACAGCATCCAGGCAGTGGATTGTCGGAGCAGAACCTGAAAGGCACGGACGCACCAGGACCGGTGCTGTGCATCGTCGTCGAGCGTTCGATTGTCGAACAATTTCCCGGACGAAGCACAAGAGGACTCGCCGGGTGACGAGAAATCTTGTTCCCTACGCAGGCGCTAACCTGATCAGGTTCAACGGGATCCGAAATTATTCGATCTCAGCCTCATAGCAAGGCACCCCGACAAGAACCCGGCCAGTCTAGACACAACCGGCAAAGAACGCCAACACCGCAGCAAACACCATGATGAATGGCATAAATACAGGAGCTTGGCCGATTGTTGTGATGCGCTTGCGCAACTACACTCGCTTTGCCCTGCCACGCCTTGACGCTACGGGGCCCGCGCCTTACCTTTGGCGCCCGGATTATTTTCATAATATTAATGCTAGGGATCGCCTCATGCTGCGCAAACTCTCACTGGCTCTTGCCGTGTCTTGTGCGTCCAACGCAATGGCCTGGGCAGCAGAAGCGCCCTTGTCGACCAAAACCGATCTGGTCAGCGTCTATCAGGAAGCGGTCGACAACAACGCCGACCTGGCCGCCGCCCGCGCCCAGTACGGCGCACAGAAAGAAGTGGTGCCGCAGGCCCGGGCCGGCCTGCTGCCGAATCTGTCCGGCGGCGCCGAAACGGCGAACGTGCGCACCTCGATCGATCAGCCTTCAGCCATCGCCAATCGCAGCGCTCACTCGTATCAGGCGACGCTCGCCCAACCGTTGTTCCGTGCTGATCGCTGGTTCCAGTACCAGGCCGCCAAGGACGTCAACGAACAGGCTGCGCTGCAATTGTCGGCAACCGAGCAGAACCTGATCCTGCAATCAGCGGAAAGCTATTTCAACGTGCTGCGCAGCCAGGACAATCTGGCGTCGACCAAGGCTGAAGAAGCGGCGTTCAAGCGCCAACTCGACCAGTCCAACGAGCGCTTCGATGTCGGCCTCTCGGACAAGACGGACGTCCTGCAATCGCAAGCCAGCTACGACACCGCGCGGGCCAACCGCATCGTCGCGCAGCGTCAGGTCGATGATGCGTTCGAAGCGCTGATCACCCTGACCAACCGCCAGTACAACTCGATTCAGGGCATCGTCCACACGTTGCCGATTCTGCCGCCGGCACCCAATGACGCCAAGGCTTGGGTCGATACGGCGGCTAAACAGAACCTCAATCTGCTGGCGAGCAACTTCGCCGTCAGCTCCGCCGAAGAAACCCTCAAGCAGCGCAAGGCCGGTCACTTGCCGACCCTCGATGCCGTCGCCAAATATGAAAAGGGTGACAATGACGCCCTCGGCTTTGCCAACCCGAACGCCTTTGGCACGCCGTACAGCGGCAACGTCGAGCAGACAACCGTGGGCCTGCAACTGAACATCCCGATCTACAGCGGCGGGCTGACCAGTTCGCAAGTGCGCCAGTCGTATGCGCAACTGGACCAGAGCGAGCAACAGCGTGAATCCCTGCGTCGGCAGATCGTCGAGAACACCCGCAATCTGCATCGTGCGGTGAACACCGACGTCGAGCAGGTACAGGCGCGCAAGCAGTCGATCATCTCCAACCAGAGCGCGGTGGAAGCTACGGAAATCGGCTATCAGGTGGGTACGCGCAACATCGTCGATGTGCTCGATGCGCAACGCCAGCTATACACCTCGGTGCGCAACTACAACAACACGCGTTATGACTACATCCTCGACAACCTGCGCTTGAAGCAGGCAGCGGGGACGTTGAACCCGGGCGATCTGGAAGACCTGCGGCGTTATCTGAAAGCCGACTACAACCCGGACAAGGACTTCCTCCCGCCGGATCTGGCCAAGGCAGCCGAAGCACAGCTCAAGGCCCGCCCCTGAAATCAAAAGATCGCAGCCGGCGGCAGCTTCTGCATTGCAAATGCGTTTCCTGTAGCTGCCGCCGGCTGCGAGCCTTTTTGCCTTACCTGATCAATCTGCCCAAACCCTCCAGCAAACGCTGCAACGCGCCCTGATTGCGGCGCATCACCGCCAGCCCGGCTTCGGCCATGCGTTGTGCATCGCGCGGCAACTCGAACAGACGTTGCACTTCCACCGCCAACCCTTCGGCATCATCCACTTCCGCCAAAGCCCCGGCCTCACGCAGCTGTGCGGCAATGTCGAGGAAGTTGAACAGGTGCGGGCCGCTGATGACCGGTTTCGCCAACGCTGCCGGCTCCAGCAGGTTATGCCCGCCGTTCGCCACCAGGCTGCCGCCGACAAACGCGCTGTCGGCCAAGGCATACAGAAACAGCAATTCGCCCATGGTGTCGCCGAGCAGCACGCAAGTCTGCGCATCGACATTCGCCCCGGTCGAGCGTCGCACCGTGGCGAAACCTTCGCGCTGGCACAGTTCGAACACCGAATTGAAGCGCTCCGGATGACGCGGCACCAGAATCAGCAACGCATCCGGGTGATTGGTCAGCAGGCGACGATGGGCGTTGAGCACCACTTCGTCTTCGCCTTCGTGCGTGCTGGCAGCGATCCACACCGGACGCTCCAGCGCCTGCCACTGGCCGCGCAAATCGGCAGCGCGTTGCAGCAATTGCGGGTCAATGGTCAGGTCGAATTTGATCGAACCCGTGACCTCGACGGTCTCCGGGCGCGCGCCGAGATCGCGCAAGCGCTGAGCCTCGACTTCGGTCTGTACGGCGAAGAAACTCATCTCGGCGAGCATCGGTGCGGTGAGTTTGCTGAAGCGGCCATAACCTTTGGCGGAGCGCTCGGACAAGCGCCCGTTGGCCAACGCCACCGGAATGCCGCGCCTGGCGCATTGGTGAATGTGGTTGGGCCACAACTCGGTTTCCATGATCACCGCGAGCTTCGGTTGCGCACGATCCAGAAAGCGCGCCGCCGCACACGGCAAGTCATACGGCAGGTAGCAATGCTGGATGCGCGGCTCGTGGGCGAACAGCGCCAGAATTCGCTCCGAACCGGTCGGGGTCATGCAGGTCACGGTGATCGGCAGCGTCGGATAACGCTGCAGCAGGGCGCGAATCATCGGCGCTGCCGCAATGCTTTCGCCCACGGAGACCGCGTGCACCCAAATGCCACCGGGTTGCAGCGCCGGCATGCCATAGGAGAAGCGTTCGCCAATCCGTTTGGCATACGCCGGCGCCTTGCGCGCCCGCAGCCACAGCCGAATCGCCACCAATGGCAGCCCCAGATAAAACAGCGCGGTGTAAAGAGTTCTATTCATGGCGGCGGAGTTTATCGGCTTTTGTCGCCGATCGCGCGCAAGTGCACGGCAAAACGTTCGGCCAGCCACCTCGCTGCCGGACCCAGGGGCTCATCGCGGCGCCAGACCAGTTCGACCACCAGCGCCGGCGGGGTCCATTCGCTGTCGAGTTCGACCATCAGGCCCTGATACGCCGAGTACTGCACCACATGCCGGGGCAGCCACGCCCAGCCAAGGTCGCGCACCAGCCATTCAGCCATCACATAGAAACTGTCGGCGCGCCACACCTGCGGGCTGGCCGGCTCGTTGCCGGGATAGACACTGGTTTGCGTCGACATCAACAACTGCCGGTGTTGCGCCAGTTGTTCGCAGGTCACGCCGGACTGTTTCGCCAGTGGATGATTGATACCGCAGACGGTGACCATTTCCACGCTGCCGAGTACACGGCGCTCCAGCGCTTCGGGGATTTCGTCGTGATAGAACAGCAGGCCGAGATCGGCGCGACGCTCCACCAGTTTGCGCGCCACCTCGCCTTGGGCGGCACTGGTCAGTTGCACTTCCAGACTGGGGAATTGCTCGGCGAGTGCGCCGAAACTTTCTACGAGTGCCTGATACGGCATCGCTTCATCCTGGGCCACGCGCAACTGCGCTTCCTCGCCGCGCATCATCGCCATCGCCCGACCGTTGAGGCGCTCACATTGGCGCAAGACTTCCCGCGCCTCTTCAAGTAACGCCCGACCGGCTTCGGTCAACACTGGCTGGCGACCGCTGCTGCGCTCGAACAGGCTCACCCCCAAGTCATCTTCGAGCATGGCAAGGGCGCTGCTGATCGCCGATTGCGCCTTGCGTTGCTGACGGGCAACCGCCGAAAACGAACAGTGTTCGGCAACGCTGACAAACACCCGAAGTTGCTCCAGATTCCACTGCATGCCGAGCCAACCCATCTTCTAATCAGATAGGTAATGACTTTACCCCATCTGAGGAGTCCCTAGAATGCCGATTCAGAAAGCAACGTTCCACTTGAGGGTATAAACCATGAACGCCTACGCCTATCTGGCCATCGCCATCTGCGCCGAAGTGATCGCCACCGTGTCGATGAAAGCCGTCAAAGGCTTGAGCACGCCGCTGCCGCTGGTGCTGGTCATCGTCGGCTACGCGATTGCGTTCTGGATGCTCACGCTGGTGGTGCGCACGGTTCCGGTCGGCGTGGCCTACGCGGTGTGGGCCGGCATGGGCATCGTGATGGTCAGCGTGGCCGCGCTGTTCATCTACGGGCAGAAACTGGATATCCCGGCAATGCTGGGAATGGCGCTGATCGTGCTGGGCGTTGTGGTCATCCAGCTGTTCTCGAAAACCGCCGGCCACTAATCTGAAGTATCGCCATTCCCGTCTGTGGGAGCAAGCCTGCTCCCACATATGGTTTTGTGTCTGCCCTGTTGACCATCGACAAATGCCGCTCTTTCGCGAGTCTGTATACTGCGCCCTTGTCTTGAACACTGAGGTCGCTGCATGCCATCCGTTATTTCCACCGACGTTCTGATTGTCGGCGCTGGTGTCGCCGGCCTCTGGCTGAATGCGCGTCTGCGCCGCCAGGGGTTTTCGACCGTACTGGTGGAAAGCGCCAGCCTTGGCGGCGGGCAGAGTGTGAAGTCGCAGGGCATCATCCACGGCGGCGCCAAATACGCATTGCACGGTGCGCTGACCGGCGCCTCCGAAGCCATTGCCGACATGCCGCGACGCTGGCGTGAGGCGCTGGCCGGTGACGGCGAACTGGATCTGTCCGGCGTGCGCCTGCTCTCCGAGGCTCACTATCTCTGGTCGCCCGGCACCCTCGCCGGCAACCTCACCAGTTTTTTCGCCAGCAAAGCCGTGCGTGGCCGTGTCGATCAGGTCAAGGGCGAGCAACTGCCGCCAGCCCTGCAAGACAGGCGTTTCAAAGGCAAGGTCTACCGCCTCGCCGAACTGGTAGTGGATGTGCCCAGCCTGATCCAGCGTCTCGCCGATCTGGCCGGCGACAGTCTGCTCGCCGGGCAAATCATCGAACCGTTGCTGGAAGCCGGTGTGCTGGTCGGGCTGAAAGTCGATGGCCGCGACATCCGCGCCCAGCGCATCGTCCTCAGCGCTGGCGCCGGTACCGCACAATTGCTCGAAGACCTCGGCCTGAGCCAACCGGCCATGCAGCGCCGGCCGCTGCACATGATCATCGCCAAAGGCCCGGGCCTGAAACCGCTGTACGCCCATTGCCTGGGTGGCGGCACCAAACCGCGCATCACCGTGACCACTCATCCGGCAGCTGACGGTCAGTGGGTCTGGTACATGGGCGGCGACATCGCCGAGAGCGAAGGGGTCAACCGCGAGCCGGCAGAACAGATTGCCACCGCGCAAAAGGAAATCGCGCAGTTGCTGCCCTGGATCGACCTCAGCACCACGCAATGGGCGACCTTGCGCGTCGACCGTGCCGAGCCGCTGCAAAGCGGGCTGACCCGCCCGGACAATGCTTTTCTCGCCGAACAGGGCCGCTTGCTGGTGGGCTGGCCGACCAAACTGGCACTAGCCCCGGACTTCGCTGATCGGGTCATTGCCTCGCTGCAACGCGACGGCATCCAGCCGCAGGTCACCGAGCCGTTGCCGGCCCTGCCGAAACCACCCATGGGCGTTCCGGCCTGGGAGCAACTGTTGCCATGAGCATCGCCACTCTGCACGACTTGCATCGCCCGCTGGGCAGCACCGGCCTGATGGTTTCGCCGCTTGGCCTGGGCACGGTCAAACTGGGCCGCGACCAGGGCGTGAAATACCCCAACGGCTTTCAGATTCCCGATGACGATGCCGCGCGGATGCTGCTCAGGCAGGCGCGCGAACTGGGCATCAACCTGATCGACACCGCCCCGGCCTATGGCCTTAGCGAAGAACGCCTCGGCCCGCTGCTGCGTGGTCAGCGTCAGGACTGGGTGATCGTCAGCAAGGTTGGAGAAGAGTTTGCCGACGGGCAGTCGCGCCATGACTTCAGTGCGGCGCACACGCGGATGTCGGTGGAACGCAGCCTGCAACGTCTTGGAACCGATTTTATCGAGCTGGTGCTGGTGCACTCCGACGGCAACGACATGGCAATTCTCCAGCACGAAGAAGTCTACGCCACCCTCGCGGCGCTCAAGGCCGAGGGCAAGATTGGTGGCTTCGGCTTTTCCGGCAAAACGGTCGAAGGCGGGCTCAAGGCTTTGCAAGAAGGTGACTGTGCGATGGTCACCTACAATCTGAACGAACAAAACGAGAAGGCTGTCATTGACTATGCTGCTGCGCACGGCAAAGCCATTCTGGTGAAAAAAGCCTTGGCCAGCGGTCACGTTTGCCTCAGCCCCGGGATGGACCCGGTGCGCGCCAGCTTCGAATTGCTGTTTGCCCAGCCCGGCGTGGCCAGTGCTATTGTCGGCACGATCAATCCGCTGCACCTCGCCCACAACGTTGCGACCGTTGCCCAGGTCCTTCGTGGTCACTGACGCCGCTTCGCGGCCTTAAGCAGGAGCCGATATGCCGCGCACGCTCATCAGAAAGAACCCGAGCAACTTCAAGACCCTGCCGCTGTACGTCGAAGCCACGCCCGAAGGCTTGAGCTATCAGAGCGTGGGGATGCCGCTGAATTTCACCCAGACCTTGCAGCGACGCAAACCGGTCAGCGTGGAGAATGCCGAGCGTTTTTCGCTGGAACTGGCCAACCTCGGGGTCTCGGTGCGCCTGACCCTGCATTGGCAGAATCGCGATTATTGGGTATTGGTGCGCCAGCGCCGTCAGGATCGCGGTGACGTCGTCCTGAAGCTTATTTCCGGCTATGTGCCGGCCCACGAGCTGAACATCCCGCTGCACACCGCCATCCAGGAGATCGCCGAAGAGTGCCTGCTGGAAACCCCGGAAGGCTGGCTCGGCGGGCGTTTCAATGACACCTGGCTGCCGGCCCCCTACGCCACCGCCCTGCACTATCGCGAGGCTTTGCCGTTTCGCCTGACGCCGTTGTCCGGCTCGGCGCTGCCTGTGCGTTGCGCCAATCTGCAATTGCAGGAACGGCCAAGAGCTTATGTGCATCTGCCGACCGCATCGCTGCAATTGATCTACGACCTGCGCCTGGAGGTGCCCAAGGAAGCCAAATCCCTGAGCCTGTTCCATGTCGATGAGCGTCTTGAAGGTGATCAACTGGTCGCTCGACTGGATCGAAAACGACCGGACCTGTACCTGATGCCATTGCAGGACGGCGAACCGCTGGCCGAGTTGTACACCTTGAAAAAGGGTCAGTTGTACCCGGCAGGCACTCGGGGTCTGTACCTGGCCGAGAGCTTCGCCAAACAGGATGGCTGGCTGGTACGTGAGGAGCGGATTCGCTGGAAGGACTGGCTGCGCCAACAGGGTCTGACGCCACCGGAGAAGGCGACCGGGCTGGCACGCCTGCGGGGCAAGGCCAGGCAACTGCTGAAGAAAATCGTGCCGAGCAAAGCCGCACGACCTTGATTGCTCCCACGCTCTGCGCGGGAGCAATCAGCTAACCATCATTGACCGCGGATTTTTTCCACAATCGCGGTGGTCGAGCTGTTTTCCACCAGCCCCAACACTTTCACCGTACCGCCATAGGCCGTGACGATATCGGCACCGACCACTTGATCGATGCCGTAATCGCCGCCCTTGACCAGTACGTCAGGCTTGACCTCACGCAGCAGGTTTTCCGGGGTGCCTTCGGGGAAGCTGATGACCCAGTCTACCGCGCCAAGGCCAGCGAGCACGGCCATGCGCCGGTCGACGCTGTTGATCGGGCGACCCGGCCCCTTCAGACGGCTGACCGACGCATCGTCGTTGATCGCCACGATCAGGCGATCACCTTGTGCCCGCGCCTGCTCCAGATAGGTCACATGACCGGCATGGAGAATGTCGAAGCAACCGTTGGTGAAGACGATGCGCTCGTTGTGCGCGCGGGCATCGGCCACTGCTTGCAGCAGTTGCTCCAGCCCCAGTACGCCACGCTCGGAACCCTCTTCACGCTGGATCGCGCGACGCAGCTCCGGGGCGCTGATCGCCGCCGTACCCAGTTTGCCGACCACTATGCCCGCTGCCAGGTTGGCCAGCGCCACCGCGTGGGGCAGTTCCTCGCCGGCGGCAATCGCGGCCGCCAGGGTGGAAATCACCGTATCGCCGGCACCGGTCACGTCGAACACTTCACGGGCCCGGGCCGGCAAGTGCAACGCCGGATGCTCCGGGCGCAACAGGGTCATGCCATGTTCGCCACGGGTCACCAGCAAGGCGCCGAGCTCGAGGTCGTGCATCAGGGTTGCGCCCTTGCTGACCAGTTCGTGCTCATCGGCGCAACCGCCGACGATAGCTTCGAACTCGCTGAGGTTCGGGGTGATCAGGCTCGCGCCACGGTAGATGGAAAAATCTCTGCCCTTGGGGTCGGCCAGCACCGGAATGCCTTTGGCACGGGCCGCCTGAATCAGGGCCTGATGGTTTTTCAGTGCACCTTTGCCGTAGTCCGACAACACCAGCACCTTGATGCCTTCGAGCAGGTCATCGACCTGCGAGGCCAGCGCCAGGGCATCGGTGGCAAACGCTTCTTCGAAATCGATACGCAGCAATTGCTGGTGCCGACTCATGACCCGCAGCTTGACGATGGTCGGCTGATGCGCAATGCGCTGGAACAGCGCACGAACGCCCGCGCCCTTGAGACTGTTGCTCAGGCTGTCGGCGGCTTCGTCATCACCGGTCACACCGACCAGCGACGCCGGCGCACCCAGCGCGGCAATGTTCAGGGCAACGTTGGCAGCACCGCCCGGACGATCTTCGATTTGCTCGACTTTAACGACCGGAACAGGCGCCTCAGGGGAAATCCGTGAGGTACCACCATGCCAGTAACGGTCGAGCATGACATCGCCGACCACCAAGACAGGGGCTTGATCGAATCGCGGCATGGACAACTTCATGGAGCAACCCACATACAAAATGAACAGGGGCGCGATATTAACACAGGGTTGGCGCAGGCTTGCGTGCAGGCTGCAACAGGATGAAACAGCTCGGTTTTTTGCTCATTTATTGCACAACAGCCATTCATTCGTAGCCGAGCAATTCATAGTCACGCTCATACGCCCGACGCACCAGACGACGCGTGCGCAATGAACAGAATTCGCGGGCGGGCAGCGGCTGGCGATGACGGGAAACGTTGACATGCGGCAACTGGCCGGCGAGCCCCAATTGATCGCAGACCATCTGGAAATCCCGCGCGAGGTGTTCCTGATAGCCAATGAAGTCCAGCGCCAGATGCCCCAGCGAGTCGGTAAGGAAATCGGTTTGCGCGGCGAAGTGCAATTGTCGCGCAATGGTGTCGGGGCGCAGCCAGCGCGCCACGAAATCATCGAAATCACGGTATTGCCGGACCAATTGCTGGGCGGCATGATCGCGCTCGCTCAAGTCGTTGCCGCGCAGAAAGGCATACGCCGAGTAGGCGCGCTCCAGCGGGTCGCGGACGAAGGCAAATTTGTAGGCGGCGGCAAACTGTTGGGGGAATTGCTCTTCGTACCAGTACAACGGCAGATGCCCGGGGCGCCAGCCTTCGAACATCGCCTCGCAGACGCTGCTGCCGGCGCACTTGGGCACATGGATGAACAGGCAGCCGCGCTGCTGGAAAGCCTTGGGGAAGCTCAGACTGGCCGACATCGATTTGTTGACCACCTGCCGGTCAACCACCGACAGCCGCCCCAGCAAAAACGCACGTTGTGCTTTGGGCAGCAATTTCCAGAGATAACGTTGCAGCATGAAAGTACCCGCGCGACGGGGATAGCCCGTCGATCAATGTCAGAGTTCGTTCAGGAACCTTAACAAGCGCGTGCCCCGGTTTTATGCCGGTTTGGTCAAGAAGGGTAAAGGTCTGGATACAAATCGCCGGGTACGTTGCGCACCCGGCGTGTTAGAGCGGTCGATCAGGCGATGTCTTCAGCAGGAGCATCCAGGCCCATGGCGTTCAGACGCGCGTAGTAGCCGTTCTGCGCCAGCAACTCATCGTGGGTGCCGCGCTCGACGATGCGGCCCTGATCCATGACCAGAATCAGATCGGCTTTCTCGATGGTTGACAGACGGTGCGCGATCACCAATGTGGTGCGGCCCTTCATGACTTGATCGAGCGCCGACTGAATGTGCCGCTCGGACTCGGTGTCGAGGGCCGAGGTGGCCTCGTCGAGAATCAGCAACGGCGCGTTCTTGAGCAATGCCCGGGCAATCGCCAGACGCTGACGCTGACCGCCGGAGAGCAACACACCGTTCTCGCCGACCTGAGTGTCCAGACCTTCGGGCAGTTGCGCGATGAAGTCCATCGCGTAGGCGTCACGGGCAGCCTTTTCGATGTCTTCACGCGGTGCGCCCGCCAGATCGCCGTAAGCGATGTTGTTGGCCACGGTGTCGCTGAACAAGGTCACGTGCTGCGTGACCTGCGCAATATGACGACGCAGGTTGAGCAGTTTGTAGTTTTCGATTTCCACACCGTCGATCAGGATCTCGCCCTTATCGTGGTGATAGAAGCGTGGTATCAGGTTGGCCAGCGTCGACTTGCCGCTGCCCGAACGCCCGACCAGCGCAACCATCTGGCCAGGTTCAGCGCAGAAGCTGATGTTGTCGAGGACCTGACGCTCGGTGTCCGGGTAGGTAAAGCTGAGGTTGCGCACCTCCAGACGACCGGTCACCGCATCGCGTTCGACCGTACCGGTATCGACTTCAGGCTCGACGTCCAGTTGTTCGAAAATGCTTTCTGCACCGGCCACGCCTTTCTGAATGGTCGAACTGACTTCAGACAATTGGCGGATCGGTTTCGGCAGCAGGCCGGCCAGGGTGATATAGGCAACCATGTCACCCGCCGAGGCGTCACCGCGCAGGAACAGCACGAGGAACATCAGCACCGCCATGGCGCTGTAGATCACCAGTTGCAGCATCGGC
Source organism: Pseudomonas sp. EA_5y_Pfl2_R50 (assembly GCF_963970475.1). Classification (NCBI taxonomy): domain Bacteria; kingdom Pseudomonadati; phylum Pseudomonadota; class Gammaproteobacteria; order Pseudomonadales; family Pseudomonadaceae; genus Pseudomonas; species Pseudomonas sp. EA_5y_Pfl2_R50. The sequence goes on along the minus strand of NZ_CAXAPT010000002.1, from coordinate 375,776 downwards.
GTGTAGATCGCGCCGGTACGGGTCATGCGCAGTTGCTTGTCCGTGTTGCTCTGGCTGGCCTTGAAGAAGCGTTTCTCTTCATAAGCCTCGCCGCCGAAGCTGCGCACCACGCGATAGCCCTGGATGGTTTCCGAAGCGACATGGGTAACGTCACCCATGGCGAGCTGGATCTTCTTGCTCTGCTTGCGGAATTTCTTGCTCGCGGTGCGCACCATCACGGCGATCAGCGGCAGGATCGCAACCATCACCAGCGTCAGCTTCCAGTTCATGAACAGCAAGGAGGCAAACAGGAAGATCACCGTCATGCCTTCGCGGATTACGACCTTGATCGCATCTGTTGCCGCCCCCGTGACCATCGTCACGTTAAAGGTGATACGCGAAATCAGATGACCGGAGTTATGCTTGTCGAAATAACGGTTCGGCAGGACCAGCAGGTTGTTGAACAACTGCACCCGCAGGTCGTGCACCAGGCCCAGGGAGACCTTGGCCAGAAAGTAGTTGCCCAGATAAGAGCCCAGCCCCTGCCACGCAGCGATCAGGATGATCAGCAGCGGCACGGCCTGCAACAATTGCAGGTCACGCAGGTAAGGCACGGTTGGAAACAGCACTGCTTCAGGGTTGGACAGGCCGTCGACGAAATACTTGAGGATGTAACCCAGCATCGGCTGGGTCGAAGCGAAAATCAGAAAACCGACGATGCTGATCAGGAACAAACTGATATACGGCCGAACATAGCCGAGCAGGCGGAAATAGATTTTCAAGCTCGAAGGGCTTGCGGCGGTACTGGAGTCAGTCATATCACGCGAAAGTCGATAAAAAGGACGCTGACTTTAGCACAGCTTCTTCAGGGTTCTGGCAATCGGCGAAAGGCTGCTATTGTTAGGCACCTTTTTCAGCACCAAATAGCCATCATCCGAATGGTCGATCAACTTCAGGATTGAATCTCACAGCATGCAACTTCGCGGCTTCAGCAGTACGTCCAATCGAGTCTTCGATTTCATTAGCCTGTGGATTCTACCCATCGGCTATCTCTTGCTCTTGTGCGCGCTGTTCTTTCTGCCGGGCCGCAGTCTGCATCACAAGCTTTTTTACGGCCTGTTCAGCATCCCCACGCTGATTGCCCTGTGCCTGCGACCGCGGGAGCTCAAGGAACTGGTGCGCGAGCCGATTTTCGTCGCCCTCCTGTTGTTTGTCGCCTGGGCCTTGCTCAGCCTGTCCTGGGGGCCTGGCGGCGCGGTCGGCGGCATGTTCAAACCGCCGCTGCATACCCTGCTGCTGTTTGCCGGTACTTACCTGCTGGTGCGCTATCGCAACGATATCCTGCAACCATTGCTGTTTGCCGCCGCCATGGTCGCGCTGATTGCTACGACGTACTTCCTGTTCATGTTCGCCCGGGTCTACCAACCCGGCTTGCGCCTGATCGGTGGCGGAGCCTTCGACAATCCGCTGCTGAGTTCGCACCTGTTCGGCTTTTTCAGCGCCTACTGGCTGAGCGTGACCATGACCTGCAAGCGCCGCCAGATGATGTGGCTCAGCGTGCCGGCCATGGCGATCATGTTCCTGGCCGTGATCGGCACAGGCTCCAGAACACCACTGGTCGCACTGACGATGGCCGCGTTGTGGCTCTGTTTCATCTGCTGGAACCGCCGTTCGCTGGCCCTGCTCGGCGCATTGGCCGCCTGCGGCATTGCCGTGCTGACCCTGTTTTCGCAAATGATCATCGAGCGCGGTGATTCTTACCGGCTGGAAATCTGGCAACAGGCTCTGCACCTGATCGGCGAACATCCGTGGATCGGCCATGGCTACAACGCCAGCCTGTCGATTGATCCTGGCGTGGGATACAGCTTCCAGGAACCGCACAGCTTTGTCCTTGGCGTGCTGTTCTATGTCGGGATTTTCGGCCTGCTGCCGTGGCTGTTCTTCCTCGCGTGGGGCCTGCTGAGCAGTTGGCGCCAGCGCGTGCAGCCGTTGCTGATCGTTGCCTCGACCCTGCTCGTGTTCGGTATCGGCGCAGGCCTGACCGAGGGCGGCGGGATCATCTCGCGGCCCAAGGAGCACTGGTTCCTGTTGTGGATTCCGCTGGCACTGATCGCCGCACTGAGCATCAACCAGCGCGCCCGGCGCCTGCTGGCAATGCCGGTGCAAAAGCTCTCGTCGCCCCGTCTGCACGACATGACCCGCGAAGCGCAGATCATTGAAGAAGACGGCCTCGGCCCGAAAGTCCTGCGGCTCAACGACGGCACGTTCCTCAAGCTGTTCCGCCGCCGCCGCTGGTACACCTCGGGCTGCTTCAACCCGTATTCCGAACGCTTTGCGGTAAACAGCGAGCAATTGCGCCGGATGGGCATCCCCACCCCGCAGGTATTGAACCTCTACCGCATTGACGACGGCAGCAGTGCCGTGCATTACGCGCCGCTGGCGGGCCATACGCTGCGCCAGGTATTGCAGAGCATCACTGCGCCAGCAGTACGTCAGGCGCTGGTAGAGCGCTTCGGCAAGTTCATGGCGCAACTGCACGAAAAGGGTGTGTATTTCCGTTCGCTGCACCTGGGCAATGTACTGGTGCTGGAGGATGGCGAGTTCGGCCTGATTGATCTGGCTGATCTGCGCGTCTACCCTACCCCGCTCAGTTTGTCCTTGCGTCAGCGCAATTTGCGCCACATGCAACGTTACACCGTCGACAAACGCTGGCTGTTCGAGGATCACCTCGATGCGCTGCTTCTGGGGTACGCCAAGACGGCGTCGAAATCTGCTGTGGACAATCTGCACAAGCAAGTGCTGGCCGGCAACATTCAGGCCCGGGTTCATTGATGAGCGAAACCAATCCGTCCATTGCGCTGGCAGCCTATCTGCTGGCCATCCTGTCCGCCGCGCTATTGCTGCGCGCGGTCCCGAAAATCGCCCGCCACCTGCAGCATTCCGGTGAAAGCCGTTATGCCAGCATCGACGGTTTGCGCGGCTACCTGGCGTTTGGTGTATTCGTGCACCACTCGGTCATTACCTGGATTTTCCTGCGCACAGGGGTGTTCGAGTTCCCGCCGAGCAACTTCTACTCGATGCTGGGCCAGGGCAGCGTCGCGCTGTTTTTCATGATCACCGGGTTCCTGTTCTGGAATCGCCTGCTGACGCAGGGTCGCCAGCACGATTGGCTGGCGTTCGGGATATCGCGGGTGTTTCGCCTGTACCCGCTGTACCTGCCGCTGATGCTGATCGTCTTTGTCACCGTGTTCCATTTGCAGAACTGGGAGCTGAAAGAACCCGGCCTGGAACTGTTCAAGCAGATCCTCGCCTGGCTGACGTTCGACCGACCCGACATCAACCAGTACCACCAGACCGGCATGCTGATTTCCAACGTTACATGGACGCTGGCCTATGAAGTGTTCTTCTATCTGGCGTTGCCGCTGGCGGGGCTGGTGTTCATCTATCGCGGCACGTGGCTGCAAGTGGTGCTGTGCCTGATCGGCATTTATGTGCTGTATCAGGTAGTGGGCTGGGAGCACTCGCTGAAAAAGCATTTCCTCGCCAGTTTTCTCGGCGGCATCGCGGCGGCGTACTGGATTCGTCGCCCGAAATTGCTGGCGTGGAGCAACACGCGACTGGCCGGGATCATTGCGTTGCTGGCACTGGTGATCGCGTTCACCGCGTACAACCGTGCATTCAAGACTGCGCCGCTGTTTCTGCTGACGCTGTTTTTCGTGATCGTTGCTTCGGGCAACAACCTGTTCGGTTTGTTGAAGCCTCGCAGCATCCGCTGGCTGGGCGAAATCAGCTACAGCACCTATCTGCTCCACGGTTTCATCCTGTGGCTGATGGTGCAGCGCCTGCCGCTGCTGCTGCAGCTGGATGCCACGCAGGCGTGGGTCTATCTGCCGTTGGTCGCTGTATGTACCTGCCTGCTGATACTGATCAGCAGCCTGACCTTCCTGTACATCGAGATGCCGGGCATGGCTGCCGGCAAAAAACTCCTCGAACGGCTGCGTCAGCGCCAGAAAGGCGAAAAGCGCCTGTCGGAAAAAGTCGCTCGCTGATCGCGAGCGACTGCTCCCTCAGTCCTTTTCCTGCGGCGAAAACAGCAAACGTCCAAGACCGCGCCAGGTCTTCTTGTTCCAGGCCTTGAACGGGATCTGCTTCAGCAGCTCCCGTGCAAGCTTGCGATCACGGTTGGCGGTTTTCAGGAACATCGAATTGAGCGACTTGTAACGCACTTCGTCGTACAGCGGATGATCGCTGAACAACGCATAGATGCGCAGGATGCTTTCAATCATGAAACGGTGGTTCTTGTACGAATTGGTGGCGTGCTTGCGATAGCGTGCCATCACCACGTTCAAGCCGTCGATGAAGTAACCGGCGCGGGTCACTTTCAATTCGATGTAAAGGTCTTCGAGGCGAATCGTCGGGTCAAAACCACCGACCTTGTCCAGCGCTTCGCGGCGAATCATCAGGGTCGGGGCCGGCGGATACGGCTTGCGTTCGAGGAACATGTCGTCGAAATCCAGACGGCGGAACGGCACGTCGCGACGCTGACGCTTCTCAGGGTAGAGATTGCCATCGGCATCCATCAATTCGATATTGCCGGCGCAGATCCCCACTTCCGGCTTGCCATCCATGTAGGCGACCTGGGTCGCAATGCGCTCCGGGTACATGATGTCATCGGAGCCGAACGGCACGATCAGACTACCCTGCGCACGGGCAATGGCACCGTTGAGGGTATTGGTCAGACCCTGATTCTGCTGCACGCGAAAATCGAAACCGTATTGCGCCTGCAGCGCCTTGATGCGCTCGACACTGTCATCCTTCGAGCCGTCGTCGACCACCAGCAACTCAATGTTCTGGTAAGTCTGGTTGATGACGCTGAGGATGCTTTCCTCGATGTACGGGCCGTGGTTGTACGACGCGATGATGACCGTGACGAGGGCGTTCGCTTCGCTCATGGCTGTACCTTGCGGGCCTGTTCCAGGCCAGAATCGATCAGGTCGAGGTACTCCTGACGGAACACCTCGATGTCATGTTGTGCCTGCAGATAACGATAAGCCTGCTCCCCCTTGGTCTTGAGCTCGTCGTCGGACAGCGCCAGATAGCTATCCAGCGCCGCGACCAGGCTCGGCACATCCTTGGGCGTAATCGCCAGGCCACCGGCGCCCTCGATCAGCGGTAGCATCGCCGGCACGTTCGAAGCGATCACCGGCAAATGTCCGCTCATGCCTTCCAGCAAGGCCAGGCCGAGGCCTTCGGCCAGTGACGGCATGGTCCAGATATCGAAGGCACGCACGTATTGCAGGGCGTTTTCCTTGAAGCCCAGCAAGTGCGCACGACCGCTCAGGCCCAGCTGCTCGATCTCGGCGGCCAGCGGCGCTTGCAGGCGCCCGGCGCCGATGATTGCCAGTTGCGTGTTCGGGTATCTGTCTTTCAGCGCGGCAAAGGCTTGCAGCAGGTAAGTGTGCCCCTTGACCGACACCAGCCGGCCCAGCGCACCGATCAGGCGCACATTCGGATCAATGCCGAGCATCTCGCGGGCCTGTTCGCGGCTGTGTTGCAAACCTTCGGCCTGTTCGATGTCGATGGCATTGGTAATGGCGAAGGTGTTCTGCTCAGTGAAACCGCAAGCGCAGTCCAGCAGATACTGTTTGACCGCTGGCGACACGCCGACGAAACGCCAGTGGTGGTCGATCAGGCGCTGAGTCTGACGACGACGATAGAAACGGTCGTATTCGCCAAAACCGTGGGAGATGCCGATGCACAGCGGCACCTTCAACCAGCGGTTGAGCGTGAGCATCATGTTCACCGGTTTGAAACGGTTGCAGATCACCACGTCGAACTTTTCCCGGCGGCAGAACTTGTACAACTGCCACATCGCGCGCAGGCGCATGCCCTTGAGCGACTTGTCGGAAAACTCGAAGTACACCGAACGGTCGGCGCGGCTGACCGGTTCGCCCGGCGCGGGTTTGCCACGCAGAAACGCCGCGGTCACCTCATAGCGATCCGACGGCAGCGCCTTGACGATCTGCTCGGCCAGGTCGGCAAAATCATGGGCTTTGACGTTGTAGTCAGGCTGCAGCTGCAGCACTTTTGACCGTTGACTCATAACTCTCCCCGGTTCGTGCCCGATTCACCCGGTTTCAGCAGCCAGAGCAATTCCTGACGCCTGACCGCTTTTCGAAAAAATTCGTTCTCGCCGTACACCGAGGGTGCACGACCCGCCAGCAAGCGCTGAATCAAGCGGCGCAAACGGCGCTTGAAGGGGGCCGGTGGCTGCAGGTCGTGCATCATGCCCAGCGCCATGGCTTTGTCACGCTGCTGCTCAAGGGTCAGCGGCAGACACAGCGGCTGCATCGGCGCCGCACCATCGAAAGCCGGTGGCAGTGCAATGCCCTCTCCAGAATTGCCCATCGGCCAGCGATCGTTGTCGTGCAGATGGTTGGCGTAGCCGAGCAGGGTCGGCTGCCAGTCGAGGCTACCCAGCACCTGCAACACTGCTTGCTGACTGCAGAGATGGTCAGGGTGCGGATCAAGCGTCGGGTGCGGCAGAACGATCACGTCGGGGCGCGCGCGCAGCAATACTTCACGCAAATCGGCCAGCAAATTGTTCCAGGTCGGCGCGCCGTCGACGTCACTCGGCAAGCTGAATGGATTCAATTGGCGGAACAGGCGGGTATCACTCAGATCGGCTTCGCGTGAAGCCATCGCTTGATTCGGCGCGGCCTGCATCGCAGCCAGCTGCAGACAGAAATAGCCCAACTGCACACAGTTTTCCGACGGCACGCCGGCCCAGCGCGGTACGGCGAGGCTGTCCCAGGCGCGCAGCCGGCCCTTGAGTCGCGCCGCTTCGACCTTGTTCAGGCCCATCTGCTGATAGTGTTCGGCTTCGATTTCGCCGGCGGTCAGTGTGACGATCCAGGCTTCGTCGGCCTGACTGTACAAACCGTAAGCCGCGAGTTCGGCGTCGTCGGCGTGCGGTGCGATCACCATCACCCGCGAGCGGCGGTAATCCGCTTGCTCCAGCGCCCACAGCACCGGCTCGCCGCAGACGCGGCAAAAGCGTCCGCGCAAGCGCAGCACGCCTTGGGACAAGGCTTGTGCCTGACCGCTGAGGTTCAGATAGCGCAGGCCATTGACGCCGCGTTCGAAGGTTTGCGCGTCGGGACTCGTACCGCCCACCAGCTCGACGCGCGGATCAAGAAAACGTCCCAGCCATGAGCTTTTGACCTGCACAGCGAGAATCAGCGTGGCGTCATCCACCAGCATCACGCCTTCATCCAGACGCAATTGCTCGCCGTTCAGATGCACTTTCGGCTGTGGCGTAAACGGCGGGAAGCTGTACTGGTAATCGTCTTTGGGCGAATAGAACAAATGATCGGCGAACCACGCTTCATGGGCGATCCAGCCGATCACCGCGAGCAGCAGCGGCAACCACCAGGCGACCACCACACCCAGCGCTGTCAACACGACCAATGCGATCAGCAGGCCGATACGCTTGTTGCGCCGGTGGCGCTTGAGCAGTTGCTGTTTGCGGCTCATGGGCGGGCTCATACGGTGAACACCGGCACAGGATTGCACCAGCGATCCTTGTATTCACGGTCAGCGCGACCGAAGGAAAACCGCAGCGGTTTGCCCAACGCCCGCGCGTGTTCCCAGGCACTTTGCGTATTGAGAAAACTCAACACGCTGCCGGGACTGAATTCGCGGGTTTCGGGATCGACGCCGCCGTTGATGTATTCGACGCTGATCCACTCTGGCGCTTCGACGCGATAGACCAGTTGAATCGCAATCGGCGCATCGTGGAGGAAGATCACCGAGCCGATCAGCAGCTCGCGCAACAGCTCGATCACATCGGCCACGCGCGCCGCGCCGGTAGCGGGGAAACCCCAGCGACGCTGGAACAGATCGCAGTAGATCGCCGCCAGTTCAACACTGGAAAATTCGCTGACCGGACGCACCACACCGCCCGCCTCTTCCAGCAGACGCAATTCACGGCGCTGGTTGTAGCGAAACTTCTTCGACAGTTCTTCCGGGGTACGGGCCATGGCCAGTTGTTCGGTCTGCAACTTCAGGCCGCTGAAGCGGGTTTCGTTGAGCGCTGACAGGTAGCGCGCGCGATGGCGCAGCGGCGCTTGGGCATCAACGGCGGCCGGCAGGATCAGCTCGGCGTTGCCGAGGTCGAACAGGCCTTTTTTGCCGTTGCGCTTGAGCACGTCCTTGGACAAGGCGAGATCACGGCCCCAGGTCGGGATCGCCGCTTTGACTTCGCCTTGTTGCTCCCAGGCCAGGTATCGCACCGGGATGCCCGCCAGATCGGCGAGACGCTCGACCACCAGCGGATGGGTCGCGACGCTGCCGCCGAAACGCTGCCAGGTGGTTGCATAGGTCGAGGCGTCAACGGGCGACCAGCCACGTTCGCGCCAGCCTTGAAATCGGTTGAGCATCAGCCCCTCGGTGCCAGATCGGTAACTTGCGGCAGACGCCAGAAGGTGTCACGCACCGCACGGTCGGAGAAACGCTCACGCAGACGGTCATGCATCATCTCGGCACACTGCTGGCGCTGTCGATCATCCATGCCGGCCAAATGTTGCAAACCTTGTGCGAGGTGCTCGGCATCGCCGAGCGGGAACAGAATGCCCACGCCTTCGACCACTTCCTTCGCCCCGCCACACGCCGTGGCCAGCAACGGCACGCCGGCGGCCATGGCCTCCAGCAACACCATGCCGAACGGTTCGTGATCGGAACTCAGGGCGAAGACATCGAACGCACGGAAGTAATTGCGCGCGTCCGGCACCTGACCGAGGAACAGCACCCGGTCGCCGATGCCCAACTCGCGGGCCAGCTCCTTGAGATCCTGCTCCAAACGGCCTTTGCCGAGAATCACCAGTTGGCTGTTGCCGGGCAAACCAGGCAAAGCGGCGGCGAAACCTCGCAACAACGTGGCCTGATCCTTGTCCGGATGCAACCGACCGACGTTGCCGACAATCCACGCATCCTGCGCCAGACCCAGGGTCTCGCGGGCTTCGCGGGCGGACACCTGACTGGCTTGCAAGGCGGGTACGTCAATGCGGTTGTAGAGCGTCTGGATGCGATTCTGCGGCCATTTCGGCAGGCAACGCCGCATGTCATCGCGCACCGCATCGGACACGCCGAGCAGGCTCAGACGCTTGCGGAAAATATGCGCGAACAGCTTGCGCGTACCGCGCTTGTAATCATCAAACGCGTGGTGCACGCCAATCACCGGCAACGATGTGCCGAGCAAGGCGATATAGATCGGCTTGAAACGATGGGCGATGCAAAAGCTGAAATTGCGGGAAGCGGCGATCTTGCGCAGATCGCCGATGGCCCCCAGCTTCAGGCCACGAATGGCCTTGGAGCTGTATTCCATGAACAACACTTCATCGGAAGCACACGCTGCGGCCACCTCGCTATCGGCGGCCCCGGTCAGAAAAACCGTGGTCACCCGATAACCGGTGTCCGCGAACAGGCTGGCGTACTGCCGTGCGCAGTCGAGGAACGGCCCGTCATAGCCGTGACAGAACTGCAGCACATGGCGTTCAGCCGAGCGAGTCATAAGCGTTTGCGCCCTCTTTGACCACCAGAATGTCTTCCATGATCAGGTACTGCAGATCGGAGCCGAAGAACATGTTCAGCGCATCGGTCGGCGAGCAGATCATCGGTTCGCCACGACGGTTGAGCGAGGTGTTCAGCGACACGCCGTTGCCGGTCAGGGCTTCAAGCGCTTTCATCATGTCGTAGTAGCGCGGGTTGTATTCGCGCTTGAGCACCTGGGCACGGGAAGTACCGTCTTCGTGGACGACTTCCGGCACGCGAGTCTTCCACTCTTCAGCCACTTCGAAGGTGAAGGTCATGAACGGCGCCGGGTGATCGATCTTGATCATCTGTGGCGCCACGGTGTCGAGCATCGACGGGCAGAAAGGCCTCCAGCGCTCGCGGAACTTGATCTGATGGTTGATTCGGTCAGCGACGCCGGCAATGCTCGGGCAACCGATGATCGAACGACCACCCAGTGCGCGCGGACCGAACTCCATGCGGCCCTGGAACCAGGCCACCGGGTTGCCATCGACCATGATTTTGGCGATCTGCTCCGGCATGTTGTCGAGCTTGCGCCAGGCCGGCTTGTTCTCGTGACGGGCGCATGCGGCGATCACGTCTTCGTTGCTGTACGACGGGCCGAGGTAGACGTGTTCCATCTTCTCGACCGGTACGCCACGAGCGTGCGACACGTAAGCGGCAGCGCCAACAGCGGTGCCGGCATCGCCGGACGCCGGCTGGACGAACAGCTCTGTGACGTCATCGCGAGCGATGATTTTCTGGTTCAGTTTGACGTTCAACGCACAGCCACCGGCGAACGCCAGTTTGCCGGTTTCCTTGAGGATGTCGCCCAGGTAGTGGTCGATCATCTGCAGCGCCAGTTTCTCGAACAGCGCTTGCATGCTCGCGGCGTAGTGGATGTACGGTTCGTCAGCGATGTCGCCTTCGCGCTTCGGACCCAGCCACTCGATCAGCTTCGGCGAGAAGTAGAAGCCTTTGCCCTTCTCTTTGTAGCGACGCAGGCCGATCACGTTGGCATAGTCGGTATTGATCACCAGCTCGCCGTTCTCGAACGAGGCCAGACGCGAGAAGTCGTATTTGCTGGCGTCGCCGTAAGGCGCCATGCCCATGACCTTGAACTCACCGTCGAGCATCTCGAAACCGAGGAACTCTGTGATCGCGCCATACAGGCCGCCGAGGGAGTCCGGATCGAAGAATTCCTTGATCTTGTGGATCTTGCCGTTTTCGCCATAACCGAAGAAGGTCGTGGCGTACTCGCCCTTGCCGTCGATGCCGAGGATCGCGGTTTTCTCTTTGAAACCCGAGCAGTGGTAGGCGCTGGAGGCGTGAGCCAGGTGGTGCTCGACCGGCTCGATCTTGATCTTTTTCGGATCAAACCCCAGTTGCTCCAGGCACCAGACGATCTTGTTGCGATAACGCTTGTAGCGACGGTTGCCCATCAGGATCGCATCGAGGGCGCGATCCGGCGCGTACCAGTAGCGCTTGGCGTAGTGCCAGCGAGCCTCGCCGAACAGGCTGATCGGCGCGAACGGAATCGCAACCACATCAACGTCGGACGGCTTGATACCGGCCTGCTCAAGGCAGAACTTCGCCGATTCGTAGGGCATGCGGTTCTTTGCATGTTTATCGCGAACGAAGCGCTCTTCTTCAGCCGCCGCCACCAACTTGCCGTCGATGTACAGGGCGGCTGATGGATCATGGCTAAGGGCGCCGGACAGGCCAAGAATCGTCAATGCCACAGGGGTCTAGCCTCTTTAGTCTGCATGCAGGCGCAGTGCGCCTTGAAAATTGATGTGCCCTCGCACCGGGCGAGAGACAGCTAAAGGGCGGGATTATAGCGTAAACATGGCGGGAATGACCCTGTGCGAATCACCCCTGGCTGAACGGCCCTCTGAAAGCCCTTGGGTAGCCTTAATAACGGCCGGTGCGCCAGTAAATATTGAGATTGCCATCTTCGATCTGCCGGTAAATCGTGTACGGCAGAGAAACCGTGTCGAACACCCCGGACAGCGGCAGATCCAGCAGCACGAAGGGCACCAGGAAGCCTGTCGGGTCGGGTGGTGCGTTCAACACGCAGAAGTCGTAGGCGAGGCCGCTGTAGAGGCGGGGAATGGAATGACAGTAGGTCTTTTGCTTGCGCATGTCGCGGGCGACATCGGCGTCGTCCTGCAGCACGGTCAGAGCGCTTCCGCAGCCTGATAAAACCCATGAAAAAGCGCCCAGTGTCACAGCCTTTTTGATCATCCAGCATGCCCTCCGTAGTCGTCAGGCAAACTAGCATCGGAGCTGGAGGCCGCACAGTTCATGGCTTCTGTAGAAGCTGTAGGAGAAGTCAGTGGAGCTTGTCCACAGTTTCTCACGCAGGGATCTGCGGTGTTTTTTGGGGTTCATCAACAGCAGACTGGCTTCCACAGGGGAATGCATTCCAATGTGGGAGCGAGCCTGCTCGCGAAGAGGGTCAGGCTGCGCTGGCGATAGCTTTAGGTAACCGCTGATCGATCACCTGATACAGCGCGCTGCTCTCAGGCCAGTTGCGCATGAACCGCGCCCGGTCACGGGCATAGGCCGGAGCAAAACTGCCCGGCGAACCATGCTGGCACATCGAGTCCAGATCGATCAGCGCCCAGCGATCCTCCTGCCAGAACAGGTTATGGCCCTTGAAATCGCCATGACTGATGCGCTCGGCGATCAATCGCGCAAACAACTGATCCAGCGCCTGCAGTTCGGCTTCCGGGGCGTTGCCGCTTTCAACATACGGCGCGAAGCGCTCGATGATATCCGGTCCAGGCAAATATTCGGTAACCAGATAAGCCCGACTGCGCAGCCACAGGAAACGTTTTTCAAGCACCGCCAGCGGCTTCGGCGTGGCAATGCCGAGGAACGCCAGACGATTGCCCTCGCGCCACGAATGCCACGCCCGGCTCGGGCGCCAGAAACGCTTGAGCCAATGGGCAAAGTTCTTGATGTTGTAGCGCTTGATCACCAGCGTGCGCCCGGCCACCTCGACCTTGCCGACACTGGCCGCGCCACCGGTCTTGTATAAATGGCCCTGATCGAGCAGCGCATCGGCCTGTTCCAGCACCGGCACCATCGCCGCCTCTTCCTCGCGGCAAATGGCGCGCAGGCCAAATGCACCGCGCTGCACCGCAAACAGCGTGCATTCACGACCGACCTTGATCAGGTAGTCGCGCAGGCGCCAGGCGCGCACCTTGTCGATCTGCTTTTGCAACGCTTCGAGCGGCAGCGCGTGCTCGGCGTTGCTCAACAGGTAATAGACCAGCAACTCTTCGGTGAACGGCTCCAGCGACTTGGGCAACTGAGCGAAAAATACGCCGAGGTTTTCCAGCACCTTTTGCCGTGACAGCGGCTGGCCGGCGGTTTGCGCGCAGATTCCCGCGCCATCGATCAAATACAACTGGTCGTCGTGACGCAGCAGATTGTCCAGGTGCAAGTCTTCCTGCCACAGGCCTTTGCTGTGCAGTCGGGCGATTGCGCCGAGCGCTTCGGCCAGCACAGCCGATTGTTCATCGGCCAGCACCGGCAATGCCTCGACCTGGCTCCAGGCATCACCAAGGCTCTGTGCGCCCTCGAGAAACTCGAACAGCAGCCAGCCGCCCTCGCCGTCTTTCAAGCCATCGACCAACAGCAGCGGCGTGGTCAGGCCTTGCGCAGCCAGCCGCTTCACGCCATTGAGTTCGCGCTGAAAATGCCGCGCAGCCTTGCTGCCCACCAGCAACTTGGCCAGCACTGGTCGCCCGCGCCAGACGCCGGCGCCAACATAACGCTGGCCCGGCAACACTCGCAGCAGCGTCAGTAGCTGCAAATCCGCCGGGCCTGCAGCATCGGCCAAAGTAATCGTCAGCGGCAGAACGGGCGTGCGCCCGGCGCTTTTCAGGTCAGACAATTGCATCAGCGAATTTCCTTGCGACTGCGCCGCGCAGTCAGACGCGTGACCCAACTGTCGACCAGCGAGCTGTCCGTCGGCTGATCAAGGTAGGCGGCGAGCAACTCACGCAACTGTGCATTGCTCCATTGCGGCGCACGGCGCAGCAACGGTTCGAGATCCTTGACCCGGTCGCGCATGCCGAACAGCAACGGCCGGGTCTTTTCCAAGTCGATCAACTGTGCCTGATAGGCCGCACCGTCCGCCTGCAAGAAGATGTGTTTGGGATAGAAACAGCCGTGCACCTGGCGCACACCGTGCAGGCGCCGCGCCAATTGCCCGCAGGCCTTGAGAATCGCCGACTGCTGCACGGTCGTCAGCGCAGACCAACGCTGCAACAGCGAATCAAGATCGTCCCAGCCGTCGAGGGCCCGGGTCAGCAGGATTGCCTGAACGTCACTGCCAACCTTGCGCTCACCGAAAAACGCCGCTTGCAGCGCCGGAATACCGAGCTTGCTGTAGCGGCTGATGTTGCGGAATTCGCGGGCAAAACTTGGCTCGCCAAACGGCGCATGCAGGGTTCGGGTAAGGTAGTTGCTCTGACGCTTGAGGTAGTAGGCGTGGCCTTCCAGTTCCAGGCGAAACACGCTGCTCCAGCCGCCGCCGTCGGTGTTCGGCTCATCCACCGCTTCGAGTTGCTTGGCCCACAGGGCATCGAAGGTGCCGAGACCATGGCGCTCCAGCAGCGCACGGTCTTCAGCGGCCAGGAAATCAGTCATTCGCGTCCCTCGAAAAATCTCACCACGTGGCGAATGCGCTTCTTGTCAGCAGCATTCAGGCGGTCACGCCCACGATATTGCAGGTAGAAGCGCAGGCGCTGGGTGCTCGACAGATGATACTTCGCCACTTTGTCGAGACAGGCCAGATCCTTGGTAATTCGGTACTTGAGCCAGAAGCCGCGCCAGAAATCACCGTTCGGGCAGTCGATCAGAAACAGGCGAGCCTGATCATCGATCAGCAGGTTGCGCCACTTCAGATCATTATGGGTGAAGCGATGGTCGTGCATGATCCGGGTATAACCTGCCAGTTGCCGGCTGACACCATCGACCCAGACGCGATCCTTGAGTTTTGGATCTTTGCGCTCGGCCAGTGCCGAGAGGTCTTCGGTACGCGGCAGTTCGCGCGTGATCATCGCGCCGCGATCATAAGCTGCGCCGCGTCGCTCCAGCCCCCAGGCCACCACTTGCGCGGTGGGAATGCCCCACTTGGCGAACCGCTTGAGGTTCTGCCATTCCATCTTCACACGCGGCTTGCCGAGATAACGGCGCAGGCCTTTGCCGGCACCGACGTAGCGTTTGACGTAGTAGTTGACGCCGTTGCGCTCGACGCGGATGACTTCCGACAGCGGGTCGCGGGTCAGGCGCTCGCCTTGCAAAGCGAACACCGCTTCGAGACTGCCGAAATCGTCGGCGAGATCACTGTATTCAGGTTCAAGGTTCCAACCCGCCATCAGAGCGCATCTCCGTAACGCTGTTTACGCGCATAGAGTTTGTTGGCCTTGCCTTCCAGCCAGCTCAGCAACGGCGCTTCTTGCGCCATGATCTGGCGCAGCGGCTGCTGGAAATAGCCCTTGAGGAAACGCAGCTTGTCGCGGCGGGTCAGGCCGATGTCCAGTGCGGAAAAGTACAGCGCCGCCAGATCCTTGTTGCGCCAGCGCTGAGTGATTTTCGCGCGGGTCTGCGCCCGGTGCAGGTCAATCACCGAGAGCTTGAAGTCTTGCGGCGTCACCGGTTTGTCGGTGTGCAGCAGGAAGTGGCAGATGTAGCAGTCGCGGTGATTGACGCCGGCGCGGTGCATCATGCCGGTCATGCGCGCGACTTCGGCGATCAGCGCGCGCTTGAGTGTTGGCTCGGTCGGCTGCTTGACCCAATCGATGCTGAAGTCTTCGAGGCTGATGGTCGGCGCCAGCTCTTCGGTGACGATGAACGAGTGCTGATCCGCCGGATTGCTGCCCTTCTCGCCATACGCAACGGCGGTCATGGTCGGCACGCCGACTTCCTGCAGACGCTGAATGGCCTTCCACTCCTGACCCGCGCCGAGCACCGGCAGCTTGGCGGTCAGCAGGTTCTTGAAAATCTCGCCCCAACCGATGCCACGGTGGATCTTGACGAAAAACCCGTTGCCGTCGACTTCCGTGCGCAGTGTCCGGCGTGCTTCCAGCTCGCGGTATACCTCGCCCTGCAAGCCTTCGACTTCGGCAAACGGGTCGCGCCCGGCCCAAAGGCTTTTGAACGGTTCAGCCAGCATCAACTTCATTAAGCGTGCTCCGCCAGAATCACATCGGCCGCGTGCTGCGGCATGCTGTAGAGGTCGGCCGTCCCGGCGAAGGCCAGACCATTGCGGCTCCACGCCGCGCGTGCAGCGTCGTCATGCAACATTTCGGTGAGGTACTGCGTCAGTTGCGCCTGATCGAACGGTTCGTCCAGCACTCGCCCGGCATCCGCCTCGGCAATGTAATGGGCGTAACCGCAGACCGCGCTGACCAGCACCGGCAGGCCGGCGACCAGTGCTTCAAGCAACACGGTACCGGTGTTTTCGTTGTACGCCGGGTGGATCAACAGATCGGCGCCGAGCAGGAAACGCGGGATATCGCTACGGCCCTTGAGGAACGTCACGTTGTCGCCCAGACCCAATGTGGCGCTCTGCATCTGGAACAATTTGGGGTCATCCTGGCCGATTACAAACAGCCGGGTGCGTTTCTTCAGCTCGGCAGGCAATGCGGCCAGCGACTTGAGGCTGCGATCAACGCCCTTGGTCTTGAACCCGGAGCCGATCTGCACCAGCAGCAATTCGTCGTCCTTGAGGTTGAATTCGGCGCGGAAACCGGCACGAATCTCGTCAGCGTCCGCCGGACGCCGACGATCCTGAGCGATGCCCGGTGGCAGCAGGTGGAAGCGTTCAAGTGGCGTGCCGTAATGCTTGATGAACAGCGGTTGCTGCACCTCGGAAATCATCAGGACTTCGGTCTTCGCGTCTTTGGCGAACACCGCCCGCTCGTACTCGGCGAAGTGGCGATAGCGGCCCCAGCGACGGTACAGCGAGTGGCGCAGGTTCTGCGCCTTGTCTTCGAAGCAACCGTCAGCGGCGTAATAGACGTCCAGCCCCGGCATCTTGTTGAAACCGATCAGGCGATCCACCGGACGCTTGGCCAGATCAGCCTCCATCCACGCGTTGAGTTTTTCGTTGCGGCGGTGATTGAAGAACGCCTTGACCGGCGCCACCAGCACTTCAAAGCCGGGCGGCACGTCGCCTTCCCAGATCAGCGTGTAGACACGAATCTGGTGGCCGCGCTTCTGGCATTCTTGAGCGATGCGCATAAAGTCGCGCTGCAGGCCACCAAACGGGAAATATTTGTACAGGACGAATGCCAATTGCATCAGCGCAGCTCCTCAGCCATTAACAACGTGCTCAGTCGGCTGGCGACACGCTCGGGGTTCAGACGCGTGAAGCACAGCGGCTGTTCACGCTTCAGGTCAAACTGACGGGCATCCTGCGCGGTCGGTTGATAGGTACATTTCTTTTGCAGGCACGGCGCGCACGGGAAGTCGCTGGCCAGGTGAATCTGCAATTTGCCGTAGGCGCCGGTCAGGCCCGGGTTGGTCGGGCCGAACAGCGAGATGGTCGGCACGTCCAGCGCCGCCGCCAGGTGCCCGAGGCCGGTGTCCACCGCCACGCAGGCTTGCGCCCCGGCGAGGACTTTGCCGACGCCGGCCAGATTGAGTTTCGGCAGTACTTCGGCATGTTTGAAACCGGCAGCGATGCGCTCGGCACGGGCCTTTTCCTGTGGATTGCCCCACGGCAGTTTCACGCCGACGCCGAGGTAGCCGACGCGCTCGGTCAGCTCACGCCAGTAGGCTTCCGGCCAGTGTTTGGTGTCCCACGTGGTGCCATGCAGGAACACGACAAAAGCGTTTTTTCGCGGCAGCTCGACCAGACGTTCGACGTTGAGGCCGTAATCGCCGACGCCTTTGGGCAGGTCATAACCGAGGGCGATGGCGAACAGCTGCCGCACGCGCTCGACGGCGTGTTGACCACGGGCCACGGCCAGTTTGCGGTCGTAGAACCGCGAAGCCATCGGCTCGCGGGCCGAGCCTTTATCCAGACCGGCCACCGGCGCTTTGACGTAGCGGGTCAGCCAGGCGCTTTTCAGCAGGCCTTGGGCATCGATCACCAAATCGTATTTGTTGGCGCGCACCCTTTGCTTGAAGCGCTTCCACTCGCCGCTGGTAATGGTCTTCCAGATGTTTTTGCGCCAGCGGCGGATCGCCACCGGAATCACTTTGCCAACGGCCGGGTGCCAGGTCGGAATCTCGGCGAAACCTTCTTCCACCACCCAGTCGAACGTGATTCCAGGGATGGCCCGGGCGGCGTCGGTCAGCGCCGGCAACGCATGAATAACGTCGCCCAGCGATGAAGTCTTGATCAACAGTACCCGCAACTTAATGAACCTCGACCACAGAGCCCTGCAACTTCTGCAACGCATCGTTGACCGCGTCCGGCATCAGCTGGCGCAGGCAGTTGTAATGGCCGAAGCGGCAGGTGCGGTCGAAGCACGGGCTGCAATCGAGGCCCAAACGGACGACTTCGACGTGCTCGGCCAGCGGCGGGGTGAAGCCTGGTGAGGTCGAGCCGTAGACGGCGACCAACGGGCGGTTCAGTGCAGCGGCGACGTGCATCAGGCCGGAGTCGTTGGACACCACCGAGTCGGCGCAGGACATCAAATCGATGGCTTCGGCCAGCGAGGTACCACCGCTGAGGTTGACCGACTCTTCACGCAGGCCCGGAATCAGCCGCGCGCGAATGTCTTCGCCGACTGCGTGATCGTTTTTCGAGCCGAACAGCCACACCTGCCAGCCTTCGCGAATGCGCGCTTCGGCGACCTTGGCGTAGTGCTCGGACGGCCAGCGCTTGGATTCGCCGAACTCGGCGCCGGGGCACAGGGCCAATACCGGGCGGTCGAGGCTCAGGCCGAATTTGGCCAGTGCGGCTTCGCGGGTCACGGGGTCGATCTGCAAGCTGGGGCGTGGATACGGTTTCGGCAGCTCGGCGCTCGGTTCATAGGCCAGGGCCATGAAACGCTCGATCATCAGCGGATAGCGTTCTTTGTCGAGGGTGCGCACGTCGTTGAGCAGACCGTAACGAAATTCGCCCCGCCAGCCGGTGCGTTTCGGGATGCCGGCAAAAAACGGCACCAGCGCCGACTTCAGCGAGTTCGGCAGCAGGATCGCCTGATCGTACTGGCCGCGCAGGGATTTGCCGATGCGCCGACGCGTCGCCAATTCCAGCGCGCCGTGACCGAGCGGAAAGCTCAAGGCCTTGCGCACTTCGGGCATGCGCTCAAGGATGGGCCGGCTCCACTCTGGGGCCAGCACGTCGATTTCGCATTGCGGGTGGCGCTGCTTGAGACACTGAAAGAGTGTCTGCGCCATCACCATGTCACCGACCCAACTGGGCCCAACGATCAGAATATTCATGCGGTTTCCAAAAACGAACCGGGGAGGCATTTACGCCTCCCCGCCTCGAGAATCACTGAGGGAGCGGCGCTGCTTGCGATGGGTCATTACCTTCAACATAACTGTCGACTGTCACTCCGCTATCGCGAGCAGGCTCGCTCCCACCTTTGAATCTCATTGTCTTCACTGGCGTGTTTCAGCTTAGACCCAACTCTTTCCATATCCGCAATACCTGCCGCCGTTCTTCGACAAACTGGTCTCCTGCAATCACCCCGGGGTCCTTCTGCAAGGCTTGCCGGTGAGCGGCGGAGCGGTAGGCTTTGTAGGCCTCGCGCAACAGGCTGGCATCTTCGGCAGGCATCAGCCCTTCGTGTTCCAGCTCTTCCAGAATGCGGATATTGTCGGTCCAGCGTAGCAATGGCGGCTGGCTGTGCGACCACGCCAGGGCCGCGTATTGCACCATAAATTCAATATCGACGATACCTCCGGCGTCCTGCTTGAGGTCGAACGGCGCCGTGGCCTCGAAGGCATTCGCCCCGGTACCGGCCGCGGTGCTCTTGCTGCCGAGGTTGTCACGCATCTTCGCGCGCATCTCGCTGACTTCCTGTTGCAGCTTCGCCAGATCACGGGATTTTCCCAACACTTGCGCACGAACTTTCTCGAACGCCTGACCCACGTCCTGACTGCCGACCAGTACCCGCGCACGCACCAGGGCCTGGTGCTCCCACGTCCAGGCTTCATTTTCCTGATAGCGGGCAAACGCGCCGAGCGAACTCACCAACAGCCCTGAAGCACCGGACGGCCGCAGACGCATATCCACCTCATACAGCTGACCCGAGTTGGTCTGCGCCGTCAGCAGGTGAATGATTCGCTGCCCCAGCCGGGTAAAGAACTGCGCACCATCAATCGGTTTCGGCCCGTCGGTTTCCGCATGGGGATCACCGTCATGGATGAACACCAGGTCCAGATCCGAACCATGCCCCAGTTCCAGACCGCCGACTTTCCCATAACCGACAATGATGAAGCCGGGATCACACAGCGTGCCGTCAGTGCGCAGCGGAGTACCGTACTTCGCCACGGTCTGCCGCCAGGCCAGGGCCAGCACTTGTTCAAGAATCGCTTCGGCCAGCCAGGTCAGGTAATCGCTGACTTTCATCAGCGGCAGGCTGCCGGCGATTTCCGAGGCGGCAACGCGCAAGCGGTGCGCCAGTTTGAAATGGCGCAGGGCTTCCATTTGCTGTTCGAGGTCGTCTTCGGGAATCCGCGTCAGACGCTCGCGCAGTTCGGCGGCAAGTTCCGGAGCCAGTGGCGGCTTGAACAGACGACCTTCGTTGAGCAACTCGTCGAGCAGCAAGGGAAAACGGGTGATCTGCTCGGCAATCCACGGGCTCGCCGCACACAACGTCAGCAAACGGCGCAGCGCACCGGGGTTTTCCGTCAACAGCACTAAATAAGCCGAACGCCGCGCGACCGCTTCAACCAGCGGCAACACACGCTCAAGCACCAGATCCGGGTTGTCATGCTCCACGGCCTGCGCCAACAGGCGCGGAATGAACGCATCGAGCCGCTCACGACCCAATCGCTGCATCGCCCGCAACTGCGGACTGCTGCGCAAGCCGGCAAGAGCCTTCAGGGCTTTGCTCGCATCACGGAAGCCGCCCTCCTCCAGTTGTCGGCAGGCCGCTTCTTCATCCTGTTCTTCTTCCCACAGCGGCAGCCATTCACCGCCAACCACCACTTCGCAATCGGTGCCTTGCTCTTCGTCGGGATCAGCGATCACCTGGGCGAAATGCCAGGCCACGCGACCGCGCCAGAACATCAGTTTTTCGTGGAAGGCCTGCCAATCGGCAAAGCCGAGCATGAAGGCGATGCGCGCCTGATCCTGGGCGCCGTCCGGCAGCATCTGCGTCTGGCGGTCGGCAATCGCCTGAATCGCATGCTCGGTGTAACGGAGGAATTCGTAACCCTCGCGCAACTCGCTGATCACCGCTGGCGGCAGATAACCCTGCCCTTCCAGCGTGCTCAGCACCTTTAATAGAGGACGCTGCTGCAAGCTCAAGTCGCGGCCACCGTGGATCAACTGGAACGCCTGCGCGATGAATTCGACTTCACGAATACCACCGGAACCGAGCTTGATGTTGTCGGCCATGCCCTTGCGCCGCACTTCCTGCTGGATCAACTGCTTCATGGTGCGCAGCGCTTCGATGGCCGAGAAGTCCAGATAGCGCCGGTAAACGAACGGTCTCAGCATGTCGAGCAATTGCGCACCGGCCACCTGATCGCCGGCGACCACCCGCGCCTTGATCATCGCGTAACGTTCCCAGTCGCGGCCCTGATCCTGGTAATACTGCTCCAGCGCATTGAAGCTCAGCACCAGCGCGCCGGACGATCCGTAGGGGCGCAGGCGCATGTCGACACGAAACACAAAACCGTCGACGGTCATCGGGTCGAGGGCCTTGATCAGGCGCTGGCCGAGACGGATGAAAAATTCCTGGTTATCCAGCGCGCGCTTCACACCGACGGTTTCGCCGCCCTCGGGGTAGGCGAAGATCAGGTCGATGTCTGAAGACAGGTTCAACTCGACGGCGCCGAGTTTGCCCATGCCGAGGATGACCATCGGCTGGGGCAGGCCGCTGCGGCGCCCGGTCGGTGTGCCGAACTGCGTGCAATGGCGGCTGTACAGCCATTGGCAGGCTTGATCGATGGTCGCATCGGCCATGTCCGAGAGGTCGCGGCAGGTCTGCACCAGATCGGCCTGACGGGTCAGGTCGCGCCAGATAATCCGCACCTGATGGCGGGCGCGCTGGCGACGCAGGGCGCGACCGAGTTCGTCTTCGGTCTGTGCCACGTTCACCGCAGCGGAAATCTGCGCACACAATTCACCGGGGGCGAACGGCCGGTCAAGTTCGCCGGACTGCACCAGCGACAGCAACATCAAAGGGTCACGAACGCTCTGTTCAATGACAAACTCGCTGGCGGCGGTGACGCGGGCGAATTGCGCCCAGCGCTCCGGGGTCCAGTCGGCGAGGCCGTGATCATCTTCAAGGGCGGCGACGGCTGTACGGAACGACTGCTCGGATCGAGTGACCAACGGCAGGAGAATGGCAGGCAGTTCAGCAAGCACAGGCAGGGTCATGGTCTATCCTTGATCGGCGTGTAAACGGCCGCTTGTAGTGAATGATGAAAACCCGCTACGCGAAGGACTGTCGAACAAAAGTTAGAAATAGCTGAAATTTCTTCTTCTTTAGCATCCAGCATCAAAGTTTCACCTTTTACGGATGGTAATCGACCAACCTTAACGATTATTCTCACAACGCAGTCGGAGGCCACAAGCCTTTCATCTGTAGTTTTACTACTCGTCTATACATCCGAAAGGCTGAAATGCTCAAAGATTTGTAGTAAAACTACACGCCGCCGGAACAACCTGTCGGCAATCCAAGAATTTTAAATCGTCTGCCCACAAGGCCAGTCGCAAACTCAGGCAACCGATTCTGGAAGCCTTTCCGCCCTGGAGCAAGCCATGCAAGACCTCGATCCCGTCGAAACCCAGGAATGGCTGGACGCCCTGGAATCGGTTCTCGACAAAGAAGGCGAAGACCGTGCTCACTATCTGATGACCCGTATGGGTGAACTCGCGACCCGCAGCGGCTCGCAACTCCCTTACGCCATCACCACGCCTTACCGCAACACCATCCCGGTAACCCACGAAGCACGCATGCCTGGCGACCTGTTCATGGAACGCCGCATTCGCTCGCTGGTACGCTGGAACGCGATGGCCATGGTAATGCGTACAAACCTGAAAGATTCTGACCTGGGTGGTCACATCTCCAGCTTTGCTTCCAGTGCGACCCTGTATGACATCGGCTTCAACTACTTCTTCCAGGCCCCGACCGACGAACACGGCGGCGACCTGATCTACTTCCAGGGCCACACTTCGCCAGGCGTTTACGCCCGTGCATTCATGGAAGGCCGCATCACCGAAGACCAGATGAACAACTTCCGCCAGGAAGTCGACGGTCAGGGCCTGTCGTCCTACCCGCACCCTTGGCTGATGCCTGACTTCTGGCAGTTCCCGACCGTATCGATGGGTCTGGGCCCGATCCAGGCGATCTACCAGGCACGCTTCATGAAGTACCTGGAACACCGCGGCTTCATCCAGCCGGGCAAACAGAAAGTCTGGTGCTTCCTGGGCGACGGCGAGTGCGACGAACCGGAATCCCTGGGCGCTATCTCCCTGGCCGGCCGCGAGAAGCTGGACAACCTGATCTTCGTCATCAACTGCAACCTGCAGCGCCTCGACGGCCCGGTTCGCGGTAACGGCAAGATCATCCAGGAACTCGAAGGCGTGTTCCGTGGTGCTCAGTGGAACGTGACCAAAGTCATCTGGGGCCGTTTCTGGGACCCACTGCTGGCCAAAGACGTCGACGGCATCCTGCAACGTCGCATGGACGAAGTCATCGACGGCGAGTACCAGAACTACAAAGCCAAAGACGGCGCGTTCGTCCGCGAACACTTCTTCAACACGCCAGAACTCAAGGCGATGGTTGCTGATCTGTCCGACGACGAGATCTGGAAACTCAACCGTGGTGGCCACGACCCGTACAAGGTCTACGCGGCGTACCACGAAGCGGTCAACCACAAAGAACAACCCACCGTCATCCTGGCCAAGACCATCAAGGGTTATGGCACCGGTGCCGGCGAAGCGAAAAACACTGCACACAACACCAAGAAAGTCGACGTCGACAGCCTGAAGTTGTTCCGTGACCGTTTCGACATCCCGGTCAAGGACGAAGAGCTGGAGAACCTGCCGTTCTTCAAGCCAGAGCCAAACAGCGCCGAAGCCCGCTACCTCAGCGAACGTCGTGCTGCCCTGGGCGGCTTCGTCCCTCAGCGCCGCGCACAGAGCTTCAGCGTACCGACGCCGGATCTGGACACCCTCAAGGCCATCCTCGATGGTTCGGGCGACCGTGAAATTTCCACCACCATGGCCTTCGTGCGCATCCTCGCGCAACTGGTCAAGGACAAGGAAATCGGCCCGCGCATCGTTCCGATCATCCCGGACGAAGCCCGTACCTTCGGTATGGAAGGCATGTTCCGTCAGCTCGGCATCTACTCGTCCGTCGGCCAGCTCTACGAGCCAGTCGATAAAGACCAGGTGATGTTCTACAAGGAAGACCAGAAAGGTCAGATCCTTGAAGAAGGCATCAACGAAGCAGGCGCCATGAGCTCCTTCATCGCTGCAGGTACTTCGTACTCCAGCCACAACCAGCCGATGCTGCCGTTCTACATCTTCTACTCGATGTTCGGCTTCCAGCGTATTGGCGACCTGGCCTGGGCTGCCGGCGACAGCCGTACCCGTGGCTTCCTGATCGGCGGCACCGCCGGCCGTACCACCCTGAACGGTGAAGGCCTGCAACACGAAGACGGTCACAGCCACCTGCTGGCCGCGACCATCCCGAACTGCCGCACCTACGATCCAACCTACGGCTACGAGCTGGCGGTGATCATTCAGGACGGCATGAAGAAGATGACCGAAGAGCAACAGGACATCTTCTACTACATCACCGTGATGAACGAGTCGTACCAGCAGCCAGCCATGCCGGCCGGTGCCGAAGAAGGCATCAAGAAAGGCATGTACCTGCTCGAAGAAGACACCCGCGATGCGGCGCACCACGTTCAGCTGATGGGCTCCGGCACCATCCTGCGTGAAGTCCGTGAAGCGGCGAAGATCCTGCGTGAAGAGTTCAACATCGGCGCTGACGTGTGGAGCGTTACCAGCTTCAACGAACTGCGCCGCGACGGCCTCGCTGTCGAGCGCAGCAACCGTCTGAAGCCTGGCCAGAAGCCTAAGCTGAGCTACGTCGAAGAGTGCCTGAACGGCCGTAAAGGTCCGGTCATCGCGTCTACCGACTACATGAAACTGTTCGCCGAGCAGATTCGTCAGTGGGTACCGTCCAAGGAATTCAAAGTCCTGGGCACCGACGGTTTCGGCCGCAGCGACAGCCGCAAGAAACTGCGTCATTTCTTCGAAGTCGACCGTCATTTCGTGGTGTTGGCAGCCCTGGAAGCACTGGCTGACCGTGGTGATATCGAACCTAAAGTCGTGGCTGAGGCCATCGTCAAGTTCGGCATCGACCCGGAAAAACGCAACCCACTGGACTGCTGAGGAGACATTTTGTGAGCGAACTCATTCGCGTACCTGACATCGGCAGCGGTGAAGGTGAAGTAATTGAACTGTTTGTGAAGGTCGGCGACCGTATCGAAGCCGACCAGAGCATTCTGACCCTGGAATCGGACAAGGCCAGCATGGAAGTGCCGGCCCCGAAAGCCGGCGTCATCAAGAGCCTGAAAGTGAAGCTGGGCGACCGCCTGAAAGAAGGCGACGAACTGCTGGAGCTGGAAGTCGAGGGTGCCGCTGAAGCGGCCCCTGCTCCGGCCCCTGCTGCGGCCAAGCAAGCCGAAGAAAAGCCGGCTGCAGCGCCTGCTGCTGCCGCGCCAGCCGCTGCCCCTGCTGCCGCTTCGGTTCAGCAAGTGCACGTGCCGGACATCGGTTCGTCGGGCAAGGCCCAGATCATCGAGATCCAGGTCAAGGTCGGCGACACCGTCGAAGCTGATCAATCGCTGATCACCCTCGAATCCGACAAGGCGAGCATGGAAATCCCGTCGCCTGCCGCTGGCGTGGTCAAGGCCATCAGCGTCAAGCTCAACGACGAAGTCGGCACTGGCGACCTGATTCTGGATCTGGAAGTGGCAGGTGCTGCGGCCCCTGCTGCTGCCGCTCCGGCTCAGGCTGCTGCACCGGCCGCTGCCGCCGCGCCTGCTCCGGCAGCCGCGCCAGCCGCACCGGTTGCCGACAGCGTTCAGGACATCCACGTTCCGGACATCGGCTCGGCTGGCAAAGCCAAGATCATCGAAGTGTTGGTCAAGGCAGGCGATACCGTTGAAGCCGACCAGTCGCTGATCACTCTGGAATCCGACAAGGCCAGCATGGAAATTCCATCGCCTGCCGCTGGCGTGGTGGAAAGCGTTTCCATCAAGCTGGATGACGAAGTTGGTACCGGCGACCTTATCCTCAAGCTGAAAGTCAAAGGCGCGGCCCCGGCTGCTGCCCCGGCTCCAGCTGCCGCAGCTCCGAGCGCTCCGGCACCTGCCGCTGCTGCTCCGGCTGCCGCTGCACCTGCTGCTGCCGCTCCAGCCGCCGCACCGGCCAAGCCCGGCGCGAAAGTTCACGCCGGCCCAGCCGTGCGTCAACTGGCCCGTGAGTTCGGCGTCGAGCTGAACGCTGTCGGCGCCAGCGGCCCGCACGGTCGTATCCTCAAAGAAGACGTGCAGACTTACGTCAAAGCGATGATGCAGAAGGCCAAGGAAGCACCGGCCGCTGCTGCTGGCGCAACCGGTGGCGCGGGCATCCCGCCGATTCCGGTCGTCGACTTCAGCCGTTTCGGCGAAATCGAAGAAGTGCCGATGACTCGCCTGATGCAGATCGGCGCGTCGAGCCTGCACCGCAGCTGGTTGAACATCCCGCACGTGACTCAGTTCGATTCGGCTGATATCACCGAGCTGGAAGCGTTCCGCGTTGCGCAGAAAGCCGTTGCCGAGAAGGCCGGCGTCAAGCTGACCATCCTGCCACTGCTGCTCAAGTCGTGCGCGCACATGCTCAAGGAGCTGCCGGACTTCAACAGTTCGCTGGCGCCAAGCGGCAAGGCGATCATCCGCAAGAAGTACGTGAACATCGGCTTCGCCGTCGACACCCCGGATGGCCTGCTGGTACCGGTCATCAAGAACGTCGACCAGAAGAGCCTGCTGCAACTGGCAGCCGAAGCCGCTGCGCTGGCCGCCAAAGCCCGCGACAAGAAGCTCACCGCTGACGACATGCAAGGCGCCTGCTTCACCATTTCCAGCCTCGGCCACATTGGCGGCACCGGCTTCACGCCGATCGTCAACGCGCCGGAAGTGGCGATCCTCGGTGTTTCCAAGGCAACCATCCAGCCAGTCTGGGACGGCAAAGCCTTCCAGCCAAAACTGATGCTGCCGTTGTCGCTGTCCTACGATCACCGTGTGATCAACGGCGCCGCTGCCGCACGCTTCACCCAGCGTCTGGGCAGCCTGCTAGCGGACATCCGCACGATCCTGCTGTAACTCGAACAGGCCCTCCGGGAACGGAGGGCCTGTTGCGTCACCCTTTCGAGCGCCACACGCTCGTACCTCAACCCCGTCAGTTTGACGGGGCTTTTTTTTGCCTGAAAAACCTGTCCAGGTATCTTTCCTACAACTTTCGATGACATCGGCTACGACCCGAGTCCACTTCGGCGCAATCTTTTTCCCTGCCAACTTATTAGTCTTGGCTCACCAAGTTAGTTAGTAACTTCACACTAGTTAATCAAACATCAATATACATTCGAATGGATTCGAACATGTTCAAACCCACTATCGGCCCTATTATCGGCCACACGACAACTGACCACGCGCGCATTTTCATGCGCGGTGACACACAAAATAACAGCTGGGTATTTGCCGGCATTCGTTATCGGGTTTCCGGAAGTCTGGAATGGTCGAAGCCTATCTTTGCCAAACTCAGTGCACTGCGCGACATGAGCGAAGTATTCGCCCTCAACAACTTGAGTAGTGATACCGAATATGAATATCAGGCGGGCTGGTTCAATCCGATGAATCCGGTGCACACCGTCGAGAGTGTCGCCGAGTTACCACTGCAATGGCCGCGGGAGATCTACCGCCTGCGTACCCGTTCCAGCGAAGTGACCCAGCCGCGCGCCTACATTGTCGGCTCCTGCCGCTATTTGCGCATGACCGCCGGCATCCCGTCACTGCCACATCTGGGCGACCGGATCTTCGCCTCCATCAATCAACTGATCGAGGGCGCACAGCCTCCGGTCAGTGCGACCCTGATGACCGGCGATCAAATCTATGTCGACGACTTGAATATCGTTGCCCCGGATCGGGAATATAAAGAGATTCTCGAGAAATATCGTGCGGCCTTTTCCCAGCCAAACATCCAGAAACTGATGTCGGGAACTTCTACTTACATGATTCTTGACGATCATGAGATAGAAGATAACTGGCCCGCCCATGCCGACAAGGCTGACCATGAGTTATATCGCAATGCGATGGCGGCTTATGAGTTATATCAAGCCAGTCACAGCCCGGCACATGAACTTACGGCGAGCGGCGAGATAAACCGTGGAGTGCTCGAGCACTACTGGTATCAATTCAGTGATGGCGATATTGATTGGTTTGTCACCGACAGTCGCACCCGGCGCAACCTGTCGGCCGATGATCGGCGCATCCTCGACGAAGCCCAGGAACAGGCCCTGCTCGATTGGCTGATCAACAGCCCTGCGCGAGTGAAGTTCGTCGTCACCAGCGTCATGTTCTATCCGGATCGCAAGGAGCATGGTGACGACGCCTGGAAGGCCTTCCCCGAACAGCGCCTGCGCCTGCTGGAAACCATCCGCACCCACCGGATCAAGAACGTCGTGTTTGTTTCCGGCGATGTGCACGGCTCACTGACCTCGCGCCTGACCCACAGCGAAGACCCGGACTTCGAAGTCCACACCATCGTGTCTTCGCCGCTGTGCAACAGCAAGCTGCTGCCCTACGCGAAAGCGTCGACTTTTATCCTCGACAAGCCGCTGGCGCGAACGGGGACAGGCGACTATGTGCACCAATTGACCAGCACGGTCGTCAGCGAGGACAACTTCGCCCATGTCGTGGTCGAGGCTGATCAGATTCTGGTGAATTACCATGATCGCGACGGGAAAAAGCTGCAGTCGATCAGCATGAAATTGCGTTGAAACCTTGAAACACCGCAGCCTGCTGCAGTTCCTGCATCGACGTAAGCCCCTGCAGGATCGGCCGCAGGCTGCAATGTTCTGCTCTTTTCAACGACGCGCTGGAGAAATGTTCAGCGCAGCCGACATATTCTTATAGCACTTGGCCTTCATCTCTCTTGTCAGTCGGTGCCGCAATGATGCAACCTTGCCGCAGGCAACAGTAAAGAGGGCGAGAGCCCGGCGCGTTCAGCATATTTCCAAGCGAGTTTCCTTCATGAAGAGCCAACCCGATGCCGCCAGCCGTATGGTGGCCGAGGTAGTGACGCAGTTGCCTGTGCCCTCGCGGCTCGGCATGCTGCGTTTCGAGCGCCTGAATGAAGCCAGTTGGGCGATGCTCTTTCTCGATCCCAACTGCGAACGCCAGTTTGGCCAACCGGCCGTCGAACTCTGCGCACTGGTCGGTTCACCTTATGCCAGCCTGATGGAGCCGGAAGCGCGCTATCAACTGCATGACGCGATCCAGCAACAACTCGGCAGCAGCCCGCATTATCGGGTGCACTACACCCTGCATACGCCAGCCGGCGCGCTGAGCATCCTTGAGCTGGGTGAAGCCTACAAACAACACAATCGGCACCTGCTGCGCGGTTATCTGCTGGCGGTCGATGAGGTGTTCGCCGGCGCGCCGCAGCCGCCGTCCGTCGATCTCGAAACCCAGAATTCGCGCCTGCAAATCGCCCTCGAACTGAATCAACGCGCCCAGCAGGAACAACTGCAGCACCTTGAACGCGTGCGCGCCCAGCAGGACCTGATTCTGTTGCTGGCGCGCCAGCGTTACAGCACGCACAACTCGCTGCAGGAAGCCGCCGAGCTGATCACCCGCTGCGCCTGCGATATCTATGAAATCGACTGCGCCAGCTTGTGGAATCTCGACGGCCAGCAACTGGTGCCGATCTCGGCCTACCACCGCGCCACGCAGGACTACCTGCTGCCGGACGCCATCGACATCAGCACCTTCCCTGATTACATGGAAGCCCTGCACAGCAGCCGCGCCATCGATGCGCACAATGCAATGCGCGACCCGCGTACCCGCGAGATGGCCGAAGCCCTGCGTCCGCGCGACGTCAATGCCATGCTCGACGCGAGTATCCGTATTGATGGTCAAGTGGTGGGCGTATTGTGCCTGGAGCAAATCGGTGTCACCCGCGCCTGGCAGTCCGACGAAATCGCCTTTGCCGGTGAACTGGCCGACCAGTTCGCGCAAGTCATCAACAACCACAACCGCCGTACCGCCACCAGCGCTCTGCACCTGTTCCAGCGGGCAGTCGAACAAAGCGCCAACGCGTTTTTGCTGGTCAACTGCGACGGCGTGGTCGAGTACGTCAACCCAAGCTTCACCGCGATCACCCAGTACACCACCGAAGAAGTCCACGGTCAGCGTTTGTCCGAGCTGCCGGCCCTGGAAAACCTCAGCGAGCTGCTGTTCGAGGCGCCTTCCGCGCTGGTCAAGAGCAACAGCTGGCAGGGTGAATTCAAGAGCCGCCGCAAAAACCTCGAACCCTACTGGGGCCAGTTGTCGATTTCCAAGGTCTATGGCGACAACCGTGAGCTGACGCACTACATCGGCATCTACGAAGACATCACCCAGACCAAACTGGCGCAACAGCGCATCGAACGTCTGGCGTACACCGACAACCTGACCAACCTCGGCAACCGGCCCGCGTTCATCCGCAATCTGGACGAACGCTTCGCCCGGGATAGCGATACCCCGATCAGCCTGCTGCTGGTGGACATTGATAACTTCAAGCGGATCAACGACAGCCTCGGCCATCAGACCGGCGACAAACTGCTGATCAGCCTGGCCCGGCGTCTGCGCAACAGCTTGAGCCCGAGTGGCAGCCTCGCGCGCTTCGCCAGTAACGAATTTGCCGTACTGCTCGACGAGACCGACCTTGCGACGGGCCAGAAAATCGCCAACCAGTTGCTGGCGACCCTCGACAAACCGATGTTCGTCGACAACCAGTTGATCAGCGTCACCGGCTCCGTGGGCCTGGCCTGCGCGCCGCTGCACGGTCGCGACCCACAAACCCTGATGCGTAACGCCGGACTGGCGCTGCACAAGGCCAAGGCCAACGGCAAGCATCAGGTGCACGTGTTCACCGAAGCATTGAACGCCGAGGCCAGCTACAAGCTGTTCGTCGAGAACAACCTGCGTCGCGCCCTGACCCAGAACGAACTGGACGTGTTCTACCAGCCGAAGCTGTGCCTGCGCAGCGGTCGTTTGCTGGGGATGGAAGCGCTGCTGCGCTGGAATCACCCGGAACGCGGGATGATCCGCCCGGACCAGTTCATCAGCGTTGCCGAAGAAACCGGCCTGATCATTCCGATCGGCAAGTGGATTGCACGTCAGGCCTGCCGCATGAGCAAAGCGCTGACCGCTGCCGGCATGGGCAATCTGCAGGTGGCGATCAACCTGTCACCGAAACAGTTTTCCGACCCGGATCTGGTCGCCTCCATCGCCAACATCCTCAAGGAAGAAGCGCTGCCCGCCAACCTGCTCGAACTGGAACTGACCGAAGGCCTGCTGCTGGAAGCCACCGAAGACACGCACTTGCAGCTCGACCAACTCAAGCGCTTGGGCCTGACCCTGGCCATGGACGACTTCGGCACCGGGTATTCGTCGCTGAGTTATCTGAAGAAATTCCCGATCGACATCATCAAGATCGATCGCAGCTTCATCCACGAAATTCCCGACAATCAGGACGACATGGAGATCACCTCGGCGGTGATCGCCATGGCGCACAACCTGAAACTGAAGGTCGTGGCCGAAGGGATCGAGACCGCCGAGCAACTGGCGTTCCTGCGCCGCCACCGTTGCGACGTTGGCCAAGGCTACCTGTTCGACCGGCCGATCCCCGGCGGCGAACTGATCCACGCCCTCAAGCGCTACCCGCGCGGCCCGCTCTGCCTGTAACCCCCACAAGCGTCATACCCACATTTTTTGGCTAGTGATTAACCGGGCATCATTGGGCACACTGACGGTCTGACTTTTTACATCCAACCCGACTGAGAGGAACGATCATGGTTCTACGCTCGGAAATTCTGGTGAACAAAAACGTGCTCCCAACCAAAGAACAAGCTCTGCCCGGCCGCGAAACCGCGATGACCCTGCCTGAAAAACACTTCGTCTTCGAAGAAACCCCGCTGCTTGGCCCGTTTTTCCAGGACGTCGATTTTGCGATTTTCGGCCTGGGTTGTTTCTGGGGCGCCGAGCGCCGCTTCTGGCAGCGTGAAGGCGTGGTCAGCACCGTGGTGGGTTACGCCGGCGGTTTCACGCCAAACCCGACCTACGAAGAAGTCTGCTCGGGCCTGACCGGCCACGCGGAAGTGGTGCTGGTGGTGTATGACAAGGCAAAAGTCAGCTACGAAGAACTGCTGGCGATGTTCTGGGAACTGCACAACCCGACCCAGGGCATGCGCCAGGGCAACGACATCGGCACGCAGTACCGCTCGGTGATCTATGCGACCTCGCCGGAGCATCTGGATGCGGCGCTGAAGAGCAAGGCGACCTATCAGGCCGAGCTGTCGAAGGCGGGTCTGGGTGAAATCAGCACCGAGATCGAACAGGCACCGACCGTGTACTTCGCCGAGGCGTACCACCAGCAGTATCTGGCGAAGAATCCAGAAGGCTACTGCGGAATTGGCGGCACCGGCGTGTGCATGCCGAATTAAAGTTGCGAGCGGCAAGCTTCAAGCTGCAAGCGCTGCGTTCGCTTCAGCTTGTAGCTTGTAGCTTGTAGCTTGTAGCTCGAAGCTTTACTCCGCTATTAGCCAATCCATCTGCCAGCCGCCCTGGGTCTGTCCCAGCTTCTTCGACAACCACGGCAGCAGCTCACGCAATTCTTCTTCCAGCCCCCACGGCGGATTGGCAATCGCCATGCCCGAGCCGTTCAGGCTGTTCGGCGTATCCAGCGGATGCACCAGCAGCTCCACACGCAACAACTTCGGTGCGCCGGTGCCGGCCAGGTCCTGATAAAAACGCCGCAACGCACGCTGATCCTTCACCGGATACCAGATTGCCGCCACGGTCTGCCGCATCCGGCCCACCGCCTCTTTCAACGACGCTGCGCAACGCTGCATCTCGTCGAGCTGTTCGAACGGCGGATCAATCAACATCACCGCGCGCTTCTCCTGCACCGGCAACATCGCCCGTGCAACGTGCCAGCCCTCGCCGAGGTGAACCTTGACCCGACGATCACCGGCCATGTTGTCCTTGAGCAGTACGCCGTCTTCGGGGTGCTTTTCATTGAGCATCACCCGATCCTGCGGCCGGGTCAGACGCCGCGCCAGCTCCGGCGAACCCGGGTAATAGCGCAACTGGCCATCCGGGTTCATCTCGTGCAATACCTTCATGTAGTCGGCAGTCAGCGCCGGCAAGTCCGGCTGATCCCACAAACGCGCGATGCCTTCCAGATACTCGCCGGTGCGATTGGCCTGATCGCCCTGCAAGTCATACAGACCGATGCCGGCGTGCGTGTCGAGATAGGCAAACGGCTGCTCCTTGCGCGACATCAGGGCGATGAGGCGGGTCAAGGTCAGGTGTTTGAACACATCGGCGTGATTGCCGGCATGGAAGGCGTGACGATAATTCATGGTTGCTCCTGCGAAGGGCGCAAAGTTTACCTTTTACCGCGCGGCAAGTCAGGGGTTCGCAGCCGAGCGGCTTCCCTGCGCACTGATCGTTTCCTCGCTCAGCGTGGAAACGATCATCCATCGGCAGCGCGTGACCCATTTTGGAGCTGCCACAGGCTGCGATCTTTTGCTTTTTCAGGCGGGCATGCTGCTCAGGCGTTTGCCGATGACATCGAGCACATCACAGCCATCGCGCAGGGGGATTGCGCAGAGCATGGCGAAGTCGCTGAGGATGATGGAGTCGCATTCGACCGAGCCGCGCATGCACATGTTTTCCAGGACCTGGGCCACGGCGCGCAGACGGTGGTTAAGGGCGATGTCTCGTAACGCACGAGCAACATCAAGAAACATCTTGCGGCAGGATAACCGTCGTCGCACAAGCGAAGGGAATGCGAATATCCGTATCACTTAAAACCTGTAAAGAGGGAAATTTACATGGGAAGAAAGATGATCGGTATCGGCGCCCCTACATCAACCGGGGGCGCGGTTCTGGAAGGAAACATCGGAATCAACATTGATTACGCGGTGAGCACTTCATCTCTCGGCCATATGGCCAGCTGTCCCGTATGCCCTCCGGGTAAAGGCCCGATTGTCGCGGTAGGCCCGCGAACTATCACTCTGCCTGCGGGACCGGTTGCGCTCGAGGGTGATTATGTAGCGTGCGGCTGTCCGCCAAAATCCAACACTATTCTCTTTGCTCAATCCTCCGTCTTTGGTGGAGGCGAACATAGCGCTGCAAGCTTCTCCCCCATCATTCCTCTGGTCCCCAAACCGAAAAGTATTCAACACATAACGTTTTCATATGGAGCCAACCAGACGCCGGTGGACTCGGTGTCGCGCTTTTATACCGACTTGAATATTCATGTGAAAACTTCCGGCTATTCACCCGGCGAGACCGTTACCGTGACGATCAGCGGTGCAACCGAAAAAGCGCTGTCTGGCACCGTGGGCCCGAAAGGTATAGCGATAATTCCAAACGCTTTCGAGGCTGAAGCCTTTGACATGGAGGGAGAAATTTAATGGCTCAGCTCAATATCAGTGCCGGTGGAGTTACCTCCAACATCCTCGTAAAACGGCCAAAATTCAGCACCTTATGGACAGCCTACGCAGAAGTTGGTCTTAAAAGCTCGATTGATGTGTATGCGCTCGTAGGAGGCAATGTCGAAGCTGCCAGAGCAGACAAACCTGATGCTTACGCAAACGCATGCGCTCTGAGGATAAGTAGAGGGTTTAACTATGGTGGATACAAAATACCGAAAGGAACGATCATTCCAAGCAAATCCATCTATCGTCTTGCTGGTGCTGATCAACTCCCCTACATCATGAAAGTCGCAGATTTTCTAGCTTTCCTGAAACACAATTGGGGTGCTCCGGATCGTGAGTTGAAAATGAGCGAGGCAAATTACATCAATGGTAAGAAAGGCGTGATTATCATGGAGATCAATGGCTGGAGCGATGCGACGGGTCATGCGACTTTGTGGAACGGTAGCGCGACCGGCGATAACAGTGACTACCACCGCTCAGACAGTCACACTTACGATAGGCCAGACGTAAAGCTGGAAAAAATCAATTTCTGGGAGTTAAAAGGATGAAATTCCAGCTGCTTATCGCAATAGGTATTCTTGGCCTGTCCGCTAACGCCATTTCCAGTGAAGCAGATCTCAATAGTGCGAGAACGTCACTGAAGAATTACGGCCTAGCTAACTGCATATCGAATCAATTCAAGAGTGCATCAGACATCAAGTCAGACCTCGGACTTGCGATTGGCGCTTACTCAGTAATGGGCAAAGGTGAACACGCCATATTGCAGAATGAGGACACACTGGAAGTCACCCACGACCCCTACCTAGAAACCGAAAAATTCGTGACAGAGACATACACGAAGACATCTTCAATCAGCAAACAGTCAGGCAAAAATATCGTGTTCTATTCTTGCCTCGAAATTTACAACTCTCCTGCGTTCGATGCTTTTATCAAGTCACAGGATCAGTACCTACAGAATTAAAATCCTCACAGGTGGTTAGTGATCCTTCCATATACCGAGGCAGGAAGGATCTGTCACAACACCGGCGTTAAGGCAGGCTGCTCAGGCGCCTGCCGATGACATCGAGCACATCACAGCCGTCGCGCAGCGGGATGGCGCAGAGCATGGCGAAGTCGCTGAGGATGATGGAGTCGCATTCGACCGAGCCGCGCATGCACATGTTTTCCAGGACCTGGGCCACGGCGCGGATGCGGTAGTTGGCGGCGTCCATGAGGATGTCGAGGGGCACGTGGGTATCGACGAACAGGGTGGGCATGTCGCTGCAATTGCCGGTCAGGGCCATGAAGCGGTTGTCGGGATGGGGGATGATTTTTTCGTAGGGTGGAGCCGTTCGTATTGTCGTCATTTCTATCTTCCATAGAGTGTAAGAATGAACTGCCGCATTCCTTCCTACGGGATTGGGTGGCAGCCGTGCACGGGAGTAGGAAACCGACCCATGGAATTCGGCCACGCCTAAGCGTGTCCCGCACACAGCCGCCGCTGACGACATTGCTCACACGAGTTACGTGCCGCAAATCAAAAACAGCGCTGATGCACCATAGGTAGAGGGTTCCTACACCCTGTCACCGCTCCCGCAGTGACAACGAAAAGACTATCCCTGCAACCCACCGCCCACCAGTTCATGAAAACCGCCGCAACTCGAAGGAATTGTCCGAGACCTTCGCCCCGAAAACTCACTCTGCCTCTGCCAGCAAAAACGCCAACAACGCCGATTGCGGCGATTCTTCCGACATTGAGTCCTGAAAAAACCGCCTCACCTTGCAGCGTAAAACCGCCTCGGGAAACGCCTCCAACACACCCGGTGCTTCTTCGCTCAACCACTGCATCGCATTGGTCGTTCGAACCTCGTCACCTTGCTGTGCCAGCACCGATTCCGGCACCTGCCACCATGGGAATACCCGTCCTGAAACCTGCGACCGGCCGCCGATGTTCAAGGCCTGACCATTGATCAAACAGCGCGCGATCACCGGGAACAACTGCGCCACCTCTACCTCATCAGCCTGCAGAATCGACAACAGAAAGCGCCCGTCCCAAAAGCGGAAAAACACTGCTTTACCATCCGGCATCAGCACCTGCGTCAGGCTGCGAAAGTGCGCCACCACCTCTTCAAGCGTTGCCGAAGACACCGCCAGCCAGCCCCAGTCCCGCGACTCGGTGGCCGCCACCCAATCAAGAAACTCACTGTCGGCAGCGACAATTCCCACGTAAGGCATCACCGCATCCCACTCGGCGTAGATCGTGTCCGCCCAGATCGGGCTCGGCGAACCCAGCGCAGGATTGGCGTCGCAGGCATGACTGAAAATCGCGAACAGTTGCTCTGTCGGTTTCAGCGGTTCCTGCGCCAGCCACACATGGGGGGCGAGAACATCAGGCTGCACACACACCGTCCTTGCAGCGCTCACACTCTTCGCAGAACGGCGCATCGCTTTTAAGACTCATGATTTGGGCGGCGGTGAGCACGGCCGCCGGCGCAGCGGCCAGTTTCTCCGACAACCCCGGTACAACCGGTGCCGCACTCATCGCCGCCATCGGCGCGCCACCGACGACAATCGGCACGCTACTGAAAATCCCGCCCGGACCGATGTTGATCCACTGCCCGCCGGCCTGGATCGTGGCACTCGCGCCGCCATCGATGACCACTTGCTGGCCAGCGCTGACGTGGATTTGCGCACTGGCGTTAAGCGCCTGGCTGCTCACGCGAATATGCTGATCGCCGGTCACCGTCAGATGATCATCCTGCTTCACTTCGGTCTGGCGCTGACCGTGGGTGATGCGTTGTTCATCAGCCTTCAGTTCATGCCGCGCGGTGCCGGTGACAACAATGCTGCGCTGGTTGTCGACCTGCACCTGCTGATCGTGCAACACATGTTGCGTCCAGTTGCGCTGGGCGCGCAGGTAGATTTCCTCGGCGCCTTTTTTATCTTCGATGCGCAACTCGTTGTAGCCGCCACCGCCGGGGCTGCTCTGACTGCGGAAGATGCTGCGGGTCTTGTCGGCGGGAAGGTTCAGCGGCACCGGTGTCGCAGCGTTGGGCAGGCAGCCGACGACCAACGGTTTATCGGCATCGGCGTCAATGAAGCCGACCAGCACCTCCATCCCGACCCTGGGAATCAACACGCTGCCGTATTGATCATGGGCCCAACCGGTGGCGACACGCAGCCAGCAACTGGAATGCTCATTCAACTCGCCGTCACGATCCCAGGCCAGTTGCACCTTGACCCGACCGTACTCGTCGCAATGGATTTCCGTGTCTTTCGGTCCGGTGACGACGGCAGGTTGATAGCCGGGCATTCGTGGTTTTTCCGGCCCCAGCACCGGGCGAAAGAACACGTCCCACGGCGTGGCGCGAAAAGTATTACGGTAACCCTGGAAAGCCTCCCCATCGCTGGTGACCGATTCCTCCAGCACTTGTGGCTGACGACCCCGATGCTCGATGGCAGTGAGCAGCCAAAGGTCATTCCAATCCTGGCGCGGATGCTCGGACAGTTGCAGGAAATGTCCGCAAACCAGTGCGGATTCGTCGCTGACGCCTTCGGCCTGACGATAGTCGGCGACATGCCGCTCAAGGGTTCGTTGGCTCAGGTGTTTGCCGCTTTCGCGGTTATTGAATTGACCGGGAAAGTGATAATCCTCCAGCACCGGGCGCAGTTCACTGTCGATGCGGCTTTCCAGTTGCAGTCGTGGTTTTTCGAAGTTGTAGTCGCGCCGGGTGACGGCGCTGGTGCGGGTCTCGACACGGACGTTGAAGCGCTGGATGGCCGGGGCGCCAGCGGACATGCCGCTGCCCGGCAGGTACAGCGTTGGCGCCGCCAGTCTGGGAAATACGGTCTGATCATCACCGAAGACCAGCACATGGCCTTCCGGGCTGTGTTGAAAGTGGTAATGAATGCCGACTTCGGCACACAGGCGCTGAATAAACGCCAGATCGCTTTCGGCGTATTGAACACAGTACTCGCGCGCCGGGTATTCGCTGCCGAGGCGAAATTCGAAGGCATCACGCAGGATCGCGTGATCCTTGAGCACCTGCGCGACGATTTGCGGCACCGTTTGATGCTGAAAGATCCGCTGATTGATCCGGTGCGCGAGGTATGTCAGACGCGGGACAAGACTTAAGTGATAGCGCGTCAGCCGTTTCCCGGAATCCCCCTGCCCGACCTGATAAACCTGACCGTGCACACCGGAACCGTCCGCATCAAAACTCAGAAATGCCTGACAGTGCAGCAGGCTTTCGAGGTCCAGATCGGGCCGTTCACTGACCAGTTCCAGCTCGAAACGAAACGGTTGGCTGATGGCTTCCGTGCCCGTGAACTCAAGGACTTTGAGGTCATGCCGGGCGCCTTCGAGGGTCAACGTGAAACGCGGTTGATTGGCAGGCGCGAACATCCGATGTCTCTCTGCAGATTGAGGGCGGGCGATTCTGCATGAGGGGCAAGGGATGATGAGTGGGCGACGGGAAAATCAGATTTGCCCTACTTCTATTGTCGAAAAAACCTCTGAAAATTGGCATATCCAACTACAGACAAATCCCTCAAACCCATCGACGAAACAAATGTGTGTGTGGGCTTGCTCGCGAAAGCGGCATGTCAGCTTGAATCATTGCTGAATGAGAAACCGCCTTCGCGAGCAAGCCCGCTTCCACATTGGATCTCCACAATGCTTGAGAAATCACAGGCACAAAAAAACGGCCCGCCTCCTTGTTGGAAACGGGCCGTTTTCGTGTGAGCCGAAGCTCAACGCATTACTTGTTCAGATGGAAATCTTTTTCCGCTGCCTGGAAGCGCTCAACCATGCCACGGGTCGGCTCGCCCATCTTGCTGACGATGTAGATAGCCAGGCTGGCGAAGATGAAGCCCGGGATGATTTCGTACAGACCCAGCAGTTCGAAATGCTTCCAGACCACCACGGTGACTGCACCGACGATGATGCCGGCCAGTGCGCCGTTACGGGTCATGTCTTTCCAGATCACCGAGATCAGCACAACCGGACCGAACGCGGCACCGAAACCGGCCCAGGCGTAGGACACCAGGCCCAATACGCGGTTCTCCGGGTTGGCAGCCATCGCGATGGCAATCAGCGCAACCAGCAGAACCATGGCACGACCGACCCACACCAACTCAACCTGGGAAGCGGATTTACGCAGGAAGGTTTTGTAGAAGTCTTCGGTCAGGGCGCTCGAGCACACCAGCAACTGGCAGCTCAGGGTGCTCATTACGGCAGCCAGAATGGCCGACAGCAGGACACCGGCAATCCAAGGGTTGAAGAGAATCTTGGCCAGTTCGATGAACACGCGTTCGTGGTTCTCGGTCACGGGGCCAGCCACTTCCGGGTGTGCCGAGAAGTAGGCAATGCCGAAGAAACCAACGGCGACGGTGCCGCCCAGGCACAGGATCATCCAGGCCATGGAAATACGACGCGCCTTGGCAATCGATTTGACCGAATCCGCCGCCATGAAACGCGCGAGGATGTGCGGCTGACCGAAGTAGCCCAGACCCCAGCCCATCAGCGAGATGATGCCGATGAAGGTGGTGCCTTTAAGCATGTCGAAGTTGCTTGGATCTTGTGCTTCGATGGCCAGGAATGTGGTGTCGACGCCGCCAGTGGCCAGCAGGACGAAGATCGGCGTAAGGATCAGCGCGAAAATCATCAGCGTGGCTTGTACGGTGTCGGTCCAGCTCACGGCCAGGAAACCACCGATAAAGGTGTAGGCAATCGTCGCCGCAGCACCGGCCCACAGCGCCGTCTCATAGGACATGCCGAAGGTGCTTTCGAACAGACGGGCACCGGCCACGATGCCGGAGGCGCAATAGATGGTGAAGAACACCAGAATCACAATCGCCGAGATGATTCGCAGCAGACCGCTTTGGTCTTCAAAACGGCTGGCGAAATAGTCCGGCAGAGTCAGGGCGTCACCGTTGTGCTCGGTCTGCACGCGCAGACGGCCGGCCACGAACAGCCAGTTCAGGTAGGCACCGATGACCAGACCGATGGCGATCCAGCTTTCGGACAGACCGGACATATAGATGGCGCCCGGCAGGCCCATCAACAACCAGCCACTCATGTCAGACGCACCGGCAGACAACGCGGTAACGACGCTGCCGAGGCTGCGACCACCGAGAATATAGTCAGAAAGGTTGTTGGTGGAGCGATAGGCCATCAAGCCGATCAGCACCATTGCTGCGATGTAGATCACGAACGTGATCAGGGTTGGATTGCTTACGCTCATTGAGTTACGCCCTGGCTTTGTTTTTATGTAGCGGCGGTGGTGAACCGCACGCAAACGACGACGTTTGGCAGACGATCCGGAATACCGCGCATTTAGGACTGATGTTTCCCCAGGAAAGCCATCAGCCGGTGCGCCGGATCATTTCCGGTTGCACCTTGGGCGCGAATCCTATGCAACAAATCAAATAAGGTGCAACCAGTTTCGCGAGAATTAGTTGCACCTAGTCGGATTTATCGACGACCGCCTTGTTTTTGCTCCCTTTTGTGGCAGTCATGGCCCTTTGCTAGAAGCAAAAGCACCAAGCAGGAGCAGCACTTTCGTACCAGAAAAAAATTCCTGACGAGCTGCCTGTTTTTCCGACAAAAAAGGGTTGCACCCGGTTGCACCTCGTTCAGCGCACGGCTAATCTTGCGGCCAGCTGATGCCACGCAACTGTGGCAACCATGAGGATAAAAATATGGCTACCACCACCCTTGGGGTCAAACTCGATGACCCGACCCGCGAGCGCCTGAAGGCTGCCGCAACCTCGATTGATCGCACACCGCACTGGCTGATCAAGCAGGCAATTTTCAATTACCTGGAAAAACTCGAGGGTGGTGCAACCCTGACCGAGCTTAACGGTTTGACTGCCAAGGACGCCGATGAGGCGGGCGAAGTCCACACCGATCACGCCCACCAGTGCTTCCTCGAATTCGCTGAAAGCATCCTGCCGCAATCCGTTCTGCGCGCCTCGATCACCGCCGCTTACCGTCGCCCCGAGCCGGAAGTGGTGCCGATGCTGATCGAGCAGGCTCGCCTGCCGGCACCGATGGCCGAAGCCACCAACAAACTCGCCGCAACCATCGCGGAAAAATTACGTAACCAGAAAAGCGCTGGCGGTCGTGCAGGCATTGTTCAGGGCCTGCTGCAGGAATTTTCCCTGTCATCCCAGGAAGGCGTGGCGCTGATGTGCCTGGCCGAAGCGCTGCTGCGTATCCCGGACAAGGGCACTCGCGATGCGCTGATCCGCGACAAGATCAGCACCGGCAACTGGCACCCGCACCTGGGCAACAGTCCGTCGCTGTTCGTCAACGCGGCCACTTGGGGCCTGCTGCTGACCGGCAAACTGGTCTCCACGCACAACGAAGCCGGCCTGACCTCGTCCTTGAGCCGCATCATCGGCAAGAGCGGCGAGCCGATGATCCGCAAGGGCGTCGACATGGCCATGCGCCTGATGGGCGAGCAGTTCGTTACCGGCGAAACCATCGCCGAAGCACTCGCCAACGCGAGCAAGTTCGAAGCCAAGGGTTTCCGTTACTCCTACGACATGCTCGGCGAAGCAGCGCTGACCGAGCACGATGCGCAGAAGTACCTGGCGTCTTACGAACAAGCCATCCACTCGATCGGCAAAGCGTCCCACGGTCGCGGGATTTACGAGGGCCCGGGCATTTCCATCAAGCTGTCGGCACTGCACCCGCGTTACAGCCGCGCGCAGTACGAGCGCGTGATGGACGAGCTGTACCCGCGCCTGCTGTCGCTGACCTTGCTGGCCAAGCAATACGACATCGGCCTGAACATCGACGCTGAAGAAGCCGACCGTCTCGAACTGTCGCTGGATCTGCTGGAGCGTCTGTGCTTCGAGCCGCAACTGACTGGCTGGAACGGTATCGGTTTCGTTATCCAGGCTTACCAGAAGCGTTGCCCATACGTGATCGACTATGTGATCGACCTCGCCCGTCGCAGCCGTCATCGCCTGATGATCCGTCTGGTGAAAGGCGCGTACTGGGACAGCGAAATCAAGCGTGCCCAGGTCGAAGGCCTGGAAGGCTACCCGGTCTACACCCGCAAGGTGTACACCGACGTTTCCTACATCGCTTGTGCACGCAAACTGCTGTCGGTGCCGGAAGTCATCTACCCGCAGTTCGCCACGCACAACGCTCACACCCTGTCGGCCATTTACCACATCGCCGGTCAGAACTATTACCCGGGCCAGTACGAATTCCAGTGCCTGCATGGCATGGGCGAACCGCTCTACGAGCAGGTTGTCGGCAAAGTTGCCGAAGGCAAGCTGAACCGTCCGTGCCGCGTGTACGCTCCGGTCGGCACCCACGAAACCCTGCTGGCGTATCTGGTGCGTCGCTTGCTGGAAAACGGCGCGAACACTTCGTTCGTCAACCGCATCGCCGACCAATCGATTTCGATTCAGGAGCTGGTAGCCGATCCGGTTGCCCAGATCGAGCAAATGGCGACCGTGGAAGGTGGTTTCGGCCTGCCACACCCGCGTATTCCGTTGCCGCGTGATCTGTACGGTTCCGAGCGCGCCAACTCCAGCGGCATCGACATGGCCAACGAACATCGTCTGGCTTCGCTGTCCTGCGCCTTGCTCGCCACTGCGCACAACGACTGGAAAGCCGCGCCGATGCTCGGTTGCGCTTCCAGCAACGAAACGCCGACAGCGGTGCTGAACCCGTCGGATCATCGTGATGTGGTCGGTCATGTGCAAGAAGCCACCGTCGAAGACGTCGACAACGCGATTCAATGCGCATTGAACGCCGCGCCGATCTGGCAGGCCACCCCGCCAGCCGAACGTGCGGCGATTCTTGAACGTGCCGCCGACTTGATGGAAGGCGAGATCCAGCCGCTGATGGGCCTGCTGGCGCGTGAAGCGGGCAAGACCTACGCCAACGCCATCGCCGAAGTCCGCGAAGCGGTCGACTTCCTGCGTTACTACGCGGTGCAGGCGCGCAACGATTTCAGCAACGACGCCCACCGCCCGCTGGGTCCGGTGGTGTGCATCAGCCCGTGGAACTTCCCGCTGGCGATCTTCAGCGGTCAAGTGGCTGCGGCATTGGCTGCCGGTAATCCGGTTCTGGCCAAACCGGCTGAGCAAACGCCACTGGTCGCGGCTCAGGCTGTGCGCCTGATGCTTGAAGCCGGCATTCCGGAAGGCGTGCTGCAACTGCTGCCGGGTCGCGGTGAAACCGTCGGCGCGGGCCTGGTGGGTGATGAACGCGTCAAAGGCGTGATGTTTACCGGTTCCACCGAAGTCGCGCGTCTGCTGCAACGCAATATCGCTGGCCGTCTCGACAGCCAGGGCCGTCCGATTCCGCTGATCGCCGAAACCGGTGGCCAGAACGCAATGATCGTCGACTCCTCGGCACTGACCGAACAAGTGGTGATCGACGTGGTTTCGTCGGCGTTCGACAGCGCCGGTCAGCGTTGCTCGGCGCTGCGCGTACTGTGCCTGCAGGAAGATTCCGCTGATCGCGTCATCGAAATGCTCAAAGGTGCCATGGCGGAAAGCCGTCTCGGCAACCCTGAGCGCCTGTCCGTTGACATCGGCCCGGTGATCGACGCCGAAGCAAAGGCTGGCATCGACAAGCACATCCAGGGCATGCGCGATAAAGGTCGCACCGTGTACCAAGTGGCTATCGCGGACACTGAAGAAGTCAAACGCGGCACCTTCGTCATGCCGACCCTGATCGAGCTGGAAAGCTTCGACGAACTGCAGCGCGAGATCTTCGGCCCGGTGCTGCACGTGGTGCGCTACAAGCGCAAAGAGATCGACCAACTGATCGGCCAGATCAACGCTTCCGGTTACGGCCTGACC
This sequence comes from Pseudomonas sp. EA_5y_Pfl2_R50, assembly GCF_963970475.1. Taxonomy (NCBI): domain Bacteria; kingdom Pseudomonadati; phylum Pseudomonadota; class Gammaproteobacteria; order Pseudomonadales; family Pseudomonadaceae; genus Pseudomonas; species Pseudomonas sp. EA_5y_Pfl2_R50. The sequence continues at coordinate 331,491 of NZ_CAXAPT010000002.1, read as the reverse complement.
CTGGGCGTGCACACCCGCATCGACGAGACCATCGCCAAGGTGATCGACAACGTCAATGCCGGTAACGTCTACGTCAACCGCAACATCGTCGGTGCCGTGGTCGGCGTGCAGCCATTCGGCGGCGAAGGCCTGTCGGGTACTGGCCCGAAAGCCGGCGGTCCGCTGTACCTGTACCGTTTGCTGTCGACACGTCCTACCGATGCCATCGAACAATCCTTCGCTCGCGGTGATGCCGTTATCGCCCCGGACGTTCGACTACGCGATGCCATGAGCCAACCGCTGAACGCCCTGAAAACCTGGGCTGAAAGCAACAAGTACGCTGACCTGAGCACCCTGTGCGTGCAGTACGCTGCGCAGTCGCAAAGCGGTATCACCCGCGTGCTGGCGGGTCCGACCGGCGAGAAAAACAGCTACGCGATCCTGCCGCGTGAGCATGTGCTGTGCCTGGCGGACGTCGAAGGTGATCTGTTGACCCAACTGGCTGCGGTATTGGCCGTAGGTGGTTCGGCAGTGTGGCCAGAGTCCGACATCAGCAAGCCATTGTTCGCACGCCTGCCGAAGGAGATTCAGGCGCGGATCAAGCTGGTTTCTGACTGGAACAAGGATGAGGTGGTGTTTGATGCGGTTCTGCATCACGGCCACTCCGACCAGTTGCGCGGCGTCTGCCAGCAGATTGCCAAGCGTGCCGGCGCGATTGTCGGGGTTCAGGGCTTGTCCCAGGGCGAAACCAACATTGCGCTGGAGCGCCTGGTGATCGAGCGGGCGTTGAGCGTTAACACCGCTGCGGCGGGTGGTAACGCAAGTTTGATGACCATCGGCTAATACCGATAAACCGGGCACCTGCATAGATGCCCGGCATAGCAACAATCCCTGTGGGAGCGAGCTTGCTCGCGAAAGCGGTTTGCCAGTCAACTCATCTGTTGAATGTGCCGACCTCTTCGCGAGCAAGCTCGCTCCCACAGTGTTTTGGGGTGTTTGTTAAGTAGTTACTCGGCTCTAACATCACCGCGATCAATCATCCTATCCAGCTTCCATTCCCCCGCCTTAGACTCGGCCCAACCCCAATTCCAGGTAGGCCGCCATGTCCGAGACGCTGCTCAGTTCCCGCAATCTGGCTTTCGAGCTGTATGAAGTCCTTGATGCCGAGGGCCTGACCCGGCGTGAGCGCTTTGCCGAGCACAACCGCGAAACCTTCGACGCCGCCATCGGCACCGCGCGCAGCATCGCCGAGAAATACTTCGCACCGCATAACCGCAAGGGGGACGAAAACGAACCGCGTTACGAGGACGGTCAGGCGATTCTGATTCCCGAGGTAAAACCTGCAGTGGATGCCTTCCTCGAAGCCGGTTTCCTCAACGCCGCGAGAAGTTTCGACGCTGGCGGCATGCAACTTCCTACGTTGCTGTCGCAAGCGTGCTTCGCGCATTTCCAGTCGGCCAACGCCGCCTCGACTTCGTATCCGTTCCTGACCATGGGCGCGGCGAACCTCATCGAGAGTTTCGGCACCGAAGAACAGAAGCAACGCTTTCTGCAGCCGATGATCGACGGGCGCTTCTTCGGCACCATGGCCCTGACCGAGCCGCATGCCGGTTCGTCACTGTCGGATATTCGTACACGCGCCGAGCCTGCGTCTGACGGCACTTATCGCCTCAAAGGCAACAAGATCTTCATTTCCGGTGGCGATCACCCGCTCTCGGAAAACATCGTGCACATGGTGCTGGCCAAACTGCCGGACGCGCCGCCGGGGGTGAAAGGCATTTCGCTGTTCATCGTGCCGAAGTTTCTGGTCAACGATGACGGCAGCCTCGGTCAGCGCAATGACGTGCTGCTGGCCGGGTTGTTCCACAAGATGGGCTGGCGCGGCACGACCTCTACAGCGCTGAATTTCGGCGATAACGGCGAATGCGTCGGCTATCTGGTGGGCAAGCCGCATCACGGTTTGAGCTATATGTTCCAGATGATGAACGAGGCCCGTATCGGCGTCGGCATGGGCGCAGTGATGCTCGGTTATGCCGGTTACCTGTACTCGCTGGAGTATGCTCGCGAGCGCCCGCAGGGTCGCGTGCCGGACAGTAAGGATCCGACCACCGCGCCGGTGGCGATCATTCAGCACGCGGACGTCAGACGCATGCTGCTGACGCAAAAGTCCTACGTCGAAGGTGCCTTTGACCTCGGGCTGTACGCGGCACGACTGTTCGATGACACCACCACTCTGGAAACCGAAGCTGAGCGCAAACAGGCCCATGAGCTGCTGGATTTGCTCACGCCTATCGTCAAATCCTGGCCATCGGAGTTCTGCCTGAAGGCCAACGAACTGGCGATCCAGATTCTTGGCGGTCACGGTTATACCCGCGAATATCCGGTGGAACAGTACTACCGCGACAACCGTTTGAACCCGATCCACGAAGGCACCCACGGCATTCAGTCGCTGGACTTGCTCGGTCGCAAACTGGCGCAGAACGGTGGCGCCGGGCTTAAGCAACTGATCCGCTTGATCGCCAACACCGCCGAGCGCTCTACCGCGCATGAATCGCTGACCGCACTGCGTGAGCCGCTGGAGAAACTGGTGGCGCGCCTGCAAACGGTGACCATTGGTTTGCTGACCGATCTGGGGCAAGGCAAGGTCAACAGCAGCCTGGCGAATTCGGCGTTGTACCTGAAAGTGTTCGGGCACACGGTGATTGGCTGGCGCTGGCTGGAACAGGCGATTCGTGCGGAGGAAGGGTTGGCAAAGGGCAATGCGGCAGATGCTGACTTCTATCAGGGCAAGTTGCAGGCAGCGCGGTATTTTCTGACGTGGGAAGTGCCAGGTTGTCACCATGAGCTGGCATTGCTGGAGGCGCGGGATGATACGTGCCTGGCGATGCAGGATGCCTGGTTCTGATCCGGATTATGCGTAGCGGCTGATGCCGTCTTCGCGAGCAAGCCCGCTCCCACAGGTGTTGCGGCGGATTCACATAATGTGTGAACACCGCAGAACCCTGTGGGAGCGGGCTTGCTCGGGAAGGGGCCCGACCTGACGACGACTCAACTCAACCTGAACCCACCCATCTGCCGCGCCAGATCATCCGCCAGTTTCTGCAGCATCTGGCAGTCTTCGCGACAGGCCCGAACCTCCCCCGCCGTTGCCCGCGCCAGATCAGAAATCCCCTGCACGTTGCGGTTGATCTCTTCCGTCACCGCCGACTGCTCTTCCGTCGCCGTCGCCACCTGATGGTTCATGTCGCTGATGCGCTCGACCTGCCCGGTAATCGCCGTCAACGACGCCCCGGTACGCTGGCTTGACTCAACGCCCGTGCCGGTTGCGGCTTGCCCGGTGCGCATCGATGACACCGCATTTTCCGCGCCCTGCTTGAGGCTGCCGATCATCTGCTGGATTTCGTCGGTGGAAGCCTGAGTGCGCCGCGCCAACGTGCGCACCTCATCCGCGACCACGGCAAAACCTCGGCCCATATCGCCGGCCCGCGCCGCTTCAATGGCCGCGTTGAGCGCCAGCAGGTTGGTCTGCTCGGAGACCCCGCGAATCACCGCCAGCACAGAATCAATCGACGCGACCTGATGCGCCAGTTCACTCACCGCGCCGGCTGCCACACCAATTTCATCGGACATGCTTTCAATATGCCGAATCGAGCCGCCAACCACTTCCCGCGCCTGCATCGCTTCATCCCGCGCAGTTTGCGAAGCGAGCGCGGCGTTGCCGGCGTTCTGCGCGATTTCCTGCACCGTCAGGCCCATTTCGTGAACGGCAGTGGCGACCATGTCGGTCATTTCCTGCTGACGGCCTGAACGCTCGGCGGTGTTCTCCACCACTTTCGCCACTTGCCCCACGGCAGTGCGCAGGCGCTCGCTGGTGGTCAGCACTTCGCCGATCATCCCGCGCTGGCTGTCGAGGAAACGGTTGAAGCCGCGAGCAAGGTCGCCCAGTTCATCGGCGCGGCTGGAATCTAACCGGTGAGTCAAATCTCCACCACCGCTACCGATTGCTACCAGCGCGGCTGTTACTTGCCGAATCGGTCGCACCAGCCCTTGGGCCAGCCAGACCACCAGGGCGAGACACACCAGCGCCACCACCAGACCGATACCGCCGCTCATCCACATTGCTTTGCGTGCTTCAGCATAGATCTGCGATTGCGGCACTTCGGCCACCAGCGTCCAGCCTAAATCGCGTAAAGGCAGGCTGAAGGCCAGAAAGTCTTCGCCGTCTCTTTGGAAGCTGCTGCTGACGGCACTTTTTTGCCCCATCACGGTTTGGGCGGCCGAGGCACCAATCTGCTCCGTGAGCGTGCGCTTGCCGCTGAATTGCGCCTCCGGATGCACCTGGATCAAACCATCGGAACGCACGAGATAGACCTTGCCGCGCTCACCGAAACTGAAGTTGTGGATCAGCTCCGACAGCTCTTTCATGCTCAGCCCAAGCCCGGCAACACCCACCACTTTGCCAGCCTGCTCGACCTTCAAATCGATAAACAGCGCCAGTTCGCCAGTGGCTCCGTCATTGTCGATGTTCAGGGTGCGCGGCTGATTACTGTCGAGGAAGGAATAGAACCAGGCATCGGACGGTTTGGCACGACTGAGGGTGCGGTCCAGGCCTTTTTCGGTGATGTAGTGATTGGATTCGGTGCCGATGATCAGCGCGGTGAAGGCTTTGTGTTCGGCGCGGATGCCTTCCAGATATTGCGCGAAGCCAGCCGTTTTGCTGCTGTCTTCGCCAGACGCCAGCCAATCGCGAACCATGGTGTTGCTGGCAATATCCTTGGCCGCCGTCAGCGGTTGCACGAGGATCCGTTCTATATCGTTGCGCGTCGCTTCAATGCTCGACGGCAGCGCTTGCTCGACCAGATAACTCTGGGCGAGGCGGTTGACCACCAAGGTATAAATGCCAACCACGATCAGGATGCTGACCAGCAGGGCGGTGCCCATGCTGAGAATCAGCTGCCATTGAATACTGCGTCGCCACAATTGCATGGAGCACCCCCAAAGAATAAGAGGTCGGATCAATGCAACAGTCGCGCCATCTGTATACAATTTGAATGGAAAACTGACTTCAATAGACAGATCAAATGGTCGCAATCAACCAGAAGCCACCTGTCAGGTTTGACAGGTTACGCCCGGCCACTGAAAGCGTAATGTCTTCAACTCCTGCAACCAGATTGGAGACTTTGAAATGGACGCTGAACACACTCGTAATTCAAGGACCGATATCAGCTTCAATGAAATGTTGAAGTACGTCCAGGTCGGCGACACATTGGTCCACGAGTCCATGACAGGTGTCGTGGAAGACAAGAAGTTCGTAGCCAGCGGCGACGCCTACCTGATCGATATTCTGTTCAACCGCCAAATAGTGGGTCCGGGCGATCACATTACCTATGATGAATGCCTTAACCTGATTCGAACAGGCAACATCCTTCTTTATGAAGGTGCCAGTTATGAAATCACCGGCAAAACCTTCAATCAGCTCGACGGCTCGTACACGCCCACCCTTTCAATGCAGCGCATCAACAAGCCGAATGAGTTTCAAAGCGGTAAATCGCGCCCGGTGTGACCTTCAACCCTGATGGATGGTCTTGGCGATGGTTTCAACCGTGGCGCTGACCTGCTCTTGGTAACGGTCGAGTTCTTCCTGATGCAGCTTCTTCATTTCGATCTGCTGCGAGCATAGATTCATGGCCGCGAGCACCAGCAAGCGGTCACCGATCAATGTCGGGTATTTGCGTTTGGTGTCGGCCAAAGCAGCCTTGAGCATCAGTGCCGCGTCCAGCAGGGTCTGTTCTTCCCCGGCCGGTGCCTTGATCGAATAGTCCTCCCCGAGAATGGAGATGACTTTTACCCCTGCTGTGCCGTGGTTCATGCGCTGACAGGACCTGCATTGACGCGATCAACCAGAGCCTGAATGCGTGCGGCGGTGGCGCCGTGCTTCTCTTCCTGTTCCATCAGGTTCAGTTGCAGGCTTTCGTTTTCATCCTTGGCCTGAGCCAGTTCCGTGGACAGATTCTGGTTGGTTTGCGCGAGGGTCTGGTTCTGTTGCACCAGGTCGCTGACGAGCTGTTCCAATTGGCTGAGGGATGCTTCCAACATTTTGATCTTCCAAGCGTTTTTCAAAGGGCGCGTAAGATAAAGAAAAGTCGCCTTGGATGCCAGGGTTATACCGGCGCAAAGCCTTGATTTTCCTGGCGGCGGACCGTTCTTGCGAGTTTTAAAGACTGTGATTTGTCGATCTTGTTCCTGCACTTCGTCGCTCAGCGCCCGGTGCGACAAATACGCACATGAACTCAAGAGTTCATTCCCCTGACCGATAAGTCATCCATTAGCAGTCTCAGCCCGCATGGACGCGGCCCTTTTCGGTATCCGCCCATGTCCCTTCGCAATATGAATATCGCCCCTCGGGCGTTCACCGGTTTCGCCCTGATCGGCGGCCTGATGTTGATCCTCGGCGTCTTCGCTCTGAACCAGATGAGCAAAATCCGTGCGGCCGGCGAAGACATCGCCACCGCCAGCGTGCCTTCGATCAAGGCGCTGGATGAGTTCACCCAGTTGACGTTGCGTCTGCGGGTGCTGTCCTATCGCCTGCTGATCAACCGCGAAGCAGACGTACAGCAGAAAACCATCGAACTGTTCGATCTGCGCAACCGGCAGATCGCCGACGCCCAACGCGTCTACGAGCCACTGATCGATGGCCCGCAGGAGCGTGCAGCCTACGACCAGTACGTGCAGTTGCTGGGGCAGTATCGTCAGCTCGAAGACCGTATGAAAACGTTGTCGCGCAACAATCAGATCGACGAACTGCGGCAGATGCTCAATAGCGATTTACTCGCCAACTCCGAAGCGGTGAACACCGCCCTCGCGCGTTTGCTGGAGATCAACACTCAACAAATCGCCGAGACCAATCAAGACGCCATTGATCAGTATTCGATGTCCTTCAATCTGGTCGTGACCTTGTTGATCATCGCCACCGGGCTGACCGTGCTGTTCGCCTGGTTGTTGACGGGCAGCATTACCAAGCCGATTTCCAAAGCACTGGACGCTGCGCAAACCATCGCTGAAGGCAACCTGACCCAGCCGATTCATGTCGACGGTTCGGACGAAGCCGGACGCTTGCTGGCGGCCATGGCGAAGATGCAGTCGAAGCTGCGTGACACCCTTCAGCGCATTTCCGGTTCGGCCACGCAACTGGCCTCCGCCGCTGAAGAGTTGAACAGCGTTACCGACGAAAGCGCCCGTGGCCTTACCCAGCAGAACAACGAAATCGAACAAGCGGCCACAGCGGTCAACGAAATGACCAGCGCCGTCGAAGAAGTCGCACGCAACGCGGTGAGCACTTCGCAAGCCTCGAAGAGCGCCACCACCTCGGCTGGCGACGGTCGTGATCTGGTTCAGGAAACGGTCAGCGCCATCGAACGCATGAGTGCCGATGTACAGAGCACGGCGTCGTTGATCGGAGATCTGGCCAACGAGTCCCGTGACATCGGCAAGGTGCTGGACGTGATTCGTGGTCTGGCGGATCAGACCAACCTGCTGGCGCTGAACGCGGCCATCGAGGCGGCACGCGCTGGTGAAGCCGGTCGTGGTTTTGCCGTGGTGGCCGACGAAGTTCGCGCCCTGGCCCATCGTACCCAGCAGTCGACCAGCGAAATCGAACGGATGATCGGCAGCATTCAGAGCGGCACCGAACACGCGGTGGATTCGATGCGCAACAGCACCGAGCGCGCCGAATCGACCCTCAACATCGCCCGTGGCGCCGGCATGTCGCTGGACACCATCAACATCGCGATCGTCGAGATCAACGAGCGCAACCTGGTGATCGCCAGCGCCGCCGAAGAACAGGCGCAGGTGGCGCGGGAAGTGGATCGCAACCTGGTGAACATCCGTGACCTGTCGGTGCAATCGGCGACCGGGGCGAATCAGACCAGTGCGGCGAGCAATGAGCTGTCGCGCCTGGCGCTGGACCTGAACAACATGGTTGGGCGATTCAGCCTGTAAATTTTGAGATCAAGGTCAAAAACCCCTCACCCCAGCCCTCTCCCCCCGGGAGAGGCCTAGGGTGAGGGCAGCAATCGCCCGCCGGACACAAAACCTGATACCCCGCTGAAAAAGCTTTTTGACAGCATCACATTTCAACAGGTTAGAATCGCTGGCACGCAGACTGCATGGTCAGTTTGTGCCCGTCTTTATGCTTCTGGAGTACTGCCTTTGAATGCGACGACCATCAACAGCCTGTTCTTGATCGGCGCGTTGCTGGTAGGCGCAAGCATTCTTGTCAGTTCTCTTTCTTCCCGCCTCGGCATTCCGATTCTGGTCATCATTCTCGCCGTCGGCATGGCCGCCGGGGTCGATGGCGGCGGGATCATTTTCGATAACTACCCGACGGCCTATCTGGTCGGCAACCTTGCACTGGCGGTGATCCTCCTCGATGGCGGCTTGCGCACACGGGTGTCGAGTTTCCGCGTGGCGTTGTGGCCGGCGCTGTCGCTGGCGACGGTCGGGGTGTTGATCACCACCGGGCTGACCGGCATGGCAGCGGCATGGCTATTCGACTTGAACCTGATTCAGGGCCTGCTGATTGGCGCCATCGTCGGCTCGACCGACGCCGCAGCAGTGTTCTCGCTGCTCGGCGGCAAGGGCCTGAACGAACGGGTCACCGCCAGCCTGGAAATCGAATCGGGCAGCAACGACCCGATGGCGGTGTTTCTCACCGTAACCCTGATCGACATGCTCGCCAGTGGCCAGACCGGCCTGCACTGGAGCCTGTTGACCCACTTGATCCGCGAGTTCGGCATCGGTGGCGTGATTGGCCTCGGTGGCGGTTGGTTGATGTTGCAACTGGTCAACCGCATCCATCTGGCCGCTGGCCTGTACCCAATTCTGGTCATCGCCGGCGGTCTGGTGGTGTTCGCCCTGACCAACGCCTTGCACGGCAGCGGCTTCCTCGCGGTGTACCTGTGCGGTCTGGTGATCGGCAACCGCCCGGTGCGCAGTCGTCACGGTATTCTGCACATGCTCGACGGCATGGCGTGGCTGGCGCAGATCGGCATGTTCCTCGTTCTGGGGCTGCTGGTGACGCCTCATGACTTGCTGCCGATCGCCCTGCCCGCTCTGGGGCTGGCCCTGTGGATGATTCTGTTTGCGCGGCCGCTGTCGGTACTCGTCGGCCTTCTGCCGTTCAAGGCCTTCCATGGTCGCGAGAAAGCCTTTATTTCCTGGGTCGGCCTGCGCGGCGCAGTACCGATCATTCTGGCGGTGTTTCCGCTGATGGCCGGGCTGCCGAATGCGCAGCTCTACTTCAATCTCGCGTTCTTCATCGTGCTGGTATCGCTGCTGTTGCAAGGCACCAGCCTGCCGTGGGTCGCCAAGCTGCTGAAAGTGACGGTCCCGCCAGAGCCGGCGCCGATTTCCCGGGCGGCGCTCGAAGTGCACGTCACCAGCGAGTGGGAGCTGTTCGTTTACAAGCTCGGTGCGGAGAAATGGTGCATCGGTTCGCCCCTGCGTGAACTGAAAATGCCGGAGGGCACGCGTATTGCCGCGCTGTTTCGTGGCCAGCAACTGCTCCATCCGTCGGGTAGTACGGTGCTGGAAGTCGATGATTTGCTGTGTGTTATCGGCCATGAGCACAACCTGGGCGCGCTCGGAAAACTGTTCAGCCAGGCACCGCAACGCGGCCTCGATCTGCGTTTCTTCGGCGACTTCGTCCTCGAAGGAGACGCCCAGCTTAAAGCGGTTGCAGCGCTGTATGGCTTACCGGCCGAGGGCATCGATCCAGACATGACCCTGGGCGCCTTCATTGCTCATAAAGTCGGTGGCGCCCCCATCGTCGGCGACCAGGTGGAGTGGAACAACACCCACTGGACAGTCGCGGTCATGGACGGGAACAAGATCGGCAAAGTGGGCGTCAGATTCCCCGAAGGAAGTCGCCCGGGCCCCGGACTCTTCCTCTAAACTGCGTTCACTCTCACTTGCTTGACCGGTCTCTATGCCTACCCTGCGCTCATTTTTCGCCGCGGCCCTGCTGGGCCTGAGTCTCACTGTCGGCCCGCTGTACGCCGCCGAACCACCCTCCAGCGAAGCCGTACAGGCCAGCCTGGAAAAACTTGCCGACAGCAAACTGCCGGATGCCGATAAAAAGACCCTGCAGACCGTCCTGCAGAACACACTCAATCAGCTCAATAATCAGCGCGATTACGAGCAGAAGCTGATCGATCTCAAGCAGCAACTGGCGACCGCGCCCAAGCAGACCATCGAGAACACCCGCGAGCTGACTCGGCTCAAGGCGACGACCGTGGTGCCGGTGGCGCAGCGCTTCCCCAGGGAGTCGATTCAGCAACTGGAGCAAATCCTGACTGATCGCTCCACCCAGCAAAGTGATCTGCAAAAGGCCCTGGCCGACGCCAACAGCCTGATCATCACCGCGCAGACGCGTCCCGAGCGCGCTCAAGCGGAAATTTCCGCCAGCCAGACGCGCATTCAGCAGATCAACAACATCCTCAAATCCGGCAAGGACGCGGGCAAAACCGTCAGCGCCGAACAGCGCGATCAATTGAGCGCCGAGCTGGCTGCGTTGAACGCGCTGATCCCATTGCGTCGCCAGGAACTGGCCGGCAACAGTCAGTTGCAGGACTTGGGCAACTCCCAGCATGACTTGCTCTCGGAGAAGTCCGACCGCCTCGACCGCGAGATCCAGGAACTGCAGACCCTGATCAACCAGAAGCGTCTGGCGCAGTCTCAGGAAACCGTTACCCAGCAATCCATCGAAGCGCAAAAGGCCGGCGGCAGCAGCCTGCTCGCCAGTGAAAGCACCGCCAACCTCAAGCTGTCCGACTACCTGCTCAAGAGTACCGACCGTCTCAACGAAGTCACCCAGCAGAACCTGCAGACCAAACAGCAACTCGACAGCCTGACCCAGAGCGATTCGGCTCTCGATGAGCAGATCAACGTGCTCAAGGGCAGCCTGCTGCTGTCGAAGATTCTCTATAAGCAGAAGCAGGCATTGCCACGCCTCAAGGTCGACCGCGATCTGGCGGACCAGATCGCCGACATTCGTCTCTATCAATTTGAAGTCAGCCAGCAGCGTGAACTGCTGAGCAACCCGTCGACCTACGTCGACAACCTGCTCGCCACGCAACCGCCGGAACAAATCACCCCGCAGCTGCGCAAAAGCCTGCTGGACCTGGCCAACACCCGTGCCGACCTGCTGGAGCGACTGAACCGTGAACTGAGCGCGGTACTCAACGAATCGATCACCCTGCAACTCAACCAGAAACAACTGCTGAGCACCGCACAGAGCCTGCGTGCGACCCTCGACGAGCAGATGTTCTGGATTCCGAGCAACAAGCCGCTGGACCTGGAATGGATGCGCGGTGTGCCGGAGCGCCTGAAACGTCAGGTCGACACCCTGCCGTGGGCCTCCAGCCTGAGCGAATTGACCGACGGCCTGACCCAGCGTCCACTGCTGTTCCTGCCGCTGGCGCTGCTGATCGGCGCACTGCTGTGGCGGCGCAAGAATCTCTACGCGCGGCTGAACAAGGTTCACCAGGACATCGGCCACTTCAAGCGTGACAGCCAGTGGCACACGCCGCAGGCAATCCTGATCAATATTCTGCTGGCGATGCCGGTAGCCCTTGGCCTCGCGCTGTGCGGTCTGGCCTTGCAGATCGATGCCCGTGGGCAGAACGCCAACATGGGCGCGGCCCTGCTGCAAATGGGTCAGGCGTGGCTGGTGTTCTATACCGCTTACCGGATTCTGGCGCCGGGCGGCGTGGCCGAACTGCACTTCCGCTGGGAAAAACCCCAGGTTGAATTCCTGCAGGGCTGGATTCGTCGACTCGGCCTGGTGGTGATGGCGCTGGTGACCATTGTGGCCGTCGCCGAACTGCAACCGGCGGCGCTGGCCGACGACGTGCTCGGCATGCCCGTCGTGCTGACCTGCTACGCCCTGATGGCGTGGCTGCTCAGTCGTCTGTTGATCAGCAGCCCGGCTCACGAAAACACTTCTCTGTTTCGCAAAGCGGTCGGCGTGATGTTCACCTTGCTGCCCATCGCCCTGTTCGTCGCGGTGTGCTTCGGCTACTACTACACCGCGCTGAAACTCAGCGACCGCTTGATCAACACTCTGTACCTGCTGATGTTCTGGCTGGTGATCGAAGCCACCTTCGTCCGTGGTCTGAGCGTTGCCGCGCGACGCCTCGCCTACCAGCGTGCCTTGGCCAAACGTCAGGCAGCGAAAGAGGCCGGCGACGGCGAGACGGTGATCGAAGAGCCAACCCTGGACATCGAAAAGGTCAACGAACAGTCGCTGCGCCTGATCCGTCTCGCCCTGCTCGGCGGTTTCATCGCCGCGCTGTACTGGGTCTGGTCGGACCTGATTTCGGTGTTCTCGTACCTCGACAACATCACCCTCTACGAATACACCAGCGGCACCGGCGCCAACATGAGCATGGTGCCGATCAGCATCGGCGACATGCTCGGCGCGCTGATCATCATCGGCATCACCTTCGCCCTCGCGCGCAACCTGCCCGGCCTGCTGGAAGTGTTCGTGCTGTCCAAGCTCAATCTGGCCCAAGGCAGTGCCTACGCGACCACGACGCTGTTGTCGTATGTGATCGCCGGCGTCGGCTTCGTCTCGACCCTGTCGACCCTCGGCGTGAGCTGGGACAAGTTGCAATGGCTGGTGGCGGCGCTGTCGGTGGGCCTCGGTTTCGGTATGCAGGAGATTTTTGCGAACTTCATCTCCGGCATCATGATTCTGTTCGAACGTCCGGTGCGCATCGGTGACACCATCACCATCGGCAACCTGTCGGGCACGGTGAGCAAGATCCGCATCCGCGCCACGACCATCACCGACTTCGACCGCAAGGACATCATTGTCCCGAACAAGACGTTCATCACCGGGCAATTGATCAACTGGTCGCTGACCGACACCATCACCCGCGTGACCCTGAAACTCGGCGTCGATTACGGCTCCGACCTCGATCTGGTCAAAGAGCTGCTGCTCAAGGCTGCCCGTGAGAATCCGCGCGTGCTGAAAGAGCCGGAGCCGCACGTGTACTTCCTCAATTTCGGCGAAAGCACCCTCGATCACGAGTTGCGCATGCACGTGCGCGATCTGGGCGACCGTAACCCGGTGCTCGATGAGGTCAACCGCTTCATCAACCGCGAGTTCAAGAAGCAGCACATCAATATCTCGTTCCGCCAGATGGAGATTTACCTGAAGAACCTGCAAGGTCAGGAATACAAGATGGTGCCCATCGAGCCCGAAACAAAAACCATCGTGCCGATCCCCGACGATCAGAAACCATTGCAAGAGCCGCCGCCGGCCAAGCTCGACTAACCGGTCTATTCCCAGCAGAATGCTCGGACATTCTGCTGGAGCCGGCCCTTGAAAGCCCTCGACGAACTGACCTTCGACAATCGCTTCGCGCGCCTCGGCGATGCGTTCTCCGCCCACGTGCTGCCCGAGCCCATCGACAACCCGCGCCTGGTCGTCGCCAGCCCGGCGGCGCTGGCCTTGCTCGATCTCGACTCTGCCACAGCCGAAACCGGGGAATTTGCCGAACTGTTTGGCGGCCACAAGCTGTGGGCTGATGCCGAGCCGCGAGCGATGGTCTATTCCGGGCATCAGTTCGGCGGCTACACGCCGCAACTGGGCGATGGTCGCGGGCTGCTGTTGGGCGAGGTCTACAACTCCGCCGGCGAGCACTGGGACTTGCACCTCAAGGGCGCCGGGCAGACGCCGTTTTCGCGCATGGGTGACGGGCGTGCGGTGCTGCGTTCGTCGATTCGCGAATTCCTTGCTTCCGAAGCCTTGTACGCGCTGAACATTCCGTCCTCCCGCGCGGCCTGCGTGATCGGCTCCGACACCCCGGTCTGGCGCGAAAAGCAGGAACGTGCGGCGATGGTGCTACGGCTGGCGCCAAGCCACATCCGGTTTGGCCACTTCGAATATTTCTACTACACCAAACGCCCCGAGCAGCAGAAAGAACTCGGCGAACACGTGCTGGCGATGCATTTCCCGGAATGCCTGGAACAGCCGGAACCGTATCTGGCGATGTTCCGCGAGATCGTCGAGCGCAACGCCGAACTGATCGCCAAGTGGCAGGCCTACGGTTTCTGCCACGGCGTGATGAACACTGACAACATGTCGATCCTCGGCATCACCTTCGACTTCGGCCCGTTCGCCTTCCTCGACGACTTCGACACCAATTTCATCTGCAACCACTCGGATGATCAGGGCCGCTACTCGTTCAGCAATCAGGTGCCGGTCGGCCAGTGGAACCTCAGCGCACTGGCGCAGGCACTGACGCCTTTCATCAGCGTCGAAGCCCTGCGCGAAACCCTCGGCCTCTACCTGCCGCTGTTCCAGGCGCATTACCTTGATCTGATGCGCCGGCGCTTCGGCTTCACCACCGCTGAAGACAACGACCAGAAACTGCTGGAGGATCTGCTGCAACTGATGCAGAACAGCGGCGTCGACTACACGCTGTTCTTCCGCCGATTGGGTGAAGAATCCGCCGAACAGGCCGTCGCCCGATTGCGTGATGACTTCGTCGATATCAAGGGCTTTGATGCCTGGGGCGAACGCTACGTCGCCCGGGTTGCCCGTGACGGCGACGCTGATCAAACGCAGCGCCGCGCGCGGATGCATGCGGTCAATCCGCTGTACATCCTGCGCAATTACCTGGCGCAGAAAGCTATCGATGCGGCAGAGCAAGGGGATTACTCGGAGGTACGCCGACTGCATGCGGTATTGAGCAAACCGTTTGAAGAGCAGCCGGGGATGGAAAGTTACGCCGAGCGGCCTCCGGAGTGGGGCAAGCACCTGGAGATCAGTTGTTCTTCGTAGGCGCTTCAGCTTAGCGGGTCGATTGCACTGATTACACGGTCGACGATGTCAGACATTGTCACGTCATCCAGTCGCTCGATGAATTTGGCCGTACCTTCTTTTACCCGTTGTTCGATGTCAAAACTGCGAACCTGATTACACACCACTACACCATTGGTTTCGTGGCCAGTAATGGTCACCGCCAAACCCAGACTCCGGCTGAAATTCCCACCGCTAGCATAGACTGCCTATCAGAGAACGCATCATGACTACCCCACTCCTCATCCCCTGCCCCTCCTGCAACGCTCTCAACCGCATTCCTGCTGAGCGCCTTGCGGATCAGCCCAAGTGCGGTCGCTGCAAATCCGCCGTGCTGCTGAACAAACCGTTCGAACTCAAGCAAGGCGATTACGCCAGCCAGATCAAGGGTGATCTGCCGTTACTGGTGGATGTCTGGGCGCAGTGGTGCGGGCCGTGCAAGTCGTTTGCGCCAGTGTTCGAGCAGGCAGCGGCACAGTTGGCCGGCAAGTGCAGGTTGGCCAAACTGGACAGCGAGGCGAATCAGCAGTTGTCGGCGCAGTTGGGGATTCGCTCGATTCCGAGTCTGATTCTGTTCAGGAACGGCCGGGAGGTGGCCCGGCAGAGTGGCGCGTTGCCGTTGCCGCAGTTGATGGCGTGGTTGCGCAGCCAGGGCATCTGACCCAACACCGATCCAATTGTGGGAGCGGGCTTGCTCGCGAAAGCAGTGTGCCATTCAACATTGATGTTGGCTGACCCGGCGCCTTCGCGAGCAAGCCCGCTCCCACAGTGGGGATTTGGGGGCGATGCAGGAGATCAGTGATCTTCGAGCAGGTTATGCAGTTCGACAAATTGCTGGGTCAGCTTGTGGCGCGGATCGAGGTGGATCAGCGGCATGCTGGCCTGGTGCGACTCGCGCATGCGTACCGAACTGCTCAGGTACACCGGCAACACCGGCAAACCCTCGGCAATCAGCTCATCGAGTATCTGCTGAGGCAAACTGGCCCGGGCCTGGAACTGGTTGACCACGATGCCTTCGACTTCCAGACCTTCGTTGTGGTCTTCCTTCAGCTCTTCGATTTCCGCGATGAGTCCGTACAGGGCCTGCCGTGAAAAACTGTCACAGTCGAAAGGGATCAACACCCGATCAGCGGCGATCAGCGCCGATACCGCATAGAAATTCAGGGCTGGCGGGGTATCAAGGTAGATCCGGTCGTAATCCTCGGACAGTTCATCCAGCAACTTACGCAGCTTGTTGATCTTGTGCTTGGCCTCAAGCTTGGGCTGCAGGTCAGCCAGCTCGGCGGTCGCCGTGATGATGTGCAGGTTGTCGAACGGGGTTTCATAGATGTCGGCCTGATTCTTCTTCGAGAACGGCCCTGAAGACAGGGTCTGCTTGAAGAAGTCGGCAATGCCCATCGGTATGTCGTCGCCGGTGAGCCCGGTCAGATACTGAGTGGAGTTGGCCTGGGCATCGAGGTCGACCAACAACGTGCGATACCCCTCGCTGGCGCTGACCGCCGCCAGATTGCAGGCAATGCTGGATTTGCCTACGCCACCTTTCTGATTGAACACCACGCGCCGCATGACCAAACCTCCGTGTATCAAAGAATGACCGAGTGTAGATGCGCGCGGCCTCGCTTCGCCACCTTCACGGACACGGACTACAGAGTCAGAGGCCATATCCGAGTGCAGGCCAGGTAAAAACTGCCAGTGCGCGCTGAGATGCCTGACAGACAGGTCGCTCACAATCTGGATAATGGCCAAGTGACAGTTTTTCAGTGAACGGTTCGGTACATTTCGTTGCACAAAATGTAACCAGCATTTGCTACACACTCGTCGCACCGGGATAATGCGCGCCACTCGGCGCCAAGCGCCACGTCAAGCCTGCTGCGGCCCGGCGACTCCAATGCGTCAACACAAGCCCGCAGGGGCGGGATGAAATGTCCGTGATCAACTTCAACATCGCCCAATGGCGCGCGTGGGCCCCCGGGCTCGACAGCGTGGACGCCTGGCAGGCCTGGAGCCGCCAACCGGTGGTGCTCCAGAGCAGTGATGCCGCGCCCGATGTGTCGTTTTTGCCGGCCATGCAGCGTCGCCGCCTCAGCCGCCTGGCCCGAATGGCTTTCAGTGTCGGCTGGCCGCTGGCCGACGGACGGGACAACCTGCCGCTGGTGTTCGTCTCCCGTCACGGCGAAACCCCGCGCACTTACGAAATCCTCAGCGATCTGGCCCGGGACGAACCGCTGTCGCCCACCCAGTTCAGCCTTTCGGTGCACAACGCAATCATCGGCCTGTGGTCGATCATGCGCGGCGAAACCAGCGAAATGACCGCCCTCGCGGCAGCGGGCGACGGCCTCGAACACGGCATGCTCGAAGCTGCCGCCTTATTGAATGAAGGCGCCCCCGCCGTGTTGCTGGTGATCACCGAAGAACAGCCGCCCGTCGCCTACTCGAAGTGGATCGATGACGTGCCGTTTCCGTATGCCGTAGGCCTGCTTCTCACCCCCGGTACCGACTGGCGGCTCACCCTGAACAGCCCCTCAGAAGCACTGTCCAACGCGCAATGGCCCCACGCGCTCAATCTGCTGCGAACCCTGCTCGGCCAGCAAACCCTTTGCCGACATGCCTGGAAAAATCGTGTATGGACCTGGCAACGCAACCCGTGATCGAGAAGAACCGCGACGCCTATTACTGGCGCCTGCTGGCCACCGCTGCAAGCTTCGCCCTGTTCGGGCTCGGCGGGCTGTGCCTGCGCGTGCTGGTGTTTCCGCTGCTGGGCTGCCTGCCCGGTGACGCGCTCAGACATCGCCAGCGTGCGCGGCAGACCGTCAGTCGGCTGTTCTGGTTTTTCGTGCGGTTCATGGCCCGCACCGGCGTGCTGACCTATGACATTCAGGGTGCCGAACGCCTCGGTCGGCCGGGGCAGATGATCATCGCCAATCACCCGTCGCTGATCGACGTGGTATTTCTCATCGGCCTGGTACGCCAGGCCAATTGCGTGGTGAAGAAAAGCCTGTGGGAAAACCCCTTCACCCGTGGCCCGCTGCGCCGCACCGAATACATCAGCAACGACGGCAGCATGGACATGCTCGATGCCGCCGCCGAGTCGCTGCAGAACGGCCAGACCCTGATCATTTTCCCCGAAGGCACGCGCACCCAGCCGGGGCAGGCGCCAGCCTTTCATCGGGGCGCGGCGGCGATCGCCCTGCGCGGTGCGAAAATCCTCACCCCGGTGATCATCAAGGTCAGCCCGACCACCCTGACCAAAGCCGAGCCCTGGTATCGCATTCCCAGCCGCCGCGTGCATTTCAGTTTTCGCGTCGGGGCCGATATAGATCCACAGACATTCGCCGCGCAAGGCCCTGCACCGCAGGCATCGCGCAAGCTCAACGATTATTTGCATTCTTACTTCATTAAGGAGCTCGCCGAAGATGAGCGATCTGAAAACCCCTAGCCTGCAGGACATCAAACTGCTGATCATCGACGCCCTCGGCCTCGAAGACATCAGCGCCGAAGACATCGGCGATGAGCAGACGCTGTTCGGCGAAGGCCTGGGCCTGGATTCCGTCGACGCGCTGGAACTGGGTCTGGCGATCCAGAAAAAGTACGGCATCAAAATCGACGCCGACGCCAAGGACACCCGCAACCATTTCACCAACGTGGCCAGCCTTGCGGCGTTCGTCACGGCAAAACAGGCAGCTTGAGACCGGACCATGCAAACTCGTGACGATATTTTTAACACCCTGCGCGATGCCTTGGTCGAGCTGTTCGAACTGGACCCGGCCCGTGTGAGCCTGGACGCCAACCTGTATCAGGATCTGGAAATCGACAGCATCGACGCGGTCGATCTGATCGATCACATCAAGCGCCAGACCGGCAAGAAAATCGCTGCCGAAGAATTCAAATCAGTGCGCACGGTCGGTGACGTGGTCGAGGCGGTCTACCGTCTGGTTGAACCGGCCGCATGAGCCGATTGATCGGCCTCGGGCTGCTGCTGGCCGGTCTGCTCTACCCCTTTGCGGTGTATTTCGGCATGGAGCATTTTGCTCCATGGCAGTTCGGTCTGCTGCTGGGCAGCCTGTGGCTGGCGCGGGCACTGACCGGCGAACGAAAACCCGGCAGCCTGTGGATGGCCGGCGTGGCCATTGTGTTCTGCCTGCTGCTGGCGCTGTTCGACAGCCCGCTGCTGTTGCGCTGGTACCCGGTGCTGATCAGCGGCTTCATGCTGGTGCTGTTCAGCCTGAGCCTGAAATTCGGGCCACCGATGGTCGAACGACTGGCGCGTTTGCGTGAGCCAGAGCTGCCGGAGATCGCGATTCGTTACACACGCAAGGTCACCATGGCCTGGAGCGTGTTTTTCTTTTGCAACGGTTTGTGCGCCGCCCTCCTGACCCTGTGGGCGCCGCTGAATTGGTGGATGTTGTACACCGGCCTGATCTCCTATGGATTGATCGGCCTGATGTTTGCCATTGAATGGCTGATACGACAACGGGTAAGAGGCCGTACATGAACTGGATAAAACTTGAGCAGCTGTTGCTCAAGACCCGACCGGCGCGGGCAGTCAGCCACGCACCGGCACTTGATCACGCGCAACTGTGCACACAGGCGCTGCACTTCGCCGCCGGGCTGCAGGCGCAAGGCGTGAAGCGTGTGGCCGTGCATCTGGAAGATGCCGCAGAACTGGCCATCGCCCTGCTCGGTGCGTGGCGTGCGGGGGTCAGCGTTCTGCTGCCTTCGGACCTGCAGCCCCAGACGCGTCAGCGCTGGTCGAACGACGTCGATCTGTGGCTGACCGATCAAGCCGGTGACGCACGTTTGCTCGACGTTCAGCAGCCGCCATTGCCCGGCGCCGAGCTGAGTCTCGATCAATGTCAGTTGAGCCTGTGCACCTCCGGCTCCAGTGGTGAGCCCAAACGCATCGACAAGACCTTGCGCCAACTGGCCAACGAGGTCGAGGCGCTGGAACAGCTGTGGGGCGCCGACCTCGGCGAAGCCTGCATCATCGGCAGTGTTGCCACCCAACATATCTACGGTTTGCTGTTTCGTGTGCTGTGGCCGCTGTGCGCCGGGCGTTCGTTCGTGCGTAAGCAACTCGCGTTTCCCGAAGACTTGCAGCGTGCCAGCCGCGAGCATGCGGCTTTCGCCTGGGTTGCCAGCCCGGCACTGCTCAAGCGCATGGGCGACAACCTCGACTGGCCGGCCCTCAGCGCTGTGCGCCGGGTGTTTTCCTCCGGCGGTGCGCTGCCTGTTGAAGCCGCGCAACGCCTGCAGCAACGCCTGCAACAGTGGCCGACCGAAATTCTCGGCAGCTCGGAAACCGGTGGTATCGCCTGGCGTCAGGGCCAGCCGCTGTGGCAACCGTTTGCCGGTGTAGCGCTAAGCCAGGACAACGACGGCGCGCTGCTGGTCGCCTCGCCCTACCTGCCCGCCGGCCATATCGAACACACCGCAGATGCCGTGCGCATTGGCGCCGATGGTCGCTTCGAACTGCTCGGACGACTGGACCGGATCGTCAAACTCGAAGAAAAACGCATCTCCCTGCCGATGCTGGAACAAGCCTTGGTCGCCCATGATTGGGTCGCCGAAGCGCGTCTGGGTGTAGTGCAGGAAAATCGCGCCTCCCTTGGCGCATTGCTGGTGCTCAGCGAGCCCGGTCTGTTTGCTTTGCGTGAACACGGCCGGCGCGGCCTGACGGAAAGCCTGCGCAAGCATCTCAGCCAACACTGCGAGGCCCTGGCGCTGCCACGGCGCTGGCGTCTGCTGCGGCAATTGCCGCTGAACAGCCAGGGCAAACTGCCTCAGGCCGATGTCGAAGCGTTGCTGATTGCCCCGCGACCGAAAGCGCCCGAGGTGCTGGAACAAGTCGAGACTGACGGTGAATGGAGCCTGCAACTGAGCGTGCCGGCGGACCTGGCGTATTTCAGCGGGCACTTCCCCAAGGCCCCGGTGCTGCCAGGCGTCGTGCAGGTGGAATGGGCGCTGAATCTTGGCCGGCAATTGCTGAACCTGACAGGCGCGTTCGCCGGCATGGAAGTGCTGAAATTCCAGCAACTGGTGCGCCCCGGCGATGAAGTCCAGTTGCACCTGCGCTTTGATCCCGAGCGCAGCAAACTGTATTTCGCTTATCGCAATGACACGGCGACCTGCTCCAGTGGACGGATTCTGCTGGGAGCTGCCCATGCATAACCCCTGCGCCGTCATCCCGGTCTACAACCACGAAACCGCGATCAGCACCGTGATCGACGCCCTGCTCGCGCAAAAGCTGCCGTGCATTCTGGTGGACGACGCCAGCACGCCATCCTGCGCAAAAGTGCTCGATGCGCTGGCCGAGCGCGATCACGTGTATCTGGTGCGCCTGACCGCCAATCAAGGCAAGGGCGGCGCGGTAATGACCGGTTTGCGCGAAGCCTCGCGACTGGGCTTCAGCCATGCACTGCAGGTCGACGCCGATGGTCAGCACGACCTGCATGACGTCGCGCGTTTTGTCGAAGCGTCCCGCGCCTGTCCCGAGGCGTTGATCTGTGGTTATCCGCTGTTCGATGAGAGCGTGCCCAAGGGCCGCTTGTATGCGCGCTACCTGACCCACGTGATGGTATGGATCAACACGCTCTCGCTGCAGATTCGCGATTCAATGTGCGGCTTTCGCGTCTATCCACTGGTCCCCACGCTGGCGGTCATCAACTCGGCGAAAGTCGGCAAGCGCATGGATTTCGACTCGGACATTCTCGTGCGCCTGTCGTGGCGCAATCAGCCGATGCGCTGGCTGCAAACCAGCGTGCACTACCCGCTGGACGGCGTCTCGCACTTCCGTCTGTTCCACGACAACGCGCTGATTTCGAGCATGCATACGCGGCTGTTCTTCGGCATGTTGCTGCGCCTTCCCGTGATTCTCTGGCGACGGTGGCAAGCATGACCGACGAAGTCGACAAGAAGCACTGGGCCGACCGCGAAGAGCGCGGCAGTTTCCTGCTGATGAAACTCACTGCGTTCGCCGCCAAGGTGTTGGGCCGACGCCTGCTCAGCCCGTTGCTGTACGGTATCGTGCTGTATTTTTTCCTCTTCGGTCGCACGGCTCGGCGCAGTGCCTGGCAATACCAGCAACGCCTCGCCGAGTGGAGTCAGCGCAAGGACTTGCGCCCTACGCAATGGCGGGTGTTCGGCCAGTTCATGGCCTTTGCCGATTCGATGCTCGACAAGCTTGACGTGTGGAACGGCAAGCTGAGCATCGAGCAGATCGAAATCATCGACCCGGCGCTGCTGCGCAATCAATTGCGCGGCAGTCGTGGACAACTGCTGGTCGGCGCGCACCTGGGCAACCTCGAAGTGTGCCGCGCACTCGCGGAGATCGGCGAAAAGGTCACCATGAATGTGCTGGTGCATACCAAACACGCGGAGCAATTCAACCGCCTGCTCGGTGAAGCCGGGGCGACCAATCTGCGCCTGATTCAGGTCAGCGAACTCGACCCGGTGATCATGCTGCAACTGCACGAACGTCTGGAACGCGGTGAGTGGCTGGCGATTGCCGGCGACCGCGTGCCGCTGCACGGTGGACGCAGCGTGACCGTCGATTTCCTCGGCCACCCGGCGCCCTTCCCGCAGGGCCCGTGGCTGCTGGCGGGTCTGCTCAAATGCCCGGTCAATCTGCTGATGTGCCTGAAACAACCGGACGGCCACTATCGCCTGACCCTCGAGCCCTTCGCCGACACCGTGGTGTGGAAACGCAGCGAGCGCGAGCAGGTCATTCATCAGTGGGTCACCCGCTATGCGCAGCGCCTGAGTCACTATTGTCTCGAAGCGCCGCAACAATGGTTCAACTTTTACCCTTTCTGGAAGACCGATGACGACGCCAACCCATGAGCCGGTAACCTTCGGCGAACGCCCTTTGCGCATCGAAGACGTGCTGGCCCTGGCCAACCGTCAGGCGCCCGTGCAGTTGCAGGGCGACGCCGAGTACCGCGAGCGCATTGCCAAAGGCGCGCGGTTCCTCGATTCACTGCTGGACAAGGAAGGCGTTATTTACGGCGTCACCACCGGTTATGGTGACTCCTGCGTGGTCGCGGTGCCGTTCCATCACGTTGAAGCGTTGCCGCGTCACCTCTACACATTCCACGGCTGCGGGCTGGGCAAGCTGCTCGACGCACAAGCCACGCGCGCGGTGCTCGCCGCGCGTCTGCAGTCGCTGTGCCACGGCGTGTCCGGTGTGCGCATTGAACTGCTGGAGCGTCTGCATGCGTTCCTTGAATACGACATCCTGCCGCTGATTCCCGAAGAAGGCTCGGTCGGCGCCAGTGGCGATCTGACGCCGCTGTCCTATGTTGCCGCGACCCTCTCCGGCGAGCGTGAAGTGATGTTCCGTGGTGAGCGCCGCCAGGCTGGCGATGTACACCGCGAAC
The DNA here is from genome assembly GCF_963970475.1 of Pseudomonas sp. EA_5y_Pfl2_R50. Classification (NCBI taxonomy): domain Bacteria; kingdom Pseudomonadati; phylum Pseudomonadota; class Gammaproteobacteria; order Pseudomonadales; family Pseudomonadaceae; genus Pseudomonas; species Pseudomonas sp. EA_5y_Pfl2_R50. The sequence goes on along the minus strand of NZ_CAXAPT010000002.1, from coordinate 308,268 downwards.
TCGGCTGGACACCGTTGGTACTGCGCCCGAAAGAAGCGCTGGCGCTGATGAACGGCACCGCGGTGATGACCGGCCTCGCCTGCCTCGCCTTTGCCCGCGCCGACTATCTGCTGCAACTGGCCACGCGCATCACCGCGCTCAACGTGGTCGCGTTGCAAGGCAACCCGGAGCACTTCGACGAGCGCCTGTTCGCCGCCAAACCGCATCCGGGGCAAATGCAGGTCGCCGCATGGCTGCGCAAGGATCTGGCAATCGACGCGCCGACCGCGCCGCTGCATCGCCTGCAGGATCGCTATTCGCTGCGCTGCGCCCCGCATGTCCTCGGCGTGTTGGCCGACAGCCTGAACTGGCTGCGTTCGTTCATCGAAACCGAACTGAACAGCGCCAACGACAACCCGATCATCGACGCCGAAGCCGAGCGCGTTTTGCACGGCGGCCACTTCTACGGCGGGCACATCGCATTCGCCATGGACAGCCTGAAAAACCTGGTGGCCAACGTCGCTGACCTGCTGGACCGGCAGCTCGCCCTGCTCGTCGATGAGCGTTACAACCACGGTCTGCCGAGCAATCTGTCTGGCGCGCCAGCGGATCGCGCGATGATCAACCACGGCTTCAAAGCGGTGCAGATCGGCACCAGCGCCTGGACCGCCGAAGCGCTGAAAAACACCATGCCCGCCAGCGTCTTCTCGCGCTCCACCGAATGCCACAACCAGGACAAGGTGAGCATGGGCACCATTGCCGCCCGCGATGCGATCCGCGTGCTGGAACTGACCGAACAGGTCGCCGCCGCCACATTGCTCGCGGCCAACCAGGGCGTCTGGTTGCGCGCCCGTGCCGAAGACGCGCGGCCGTTGCCACCGTCGCTGGCGGCAATGCACGAAGAACTGGCCAGGGACTTCCCGCCGGTCATCGAAGACCGTGCACTGGAAGGCGAATTGCGCCTGTGCCTGCAACGCATCGCCGCACAACACTGGAGGCTGCATGCGTAGCGCCGGAGTGCTTCATGCCGACACCGAAATTCTCGTGCCGTTCTTCGACGTCGACACCATGCACGTTGTCTGGCACGGCCATTACGTCAAATACCTGGAAGTGGCGCGCTGCGCCCTGCTGGACAAGATCGGCCACAACTACACGCACATGGTCGAGTCCGGGTTCGCCTGGCCGATCATCGACCTGCAACTGCGCTATGTGCGCGGTGCGGTGTTTGGTCAGCGCCTGAATGTGCGCGCCAGTCTGGTCGAGTGGGAAAACCGTCTGAAGATCAACTACCTGATCACCGACCTGCAAACGGGTGAGCGCCTGACCCGCGCCAGCTCCGTGCAGGTCGCCGTCGAAGTCAGCAGCCGCGAGATGCAGCTGGCCTCGCCAAAAGTCTTCACCGATGCCGTGGAAAGGATGCTGCGATGAATGTTTTTGGTAAATGCCTGTGCGCGCTGGCGCTGCTGGCGATGTCGACCCTGGCCAACGCCTTTGACCTGCAACAGCTCAGCGAGCAATTGGCAAAACCGGATGTGATCCACGGCCAGTTCATCCAGGAAAAACACCTGCGCGCCCTGCCGCAGCCGCTGATCAGCAAAGGCTCGTTCGTCCTCGCCAAAAACAATGGCTTGCTCTGGCTTTTGAAAACCCCGCTGCAGCAGGACTACCGCATCACCGCCAAAGGCATCGCCCGGCGTGACGGCACTGGCTGGCAAATGCTGCCGAACAAGAGCGCCGGTGCCGAGCAGAACCGTTTGTTTCTCGCCGTGCTGCAGGGTGACAGCAGTGGCCTGCAACGGGATTTCGAACTGGCCCTGAGCGGCGACGCGCAGCAGTGGAAACTCACGCTGACCCCGCGCTCGGTCTTGCTCAAGCAGGTGTTCAACCAGATCAACATCGACGGCGGCGCGCTGGTGCAAACCATCGAACTGCTGGAAACCCAGGGCGACAGCACCGTACTGCGCATGCAGGACAGCACCGCCGGCCAACCGTTGAGCGACGCGGAGCAACATGACTTTGCCGAGTGAACGCAGACTGCCCTGGCTGTTTCTGATCCTGCTGCTGGCCGTTGTCGCCCTGGCCGGCTGGCAGTGGCGCGACGGTGCACCGTTGTCAGCCAACTTGATGGAGCTGGTGCCCGGCACCCACCCCGACGCCCTCGAACAGCGCGCCGAACAACGCATGCAGGAACCGCTCAACCGCGAAATGCTGGTGCTGGTCGGTCACGCTGATCGGCAGCAGGCGGTGACCATGGCGCAGACCTTGGGCGAGCAGTGGCAGGCCAGCGGTCTGTTCGAAAAAGTGCAGTGGAACCTGCAAGCGGATCTCCCGGCGCTGCGCACGCAGTTGCTGCAAGGTCGCCTGGCGATGCTGTCGGCGGATGATCGGCAATTGCTGGTCGAACACCCCGACGTCTTCATTCAGCAGCGCGTGCAGGCGCTGTTCGACCCGTTCACTGGTTTTAGCCTGGTACCGAGCCAGGACGATTGGCTGGGCCTGACCGGACGTATCCAGAACAGCCAGCCGAAACACGGCGCGGTGCAACTGGATATCGGCAGCGGCACGCTCGTGGCCGATGCCGACGGCAAGCGCTGGGTGCTGTTGCGCGCGCGCACCACCGGCGACGCTTTCGATATGAGCCTGCCACTGAAGGTCGCGGATTTGCTCCAGCTCAGCCGTGAGCAGGCCGCCCGATCCGGTGTGCAACTGCTGGCCGCCAGCGGTCTGCTGTACGCGGCCAACGGCCAGCAGCAAGCGACCCGCGAGATGACTTGGGTCGGCGGCGGCGCCACGATTGGCATTCTGCTCTTGCTGTTGCTGGCGTTCCGCCGCTGGCGCGTGTTGCTGGCATTTGTGCCGGTGCTGGTCGGCATGCTGTTCGGTGCAGTGACCTGCGTGGCGCTGTTCGGTCACATGCATGTGATGACGTTGGTGCTCGGTTCCAGCCTGATCGGTGTGGCTGTGGATTACCCGCTGCACTATCTGTCGAAGAGCTGGAGCCTGAAGCCGTGGCGCAGCTGGCCGGCCTTGCGCCTGACCTTGCCCGGGCTGACCTTGAGCCTGATCACCAGCGCCATCGGTTATCTGGCGCTGGCCTGGACGCCATTCCCGGCGCTGACGCAGATCGCGGTGTTCTCCGCCGCTGGCTTGCTCGGTGCCTATCTGTCGGCGGTGTGCCTGTTGCCGGCGCTGCTGAACAACCTCGAACTGCGCCCGGCGCAATGGCCGCTGCATCTGGCCGAACGCCTGGTCAATCTGCGGGAAAAACTCCTTGAGCGCGTGCGCACCCCGGTACTGCTCACGCTGCTGATCGGCTTCTGTGTCGGCGGTCTGCTGCAACTGCAAAGCAAGAACGACATCCGTCAATGGGTGGGCGCACCGCAACGCCTGACCGACGAAGCGCAAACCATCGCGCGGATCACCGGCTATCAGCCGACCAGCCAGTTCTTTCTCGTGCGCGCCGCCAATCAGCAACAGTTGCTCGAGCGTCAGGCAGCCTTGAGCGAGCGGCTGCAGCAACTGGTCAACCTCGACAAACTGCAAGGCTATCTGGCCCTCGATCAACTGGTCAGCCCGCCAAGCCAGCAGGAGCAGGTGCGCGCGGCGCTGCACAAACTGCCGCAGTTCTGGCAGCCGCTGCTCGACCTCGGCGTACCGCTCAGCGCGTTGCAAACCGAGCTGCAACAGCTACAGACCGTGCCCGCCGAAGACATCGACGCGGCCCTGGCCGGCCCGCTTGGCGAGCCCTATCGCACGCTGTGGCTCGGCGCGACCGATGACGGCGTAGCGGCGATCACCAGCCTGCAAGGCCTGAACAATCCGGCACTGCTGCGGGTACAGGCGCTCGACTTGCCAGGGGTGATGCTGGTCGACCGGCTCGGTGAATTGAATGAAGTGTTCGCCCACACCCAGGTCAGCGCGGCGGAACTGAAACTCGCCTCCTGCGTATTGATCGTGTTGGTGCTGATCGTGCCGTTCGGCTTGACCGGTGCCCTGCGGATCGTCGCCCTGCCCTTGCTGGCGGCGTTGTGCAGTCTGGCCAGCCTCGGTTGGCTCGGCCAGCCGCTGACCCTGTTCAGCCTGTTTGGCCTGTTGCTGGTGACGGCGATCAGCGTTGATTACGCAATCCTCATGCGTGAGCAAGTCGGCGGTGCGGCCGTGAGCCTGCTGGGCACGTTGCTGGCCGCCGTGACGACGTGGCTGTCGTTCGGTTTGCTGGCGGTTTCCAGCACGCCGGCGGTGAGTAATTTCGGTCTGTCGGTAAGCCTCGGTCTGGCGTTCAGTTTCATCCTCGCACCGTGGGCCGGACGCCATGAACACGCCAACTGCGTCGCGGAATCGTCGACATGATGGTCGTCGGTTTCTGGCTGCTGCCGGCCCTGATCGGCCTGCACAGTGCGCCTATGGATTTGAAAAACCCTTTGTCTCGGAGCTCGCGTGCCAATCGTTGAAATGGAATCCCGTCAGGTCGTGATCATCGGCGCAGGCCCCTCCGGCGCCATCGCCGCTGCGTTGCTCAAGCGCAAGGGCCACAATGTGCTGGTCATCGAGCGCCAGCACTTTCCACGTTTTTCCATCGGCGAAAGCCTGCTCAGTCACTGCCTGGATTTTGTCGAAGAAGCCGGCATGCTCGACGCCGTCAACGCCGCCGGCTTCCAGCGCAAGACCGGTGCCGCATTTGCCTGGGGCGAGCGCTACAGCGCCTTCGATTTCAGCGACACCTTTACCGATGGCAAGCCGACCACGTTCCAGGTGCAGCGCGCCGATTTCGACAAACTGCTAGCCGATCAAGCGACGCTGCAAGGTGTTGAAATCCGCTACGGCGATGCCATCGTCAGCGTCGATTTCGACCGGGCCAAACCGCAACTGGATGTGCGTCGCGAGGACGGTAGCGAGTATCGCCTCGAAGCGGATTTCGTCCTTGACGCCAGCGGCTACGGCCGCGTGCTGTCACGCTTGCTCGATCTGGAGGCACCGTCGAATTTCCCGGTGCGCCAGGCGGTGTTCACCCACGTCGAAGATCACATCGACAACCCGGGATTCGACCGCGAAAAAATCCTCGTCACTACCCATCCGGAGCATCGCGATGTGTGGTTCTGGACGATCCCGTTCAGCAACGGTCGTTGCTCCGTTGGCGTGGTCGCTGCCGCCGAGCACTTCGTCGGTCGCGATAGCGATCTGGACGCCTGCCTGCGCAGCTTTATCGCCGAAACGCCAAGTCTCGCCGGCGTGCTGAACAACGCTGTGTGGGACACCCCGGCGCGCACGCTCGGCGGTTACGCGGCCAATGTGAAATCCCTGCACGGGCCTGGCTTCGCCTTGCTCGGCAACGCGGCAGAATTCCTCGACCCGGTGTTCTCTTCCGGCGTGACCATCGCCATGCGCTCGGCGAGCATGGCCGCTGCTGTGCTGCACCGGCAGTTGCAGGGCGAAACGGTCGACTGGCAAAGCGAGTTCGCCGAGCCCCTGAAGCGCGGCGTCGACACCTTCCGCTGCTACGTCGAGGGCTGGTACGCCGGCACGTTTCAAGACGTGATTTTTTACGAAGACAGCCAGGCGGACATTCGCCGGATGATCTGCTCGATCCTCGCCGGTTACGCTTGGGATGAGCGCAACCCGTTCGTCAGCGAAGCGCGCCGCCGGTTGAAGATGATTTCCGAACTCTGTGCAAAGGACGCCACATGAATTACTTGAGCGACAGCTACGTCGAGGAAACCCGTTTCGGTTTCTGGTTCCTGCGCAGCCACACCTGGCAACACCATGTGTTGCGCGTGGCGATCAACGACCTGCGCGGGTTGTTCAGCGAGTCGCTGCCGCAAAATCCGGTGTTGCTCGATGCCGGTTGCGGCCAGGGCAAGTCGTTCGCCCATCTGCGCCAGACCTTCGCGCCACAGCGTTTGATCGGCGTTGACGCCGACCCGCACAGCCTTGAACTAAGCGCTGAAGAAGCAAAGCGTCTGAATCTGGACGTTGAGCTGATCGGCAGTGACTGCGCGACGCTCGATATACCGGACGCCAGCGTCGATCTGCTGTTCTGCCACCAGACCTTCCACCATCTGGTCGAGCAGGAAAAGGCCCTCGCCGAGTTCTATCGAGTGCTGAAACCGGGGGGCTATCTGCTGTTCGCCGAGTCCACCGAGGCTTACATTGATACCTGGGTGATTCGCTGGCTGTTCCGCCATCCGATGCATGTGCAGAAAAGTGCGGCGCAGTACCTGAAGATGATTCAAGGGCAGGGTTTCGAGTTTGCCGAGCAAAACGTCTCGTACCCGTACCTGTGGTGGAGCCGGTCGAAGGATTTCGGTTTGCTGGAGCGGTTCGGCTTGCGCAAGCCGAAGCCGTTTGGTGAGCGTGAAGAGACGTTGGTCAACGTCGTTGCGCGCAAGCCGCTTGAGGGTAATCGTTGATGCGACACATAACCTGTGGGAGCGAGCCTGCTCGCGAAAGCGGTGGGTCAGCCAACCTCTCTGTTGAATGTGCCGGCGCCTTCGCGAGCAGGCTCGCTCCCACAATGTCCCCTGTGTGGCGATTCTTTGTGTTCGGCGTGGTACTTCTGTTAGGTGCCTGCGCCAGCCAGGCCCCGCTGCCGGCGAGCAACCCGACGTTGCCCCTGCCTCTGCAATTGCACATCGAGCGCCAGCAAGCGGAACAGCGTCAGGACTGGCTGCTGGTGATCCAGCGTGAAGGCTCGGGCATTCGCTGGTCGATGATGGACCCGCTGGGCATTCCTCAGGCACGCCAGCAACTGATCGACGGACGCTGGCAAGCCGATGGCCTGCTGCCACCGAACCCGGAGGCCCGTGAGCTGTTCGCCGCGCTGCTGTTCGCCCTGACCCCGTCCGGCGAACTGCTGCGTAATTACCCCTCCGCGCAGGCCCATGGCGAACAACGTTCGCTGCCGACACGTTGGGACATCCGCTACACACAACCGTTGAGCTTCGAATTGAACCTGCCCCAAGGCCCGCACTATCGCGTTTCACCGCTCAGTGAGCCGACGCCATGACCGCTTATCTGAATGCCCTCGGCGTGATCTGCGCCCTCGGCCGCGACACCGCTGAAGTGGCCCGCAACCTGTTTGCCGGCGACTGCTCGGGCATGCGCCGTGAGTCGGGCTGGGTCGCGGAGCGGGCATTGCCGGTGGCGGCGGTACGCGGTGAACTGGCGCCGATTCCGCCAGCACTGATCGCTCAAAGCAGTCGCAACAATCAACTGTTGCTGGAAGCGGCGTTGCAGATTCGCGATGACATCGGCCAAGCCATTCAGACCTACGGCCGCGAGCGCATAGGCGTCGTGCTGGGCACCAGCACCTCGGGCATCGACGAGGCCAGCCGTGGCTTGGCGCACTACATTCGTGAGCAGCAATTCCCGGCGCAATACGATTACCGCCAACAGGAACTCGGTGCCCCGGCCAACTTCCTCGCCGACTGGCTGCAACTGAGCGGCCCGGCGTATGTGATTTCCACCGCGTGCACCTCCAGTGCCCGGGCCTTGCTGAGCGCCCAGCGCCTGCTCGATCTGGGACTGTGCGATGCGGTGCTGTGCGGTGGCGTCGACAGCCTGTGCAAACTGACCCTCAATGGTTTTTCGTCGCTGGAAGCCGTTTCCGATGAACGCTGCAACCCGTTTTCGGCCAACCGCGACGGCATCAACATCGGTGAAGCGGCGGTGCTGTTCGTGATGAGCAAACAGCGCGGCGACGGCCCGGCCATTGCCCTGCTCGGCGCCGGTGCCAGTTCCGATGCGCACCACATTTCCGCCCCGGAGCCGAGTGGACGCGGGGCCCTGCAAGCGATGCAGAAAGCCCTGAGCCGTGCGCACCTGCAAGCTGAACAGATCAACTATCTGAACCTGCACGGCACCGCCACCTCACATAACGACGCCATGGAAAGTCTGGCGGTCGCCGCGCTGTTCCCGCGTGGCGTGCCGTGCTCTTCCACCAAGCCGATGACCGGCCATACCCTCGGCGCAGCGGGCGCGCTGGAAGCGGCGTTCTGCTGGCTGAGCCTGAGCGCCGACAACCCCGATCACGCCTTGCCGCCGCACGTCTGGGACGGTCAGGCCGATCCCGCGTTGCCGCCACTGCAGTGGGTGACCGCGAGCGAGCGCCTGACGTCCATTGCTCCGCGCTACCTGATGAGCAACTCGTTTGCCTTCGGTGGCAATAACGTCAGCCTGATTATCGGAGACGCCCCATGAGCCACTGGCCGCTCGCCGAGCTGTTGCCCCACGCCGGCGACATGATCCTGATCGACAGCATCGAGCGCTTTGACGATGAGCAGATCTACACCCGCCTCACCGTCCAGCCTGACGGCCTGTTCAACCTGCCCGACGGCAGCCTGCCGGCGTGGGTGGGCATCGAGCTGATGGCGCAGAGCGTTGCCGCGTTCGCCGGCTGCCACGCACGGCAGAAAGGCAATCCGGTAGAGCTGGGTTTCCTCCTTGGCACCCGCAAGTTCGAGTGCAACGTCGAGGCGTTTCCAGCCGGCAGCAAATTGACCATTCATGGCCTTCGCTCGCTGGAGGATGACAACGGCATGGGTGTTTTCGAATGCCATATCACTGCGCCAGGCATCGCCGCCAGTGCTCGGCTGAACGTGTTCCGCCCGCCTCAGGCGGCTGACTATCTCGTACAAAAAAAGGAGTCGAACGATGACTGAATCAGTACTGGTCACCGGCTCCAGCCGTGGCATAGGCCGCGCCATTGCCTTGCGTCTGGCCCAGGCCGGACACGACATCGTCCTGCATTGCCGCAGCGGCATGGCCGAAGCGCAAGCCGTGCAGGCGCAAGTCGAAGCGCTGGGGCGCAACGCGCGCATCCTGCAATTCGATGTCGCCGACCGCGAAACCTGCAAAACCCTTCTGGAAGCCGACGTCGAAGCCCACGGCGCCTATTACGGTGTTGTATTGAATGCCGGTCTGACCCGCGACGGTGCGTTCCCCGCGCTGAGCGACGACGATTGGGACGTGGTCCTGCGCACCAACCTCGACGGTTTCTACAACGTTCTGCACCCGGTGATGATGCCGATGATCCGCCGCCGCGCCGCCGGTCGCATTGTCTGCATCACCTCGGTCTCGGGACTGATCGGCAACCGGGGCCAGGTCAACTACAGCGCCTCGAAAGCCGGCGTGATCGGCGCAGCGAAGGCATTGGCGATTGAACTGGGCAAGCGCAAAATCACCGTGAACTGCGTCGCGCCGGGCCTGATCGACACGGCAATGCTCGACGAAAACGTGCCGGTGGAAGAACTGATGAAAATGATTCCCGCACAACGCATGGGCACTCCTGAAGAGGTGGCCGCTGCGGTGAATTTCCTGATGTCGGCGGAAGCCTCGTACATCACCCGCCAGGTTCTGGCGGTCAACGGAGGCTTGTGCTGATGAAACGCGTCGTCGTCACCGGCATGGCCGGCATCACCTCGCTGGGCAGCGACTGGGCAACCATCGTCGGCAACTTCGCGGCCAATCGCAGCGGCATCCGCCGGATGGACGAGTGGGATCGTTTCAGCGAACTCAACACGCGTCTGGCTGGCCCTATCGATGATTTTGTCGTCCCTTCGCACTGGACGCGCAAACAACTGCGCAGCATGGGCCGCGTGTCGCGGCTGGCGGTAGGGGCAGCGGAAATGGCCCTCGCCGACGCGGGCCTGCTCGGCGATGAATCGATCAGGGACGGGCGCATGGGCGTCGCCTGCGGTTCGTCCACTGGCAGCACCGATGAGATCAAGGCGTTCGGCAACATGTTGCTCAACTCCGTGGCGGAAGGCCTCAACGCCAACTCCTATGTGCGCATGATGCCGCACACCACCGCCGCCAATATCAGCATCTTCTTTGGCCTCACCGGGCGCTTGATCCCCACGTCCAGTGCCTGCACCAGCGGCAGCCAGGGCATCGGCTACGCCTACGAGGCGATCAAGTTCGGCCGCCTGCCGCTGATGCTCGCCGGCGGTGCCGAAGAACTCTGCCCGACCGAAGCGATGGTCTTCGACGCGCTGTACGCCACCAGCCTGAAAAACGATGCGCCGCAGACCAGCCCGCGCCCTTACGACAAGGGCCGCGATGGCCTGGTGATCGGTGAGGGTGGCGGCATGCTGGTGCTTGAAGAACTCGAACACGCCCTCGCGCGCGGTGCGCACATCCACGCCGAAATCGTCGGTTTCGGCAGCAACGCCGATGGCCAGCACACCACCCGTCCAGAGCAGGTGACCATGCGTCGCGCGATGGAGCTGGCACTGGAAGACGCCGGCCTCATGCCTGAAGCCATCGGCTACGTAAACGGCCACGGTACGGCGACGGAACAGGGTGATATCGCCGAGACACTGGCGACCAGCAGCCTGTTCGGCGAGCGCATGCCGATCAGCTCGCAGAAGAGTTTTCTCGGCCACACCCTGGGTGCCTGCGGTGCGCTGGAGTCGTGGTTCAGCATCGAGATGATGAACCGCGACCAGTACGTGCACACGTTCAACCTCGACGACGTCGACCCGCACTGCGGCAAGCTCGATTACCTGCGCGGCGAATTCCGCCAGATGCATCACGACTACGTGATGAACAACAACTTCGCTTTTGGTGGGGTCAACACCTCGTTGATTTTCCGCCGCTGGCCGCAACCGGATTAATCCAGGTCAAGGAGACCTCCATGCGCTTCAAACCACTCGCTGCCGCCCTGCTCATCTGTGCCTTGCCGGCAGTCAGCCAGGCCCGTGACACTGCGGTTTACCTGCCGTTCGACAAAGCCGTCGCCGAAGCGACGCGCTCGGGCAAAATCGATGGCAGCGTGAAATTCTATCTGGCCGGCAACACCCCGGCCGGCAAAGTCACTGTTGTCAGCCCCGGCGCCGTGACCAACAAGAAAACCAACGCCTTCAACAAGTCTGACACTGAGGCCTGCGAATGGGTCGCACAGTCAGCCATCATCAGCCTGCACCAGGCGGCGAAAAACGCCGGCGCCAATGCGGTGACCAACATCGTCAGCTTCTACAAGAGCAACGAGCGCAAGGACACGCAGACCTACGAATGCCACGCGGGCGCAATTATGGCAGGCGTTGCGTTGAAGGGTGATCTGGCGAAGGTTCAGTAACCGCCAGAAACGACAAAGGGCGCCTTTCGGCGCCCTTTTCATTGAGGGTGATCAAGCAGCATCTACACTCGCTGAAGCCGACCATCACACCGCCGGCCAGAACGGCGAGGCTGATCGGTCGAGCACTCGCGGTTCTCTTTCATCGTCAAGGAGATGACCATGCAAGTGAAAGCCCTGATCGCCGCCGCACTCCTCGCACTGCTACCCGGCACCAGCCATGCCACCCACCTCATGTACATGCCATTCGAAACCGTGTTGTCGGACGCGATTCGCGCCGGGCGACTGGATGGCAGTGTGAAATTCTATCTGATCGGCAACGGGCCGCAGGGCACCCAGCAGTTGCTGCGTCGTGGGGTGGTCAGTGATTTGAGTACCAACGGTTTCAATAAAAGTGACCATGATTCGTGCGAATGGGTGTTGCAGTCCAACCTGATCAAGTTGCAGGCCGATGCCAAGCGGGTCGGGGCCAATGCGGTGGTCAATATCGTCAGTTATTACGACCAGCATGTGCGCAAGGATCTGAATACCTACGAATGCCGGGCGGGGATTTTTGTGACGCGGGTAGCGTTGAAGGGGGATCTGGTGCGGTTGCCTTAGACATTCAGGAATGTTTTCAGTGTGGCGAGCGGCCCCCTTCGCGAGCAAGCCCGCTCCCACATTTGGAACGTGTCATACACAAAATCTGTCTTCGCTGAAGATCTTGTGTGGGAGCCGGCTTGCTCGCGAAGAGGCCAGTCGCCATTACCCACTTGATGGTTCAACCTTGCGTGTGAGCAGGTCGACAAACGCTTTGGCCATCGGCGATTTCTGATCCTTGCGCTGCACCAGCCACACTGCCGACACCGCCTCCGGATCGAGCAATGGTCGATAGACCACGCCGTCGATGCGCATCCGCTGATAGGACGCCGGCAACACCGAAACGCCCAGCCCCGCCGCGACCAGACCGATGATGGTCATCGCCTCACCCGCCTCTTGGGCAAAGTGCGGGCTGAACCCGGCATCGCGCGCCAGACTCAGCAATTGCGCATACAGCCCGCTGCCGTAGCTACGCGGAAAGAACACGAACGGCTCCAGCGCCAGCGCCGAGAGGAACAGTCCTTCTTCGGTGCCTTGCGCCAACGGATGCTTGGAACCGAGCACGGCAACCAACGGCTCGCGCATCAACTCCACCACGCTCAGTGAATCGGGCAAACCGAGGGGGCGCATGATGCCAACTTCAATCGATTCATCGACCAGCGCATCCGCGACCATCGTGCTGCTCATTTCGCGCAGGTTCAGGTGCACTGCCGGAAAGCGCTGGCGAAAGGCAAATATCGCCTGCGGAATGGTCGAGTTGAACGGCGCCGACGAGGTGAAACCAATCTTCAACTCGCCCAGTTCACCCAACTGAGCACGCCGGGCCACGTCCGCCGCTTTATCGACCTGGGCCAGCACCAGACGCGCCTCCTCAAGAAACAAGCGCCCCACCTCACTGAGTTCGACCCGACGATTGGTCCGTTCGAACAACCGCGCACCGACTTCCTGTTCCAGCGCCTGAATCTGCTGGCTCAACGGCGGCTGGGAGATGCCCAGCACCTGCGCCGCACGGCCAAAATGCAGTTCTTCGGCAACGGCGATGAAGTAGCGCAGATGACGCAATTCCATGGAAACCCCATTAGGTCGTTAGAGCTATCAAACAGGTCGAACAATATATTGGATAGAAACATTAGCCAGCTATATGATTTTTTCATTGCCTGCCTGGCCGTGCCCTCCGAGGTCTGAAGTGAAAACTGCTGTCGCGCCCCTTGCCCATGAAGTCCCGCCTGCTGAAGCGGACGATGTCGTCGCCGAACTGCAAGAGATCTACATCGAAAAAGGCACGCCGATGTTCATGCGCACGGTGCTGGCGCTGTTCAGCGGCGGGTTTGCGACGTTCGCCCTGCTGTACTGCGTGCAGCCGATGATGCCGCTGCTGTCCCACGAGTACGGCATCAACGCGGCGCAGAGCAGCCTGATCCTCTCGGTGGCCACCGGCATGCTCGCCATCGGCCTGCTGATTACCGGGCCGATTTCCGACCGGGTCGGGCGCAAACCGGTGATGGTGACGGCGCTGTTCGCTGCGGCGCTGTGCACCATGGCCAGTGCGATGATGCCGAGTTGGGAAGGCGTGCTGATCATGCGTGCGCTGACCGGCTTGTCGCTGAGCGGGCTGGCGGCAGTGGCAATGACGTATCTGAGCGAGGAAATTCATCCACAGCACATCGGCCTGGCGATGGGTTTGTATATTGGCGGCAACGCGATTGGCGGGATGAGCGGTCGCCTGATCACCGGGGTGTTGATCGACTTCGTCAGCTGGCACACGGCGATGCTGGTGATTGGTGGCCTGGCGATGATTGCGGCGGCAGTGTTCTGGAAGATCCTCCCGGAGTCACGCAATTTCCGCTCGCGCTCACTGCATCCGCGCAGCCTGCTCGACGGTTTCACCATGCACTTTCGCGACGCCGGTCTGCCGCTGCTGTTTCTTGAAGCGTTCGTGCTGATGGGCGCGTTCGTTACGCTGTTCAACTACATCGGCTATCGCCTGCTCGCCGCACCGTACAACCTTGATCAGGTGTTCGTCGGCCTGCTCTCGATTGTCTATCTGTCGGGGATCTACAGCTCCGCTAAGATCGGTTCGCTCGCCGACAAACTGGGGCGGCGCAAGGTGTTGTGGGCGACCATTGCGTTGATGTTTGCCGGTCTTGCCCTGACGATGCTTGTGCCGCTGTTGCTGGTGATCGTCGGCATGCTGATTTTCACCTTTGGTTTCTTCGGCGCGCACTCGGTGGCGAGCAGCTGGATCGGTCGGCGGGCGACCAAGGCCAAGGGCCAGGCATCGTCGCTGTATCTGTTCAGCTATTACGCAGGGTCGAGTATTGCCGGGACGGCGGGCGGAGTGTTCTGGCATCTCGGCGGCTGGAACGGGATCGGTTGGTTTATCGGCTCGTTGCTGCTGATCGCCCTGCTGGTTGCATTGAAACTGGCGAAGTTGCCGCCCCTCGGTGGCGTCAAGGCCTGACATAAATCCCACAGTTGATCTGTGTCTGACATTGAATCACGCAAACAAAAACGCCCGGCACAAGCCGGGCGTTTTTTATTGTGTGGCGATCACTCGTGATACTGCGCCGACAACTCGTGCACCGCGCGCAGGAACGCACCGGCATGCTCCGGATCAACCTCAGGCGTAATGCCATGGCCGAGGTTGAACACGTGGCCGCTGCCCTTGCCGTAGCTCGCCAGAATACGCCCGACTTCAGTGCGGATCGCTTCCGGTTTGGCGTAGAGCACGGTCGGGTCCATGTTGCCTTGCAGCGCAACCTTGTCGCCGACACGGGCGCGGGCGTTGCCGATGTCGCAGGTCCAGTCCAGACCCAGTGCGTCGGCGCCGGCCTCGGCGATACTTTCCAGCCACAGGCCGCCGTTCTTGGTGAAAAGGATCACCGGAACCTTGCGACCGTCGTGCTCGCGGATCAGCCCGCTGACGATTTTCTTCATGTAGGCGAGGGAGAACTCCTGGTACGCCGCCGCCGACAGGTTGCCGCCCCAGGTGTCGAAGATCTGCACCGCTTGCGCACCGGCCATGATCTGGCCATTGAGGTAAGAGGTTACCGACTGCGCCAGTTTATCCAGCAGCAAGTGCATGGCTTGCGGATTGTCGTAGAGCATCGCTTTGGTCTTGCGGAAGTCTTTCGACGAGCCGCCTTCGACCATGTAAGTCGCCAGGGTCCACGGGCTGCCAGAGAAACCGATCAGCGGCACACGGCCGTTCAGCTCGCGACGGATGGTGCTGACGGCGTCCATCACGTAGCCCAGGTCTTTGTGCGGATCAGGGATCGGCAACGCCTCGATATCAGCGAGGGTGCTGACCACTTTCTTGAAGCGTGGACCTTCACCGGTCTCGAAGTACAGGCCCTGGCCCATGGCATCGGGAATGGTGAGGATGTCGGAAAACAGGATCGCCGCGTCCAGTTGCGGATAGCGGTCGAGCGGTTGCATCGTGACTTCGCAGGCAAATTCCGGATTCATGCACAGACTCATGAAATCACCGGCCTGGGCGCGGCTGGCGCGGTATTCCGGCAGGTAGCGGCCGGCCTGACGCATCATCCACACAGGGGTGACGTCTACGGGTTGCTTGAGCAGGGCGCGGAGGAAACGGTCGTTCTTCAGGGCAGTCATGTCGGCATCCGGAAAAAAAGTGCGGGCATTTTCTCAGAGCGCGAGGCAAAAGGCACGGATGCAGGTCAGCCTTTTGTCTATCGAGTCAATTTATCGGGATATCTTGAACACGCCAAAACCAATGTGGGAGCGGGCTTGCTCGCGAAAGCGCTGTGCCAGTCACTACATCAGGTGACTGATACAAAGCATTCGCGAGCAAGCCCGCTCCCACATTTCTGATCGCATTTCAGTTTGAAATGGAATCAGACGCCCAGGTAATCGAGGATACCTTCGGCGGCATTGCGGCCTTCGAAGATCGCCGTCACCACCAGGTCGGAACCGCGCACCATGTCGCCACCGGCAAAGATCTTCGGGTTGCTGGTCTGGTGCTTGTACTGACCTTGCTCAGGCGCAACGACGCGGCCTTGGCTGTCGGTCTGGATTTCGAACTGTTCGAACCACGGCGCCGGGCTCGGGCGGAAACCGAAGGCGATGACCACGGCGTCAGCCGGAATGATCTCTTCGGAACCCGGGATCGGCTCGGGACTGCGACGGCCACGGGCATCCGGTTCGCCGAGACGGGTCTCGACCACTTTCACGCCTTCGACCTTGTCTTCACCGACGATAGCAATCGGCTGGCGGTTGTAGAGGAATTTCACGCCCTCTTCCTTGGCGTTCTTCACCTCTTTGCGCGAGCCGGGCATGTTCGCTTCGTCACGACGATAAGCGCAGGTCACCGACTTGGCGCCCTGACGGATCGACGTGCGGTTGCAGTCCATCGCCGTGTCTCCCCCGCCGAGTACCACGACTTTCTTGCCTTTCATGTCGACAAAATCTTCCGGCGACTTTTCAAAGCCCAGGTTGCGGTTGACGTTGGCGATCAGGAAGTCCAGCGCGTCATAGACACCCGGCAAATCCTCGCCGGCAAAACCGCCCTTCATGTAGGTGTAGGTGCCCATGCCCATGAACACGGCATCGTATTCGGCGAGCAATTGCTCCATGGTGACGTCTTTGCCGACTTCGGTATTGAGCCGGAACTCGATGCCCATGCCGGTGAAGACTTCGCGACGATTGCTCAGCACGGTCTTTTCCAGCTTGAACTCGGGGATACCGAAGGTCAGCAGACCGCCGATTTCCGGGTTCTTGTCGAACACCACCGGGGTCACGCCGCCGCGCACCAGCACGTCGGCGCAACCGAGGCCCGCCGGGCCTGCGCCGATGATCGCGACACGCTTGCCGGTCGGTTTGACCTTGGACATGTCCGGGCGCCAGCCCATCGCGAACGCGGTGTCGGTGATGTACTTCTCGACCGATCCGATGGTCACCGCGCCGAAGCCGTCGTTGAGGGTGCAGGCACCCTCGCACAGACGATCCTGGGGACAAACCCTGCCGCAGACTTCCGGCAGGGTGTTGGTCTGGTGCGACAACTCGGCGGCCTGAAGGATGTTGCCCTCGGCCACCAATTTGAGCCAGTTCGGAATGAAGTTGTGCACCGGGCACTTCCATTCGCAATACGGGTTACCGCAACCCAGGCAGCGGTGGGCCTGATCGGCCGACTGCTGGGGTTTGAACGGTTCGTAGATTTCCACGAACTCTTTCTTGCGTTGACGCAACAGTTTCTTCTTCGGATCTTTGCGCCCGACATCGATGAACTGGAAGTCGTTATTCAGACGTTCAGCCATTGTTAAAACCTCATCAAACTCTTCAGGCGCATATCACTGCGGGTTGGCACGAGTGCTGGAAAGCAACGATTTCAGGTTGGCAGCCTTCGGTTTGACCAGCCAGAAACGGCGCAAGTAGTCATCGAGGTTTTCGGCCAGTTCACGACCCCACTCGCTGTCGGTTTCCGCGACGTACTCGTTCAGCACGTTTTGCAGGTGGCTGCGATAGGCTTCCATCGCCTCGCCGCTGATCCGCTGGATTTCCACCAGTTCATGGTTGACCCGGTCAACGAAGGTGTTGTCCTGATCGAGCACGTAGGCGAAACCACCGGTCATGCCAGAGCCGAAGTTGTAACCGGTCTTGCCCAGAACGCAGACGAAACCACCGGTCATGTACTCGCAGCAGTGATCGCCAGTGCCTTCCACAACCGTGTGGGCACCGGAGTTACGCACGGCGAAACGCTCGCCTGCGGTGCCGGCAGCGAACAGCTTGCCGCCGGTGGCACCGTAAAGGCAGGTGTTGCCGATGATGGCGCTTTCCTGGGTTTTGTAGGCGCTGCCCTTCGGCGGCACGATGACCAGCTTGCCACCGGTCATGCCTTTGCCGACGTAGTCGTTGGCGTCGCCTTCGAGGTACATGTTCAGACCGCCGGCGTTCCATACGCCAAAGCTCTGACCCGCCGTGCCTTTGAAGCGGAAGGTGATCGGCGCTTTCGCCATGCCCTGGTTGCCGTGCTTGCGGGCGATTTCGCCGGAGATCCGTGCGCCGATCGAACGGTCGCAGTTGCAGATATCCAGAGCGAACTCGGCGCCGCTGAGGTCGTTGATCGCCGACGACGCCATCTCGACCATTTTCTCGGCCAGCAGGCCTTGGTCGAACGGCGGATTGCGCTCAACGCCGCAGAACTGCGGCTTGTCTGCCGAAATATGATCGCTGCCCAACAGCGGCGTCAGGTCCAGGTGATGTTGCTTGGCAGTCTGGCCTTCGAGGATTTCCAGCAGATCGGTGCGACCGATCAGCTCTTCGAGGGAGCGCACACCGAGCCTGGCCAGCCACTCACGGGTTTCTTCGGCGACGTAGGTGAAGAAATTCACCACCATGTCGACGGTGCCGATGTAGTGATCCTTGCGCAGTTTCTCGTTCTGAGTGGCGACGCCGGTGGCGCAGTTGTTCAGGTGGCAGATACGCAGGTATTTGCAGCCCAGCGCGATCATTGGCGCGGTGCCGAAGCCGAAGCTTTCGGCGCCGAGGATCGCAGCCTTGATCACGTCGAGGCCGGTTTTCAAGCCGCCGTCGGTCTGCACCCGGACTTTGCCGCGCAGGTCGTTGCCGCGCAGGGTCTGGTGGGTTTCGGCGAGGCCGAGCTCCCACGGTGCGCCCGCGTATTTGATCGAAGTCAGCGGCGAAGCACCGGTACCACCGTCGTAGCCGGAGATGGTGATCAGGTCCGCATAGGCCTTGGCGACACCGGCAGCGATGGTGCCGACGCCCGCTTCAGCCACGAGTTTCACCGAAACCAGTGCCTTCGGGTTGACCTGTTTCAGGTCAAAAATCAGCTGCGACAAGTCTTCGATGGAATAAATGTCGTGGTGCGGCGGTGGCGAAATCAGGGTCACGCCCGGTACTGCGTAACGCAGCTTGGCGATCAGCCCGTTCACCTTTCCGCCCGGCAGTTGCCCGCCCTCGCCCGGCTTGGCACCTTGCGCGACCTTGATCTGCAGCACTTCGGCGTTGACCAGGTATTCCGGGGTGACACCAAACCGGCCAGTGGCGACCTGCTTGATTTTCGAGCTCTTGATGGTGCCGTAACGCGCCGGGTCTTCACCGCCTTCGCCGGAGTTGGAACGCGCACCGAGGCGGTTCATGGCTTCGGCCAGGGCTTCGTGAGCTTCCGGCGACAAAGCGCCCAGCGAGATGCCGGCAGAGTCGAAGCGCTTGAGCACCGACTCCAGCGGTTCGATTTCACTGATGTCCAGCGGCGTGTCGAGGGTTTTGACCTTGAACAGGTCGCGGATCATCGACACCGGACGGTTGTCCACCAGCGAGGTGTATTCCTTGAACTTGGCGTAGTCGCCCTGCTGCACAGCGGCCTGCAGAGTGTTGACCACATCCGGGTTGTACGCGTGGTATTCGCCACCGTGGACGAACTTCAGCAAACCGCCCTGCTGGATCGGCTTGCGCGGGCTCCAGGCTTCGACGGCGAGTGCTTTCTGTTCGGCTTCGATGTCGACGAAACGCGCACCCTTGATGCGGCTCGGCACGCCACGGAAGCTCAGATCGCACACTTCTTCGGACAGGCCGATGGCCTCGAACAACTGTGCCCCGCGGTACGAAGCGATGGTCGAAATGCCCATCTTCGACAGGATCTTCAGCAGACCTTTGGTGATGCCTTTGCGGTAGTTCTTGAACACCTCATAGAGGTCGCCCAGCACTTCACCGGTACGGATCAGATCGCCCAGCACTTCGTAGGCCAGGAACGGATACACCGCCGAAGCGCCGAAACCGATCAACACGGCAAAGTGATGCGGGTCACGGGCGGTCGCGGTTTCAACGAGGATGTTGGAATCGCAACGCAGGCCTTTTTCGGTCAGGCGATGGTGCACGGCACCGGTCGCAAGGGATGCGTGGATCGGCAGCTTGCCCGGGACGATATGGCGGTCGCTCAGAACGATCTGCGTGCGACCGGCACGCACGGCTTCTTCAGCCTGATCGGCAACGTTGCGGATCGCCGCTTCGAGGCCGACGCTTTCGTCGTAGTTGAGGTCGATGATCGCTCGCTCGAACCCCGGGCGGTCGAGGTTCATCAGCGAGCGCCACTTGGCCGGGGAGATAACCGGCGAGCTGAGGATCACGCGCGAAGCGTGTTCCGGCGACTCCTGGAAAATGTTGCGCTCGGCACCGAGGCAGATTTCCAGCGACATCACGATTGCTTCACGCAGCGGATCGATCGGCGGGTTGGTCACCTGCGCGAACTGCTGGCGGAAATAGTCGTAAGGCGTGCGCACGCGCTGGGACAGCACGGCCATCGGCGTGTCGTCGCCCATCGAGCCAACGGCTTCGTAGCCTTGTTCGCCGAGCGGACGCAGTACCTGATCACGCTCTTCGAACGTAACCTGATACATCTTCATGTATTGCTTGAGCTGATCGACGTCGTAGAACGCCGAACCGTGGTCGTTGTCTTCCATGGTCGCCTGGATGCGCAGGGCATTCTTGCGCAACCATTGCTTGTACGGATGACGGGACTTCAGACGGTTGTCGATTGCATCGGTGTCGAGGATCTGCCCGGTTTCGGTGTCCACGGCGAAGATCTGACCCGGTCCGACGCGACCCTTGGCGAGCACGTCTTCCGGCTGGTAGTTCCACACGCCGATTTCCGAGGCGAGGGTGATGAAACCGTTTTTGGTGGTGACCCAGCGCGCCGGGCGCAGACCATTACGGTCGAGCAGGCACACCGCATAGCGACCGTCGGTCATGACCACGCCGGCCGGGCCGTCCCACGGCTCCATGTGCATCGAGTTGTACTCGTAGAACGCACGCAGATCCGGGTCCATGGTTTCGACGTTCTGCCACGCAGGCGGAATGATCATCCGCACGCCACGGAACAGGTCGATGCCGCCGGTGACCATCAGTTCGAGCATGTTGTCCATGCTCGACGAATCGGAGCCAACACGGTTGACCAGCGGGCCGAGTTCTTCCAGATCCATCAGATCATTGCTGAACTTGGTCCGACGGGCCTGTGCCCAGTTACGGTTACCGGTGATGGTGTTGATCTCGCCGTTGTGGGCGAGGAAGCGGAATGGCTGAGCCAGCGGCCATTTCGGCAGGGTGTTGGTGGAGAAGCGCTGGTGGAACACGCAGATCGCGGTTTGCAGGCGCTCGTCACTCAGGTCTGGATAAAACGCGGCCAGGTCGGCCGGCATCATCAGGCCTTTATAGATGATGGTCTTGTGCGAAAAGCTGCAGATGTAATGGTCGGGATCGACGGCGTTGGACACCGACGAACGACGACGTGCGCTGAACAGCTTCACGGCCATGTCCTGATCGCTCAGGCCTTCGCCGCCGATGTACACCTGCTCGATCTGTGGCAGGCGCTCAAGGGCCAGGCGGCCGAGGACGCTGGTGTCGATGGGCACTTTGCGCCAGCCGATCAACTGCAGGCCTTCAGCGAGGATCTCACGATTCATGTTCTCGCGAGCGGCTTCGGCCTTGGCGCAATCCTGGTTGAAGAAAACCATGCCCACGGCGTATTGCTTGGGCAGTTCGACGCTGAAGGTTTCCTGGGCAATAGCGCGCAGGAAGGCGTCGGGCTTTTGAATCAGCAGACCGCAGCCGTCACCGGTCTTGCCGTCGGCATTAATCCCACCGCGGTGGGTCATGCAGGTCAGGGCCTCGATGGCCGTTGTCAAAAGGGTATGACTGGGTTCGCCCTGCATATGGGCTATCAGGCCGAAACCGCAGTTATCCTTGAATTCATCTGGTTGGTACAGACCTGCTTTCATAGACACTTTCTCACCAGGCTGCCTCTTTTCGAGGCAAATTTCTTTTCAATTCAACCACTTGCATCCCGCGCCGAACGTACGCCGGCTTGGCAGGGGCAAAAGGGTGGTCATTGTACACAGCGACACAGAGGCTCACAAATTTGACGACGAAATGTCGCAAATTCATGTCGCATTTGTGAAAGGTTTAAAACGATCTGCTGTGCTAGTCAAAACTTTTTTAATTTTGACCGCAACGACTCAAAGACTACTGTGACGCAGACACCACAAGGCACGCGGTCGCAGGGACGGCGCGCACTCGTAGAAATTTTGAGGTGCTTGGAGAGGCGGCCTGGGTAAGGCCGCCGAATCTTCAGCGAGTTGTTGCCAGTTCCTGTTGGACGCTGGCGACAGTGCGAGGCCAAGGTTTACCAGCCTGAACCTTCGCTGGCAAGGCCTTGATGGCAGAAACGGCTGCATCACGGCTGGCGAAGTTGCCATAGGTGATCACATAGAGCGGCTTGCCATTGAGCACTTTCTTGAAATAACGGTACTCGCCGCCCTGTTCTTTGACGAAGTTTTGCGCAGAGGCTTCCGAACTGGTGCCGAGGATCTGCACCACGTAATTGCTGGTCGGCTGACCCGCGTACCAACTGCCACCGGCAGCCTTGGCGACAGTAACCGGCTTCTCGGCCGGTTTGGCTGCTGCAACCGGTTTGGCTGGCACTGGAGCCGGTTTTGCTACCGGTGCTGCCGGAGCAGGCTTGGCAGTGGCTACCTGAGTCGGTGCTGGCGCAGGTTTCGCTGCCGGGACCGGAACCGGCGTCGGCGCAGGGCCGGCCGGAACGCCTGCCGGTGGCGCGGTGGTCGTCACGGTTGGCGGCGTTGCACTGGAACCTTCGACCGGAACACCGTCATCGCCTTCGGTTATACCGCCAGCGGCTTCCGCCAACGGACCACGCATGACCGGTTGCGAGTTGCCGACCAGCGGCAGCGGCATCGGCTGCGTATTACCGGCGAACTCGACGTTCGGCGCGCCGCCGTTGGCTGCGCCCTGGCCCAATGGCAACTGTGCCTGTTCATTGGCCGGTGCACCCGTGGTTGGCGCCTTGTTGCGACCTGGCATCAGCCAGGCGGCGGCGACCGCGACCACAACGACGGCGGAAATCGCCAATACGTGTTTCTTCGGCATGTTGAACCCCATACTTGGACGCTTGACCGCAGAGCGGCTGGCAATCATGACTTCGATCAGAGCATCGCGGGCGACCTGGTTGATGTTGCCCGGCCAACCCTCGGCGCTTTCGTGAATATCAGAGATCTGATCTGCGGTGAAAAGTTCGACACCCCGGCCCGCACCTTCGAGGCGCTGATCGAGGTATTCGCGGGTCTCTTCTTCGGTGTACGGCTGCAATTCGATGACGTGGAAACGCTCTTCCTCAAGGTGCAAGGCCTCGAGCTGGGCGATCAGCGACGACTCACCGAAGAGGAACACATGCGGACGGCCTTCCGGTGCGCCGGCGCCCAGCGCCATCAACGCTTCGAGCGCGGACTCGTCGAGTTGCTCGGCGTCATCCACCAGCAGATAGACTTCCTGGCCGGTCAGCGCGAGCTGAACGATTTGCGCCAGAATCGCGCCGACATCGGCCTGCGCCACGTCCAGCGCCTGAGCGACCTGACGCAGTACGCCCGCCGCATCACCGGCGCCACGGGCGGAAACCACGACACTTTGCACCGATTGCTTGTTGGTGCTGGCGACCAGCGCCTGGCGCAGCAAGGTCTTGCCGCTGCCGTGCGGCCCTGTAACCACCAGCAGCAACTGGCTGTAACGGGCCAGGTGATGCAGTTGCCCCAGCACCGGTTTGCGCTGGGCCGGGAAGAACTTGAAGCCCGGCACGCGTGGCGCGAAAGGGTCGTGACTTAACTGAAAATGGCCGAGGAACGCCTCGTCGGCATGCAAACTAGTCATCGGAATCTTATTAACCTTTAAGCTGAGCCAGGGCGCGGTAATCCGCTCCCAGCGTGGCCTTTAGAACCTCTTTCGGATAATCGTCGGTCACTACCGCTTCGCCCATCCGGCGCAGCAGCACCAGGCGCAGACGACCGTCGATCACTTTTTTATCAATTGCCATGTGTTCCAGAAAATCCGCTTCGGTCATTTCCGTGGGCGGGATCACCGGCAGGCCGGCCTTCTGGAACAGACGAATGCCACGATCACGCTCCTGCTCACTGATCCAGCCAAGGCGCGCGGACATTTCCAGCGCCATCACCGTGCCAGCTGCGACAGCCTCACCGTGCAGCCAGACACCATAGCCCATGTGGGTCTCGATGGCGTGACCGAAGGTGTGGCCGAGGTTGAGCGTGGCGCGCACGCCGGTTTCCTTCTCATCAGCACCCACCACCGCCGCCTTGGCGGCACAGGAGCGCTCGATGGCGTAGGTCAGGGCCTTCTGGTCCAGCGCACGCAGGGCATCGACGTGTTCTTCGAGCCAGGTCAGAAACGGCTCGTCGCAGATCAGACCGTATTTGATGACTTCTGCCAGACCGGCGGACAGTTCGCGCTCCGGAAGCGTTTTCAGGGACGCGGTATCGATCAACACCACGTTCGGCTGATAGAACGCGCCGACCATGTTCTTGCCCAGTGGATGGTTGATACCGGTTTTGCCGCCCACCGACGAATCGACCTGAGACAGCAAGGTCGTTGGAATCTGGATGAAATCGACGCCGCGCTGGTAGCAAGCGGCAGCGAAGCCGGCCATGTCGCCGATCACACCGCCGCCGAGGGCGATCACGGTAGTGCGACGGTCATGACGGGCGGTCAGCAGGCCGTCGAAAATCAGTTGCAGGGTTTCCCAGTTCTTGAAGGCTTCGCCGTCGGGCAACACCACCGAGATTACCGAGAACTGCGCAAGACTGCGGGTCAGACGTTCGAGATAAAGCGGCGCAACGGTCTCGTTGGAGATGATTGCCACTTGCCGCCCGTGGATATGAGGAGCCAGCAACTCGGGCTGATCCAACAAACCTTCGCCAATATGAATCGGGTAGCTGCGCTCGCCTAGATCGACCTTGAGTGTCTGCATGTGTCCCCACAGTGAAGATGGAAGCAGGCGTCCTGCCCTGAATTTTTGGTTGTCTGCGGCCTATAGCGGGTATGACGCCGCTCGCACGCCATCCGCCACAACCTCGGCAGCTGTGACAGGACGCCGAGGATAGCGCATTTCGAGCGATGCTTTAACGGGGTGGAAGCTGTGCGAGGCGGTCGAGAATGTCGAGCACCACCATGCGTGGCGGCCGCTCGTCGGTTTCCACCACCAGATCGGCGATTTCTCGATACAGCGGATCACGGATCGCCAGCAGATCACGCAGGGTTTTCGCCGGATCGGCCGTGCGCAGCAACGGTCGATTGCGGTCGCGAGAGGTGCGGCCGACCTGCTGTTCGACGGAGGCATGCAGATACACCACACGCCCGCCCTCATGGAGAGCCTTGCGATTGGCGTCGCGCATCACCGCGCCCCCGCCGGTCGCCAGCACCACACCGTCGAACGCGCACAGCTCGGCGATCATCGCTTGCTCACGGTCACGAAAGCCGGGCTCGCCTTCCTTGTCGAAGATCCACGGGATATTGGCGCCCGTGCGCAGTTCAATTTCCTTGTCGGAATCTTTGAACGGCAGGCGCAGCTCTTTGGCCAGCAACCGGCCGATGGTGCTTTTTCCAGCGCCCATCGGTCCTACAAGAATCAAATTTCGCACAGAATCAACGACTCACAGCAATCGCCTGGTTATTCATGATACGCGGAGTGAGAAATACCAGCAGCTCGGATTTTTTCTCCGAAACCACATCACGCCGGAAAAGGCGGCCAAGATACGGCACATCGCCAAGAAATGGCACCTTATCTACGACCTTGCTTTGAGTATTTGAGAAAACGCCCCCAATTACGATGGTTTCGCCGTCATTGACCAGCACCTTGGCGTTGACCTCGTTTTTCTTGATCGGCGGTACATCCTGCACTTTGTTCAAGTAATCCGGTTCGTCCTTGGTGACTTTGACCTCCATGATGATGCGGTTGTCAGGAGTGATCTGCGGCGTCACTTCCAGGGACAGCGAGGCCTCCTTGAAAGACACCGAGGTAGCGCCGCTGGAACTGGCCTCCTGATAGGGAATCTCGGTGCCCTTGAGAATCTTGGCGGTCTCTTTGTCGGAGGTGACCACTTTCGGCTGCGAGACGATTTCACCGTTGCCGGTTTTTTCCATGGCTGTCAGTTCGAGGTCGAGCAGGACGTTGTCGGTGATGAACGCAATACCGATTCCCGACGTGTTGCCCACCGTCCCCATGTCGACGAACGGCGAATTGGTGCTGGTGCTGCCCGGTGTGCCGATGGTGGTCGACGAACCGTTGCTGACCCCGGAAGTGTTCCAGTTGCCCTTGTTCTGAATCGAACCGCCCCAACGCACGCCCAGACTCTTGTCGTAATCGACATTGGCTTCGACGATCCGCGCTTCGATCATCACCTGACGCACCGGAATATCCAGTTGCGCCACGATCCTTCGCAGCTCGTCGAGGCGATCCTGGGTCTGGTAGGCAATGATGTTGTTGGTCCGCTCATCGACGGTGATCGAGCCGCGCTCGTCAATTTTCGCCTCGGCGCTGGTCACCGACTGGAACAGCTTGGCGATGTCCGCCGCCTTCGCGTAATTCACTTGCAGCAGCTCCCGACGCAACGGCGCCAGTTCGGCGATCTGCTTCTGCGATTCCATTTCCTGACGCTCACGGGCCGCAATCTCATCCGCCGGCGCCACCAGCAGCACGTTACCGATCTTGCGTTTGTCCAGGCCCTTGGTCTTCAACACCAGGTCCAGGGCCTGATCCCACGGCACGTTTTGCAGACGCAGGGTGATGCCGCCCTGCACCGTATCGCTGGCCACCAGATTGAGGTTGGTGAAGTCGGCGATCAGTTGCAGCACCGAACGCACATCGATGTCCTGGAAGTTCAGCGAGAGCTTTTCGCCAACGTATACCTGACGATCAGCGTTACGCCTCTGCAGGTCGTCAGCGGTGATCGGGCGGATGCTGACGGTCAGCTTGTTGTCGGTCTGGAAAGTGGAATACTCATACGTGCCATTGGGCTCGACAGTAATAACCGTGCGATCACCGGTCACGCCGGCATTGACGAACTGCACCGGGGTGGCGAAATCCTTGACGTCGAGACGCACCCGCAGCTTTTCCGGTAACTGGGTGCGTGCGAATTCGAGGATGATCTTGCCGTCATGCTCCTGAATGTTCGGGGCAATGGTCGGGTCCGACAGATCGATGATCACATTGCCCTCGCCTGTCGTGCCACGCTGAAAATCGACACCGCGAATCGCCCGGGTTTTCGCCACGAACGGCTTGGCCGATGACGCTACGGCAATCGGTGCGGGCGGTGCGACAGTCGCAGGACGCGGTGCTGCTGCCGGTGCGCCCCGCCCCACCACGACAAACAGGTTGTTGCCTTCAACCCGCGTGTTGTAGGGCGTCAATTGCGTGAGACTGACGATCAGCCGCGTGCGATCCTTGGCCTCTACGACCGTTGCGGTGCGTGCATTGCCGCTGCCCAGGTCGAGATTTTTGCTGGCCAACTGGCTGGTGACACCGGGCAGATCGAGGGCAATGCGCGCCGGTGATTCGGTGGTATAGCCCTTGGGCTGCGGCGGCGGGCCGTCGAACGACAGCTTCAGTTCAATGCGATCCCCAGGCAACGCCGCCACGTCCAGCGTCTTCAGACTGGCCGCGAGTACCATCGGCGACATCAGCGCTATCCATAGCGAAAAACCGAGGGTGGAGAAAATCCTGTTCATTGTTCGACTTCCACTATGAATGCTCTTTCAAAGGAATGGTGCGCGGACGCTCCAGCCAGGCGCCCTGGCCGTCCGGGACGATTTCGACCACATCGACCTGGTTGGCGCTGATGGCGACGATGCGCCCGTCGTTGCGTCCCAGGTAATCGCCCACCTTCAGGCGATGCACCCCGCCAGCCCCGCGCAACAGCGCGAAGGAGCCGGAGGCATTGGCAATCGTGCCGACCATCTCGAACTGCTCGATGTTGAAACCTTCGAGGTATTGCTTGATCCGGTCAGGATCGGGCTTGACGTTGCGCGAGCCGTGCTTCTGCCCGGCCACATCGACCCGCACCTGACGCGAAAACGGGCTGCGCAGGTTGGCGGCGCTGTACGTGAATGTCGGGTAAGACCGGAATGTCGGGGTCGGTTCAATCTTCCCCGACGGGCGCAGGCGCACCTCATTCATGTAGGCGTCGAGGTCGCCGAAGTCGTCGCTGTACCCACAACCATTCAATGCCAACAGCGCGATCGACACGGCGAGATAACGAAACGGGATCATTTCTGCAGCCCTTTGTCGTTATAGCGGTATGTCTTGGCGAGGATGCTCATGCGCAACTTCGTCCCGCCTTCGGGGTTGGCCGGGGCCAGCTCGAAATCATGCAGCGTGACGATGCGCGGCAGCCCGGCGACGCCGCTGACAAAAGTCGCGAGGTCGTGATAGGCGCCAGTGACGGTGATCTGGATCGGGAGTTCGATATAGAACTGCTGGGCGACTTCCGGCAGCAGTTTGATTTCTTCGAACTCCAGACCGCTGCCCAGGCCAGTACGGGTAATGTCTTCCAGCAGCCCCGGCACTTCGGTGTCGCTGGGCAATTGCCGCAACAGCACGCCGAAGGTATTTTCCATCTCCTTCATTTGCTGGGTATACAGCTCCAGATTGGCCGACAGGCGCGCCTTGCTGGCGAACTGCTCCTTGAGCGTGGCCTCTTCTTCCCGCCTGGCTTCGAGCTGGTTTTCCATGTCGCTGATGAAAAAGTTATAGCCAAGCGCCAACACCAGCACCATCAACAACGCCCCGGCCATGACTTTCACCGCAGCAGGCCAGGAACCGATGTTGCTGGTGTCCAGATCATTGAAATCGATGCTGCGCAGGCTCTCCAGCCATTCGGACGGCTTCATTGGTCGTCCTCCAGATCCTTGGGCTGCGTCTGGCGCACAGTCAATTCAAAGGTATTGGACTGTTCCACCTGATCGGCTGAGGTCGCTTTCACCTCGTTGAGGCTCGGGGCATCGAACCAATCGGATGCGTCCAGATTGCGCATGAGCTCGGAGACACGGTTATTGGATTCGGCGGCGCCACGGATAGACAACGTTTTACCGGCCATCTTCACGTCGGTGAAATACACCCCGTCCGGCAGCGTGCGCGCCAGTTGATCGAAGATTCGCCCGCTGATCTGCCGGTTGCCCTGCAAGTCCTGAATGATGCGCATACGCTCGACCAGTTGCTGGCGGCGTGCCTTGAGATCACTGATCTGCTTGATCCGTTCGTCGACCACGGCGATCTGCTTGCCGATGTAATCGTTGCGCGCCATTTGCCGCTCAATGGCGGCGCTGATGACCTGATCGGCGATCAGCACCGCTCCGACCGATCCGACCACCACCCCGGTCAGCGCCAGCAGGAAGCGCTTGCGCCGTTCTTCGCGGCGCTCTTCGCGCCAGGGTAAGAGGTTGATCCGCGCCATCAGTCGAAGCTCCTGAGCGCAAGCCCGCAGGCAATCATCAGGGCTGGCGCGTCACTGGCGAGCGCCCCTGCGTTGACCTTGCTGCTCAGGGCCATGCTGGAAAACGGGTTGGCAACCTGGGTCGGAGTGTTCAGTCGCTGTTCGATCAGTCGATCCAGGCCCGGCACCGAAGCGGTGCCACCGGCCAGCAGAATGTGATCGACCGCGTTGTATTGCCCGGAGGCGAAGAAGAACTGCAGCGAGCGCGACACTTGCTGCACCAGCGCGTCGCGAAATGGCTGCAACACTTCGCCGACGTAATCATCGGGCAGACCGCCCTGTTTCTTCGCCAGCCCGGCCTGTTCAATCGTCAGGCCATAGCGGCGCTGGATTTCCTCGGTCAATTGCCGACCACCGAACAACTGCTCGCGGGTATAGATGATCTTGCCGTTATGCAGGACGCTGAGGGTGGTCATGGTCGCACCGATGTCGACCACCGCCACGGTCAGGCGCTCTTGCGAGGCAGCCAGTTGCGTAGCCAGCAGGCCGAACGAGCGCTCCAGCGCATAGGCTTCGACGTCGATCACCCGCGCAGTCAGCCCGGCGAGGGCCAGCGCCGCTTCCCGGACTTCGACGTTTTCCTTGCGACAGGCGGCCAGCAGCACGTTGACCCGTTCGGGATTGCGCGGCGAAACACTCTGGACTTCGAAGTCGATGGCCACTTCGTCCAGCGGATAGGGAATGTATTGGTCGGCTTCGATCTTGAGCTGGTTTTCCAGTTCGTCATCGGAGAGCCCGGCGTCCATCTCGATGATCTTGGTGATCACGGCGGAACCGGCCACCGCCACGGCTACGTTCCTGAGTCCGGTCCGTGCCTTGACCAGCACCCGGCTCAGCGCCTGCCCCACCCCTTCGAGCTCGGCGATGTTTTTCTCGACCACGGCGTTCGCCGGCAATGGCTCTACAGCGTAAGCTTCGACCCTGTAGCGATCACCCTGACGGCTCAGCTCCAGCAGCTTCACCGACGTCGAACTGATGTCGATCCCCAGTAATGTATTGGCCTTTTTATTGAAGAGTCCCAGCACTACCAATTCCCTATGACTTTCCGTGAGTTACGGACTCTGTAATACGCATTGCGTTCCTTCACCCCGTCTTGACAGAAGCGCAAATGACGCCCCCAGCAGAAAAGTGCTTATAATGCCCAGCGTTTTTTTCTGCTTTTTACTGCCAGCGCGGTCCGTTCTGTGTGTTACCGGAACCCCGACGCCAAATTCATTCTTTGCCCTGGATGTCCAAACGCCTTGATTCGTCTGCTGAAATTTTTCGGTTGGTCCATCGTCGCCGTTTTCTGCGGACTGCTTTTAGGTCTCAGCGGCGCGTTTCTTTACCTTAGTCCGGGTTTGCCGTCTGTGGAGGCGCTGAGAAGCATTCAGTTGCAGATTCCGCTGCGCGTGTACTCCAGCGACAACAAGTTGATCGCAGAATTTGGCGAAATGCGCCGCACACCGATCCGTTTCGCCGACATTCCCCCCAACTTCATCAATGCGTTACTAAGTGCTGAAGACGACAATTTCGCCAACCACTATGGCGTCGATCCGGGCAGCCTGATGCGCGCCGCGACCCAATTGGTCAAAAGCGGGCACATCCAGTCCGGCGGCAGCACCATCACCATGCAGGTGGCGAAGAACTTCTTCCTGACCAGCGAACGCAGCTTCTCGCGCAAAACCACCGAGATTCTTCTGGCCCTGCAGATTGAACGGCAACTGACCAAGGACGAGATCCTTGAGCTATACGTCAACAAGATCTACCTGGGTAACCGCGCCTATGGCATCGAGGCGGCAGCGCAGGTGTATTACGGCAAGTCGATCCGTGACATCAGCCTGGCGCAGATGGCGATGATCGCCGGTTTGCCGAAAGCCCCGTCACGCTTCAACCCGCTGGCCAACCCGGCACGCAGTAAAGAGCGTCGTGACTGGATCCTGGGGCGCATGTACAAGCTCGGCAAGATCAGCGAGGCGGATTACACCGCCGCGATCAACGAACCGCTGAACGCCAGCTATCACGTACCGACCCCGGAAGTGAACGCGCCGTACATCGCCGAAATGGCCCGTGCGGAAATGGTCGGTCGTTACGGCAGCGAGGCCTATACCGAAGGCTTCCGCGTTACCACCACGGTGCCGAGCAACCTCCAGGAAATGGCCAACACGGCGCTGCACGAAGGCTTGATGACCTACGACCAGCGTCACGGCTACCGTGGCCCCGAGTCGCGCCTGCCGGGCAAGACTCGCGAAGCCTGGGCCAGCGAGCTGACCAAGCAACGCACCATCAGCAGCCTCGAACCGGCCATCGTGACTCAGGTCGACAAGAACGGCCTGCAAGTGCTGACCCGCACCGGGGAAGAGTATGTGGCCTGGGACACCATGAAATGGGCGCGTCCGTTCCTCAATACCAACAGCATGGGCGCCAACCCGCGTCAGCCGTCGGATGTCGCGCAGGTCGGTGACCTGGTCCGTGTGCAGCGTCAGAAAGACAATTCGCTGAAATTCAGCCAGATTCCGCAAGCCCAGGGCGCACTGGTGTCGCTGGACCCGCAGAACGGCGCAATCCGTTCGCTGGTCGGTGGTTTCGCGTTCGAACAGAGCAACTACAACCGCGCCATGCAGGCCAAGCGTCAGCCAGGTTCCAGCTTCAAACCGTTCGTCTACAGCGCCGCGCTGGACAGCGGTTACACCGCCGCCACGCTGGTCAATGACGCGCCAATCGTGTTCGTCGATGAGTACCTGGACAAGGTCTGGCGTCCGAAGAACGACACCAACACCTTCCTCGGCCCGATCCGCCTGCGCGAAGCGCTGTACAAGTCGCGTAACCTGGTGTCGATCCGCTTGCTGCAGGCGATGGGTGTCGGCAAGACCATCGACTACATCACCCGCTTCGGCTTCAACAAGCAGGACCTGCCGCCGAACCTGTCGCTGGCACTGGGTACTGCAACGCTGACGCCAATGGAGATCGCCACCGGTTGGAGCACGTTCGCCAACGGCGGCTACAAGATCACTCCGTACATCATCGACAAGATCGAAAGCCGCAACGGCGACATGCTGTTCGTCGCCAATCCTGCGACCGTGCCTCAGGGTGGCTCGGCGACGGACGGTATTGCTGCGCCGGAGGCTCAATCGTTCACGGTCAATGCCGCACCGGTTCCGGGTGAAGCACCGGGGAACGCTGCAGTACCGCCAGCGCCGGCAGTGGCTGAACGCATCGTCGATGGCCGCACCACGTACATCCTTAACAGCATGTTGCAGGACGTGATCAAACTCGGCACCGGTCGTCGTGCATTGGCGATGGGGCGCAGCGACATCGCCGGCAAGACCGGTACGACCAACGAGTCGAAGGACGCGTGGTTCTCCGGTTACAACGCCGATTACGTGACCACGGTCTGGACCGGTTTCGACCAGCCGGAAAGCCTGGGCCGCCGCGAGTTCGGCGGCACCGTGGCGCTGCCGATCTGGATGAACTACATGTCGGCGGCGCTGAAGGACAAGCCGCCGCACGTGCAGCCTGAGCCGGAAGGCATCCTCAGCCTGCGGGTGGACCCGGTCAGCGGTCGTGCGGCAACGCCAAGCACACCGGGCGCGTACTTCGAGCTGTTCAAGTCTGAGGACACGCCGCCGTCGGTGAATGAACTGGGCAACGGCATCGCGCCGGGCAGCCCGCTGCCGGCGGATGAACAGGCGCCGATCGATCTGTTCTGATCCCGCAATATTGAAAAGCCCCGCCTTCGATTGAAGTGCGGGGCTTTTTATTGCCTGAAGATCAAGAGCCCCTCACCCTGGCCCTCTCCCCCGGGAGACGGTTAGGGTGAGGGCCCTTGCCGATATGAAATGCGATCCTGAAAATTCCCGAAAACAAAAAAGCCCCGACTCTCACGAGCCGGGGCTTTCGCTTGAAGCATTACAACGGCTTAGCCGTTGAACACGTCATCCACGCTTTTGAGCGGGTAGTTCTTCGGATACGGCAGGGTCGCCACACCGGTCTCGATGGCCGCTTTGGCCACAGCGTCGGAGATCAGGGTGATCAGACGCTTGTCCATTGGCTTCGGAATGATGTACTCACGGCCGAATTCCAGCGGTGCACCACCGTAGGCGTCGCAGACGTCCTGAGGAACAGGCAGCTTGGCCAGTTCACGCAGGGCATTGGCCGCCGCCACTTTCATTTCTTCGTTGATGCGCTTGGCGCGAACGTCCAGGGCACCACGGAAGATGAACGGGAAGCCCAATACGTTGTTGACCTGGTTCGGGTAGTCCGAACGGCCGGTGGCCATGATCACGTCGCTACGGGTGGCGTGAGCCAGCTCCGGGGAGATTTCCGGGTCCGGGTTCGAGCAGGCGAACACGATCGGGTTGGCTGCCATCGACAGCAGACCTTCAGCGCTCAGCAGGTTCGGGCCAGACAGACCGACGAACACGTCAGCGCCTTGCAGGGCGTCAGCCAGGCTGCGCTTCTCGGTGGCGTGGGCGAACACGGCTTTGTACTGGTTCAGGTCGTCACGGCCGGAGTGGATCACGCCGGTACGGTCAACCATGAAGATGTTTTCGATGCGAGCGCCCATGCTCACCAGCAATTTCATGCAGGAGATGGCGGCAGCGCCGGCGCCCAGGCAGACGATCTTCGCTTCCGGCAGGGTTTTGCCAGCGATTTCCAGGGCGTTGATCATGCCGGCAGCGGTCACGATGGCGGTGCCGTGCTGGTCGTCGTGGAACACCGGAATGTCGCACTGCTCGATCAGAGCGCGTTCGATCTCAAAGCACTCAGGTGCCTTGATGTCTTCCAGGTTGATGCCACCGAAGGTGATGGAAATGCGCTTTACGGTGTCGATGAAGGCCTGCGGGCTTTCGGAATCGACTTCGATGTCGAAAACGTCGATGCCGGCGAAGCGCTTGAACAGAACGCCTTTACCTTCCATGACTGGTTTGGAAGCCAATGGGCCGAGGTTACCCAAGCCGAGAATCGCGGTGCCATCGGAAATGACTGCAACCAGGTTGCCCTTGCCGGTGTATTTGTAGGCCAGTTCAGGATCGCGAGCGATCTCACGCACTGGTTCAGCTACGCCGGGGCTGTAGGCCAGCGACAAGTCGCGAGCGGTAGCAGTGGCCTTGGTGAGCTCGACACTCAGCTTCCCTGGACGAGGATTGGCATGATATTCGAGAGCGGCAGTTTTCAGATCAGACATTTTGGCATTCCGCTTTTTACTGTTGGACAGACTGGTCAGCGAGGATACGCGCCTCGCAAAGTCCCCACAAGACTGAGCAGTCACCCCTGTCAAGCGCCCTGTCCTACGACTTTGGGCCAAGAGCCACGGCGCACAAGGGCTTGACTGTTCACAATCAACAGAAAAAATGTCTACAATTTTTCTTCAGCGGGACGTTTGCAGCATCGCCGGATCAGTCAGTGGCATTAGCCAGCGTGACTGCCCCGCTTTCAGCCCACCATTGCGCGAACGGTCGACGACCCAGCCTCGGGCCTCGACCTGCCTGCCCTTTAGCGCCTGCAATCGGGCATTGTCGAATTGTCCGACCAGATTGGGCGCAACGCGCAATACAAGTGAGCCTTGCAACTCGATCCAGATTCCGCCGCGATTGCGCTGAACTTTGCTCACACGTCCACTGATCAGGGCAAATCCGGAACGCTGGATCTGCTCCGCTTTCAGTACAGGAGACTGGCGCCAGACACCCCTTGCGGCCTGTCGCGCGTCGTTTTCTGCCGCTTGCTGGCAGGCAACAAGATCGACATTCGGCGCCACGGCAACCTGGAAACCGAGGCCATCGGCGAGCATCTGCGCCTCGAGATTGGCGCCGCTGGCGCCATAAAGATGAGCGAGGGTACGGCCGTAATGGTCTTTCGCCTGTTTGCCGAGGCGCAAACCGAGCTTCCCGCCGCTGTCATCCACCAAGGCTTGCAGGCGTTTACGCGCCGCTACTGCGAAAGCTTCGTCGCTGCGGCCCTGCTTGCCCAGTTCAGGCGTATTCAGGCCAATCATCCGCACACTGCGGCCGTCACGCAGGCGCACTGTGTCGCCATCGACCACGCGCTGCACTTCGACGTGGCTCAAGCCCGAGGGCGACGGGCAAAAGGCCTGCGCGCCAGACAGCCAAATCGCAGACACAAAAAAGGCGCCCGCAAGGGACGCCTTTTTCATCAGTCTGGAAAAGCCGGTACGACCTTCCAAAATGATCAGCCTCAGGCTTTTTTGCCAACGCCGAAAGTAGCGAAACGGTCTGCGAACTTCTGCACGCGGCCGCCGGTGTCCAGAGTCTTCTGCTTACCGGTGTAGAACGGGTGGCATTCGTTGCAAACGTCGATCGCCAGGGCTTTGCCGAAGGTCGAACGAGTTTCGAACTTGTTACCGCACGAGCAGGTAACAGCGATTTCTGGGTAATTCGGGTGGATATCGGCTTTCATGGTGTATTCCTCAGGCTAGCGTGCCGCCACCCAACACTATTGTTGAATACCGCACGTAATTAGGCCGCGGATTCTACCAGACCTTTTCAATCACGCAAGCTGTCACCGAGACCGACCGTCTGCTAGGCTCCCGGCCCATTGCGCTGTCCCTGTGAGAGCGAGCCTGCTCGCGAAGACGATCTGTCAGCCAGCATTTTCATCGCCTGACACACCGCTTTCGCAAGCAGATTCGCTCCCACAGGTTATGTACACCGTCCTTTTAATCGTCTGTTGATCGAGATCCCCCCGCGTGCCCGACGCCATTCTGCGCCTCGCCCTGCCTTCGCCACTGCGCCGCCTGTTCGACTATCGAGCGCCGGCCGGGGTGCGGCGCGAGCAATTGCAGCCAGGCATGCGCCTGCGGGTGCCATTCGGGCGGCGCGAGATGATCGGGATTCTGGTCGAAATCAGCGACACCAGCGAAGTGCCAGTGGAGAAACTCAAGCCGGCGCTGGCGCTGCTCGATACCACGCCGCCGCTGCCTCCGGCGCTGTTCAAATTGTGCCTGTGGACGTCGCAGTATTATCAGCACAGCCTCGGCGACACCCTGAGTTGGGCGCTGCCGGTGCTGCTGCGTCAGGGCGAACTGGCCGAAGCCCGACAGGAGCGTTTCTGGTCCGCAGCGCCCGGCGCCAGCCTCGATGATCCACGCATCGCCCGCGCACCGCGCCAGCGCGAGGCGCTGGCAACCCTGGCCCAGCACCCGCACGGCGTCGCCCATCAGTTGCTGAGCAAACTGATGTTGAGCAAGGACAGCCTTGATCTGCTGCTGGCGAAAAATCTGGTGCAAGTGGAAGTCCGTCGCCATGCACCAGGCGCGCGTCACGAACACTGGCTGGCGCAACCGGAACTGCCGCTCAACAGCGAGCAACGCGCCGCTTACGAAGCGATCCGCGCCGGTTTCGACAGTTATCACGCGTTCCTGCTGGCCGGCGTAACTGGCAGCGGCAAGACCGAAGTCTATTTGCAACTGATCCGAGAAACCCTCGAAGCCGGCAAACAGGCGCTGGTGCTGATCCCGGAGATCAACCTCGGCCCGCAGACCCTGGCGCGCTTCGAACAGCGCTTCAATGCACGCATTGCCCTGTTGCATTCGGCGGTCAATGATCGCGAACGCCTCGACGCCTGGCTCGCCGCCCGCGATGGCGAGGCCGACATTATTATCGGCACCCGCTCGGCACTGTTCACGCCGATGAAAAATCCCGGGCTGATCATCATCGATGAAGAGCACGACGGCTCTTATAAACAGCAGGAAGGTCTGCGCTACCACGCTCGCGATCTGGCACTGGTACGCGCTCGCCAGGAAAACATCCCGATTGTGCTCGGCTCCGCCACGCCGTCGCTGGAAAGCCTGCACAACGCTTACACCGGTCGCTACGGCCTGCTGCGCCTGAACGAACGCGCCGGCGGCGCCAAACAGCCGCGCTTCCTGCGTCTGGACGTAAAAAGCCGCCCACTGGACAGCGGCATTTCCGGGCCGATGCAACAAGCCATCGGCCAGACCCTTGCCAACGGCCAGCAAGTCCTGGTGTTCCTCAACCGTCGTGGCTTTGCTCCGACGCTGCTGTGCCACGATTGCGGCTGGATGTCCGAGTGTTCGCGCTGCGATGCGCGGATGACCGTGCACCAGCGCTACGGCGAGTTGCGCTGCCACCACTGCGGCAACGTCGAGCGCACGCCGCGCCAGTGCCCGAAGTGCAACAAGGTCGACCTGCGGCCTGTGGGCGCCGGCACCGAGCGCGCCGAAGAACGCCTGGCCATTCTGTTCCCCGACTATCCGGTGCTGCGCGTCGACCGCGACAGCACTTCGCGCAAAGACGCGATGAATCAGTTGTTCGCGACGATCCAGAAAGGCCAGCCGTGCATTCTGGTCGGCACGCAGATGCTGGCAAAGGGGCACCACTTTCCAAGGGTGACACTGGTGTCGATTCTGGATGCCGACGGCGGTTTGTTCTCCGGCGACTTCCGGG
The DNA here is from genome assembly GCF_963970475.1 of Pseudomonas sp. EA_5y_Pfl2_R50. Taxonomy (NCBI): domain Bacteria; kingdom Pseudomonadati; phylum Pseudomonadota; class Gammaproteobacteria; order Pseudomonadales; family Pseudomonadaceae; genus Pseudomonas; species Pseudomonas sp. EA_5y_Pfl2_R50. Next base: position 270,904 of record NZ_CAXAPT010000002.1, on the reverse strand, counting down.
CCAGCGAGCGCATGGCACAGTTGATCGTGCAGGTTGCCGGGCGTGCCGGACGAGCGGAAGAGCCGGGAAAAGTGATCATCCAGACACACCTGGCTGACCATCCTTTGTTGGTGCAACTGACCGAGCAGGGTTACTTCGCCTTTGCCGAGCAAGCCCTGAGCGAACGCCGCGCCGCCGGGCTGCCGCCGTTTGCACATCTGGCATTGTTGCGTGCCGAGGCGCACAAACCGGGGCAAGCGGAAGGCTTTCTTGATGAAGCGTGCAGCGAAGCCGAGCGATTGCTGGCTGAGCAGAACCTGAGCGGGATTGAATTGCTCGGGCCAGTGCCTGCGCCGATGGAACGCCGCGCCGGACGGTATCGCGCACAGCTTTTGTTGCAAGCGACGGCGCGCGCGCCGCTGCATCGGTTGCTGGCGAGCTGGTTGCTGGCGCTGGAGCAGATGCCGAGTGGGCGGGCGGTGCGCTGGTCGCTGGATGTCGATCCTGTCGATTTGTATTGATGGATAGATTGCATCCGCGAGCAAACCCGCTCCCGCAGGTACAGCGCAGTCCTTGCGGGAGCAGGCTTGCTCGCGAAGAGGCGCTGATTTCCACCACATATCCATAAGCTGCCTGCTAAGGTTGGCAAGCCCGTCTTCGCAACGGATAATGCCCAGTTTTTCCACCCGCGCATCGATGCGCCCGCCGCGCTTGCGGTCGAAAGAGAAGACCATGAAAGACACCATTCGCCAGCTGATCCAACAAGCCATCACCCAACTCGTCAACGAAGGTGTGTTGCCTGAAGGCCTGACGCCGGCGATTCAGGTAGAGAACGCCCGTGACAAGACCCACGGTGACTTCGCCAGCAACATCGCCATGATGCTGGCCAAGCCTGCCGGCATGAAGCCGCGCGATCTGGCGGAAAAAATCATCGCCGCGCTGCCGGCTGACGAGAACGTCACCAAGGCCGAAATCGCCGGCCCGGGCTTCATCAACTTCTTCCAGAACACTCAAGCCCTGGCTTCGCGCCTCGACGCCGCCCTGGCCGACGCCCGCGTTGGCGTGCGCAAGGCTGGCCCGGCGCAACGCACCGTGGTCGACCTGTCGGCGCCGAACCTGGCCAAAGAGATGCACGTCGGCCACTTGCGCTCGACCATCATCGGCGACGGCGTGGCCCGCGTGCTGGAATTCCTCGGCGACGAAGTGATCCGCCAGAACCACGTCGGCGACTGGGGCACCCAGTTCGGCATGCTGATGGCCTACTTGCAGGAAAATCCGATCACCAGCGACGAGCTGTCCGATCTGGAAAACTTCTACCGCGCCGCCAAGCAGCGTTTCGACGAATCCGAGGAATTCGCCGACCGCGCCCGCGGCCTGGTGGTCAAGCTGCAGGCCGGCGATGCCGAGTGTCTGGCGCTCTGGACCCGGTTCAAGGACATCTCGCTGTCGCACTGCCAGAAGATCTACGAACTGCTCAACGTCAAACTGACCATGGCCGACGTGATGGGCGAAAGCGCCTATAACGACGACCTGATCAACGTGGTCAACGACCTCAAGGCGGCGGGCATGCTGGTCGAGAGCAATGGCGCCCAGTGCGTGTTTCTCGACGAGTTCAAGAACGCCGACGGCGACCCGCTACCGGTGATCATCGTCAAGGCTGATGGCGGCTACCTGTACGCCACCACTGACCTGGCGGCCGTGCGCTACCGCAGCGGCAAACTCAAAGCCGATCGCGCGCTGTATTTCGTCGACCAGCGTCAGGCCCTGCACTTCCAGCAAGTGTTCGCCGTGGCGCGCAAGGCCGGCTTCGTGACCCATCCGATGGAAATGGAGCACATGGGCTTCGGCACCATGAACGGCGCCGATGGCCGTCCGTTCAAGACCCGTGATGGCGGCACCGTGAAGCTGATCGACCTGCTGACCGAAGCCCAGGAACGTGCTTATAACCTGGTGAAGGAAAAGAACCCGACGCTGGCCGAAGACGAGCTGCGCAACATCGCCAAGGTCGTCGGCATCGGCGCGGTGAAATACGCTGATCTGTCGAAGCACCGCACCAGCGACTACAGCTTCAACTTCGATCTGATGCTGAACTTCGAAGGCAACACCGCGCCGTACCTGCTGTACGCCTACACCCGTGTTGCCGGCGTGTTCCGCAAACTGGGCAAGGACTTCAGCGAAGTCGACGGCCAGATCGTTCTCGAAGCGGCGCACGAGCAAGAGCTGGCGGCGAAGCTGGCGCAGTTCGGCGAAGTGCTGAACAACGTGTCCGACAAAGGCACACCGCACATTCTCTGCACGTATCTGTACGACGTTGCCGGTCTGTTCTCCAGCTTCTACGAGAACTGCCCGATCCTCGCTGCCGAAACCCCGGCCCAGATGCAGAGCCGTCTGCGTCTGGCCGCGCTGACCGGTCGCACCCTCAAGCAAGGCCTGGAGCTGTTGGGTCTGGAAACTCTGGAGCGTATGTAAGTTGGCTGCCAAGAAAAAACCTGCACCCAAGCGTGGCGCCAGCCGTTACCAGGCTCCTGCGAAGCAACCGATTCCGGGTTGGCTGTGGATGGCCATCGGCCTGACAGTCGGCGCGTTCATCGTGTTCCTGATGAAGCTGGAGCCGGGCAAGGGCAGCGACACGGTCAAGCGTGAGAAGGTCGAACAGGCGCAACAGCAGAAAGCGTCGAAGATCGCCGAGGCCAACAAGACCCCGCCGAGCCCGACGCAACCAGTGAAGCCGAAGTACGACTTCTACACCCTGCTGCCGGAATCTGAAGTGATCGTTCCGCCGGACGCCGTACCGGAGAAGACTTTGCCGACGCCACAAGTGCCGGCCATCCCGACTACGCCGGTGACCCCGGCGGAAGCGGCGAAGATCGACACCGCGCGCGCGCAGGCAGCACTGGCCGGGATTACCCCGCCGCCAGCGCCACCGGTGAGCAAAGCGGCGCCAGTGACCAGGTTCTTCCTGCAGGCCGGTTCGTTCCGCAAGGAAACCGATGCCGACAAGGTTCGCGCGCAGATTATTCTGCTCGGTCAGGCCGTGGCGGTTGAGTCTGGCACGGTGAAGGATGAAACCTGGTATCGCGTGTTGGTCGGCCCGTTCAGCAACCGCGAACAACTGACCACCGCACAAAAACAACTGGCCGGCGCCGGCTTCAGCAACCTGCTGTTACAACAACGCCAGAGCCGCTGATTCGCCAAAACCACCGCGTCATCGTTCTTCGCGAGCAAGCTCGCTCCCACAAGGTCTGCGCTAATCCTGTGGGAGCGTGCTTGCTCGCGAAAGCGTAATTTCCAACGCCACATAGCCCGAACCTATCACCCGCCGTTCGTCCCCCCGCACCCTCCCCGGTTGAAATCCTCTCCAGCACCCCCATATGAATGGGCATAAGGCACTTTCGCCCCGCTGTGTGGAGACTCTTCCCTTGACCACCATCGTTTCAGTCCGCCGTCACGGCAAAGTCGTCATGGGCGGCGACGGCCAGGTTTCGCTCGGCAATACCGTGATGAAAGGCAACGCGAAAAAAGTTCGTCGCCTGTACCACGGCCAGGTCATCGCCGGTTTTGCCGGTGCGACCGCCGACGCCTTTACCCTCTTCGAACGTTTCGAAGGTCAGCTTGAGAAACATCAGGGCCACCTGATCCGTGCCGCTGTCGAACTCGCCAAAGAATGGCGCACCGACCGCTCGCTGAGCCGCCTTGAAGCCATGCTCGCAGTGGCCAACAAAGATGCCTCGCTGATCATCACCGGCAACGGTGACGTGGTCGAACCTGAAGATGGCCTGATCGCCATGGGTTCCGGCGGCGCCTTTGCGCAGGCCGCAGCCAGCGCGCTGCTGAAAAAGACCGACCTGTCGGCCCGCGAGATCGTCGAAACCGCACTCGGCATCGCCGGCGACATCTGTGTATTCACCAACCACACCCAGACCATTGAGGAGCAGGATCTCGCTGAATAAGCCTGACGCGGCCCTGTGCCACGGCTTGTTTCTGCTTGAGGACCGTCAATTACTATGTCCATGACTCCCCGCGAAATCGTCCACGAACTCAACCGCCACATCATCGGCCAGGACGATGCCAAGCGCGCCGTCGCGATTGCCCTGCGCAACCGCTGGCGCCGCATGCAGCTGCCTGAAGAGCTGCGCGTTGAAGTGACCCCGAAAAACATCCTGATGATCGGCCCGACCGGTGTCGGTAAAACCGAGATCGCCCGTCGCCTGGCGAAACTGGCCAACGCGCCGTTCATCAAGGTCGAAGCGACCAAGTTCACCGAAGTCGGCTACGTTGGCCGTGACGTCGAGTCGATCATCCGTGATCTGGCCGACGCTGCCATCAAGATGCTTCGCGAGCAGGAAATGACCCGCGTTCGCCACCGTGCCGAAGACGCTGCCGAGGATCGCATCCTCGACGCACTGCTACCGCCGGCACGCATGGGCTTCAGCAATGAGGAAGCGCCAAGCTCCGATTCCAACACCCGTCAGCTGTTCCGCAAGCGTCTGCGCGAAGGCCAGCTGGATGACAAGGAAATCGAGATCGAAGTCGCTGAAGTGGCCGGCATCGAAATCGCCACGCCGCCAGGCATGGAAGAGATGACCAACCAGTTGCAGTCGCTGTTCGCCAACATGGGCAAGGGCAAGAAGAAGTCGCGCAAGCTCAAGGTCAAGGAAGCGCTGAAGCTGGTCCGCGATGAAGAAGCCGGACGCCTGGTCAATGAAGAAGAGCTGAAAGCCAAAGCGCTGGAAGCGGTTGAACAGCACGGCATCGTGTTCATCGACGAGATCGACAAAGTCGCCAAGCGCGGCAATGTCGGCGGCGCCGATGTCTCCCGTGAAGGCGTGCAGCGCGACCTGCTACCGCTGATCGAAGGCTGCACCGTCAACACCAAACTGGGCATGGTCAAGACCGACCACATCCTGTTCATCGCCTCCGGTGCGTTCCACCTGAGCAAGCCGAGCGATCTGGTGCCTGAGCTGCAAGGCCGTCTGCCGATTCGCGTCGAACTCAAGGCCCTGAGTCCGGAAGACTTCGAGCGCATCCTCAGCGAACCGCACGCCTCGCTCACGGAGCAATACTGCGCGCTGCTGAAAACCGAAGGCCTGAACATCCAGTTCCAGCCCGAAGGCATCAAGCGTCTGGCGGAAATCGCCTGGCAGGTCAACGAGAAGACCGAGAACATCGGTGCCCGTCGTCTGCACACCCTGCTTGAGCGCCTGCTCGAAGAGGTGTCGTTCAGCGCCGGCGATCTGGCCAGCACCCACGATGAGAAGCCGATCCTGATCGACGCCGAATACGTCAACAGTCACCTCGGTGAATTGGCGCAGAACGAAGACCTGTCCCGCTACATTCTGTAGAGCGGCAAGCTCCGAGCTGCAAGCGACAAGCTGCGGGCTGAGTTAAGCTTGCAGCTTGTTGCTTGCAGCTCAGGGCTGTTTTTATGATTCCCACCGACATCAAACTGCACAAAGCCTCGAAAACCTTGACGCTCACCTACGCGTCCGGCGAGGAATACACACTGCCCGCCGAATTTCTGCGTGTGCATTCTCCCTCCGCCGAGGTCCAGGGACACGGCAAACCGATCCTGCAATTCGGCAAGATCAACGTCGGTCTGAGCAAACTGGAACCGGCCGGTCACTACGCACTGAAACTGACCTTCGACGACGGTCATGACAGCGGCTTGTTCACCTGGGATTATCTCTACGAGCTGGGGCGACGTTATGACGCACTCTGGGCCGATTATCTGGCCGAACTCAAAGCCGCCGGAAAAACCCGCGACCCGAATGAGTCCATCGTCAAGCTGATGCTCTAGTCCGAGCCTTGCGCTCATTAGAGGGCATTTTCTAACTGCATCTGTTTGAATGCTCTGCTGTGTGGCCGAGGATCGGCCTGCTTGCGAAAAAAATTAAACTCGGGTAACCAATGGAGCTGGCAAGTTCCCTGCAGTGCTCTACGACTGTAAAGCAGCTATGCAGAATTAACGGTCACCCGAGCAGTAGTACCTGGCATTGGCTGTGGAACTGCACAGCAGAAAACCGGGTACTCGTCTCAGGACAATGGAGCGTCGTAGATGAGTAACAAGAATAACGATGACCTGAAGTACCAAGCCTCGGAAAACACCCTGGGGCTTAATCCCGTCGTTGGGCTACGCGGAAAGGATCTGCTGGCCTCTGCTCGCATGGTGCTGAAACAGGCCATCAAACAACCGATCCATAGCGTCAAGCACGTCACCCATTTCGGCCTCGAACTGAAGAACGTGCTGTTTGGTAAATCCGAACTGCAACCGGCTGGCGATGACCGTCGCTTCGCCGATCCTGCGTGGAGCCAGAACCCGCTCTACAAACGTTATCTGCAAACCTATCTGGCGTGGCGCAAGGAACTCCACGACTGGATCGACGACAGCAGCCTCTCACCCAAAGACATCGCGCGCGGCCACTTCGTCATCAACCTGATGACCGAAGCCATGGCCCCGACCAACTCGGCGGCCAACCCCGCAGCGGTCAAACGCTTCTTCGAAACCGGCGGCAAGAGCCTGCTCGACGGCCTCTCGCATCTGGCCAAGGATCTGGTGCACAACGGCGGCATGCCGAGCCAGGTCAACATGGGTGCGTTCGAGGTCGGCAAGAGTCTCGGTGTCACTGAAGGTGCGGTAGTGTTTCGCAACGATGTGCTGGAGCTGATCCAGTACAGACCGATCACCGAGCAGGTCCACGAGCGCCCACTGCTCGTCGTGCCCCCTCAAATCAACAAGTTCTACGTATTCGATTTGAGCCCGGACAAGAGTCTGGCGCGCTTCTGCCTGCGCAATAACGTGCAGACGTTCATCGTCAGCTGGCGCAACCCGACCAAGGCCCAGCGCGAGTGGGGTCTGTCGACCTACATCGAAGCACTGAAAGAAGCGGTCGACGTGGTCACCGCGATCACTGGCAGCAAAGACGTGAACATGCTCGGCGCCTGCTCCGGCGGCATCACCTGCACCGCCCTGCTTGGCCACTACGCGGCAATCGGCGAGAACAAGGTCAATGCCCTCACACTGCTGGTCAGCGTGCTCGACACGACGCTGGACAGCGATGTCGCCCTGTTCGTCGACGAGCAGACCCTGGAGACCGCCAAGCGTCACTCGTACCAGGCCGGCGTGCTCGAAGGCAAGGACATGGCCAAGGTCTTCGCCTGGATGCGCCCGAATGATCTGATCTGGAACTACTGGGTCAACAACTACCTGCTCGGCAACGAGCCACCCGTGTTCGACATCCTGTTCTGGAACAACGACACCACACGGTTGCCGGCGGCGTTCCACGGCGACCTGATCGAGATGTTCAAAAACAACCCACTGATCCGCCCCAATGCACTGGAAGTGTGCGGCACACCGATCGACCTCAAGCAGGTCACCGCCGACATCTTCTCGCTGGCCGGCACCAATGACCACATCACCCCGTGGAAGTCCTGCTACAAGTCGGCACAGCTGTTTGGCGGCAAGGTCGAGTTCGTGTTGTCGAGCAGCGGGCATATCCAGAGCATTCTGAACCCGCCGGGCAACCCGAAATCGCGCTACATGACCGGCGAGGAAATGGCGGCCAATGCCGATGAATGGCAAGAGAACTCGACCAAGCACACCGATTCCTGGTGGCTGTACTGGCAGGCCTGGCAGGCCGAGCGCTCGGGCAACCTGAAAAAGGCCCCGGCGAAACTGGGTAACAAAGCACATCCGGCAGGTGAAGCCTCGCCGGGCACTTACGTACATGAAAGATAGCGGCAAGCCACAAGCTACAAGCCGCAAGCTGAGCAGGTTCTGCTTGAGGCTTGCGGCTTGTAGCTGCTCCACTCTAACCCGAAGGGCCTGACGCATGCCGCAACCGTTCATATTCCGTACCGTCGATCTGGATGGGCAGACCCTCCGCACGGCGGTGCGCCCCGGCAAGCCTCACTTGACGCCCTTGCTGATTTTCAACGGCATCGGCGCCAACCTGGAGCTGGTGTTTCCGTTTGTCGCGGCGCTCGACCCGGATCTGGAAGTGATCGCCTTCGACGTGCCCGGTGTCGGCGGTTCCTCGACGCCGAACCGGCCGTATCGCTTTCCGGGGCTGGCCAGGCTGACGGCGCGGATGCTCGATTACCTCGACTACGGTCAGGTCAACGTCATTGGCGTGTCGTGGGGCGGCGCGCTCGCGCAGCAGTTCGCCTATGACTACCCCGAGCGCTGCAAGAAACTGTTGCTGGCGGCGACCGCTGCCGGCGCCGTGATGGTGCCGGGCAAACCCAAAGTGCTGTGGATGATGGCGAGCCCGCGGCGCTACATTCAGCCGTCCCACGTGATCCGCATCGCTCCGTTGATCTACGGCGGCTCATTCCGTCGCGACCCGACACTGGCGGCCAGCCACGCAGCGAAAGTCCGTTCCGCAGGCAAGCTGGGTTACTACTGGCAACTGTTCGCAGGCTTAGGCTGGACGAGTATCCACTGGCTGCACAAGATCAATCAGCCCACGCTGGTGCTGGCCGGCGACGACGATCCGCTGATCCCGCTGATCAACATGCGCATGCTCGCCTGGCGCATTCCCAACGCGCAGTTGCACATCATCGATGACGGACATCTGTTCCTGATTACCCGCGCCGAAGCGGTGGCGCCGATCATCATGAAATTTCTCCAGGAAGAACGGCAGCGCGCAGTGATGCACCCGCATCCGACACCGCACGGCGGTTGACCTCTGCGGCAGGCTTTATGCAGGGCTTTTGGCAGAGAGTGCGCGGCAGGACGCCGCGCAGGCAGCAACCCGTAACAGCGTCTATGGTGTTCTGGTTCGGTGAGTGTGTTTTTGGCCTGAAGACGAAGGAGTGTTGAGTCATGCGCGACAAACCAGCGACGGGCGTGGTGCCCAGCCCCGCCGTGTTCATCAACGCACAAAGTGCGATCACCGGTCTGCGCGGGCGGGATTTGATGTCGACCTTGCGCAGCGTCGCCGCCCATGGCCTGCGCAACCCGATTCACAGTGCAAAACACGCCTTGAAACTCGGCGGCCAATTAGGCCGGGTATTGCTTGGCGAAACCCTGCACCCGACCAATCCGAACGACAGCCGCTTCGCCGATCCGGCGTGGAGCCTCAACCCGTTTTACCGGCGCAGTCTGCAGGCGTATCTGGCCTGGCAGAAACAGGTCAAAAGCTGGATCGACGAAAGCAATATGAGCGATGACGACCGCGCCCGCGCGCACTTCGCTTTCACCCTGCTCAACGACGCCGTGGCGCCCTCCAACACCCTGCTCAACCCACTGGCGGTCAAGGAGCTGTTCAACTCCGGCGGCAGCAGCCTGGTGCGCGGCCTCAGTCATCTGCTCGACGACATGCTGCACAACGACGGCTTGCCACGGCAGGTGACCAGACAGGCCTTCGAGGTTGGCAAGACTGTCGCCACCACCACCGGTGCAGTGGTGTTTCGCAACGAGCTGCTTGAGCTGATCCAGTACAAGCCAATGAGCGAAAAGCAGTACACCAAGCCGCTGCTGGTGGTACCGCCGCAAATCAACAAGTACTACATTTTCGACCTCAGCCCGCAGAACAGCTTCGTCCAGTACGCCCTGAAGAACGGTCTGCAAACCTTCATGATCAGTTGGCGCAATCCCGATGTACGTCATCGCGAATGGGGGCTTTCGACCTACGTCGAAGCGGTGGAAGAAGCGATGAATATTTGCCGCGCGATCACCGGCGCCCGCGATGTCAACCTGATGGGCGCCTGCGCCGGCGGGCTGACCATTGCCGCCCTGCAAGGGCATTTGCAGGCCAAGCGGCAACTGCGACGCGTCTCCAGCGCGACCTATCTGGTCAGCCTGCTCGACAGTCAGCTTGAAACCCCGGCCACGCTGTTCGCCGACGAGCAAACCCTGGAAGCAGCCAAGCGCCGCTCCTACCAGAAAGGCGTGCTCGACGGTCGCGACATGGCCAAGGTCTTCGCCTGGATGCGCCCGAACGATTTGATCTGGAGCTACTTCGTTAACAACTACTTGCTGGGCAAGGAGCCGCCGGCCTTCGACATCCTCTACTGGAACAACGACAACACGCGCCTGCCCGCCGCGTTTCACGGTGATTTGCTGGACTTTTTCAAGCACAACCCGCTGACCCATCCAGGTGGGCTGGAAGTCTGCGGCACACCGATCGATCTGCAGAAAGTCACCGTCGACAGCTTCAGCGTCGCCGGCATGAACGACCACATCACACCGTGGGATGCGGTGTATCGCTCGACCCTGTTGCTCGGCGGCGACCGACGTTTCGTGCTATCCAACAGCGGCCACGTGCAGAGCATTCTCAATCCGCCGAGCAATCCGAAGGCCGCCTACATCGAGAACGGCAAGATGAGCAGCGACCCGCGCGCCTGGTACTACGACGGCAAACACGTCGACGGCAGTTGGTGGCCGCAGTGGCTGACGTGGATTCAGGAGCGTTCCGGCGCCCAGCACGAAACCCAAATGACTCTCGGCAACCCGAACTATCCACCGATGCAGGCCGCACCCGGTACTTACGTGCGGGTGCGCTGACGCTTAACCGAACTTTTCTAAGAAGACTGGATGAAAACCCGCGACCGGATTCTCGAATGTGCTTTGCAACTGTTCAACGAAAAGGGTGAACCGAACGTCTCCACCATGGAGGTCGCCAACGAAATGGGCATTAGCCCGGGCAACCTCTACTACCACTTCCACGGCAAGGAGCCGCTGATTCTCGGGTTGTTCGAACGCTTTCAGAATGAACTGGCGCCGTTGCTCGATCCGCCCTCGGACGTGGAACTGGCGCCGGAGGATTACTGGCTATTTTTGCACCTGATCGTCGAGCGCCTGGCGCAATACCGGTTTCTGTTTCAGGACCTGTCGAACCTCGCCGGACGCTTGCCGAAACTGGCCAAGGGCATTCGCAACCTGCTCAACGCATTGAAGCGCACACTGGCGTCATTGCTGGCGCGGTTGAAGGCGGGGGGCCAGTTGGTCAGCGATACCCAGGCATTGGGGCAACTGGTCGAGCAGATCACCATGACGTTGCTGTTTTCACTGGATTATCAGCGGATTCTGGATCGTGAGGGTGAGGTGAGGTTGGTGGTTTATCAGATCATGATGCTGGTAGCGCCGCACTTGCTGCCGCCGGTTAAGGTCGCCACCGAACGCATGGCCCTGCAGTACCTTGAAGATCACGACTGAAATCAAAAGCCCCTCACCCTAGCCCTCTCACGGAGGGAGAGGGCACTGATCCGAGGATGCTGATGAGCTACGCCGACCTGAAATCTCTCTGTTGAATCCATAATCGACTCGGTTTTTCAGGTCGATGCATGACGCAAGACATTGCGGTCGGCCCCCTCTCCCTCTGGGAGAGGGCTGGGGTGAGGGGCTGTTGGAATTCAGATACAAAAACGCCCGACCTTCACAGGCCGGGCGTTTTCTTTTGTCCTGAGAAATCAGGACTGACTGGTTGACGTCGACGGGGTCGATGCAACAGTCGGGGTTGCCGCGGGAGTCGGTGCAGCGGCGGAGTTCGACGCGCTGACCGGTGCTGCCGGAGTGGCAGGTTTGGCTGCAGCAGCTGCGGCCGGTTTCGGCGCGGCCGGTTTTTTCACTGCAGGCTTCTTCGCCGCAGACGGTTTGGCCGCTGGCTTGGCAGCGGCGGTCTTCGCGGCTGGCTTGGCGGCGGGTTTCGCTACAGTTTTAGCCGCAGGTTTGGCCGCGGCTTTGGCGGCTGGTTTGGCGGCAGCGGTTTTCGCTGCTGGTTTGGCCGCGGCTTTCGCTGCAGGTTTAGCCGCCGCTTTTGCCAATGGCTTGGCAGCGGTTTTTGCCGCTGGTTTGGCCGCCGCAGTTTTCGCTGCCGGTTTTGCTGCTGCGGTTTTCGCCGCTACAGGCTGGGCTTTCAGACCGGTGAGTTTTTCGATCTGCCTGGTCAGCGTATCGACCTTGCTGTTGAGTGCCTTGACCTCATTGCGGCTCGGCACGCCCAGGCGCGAAATCGCGCTGTTCAGGCGCTTGTCGAAAGCCCCTTCCAGTTCGTCCCACTTGCCCAGCGCGCGATCCTTGACGCCGCTGATGCGCGACTTGGCCGAAGAAGCGGAGTCCTTGGCGGCATCGACTTTTTTGCCGACTGCAGACTTGGTGAGCTTCTCGGCTTTCTCGCCGTCTTTGACCAATGCATCGAAGAGCTTGCTGCCGTCAGTGTCGATCTTCGAGTACACGCCTAAACCAGCCAGCCAGATTTTGCGGGAGTAGGATTCGACCTTCCCGACCCACGAGCTGCTATCTTTTTTATCAGTAGTCTTTTTGCCAGCCATCCCGTTCTCCTTAAGATTTTCGCGCGACGCGTTCGAGCAATGCCGTCAGCTCATCGAGCTTAGCAGAGAGTGCCTCAACGTCATGTTTAGACGGAATGCCGATACGATTCAAGGCGCTTGCCACACGGGTGTCGAACGCCTTCTCGACCTTGTCGAGTTGAACCTCGACGCGCCCCTTGAATGAGCTCACTTCACCCTTGGCTTCATCGATCTCGGCGTTGGCCGCTTCGAGTTTTTCGGTGACGGCTTTTTTGCCTTTCTTTTCAACAGTTTGACCAGCCTTGATCAACTCTTGAAAGTAGTCGCTGCCCTCTTGGCCGACCTTGGCGTAGGCACCCAGGCCTGCCAGCCAGATCTTGCGGGCATAGGATTTGACGTCGCTCAGAGCAGAAGTCGAAGCGTCGATTTTTTTCTTCAGAATAACTTTGGCCATGGTGCACCTCACGCGCAGAAGGTTTGAGGAACTGCCCGGGAAAGTGTCGGGCTGTGGCACAAAGTAGGCAGAAAAATTAGAAACGGCACCCTAACAACTGACATGAACAGGTGGGCACACCACATAAAAATGTGGGAGCGAGCCCGCTCCCACGGGGAATCACATTTCAACCGGGAATCAGACCAGGGCTTTATCGAGGGCCTTTTCGATTTCGGCTTTGATCATGCCGCTCATGGCCGACATCATGATGCCCAACTCAACGTCGACCTTGATCGAATCGTCCGCCACATGCACCGCACCTTTCACGCCCGAGCGCTTGAGGTTCAGGGTGTCGCCCGACCATTGCGGCTCCAGGCCATATTGCTCGGAGAGTTTCTGCGCCAGTTTGTCGGCCTTCTCGCGGGCGGCTTCCTTACCCAGGCTGTGGGCACGCTCAACACTGATTTTGGCCATTGAATGACTCCTGCTTTTTGAATGGGGCTATGAAGAGGTCTCGGTAAATCTTGACCGCCGCTGCGGCAAATCGTCCCGAAGGTTGCCCATCTTACCTTTAGCCATTCCAAGACAAAGCATGGCTTGGGGATTAGAATGTCGCGCATTCTCTTTTGGTGACAGCGATATGACTGATCAGCGCAAAGGCAGCGATGCCGAACCCACCACTCACTTCGGCTTCAAAAACGTTCCGGAAAGCCAGAAAGCGGAAAAAGTCGCTGAGGTTTTCCACTCGGTAGCCGCGAAGTACGACCTGATGAACGACCTTCTGTCGGGCGGCATGCACCGTCTGTGGAAGCGTTTCGCGATCGAACTGTCGGGCGTGCGCAGCGGTAACCGCGTGCTGGACATCGCCGGTGGTACCGGCGACCTGACCAGAAAATTCTCGCACCTTGTCGGCCCGACCGGCCAGGTCGTGCTGGCCGACATCAACGAATCGATGCTCAAGGTCGGGCGTGATCGCCTGCTCGATCTGGGTGTCGCCGGCAACGTCGAGTTCGTTCAGGCGGACGCGGAAAAACTGCCGTTCCCGGACAACCATTTCGACTGCGTGACCATCGCCTTCGGCCTGCGCAACGTGACGCACAAGGAAGACGCCCTGCGTTCGATGCTGCGCGTGCTCAAGCCCGGCGGTCGCCTGCTGGTGCTGGAATTCTCCAAGCCGACCAACGCGCTGATGTCGAAAGCCTACGACGCCTACTCGTTCGCCTTCATGCCGCTGATGGGCAAGCTGATCACCAACGACTCGGAAAGCTATCGCTACCTGGCCGAATCGATCCGCATGCACCCGAATCAGGAAACCCTGAAGTCGATGATGGTCGACGCCGGTTTCGACCGCGTGACCTATCACAACATGACCGCAGGCATCGTTGCCCTGCATCGCGGCATCAAGCCCTGATGTTGCTCACCGGGCTGCTCGCCAGCGTTGAACTCGGCCTCAACCGGGTGCTGGGTCTCGACAGCACGGCGCTGCCGCGGCTGGCGCATTTGACCGGCAAGGTGATTGCCGTCGACTGCCGCAGTCCGGCGCTGCAACTGTTCATTCTGCCGAGCGACGAAGGCCTGATGCTGGCATCCCATTGGGAAACCGGCGTCGACTGCACCCTGCGCGCACCGGCATCCAGCCTGCTGAAACTCGCCGTGAGCAAAGACAAGACCGCGGTGCTGCACGCCCCGGAAGTCGAGCTCGACGGTGACAGCGGCGTGCTGCTGGAGCTGGCCGGCGTGCTGCAAGACCTTGAGCTGGACTGGGAGTACGAACTCTCGCGCTGGCTCGGTCCGGTCGCCACGCAATTGATCGGTGGCCATCTGCGCAGCCGCGCACGCTGGTATCAACAAGGATTTGCCAGCCTCAACCAGAACCTCGCCGAATACCTCGCCGAAGAATCGCGCACCCTCGTCGGGCAACGCGAAGCCGAAGCGCGATTCAGCGAACTGGACCGGATCAAACTTGATCTGGAACGACTCGAGGCGCGTTTCGAGCGCCTTTCCCGATCCCTCGACCCAAGCGATAACGCATGAAGCTGCTCGCCGTCCGCCGTCTGCTGCGCATCCAGTCTGTCGTGATCCGCTACCGCCTCGATGACCTGCTGTTCGATCTGCCGCTGCCCTGGTTTCTCCTGGCGCTGCGCTATGTGCTGCCGTGGCGCTGGTTCCCGCGCAAGCCGCTGGAGCTGAGCCGGGGGGCGCGTTTGCGTCTGGCGTTGCAGGATCTGGGACCGATCTTCATCAAGTTCGGGCAGATTCTCTCGACCCGCCGCGACCTGCTGCCGGAAGACATCGCCGATGAGCTGATGCTGCTGCAGGATCGTGTGCCGCCGTTCGACTCGCAGCTGTCGATCAAGCTCATCGAGGAGCAACTGGACAAGAAGATCAGCGAGGTGTTCAGCCGTTTCGACGTCGAACCGTTGGCCTCGGCCTCGGTGGCGCAGGTGCACGCCGCACGGTTGAAAACCGGCGAAGAAGTGGTGGTGAAGGTGATCCGCCCCGGCTTGAAAGCGGTGATCGCTCAGGATCTGGCGTGGCTGTTCATCCTCGCCCGCGCCGCCGAGAAAGTGTCTGCCGACGCGCGCCTGCTGCACCCGGTCGACGTGGTTCAGGACTACGAAAAAACCATCTACGACGAACTCGATCTGCTGCGCGAGGCGGCCAATGCCAGCCAGTTGAAGCGCAACTTCGAAGGTTCGCCGCTGCTGTACGTGCCGCAGGTCTATTGGGACTGGTGCCGGCCAAAAGTGCTGGTGATGGAGCGCATCTACGGCATTCAGGTCACCGACCTGGCAACCCTCGCCGATCAGCGCACCGACATGAAGATGCTCGCCGAACGCGGCGTGGAGATTTTCTTCACCCAAGTGTTCCGCGACAGTTTCTTCCACGCCGACATGCACCCGGGCAACATCTTCGTCAGCACCGTCAATCCGTGGAGCCCGCAATACATTGCGATCGACTGCGGTATCGTCGGCAGCCTGACCCCGGAAGACCAGGATTATCTGGCGCGCAACCTGTTTGCGTTCTTCAAGCGTGACTACCGACGCGTGGCGCAATTGCACATCGATTCAGGCTGGGTGCCGGCGGAAACCAAGCTCAATGAATTCGAAGCGGCGATCCGCACCGTGTGCGAGCCGATCTTCGAAAAACCGTTAAAAGATATTTCATTTGGCCAGGTACTGATGCGCCTGTTCCAGACCGCGCGACGCTTCAACATGGAAGTGCAGCCGCAGTTGGTCCTGCTGCAAAAGACCCTGCTGAACATCGAAGGCCTCGGCCGTCAGCTGTACCCGGACCTCGATTTGTGGAACACCGCGCAGCCGTTCCTCGAACGCTGGATGCGCGAACGCGTCAGCCCGAAAACCTTGCTCGGCAACGTGCAGAGCCAGTTCGAACAGCTTCCGCACCTGGCCAACATGGCCCGCGATCTGCTCGAACGCATGTCGCAGCCACACGCCCACGACCCACCGGCGCCATGGCACAAACGCAAGGACGACTGGTTCCTGCGCCTGCTCGGTTGCGCGCATCTGGGCGGCGGGGCGATCCTCGCCATTGGTGGCCCGCTGCATGAGTTGGGGCATTGGCCGGCCGGCATCATGGTCGCCGTGGGCTTGTATCTGATCGTTCGCCGATAGCACGAATCAGCTGCAAGTTATAAGCTGCGAGCTGCAAGCCTGACGATACTGGAACACCGCAATCTGCTTTTACTTGCAGCTTGAAGCTCAAAGCTTGTAGCTGCGTTTCGGGAATTGAAGATGAAAAACTGGCTGGACGAGATCAAGTGGGACGCTGATGGCCTGGTGCCGGCGATTGCCCAGGATCACAAGACCGGACGCGTGCTGATGATGGCCTGGATGAACCGCGAAGCGCTCGAACTGACCGCTGCGGAAAACCGTGCCATCTACTGGTCACGTTCCCGTGGCAAGCTGTGGCGCAAGGGCGAAGAGTCCGGCCATGTGCAGACGCTGCATGAAATGCGTCTGGACTGTGACGCCGACGTGATCATCCTGATGGTTGAACAGATCGGCGACATCGCTTGCCATACCGGCCGTCAAAGCTGCTTTTACCGTGTCTTCGAAAACGGCGACTGGAAAACGGTCGATCCGGTCCTCAAAGATCCGCACGCCATCTATTGCGCAGGACACACACATGAGTGACACCCTGACTCGTCTGGCCCAGGTGCTCGAAGAGCGCAAAGGCGCAGCCGCCGACAGCTCCTATGTAGCGAGTCTGTATCACAAGGGCCTGAACAAGATTCTGGAGAAAGTCGGCGAAGAGTCGGTCGAAACCATTATTGCCGCCAAAGACGCTGCGATCAGCGGTGACTGCAGCGATGTGATCTATGAGACGGCTGACCTGTGGTTCCACAGCATGGTCATGCTCGCCCAGTTGGGGCAGCACCCGCAGGCCGTGCTGGATGAACTGGATCGTCGCTTCGGACTGTCTGGACACGTCGAGAAAGCCTCGCGTCCGTCCGCCTGAACAACTTTTAGAGAGGAACAGCAACATGGGCATTTTTGACTGGAAACACTGGGTCGTCATTCTGGTTGTCGTGGTGCTGGTGTTCGGCACCAAGAAACTGAAAAACCTCGGCACCGATGTTGGCGAGTCGATCAAGGGCTTCCGCAAAGCCATGAACGACGACGAGAAACCGGCTGATCCAAGCGTGACGCCCGCGCAACCGGTGCCACCGGCTCAGCCGCAAGCCACCGCTCAGGCCAACCCGCCGCACACCATCGACGTGCAGGCGCAGAAAGTCGAAGAGCCGATCCGCAAAGACGTGTGAGCACTGACTAATGTTTGGTATCAGCTTCTCTGAACTGCTGCTTGTCGGCCTCGTCGCCCTGCTGGTGCTCGGCCCCGAGCGTCTGCCGGGCGCTGCGCGCACCGCCGGCCTGTGGGTCGGACGGCTGAAGCGCAGCTTCAATGCGATCAAACAGGAAGTTGAACGTGAAATCGGTGCCGACGAGATTCGTCGACAACTGCACAACGAGCACATTCTGTCGCTGGAGCAAGAGGCGCGGAAGATTTTCACGCCGGTTCAGCAGGAGCCGACCCCGGTCGAGCACGTGGGCGAGCAGACGATTCACAGCCCTGCTGCTGCGCAACCCCCTGCAGCCGCCAATGCTCCTGTCATGACACCGACAGAACCAGCGCCCGCCGCTGCACAAACGTCGGTTGAACACGTTGCTCCAGCCGCCGCGCCTGTTGCGCCGGCTCCTCACGATCCTACATTGCCGCCGCGAGCCCCATGAGCGATCTCCCCGAAAACGACCAGCACATGCCGCTGGTTTCGCACCTCACCGAGTTGCGCACCCGCCTGCTGCGTTGTGTGGCGGCGATCTTCATCATCTTCGCCGGGCTGTTCGCCTTCACCCAGCAGATCTACACCTTCGTCTCGACACCGCTGCGCCAGTACCTGCCGGTCGGCGCGACGATGATCGCCACCGACGTGTCGTCGCCGTTCCTGACGCCGCTGAAACTGACGATGATGGTCTCGCTGTTCCTCGCGATCCCGGTGATCCTGCACCAGATCTGGGGCTTCATCGCGCCGGGCCTGTACAAGCATGAGAAGCGCATCGCGGTGCCGCTGCTGGTTTCCAGCATCCTGCTGTTCTACACCGGCATGGCGTTCGCTTATTACTTCGTGTTCCCGCTGATCTTCAAGTTCTTCGCCGCCGCCACCCCGGCAGGCGTGGAGATGATGACTGACATCGCCAGTTACCTCGATTTCGTCATGACGCTGTTCTTCGCCTTTGGCGTTGCGTTCGAGATCCCGGTGGCCGTGGTGCTGCTGGTGTGGATCGGCGTGGTCGACGTCAAATACCTGAAGAAAATCCGTCCATACGTGATCATCGGCTGCTTCGTGGTCGGCATGATCCTGACGCCGCCGGACATCTTCTCGCAAACTCTGCTGGCCGTGCCGATGTGGATGCTGTTTGAAGTCGGCATTCTGTTCGGCGGCTTGGTCAGCAAACGCGAACGTCCGGAAGAAAATCCGGCCGACGACCACAACGACCAGCCGCCAGCGACCCAGGCATGAACCTGCTGTTGCTCGAAGAGGCTGACTTCATCGCGGCCGACCGGGTTGTGCTGCGTGATCGACGCCTGACCCACATGCAGGATGTTCATCGCTCGGAGGTCGGTGACAGTCTGCGCGTTGGCCGCATCAACGGGTTGATGGGCACCGCTGAACTGCTGCGCCTGGAAGCAGGTGAAGCCGAGCTGCGCGTCAGCCTCGATCAGACGCCACCGGCCAAACTGCCGCTGACTCTGGTGCTGGCCCTGCCCCGCCCGAAAATGCTCCGCCGGGTGTTTCAGACCGTGGCGACCATGGGCGTATCCAAGGTGATTCTGGTCAACAGCTACCGGGTCGAGAAGAGTTTCTGGCAGACGCCGTTTCTGGAGCCGGAAGCGATTCGCGAAAACCTGATCCTCGGCCTCGAACAGGCCCGCGACACGGTGCTGCCGGAAATCATCATCGAAAAGCGCTTCAAGCCGTTCGTTGAAGACCGACTGCCAGCGATCACCGATGGCACCCTCGGCCTGGTCGGCCATCCCGGCAATTATCCGCCGTGCCCGCGCGCCCTGAGTGAACCGGTGACCCTGGCCATCGGCCCGGAGGGTGGCTGGATTCCCTATGAGATCGATCTGCTGGCCAAATCCGGCCTGCAACCGGTGCAACTGGGCGAGCGCATCCTGCGCGTCGAAACCGCCGTCACCGCACTCCTCGCCCGCCTTTTCTAAGCCCAACACCGATCCTGTGCAGGAGCAGCCTTCGCCAGCGTCTACATGAACCAGTGCGGCGCCAGCGGACAGATGGCGTTACAGATTGCCATCATTCGGCCGATACCCTCTTCATAAGTCCAATTAGTGGTCCGAAGGGAGTGGTCGCATGTACCGTTGGTTAGCCGAGAGTCTTGGAAACGTCAGCGTCAAACGCAAGCTGGGCATCGGTTTCGGCCTGGTGCTGTTGCTGACGCTGTTGATCACCTTCACCGGCTGGACGGGCATGAGCGGCATCATCAGCCGCGGTGACAAACTCGGCTTTATCTCCAGCCTCAACGAGCTGACCAAGGACCTGCGCCTGGCGCGCATGGATTACGACATGCGTCGCGGCGAGCAGGGACCGGGCGCGGTCAATGAATTGCTGGCCAAACTCGAAAGCGGCCTGCAATCGGCGCGCAACATGATCGAACAGCCCGCCGATGCGGCGATGGTCGACCAGCAACTGGCAGCAGTAGCCGAGTACAAACGCGCGTTTGGGGAAATGACCCAGGCCACCGTGCAACGTGAGGACGCGCGCAGCAAGCTGGGGGCAAACGCGGACAATGCCGTGGCCAAGGTCAGCGAAGTCGAAAATGCCCTGCTGCAGGGCGACAGCGTTGCGCAATACAACGCCGTGATCGAACTGAGCAAACTGCTGCAGCAAGCGCGTTATCAAGTGCGCGGCTACACCTACAGCGGCAAGGCCGACGCCGAACAACCGGCGCTGACGGCCATCGAAAATGCCCTGAAAAACCTCGAAAGCCTGCCGACCCGGGTGCCGGAACAGCACGTTGCCAACCTGCAACAAGCCACCGACTCGCTCAAGGCTTACCGCGCCGCGGTCAGCCAGTTCCGTGATTCACAGGTGAAGAACGCCGCAGCGCTGGCCAGCATGGCGGCGCAGGGCGACATTCTGATCGCCGTCAGCAAGAAGCTCACTGAATCCCAGACTGTGGTTCGGGACACTGACGCCGCACACGCCAAAAACATGCTGCTGATTGCCACGGTGCTGGCATTGGCCTTCGGCTTGATTGCCGCCTGGGCGATCACTCGGCAAATCATCATTCCACTGACCCAAACCCTGAAAGTCGCCGAACGCGTGGCGGCGGGCGACCTGACCCACAACCTGGTCTCCCTGCGCCGTGACGAACTCGGCCAACTGCAGCGCTCGATGCAGAGCATGACCCAAGGCCTGCGCGAACTGGTGGGCGGGATCAGCGATGGCGTCACCCAGATCGCCAGCGCTGCCGAAGAACTGTCAGCCGTTACCGAGCAGACCAGCGCCGGCGTCAACAATCAGAAGATCGAGACCGATCAAGTGGCCACCGCCATGAACGAAATGGCCGCTACCGTGCAGGAAGTCGCGCGTAACGCCGAGGAAGCCTCGGAAGCGGCCGTCGCCGCCGACCAACAGGCTCGAGAAGGCGACAAAGTGGTGGGCGAAGCGATTGCACAGATCGAGCGTCTGGCCGTTGAAGTCGGTCACTCCACCGAAGCCATGGGCGAACTCAAGCGCGAAAGCGACAAGATCGGCAGCGTGCTCGACGTGATCAAATCCGTCGCCCAGCAAACCAACCTGCTGGCGCTCAACGCCGCTATCGAAGCTGCGCGTGCCGGGGAAGCCGGACGTGGTTTCGCGGTGGTTGCCGATGAAGTACGCAGCCTTGCACAGCGCACGCAGAAGTCCACCGAAGAGATCGAAGAACTGATCGTCGGCCTGCAAAACGGCACCCAGCAAGTCTCGACGATCATGGACAACAGCCGCACCCTGACCGACAGCAGCGTAGAGCTGACCCGTCGTGCCGGCGGCTCGCTGGAAAGCATCACCCGCACCGTGTCGGCGATTCAGGCGATGAACCAGCAGATCGCCGCGGCTGCCGAACAGCAGAGCGCGGTGGCTGAAGAGATCAACCGTAGCGTGCTGAATGTGCGGGATGTGTCGGACCAGACGTCGGCAGCGAGTGAAGAGACGGCAGCGTCCAGCGTTGAACTGGCGCGCCTGGGGACGCATTTGCAGATGCTGGTGGGGCGCTTCAAGGTTTGAGGTGAGCCGCAAACCCCGGTTCATTCGGAATCGAGGTGATGCCTTCGCGAGCAAGCCCGCTCCCACATTGAACCTCGTCCGCTTGGACAACTCGGTCAATTGTGGGAGCGGGCTTGCTCGCGAAAGCGGTAGATCAGACGCTGAAATTAAAGAACCTGACGCAAGAAGGCCTGGGCACGCGGATCTTTCGGCGCATCAAAGAACTCCGCTGGCGCCGCATCTTCCAGCAATTTGCCGTGATCGAAGAACAACACCCGATCCGCCACTTCCCGGGCGAAACCCATTTCGTGGGTGACGCAAACCATGGTCATGCCTTCCACCGCCAGGTTCTTCATCACGTCCAGCACTTCGCCGACCATTTCCGGGTCGAGGGCCGAGGTCGGCTCGTCAAATAGCATCACCTTCGGTTCCATCGCCAATGCCCGGGCAATTGCCACCCGCTGTTGCTGACCGCCGGACAAGCGTGACGGAAACTCGTTGGCCTTCTGCGCAATCCCGACCTTTTTCAGCAACTCCATCGCCTTGGCTTCGCGCTCTTTCTTGCCGCGCTTGCGCACGACTTTCTGCGCCAGACAGAGGTTTTCCAGCACGGTCATGTGCGGGAACAGGTTGAAATGCTGGAAGACCATGCCGACTTCGCGGCGGTAGGCGTTGACGTCGGTTTTCGGGTCGGCCAGTTGCAGACCGTCGATGCTCACCGAGCCGGAATCGAACTCTTCCAGGCCATTGAGGCAGCGCAGGAACGTCGACTTGCCGGAACCCGACGGGCCGATCACCACCAGCACTTCACCCTTGGCGACTTGGGTGCTGACGTTATCCACCGCGCGCACCACTTGCCCACGGGTGTCGAAGACTTTTACCAGATCGCGGACTTCAATCACTTTGCGCGAGCCTCCGCTCAAGCCGGCTGGCGACTTTCGACAGCGGCAGGTTGATCAACAGGTACAGGCCGGCGACGCAGAACAGGATTTCGAACGGCGAGAACGACGTGGTGATGACTTCACGGCCGCTTTTCAACAGCTCGGTAATCGCAATCACTGACACCAGAGAGGTGTCCTTGACCAGACTGATGAACTGCCCGGCCAGTGGCGGCAGCACGCGTTTGAACGCTTGCGGCAGCACCACGTGACGCATCGACTGGCCAGCGCTCAAGCCGAGCGAACGCGCCGCTTCGTTCTGACCACGGGCAATCGACTGCACGCCGGAGCGGATGATCTCGGCCACGTAAGCGCCAGTGAACAGCGACAGCGCGGCGATCCCGGCGAACTCGCGGGACAGGTTCATCACCGTGCCGATGAAGAAGTAGAAAATGAAGATCTGCACCAGCAGCGGCGTACCACGCACCAGTTCGACGTAGATCGTCGAGAGGTCGCGCAGGGTCGGGTTGTTCGACAGACGGCACAGCCCTGTGACCAGACCGATCAACAGACCGAGTACGCCGGACACCACCGACAGCCAAAGCGTTGTCCACAGCCCCCACAACAGCGGTCCTGCCGCCCAATGCCGGGTTACACCCACGACGTCGCCTTCAGCCACATCGTCGCCCTGGGCGAACTGCAGGCTGTTCTCGTCGACCGTCAGATGCTGCTCGTCACCGGCGTCATTGCGCAAAGTGACTCGCGCGCTGCTGCCCTCGCGTACCAGTTCGGTGACGGTGGAAATGTCGGTGGCGCGTTGTGTTTCTTCGGCCTGATAGGCGAAGTACTGCGGCACACGGTTCCAGCGCCATTCGTAGGACATCAGCGACGTCGCGTAATACAACGCGCCCGCCAGGCCGACCAGCACCAGCACGGTGAGGACGTGCCAGGGCCATTGGGCTTTTTTCTGTTTCATTGCAGGTTCCGGATTTTGTGTTGCTCTGGAGGGCCTCTTCGCGAGCAAGCTCGCTCCCACAGTGGATTTGTGGTGTTCACATAATCACTGTGGGAGCGAGCTTGCTCGCGAATGGGGCAACGCGGTCTGGCAGACCGGCGTTATTCCATGTCCTTGAGCCACTCGGTGCTCTTGAACCACTTGTCATGGATGCGATCGTAGGTGCCGTCTTCACGGATCTGGTGCAGGAAGTTGTTGATGAAGTTGAGGCTGTCGTAATCGCCTTTCTTCAGACCGAAGGCCAGTGGCTCGAAGGTGAACGGCTTGTCGAGGAACAGCAGTTTGCCGGCGCCGACCTTGTTCAACGCGACAACGTTGTACGGCGCATCGTAGATGAAGGCGTCAGCCTTGCCGTTGACCACGTCGAGCACGGCTTCCTGCTCGTTGTCGTAGCCGTGGTACGTGGCTTTGGAGATCAGCTTCCTGGCGACCATTTCGCCGGTGGTGCCGAGCTTGGAGGTGATGCGGTAGTCGGCGGTGTTCAGGTCTTTGTAAGACTTGATGGTGCCTTCCAGTTCCTTGCGGATCAGCAGGGTCTGGCCGACAACGATGAACGGTTCGCTGAAGTTCAGGCGCAGATTGCGCTCCTGGGTCAGGGTCATGCCGCTGCCGATCATGTCGAATTTGTCGGTCATCAGCGCCGGGATGATGCCGTCGTAACCGGTGGAAACCAGTTCCAGCTTGACGCCCATGGCCTTGGTCATGGCTTTGAGGAGGTCGACTTCAAAGCCGATGATCTCGCCGCGTTTGTTGGTCATTTCGAACGGCATGTAGGTCGGGTCCATGCCGACTTTCAGCGTGCCGCGCTTGACCGCGTCATCAATTGCGCCAGCCTGCGCCGCATTGACTGCAACCAGTGCCGTGACGCCGACCAGCAGCATCGACAGATACTTCTTCATCTTCAAGTCCCCAAAACCATTGCGTGTGCGGCGCGCAAACCAACAGAGGCGAGCAAAAAGCCCGGGTGCGCCAATTCGGGGACGGATGCTAACGCACTCGTTTTTTTGCACAAGGTTTAATGGGCGATTTGTTTGACAATCAAGAGCTACCCCCTCACCCCAACCCTCTCCCCCAAGGGGGCGAGGGGGAAAGGGAGCAGATCGGGGAATATTCAAAACTTGAGTTCGACTCGATATCTCAGGTCGGTGTAACTCGAACATCCAACCCGGTCGGTCCCCTCTTCCTCTGGGAGAGGGTTAGGGTGAGGGGCTTTTCAGCGCCATAAAAAAACCCCGCTGGCTAGCGGGGTTTCTTTATCAGGCCGGTTGCGCCTGCAGGCTTACCGGTCGCAGCGGCAACAGTGGCGCATGGGGATCGGCTTTAACCGAAGCCCTCCATGCATCCAGCCACTCGGCATGACCTTCGGCCCAGACCTGCTCATGCAGACGGGCCAAGGCGACCGGGTCACTCAGCAGTTGCAGGCGATCATGGTTGTTCAGCCCGGCCGGGCCAACCTTGATCGCGTGACGCACACGCTCCTGACGCAGCCACTCGATCGGCTCGGCCTGACCATGGCGTGAGGTCGCCAGCGAGCACGCCAAAGCGTTTTGCTGTGGATCGACCACCGCGCGGACGAAGCCGTCGTTCAGGGCGTGGTAACGATTTTCGTGGGTGTACTGATCGGTCGCCAGCAAGGCCTGTGGCGGATTGTATTCCTCGGGAATGAGGAACAGGCTCTCGTCACGGGACTTCAGGCCCAGACCGACGCGGCTGGAAATCACCGACACCGGAATCGACAACATCAGCGAACCGACAATTGGCACCAGCCACCAGAGGAAGCTCGGGTTCAGCCAGATCACCAGCAGCGCCCAGCAGAAGCCCAGCAGGGTTTGCGGGCCGTGGCGTTTGACCGCTTCGCTCCATGGTGTCGAGTCGTCATCACGTTGCGGCGAGTTCCAGGTCGCGGCCCAGCCGAGGAACGCGGCGAGGACGAAACGGGTGTGGAAAATCATCCGCACCGGCGCCAGCAGCATGGAGAACAGCATCTCCAGCAGCATCGACAGGGTCACCTTGAACTTGCCGCCGAACTCTTTCGCGCCCTTGGCCCAGATCAGGATGATGCTCAACAGTTTCGGCAGGAACAGCAACACGATGGTCGTCGAGAACAGCGCGATTGCCTTGTCCGGATGCCATTGTGGCCACAGCGGATAGAGCTGACGCGGCTCAAGGAAATACTGCGGCTCCATCAGCGTGTTCACCGCCAGCAGCGCGGTCGACAACACCAGGAAGAAGAACCACAACGGCGCCGACAGGTACGACATCACGCCCGTCAGGAACACCGCGCGGTGCACCGGGTGCATGCCTTTGACCAGAAACAGACGGAAGTTCATCAGGTTACCGTGGCACCAGCGACGGTCACGCTTGAGTTCGTCGAGCAGGTTTGGCGGCAGTTCTTCGTAGCTGCCCGGCAGGTCGTAGGCGATCCACACGCCCCAACCGGCACGGCGCATCAGCGCAGCTTCAACGAAGTCGTGGGACAGGATCGCACCGGAGAATGCACCTTTGCCCGGCAACGGCGCCAGGGCGCAGTGGTCGATGAACGGCTTCATGCGGATGATCGCGTTGTGACCCCAGTAGTGGGATTCACCCAGCTGCCAGAAGTGCAGACCGGCGGTAAACAGCGGGCCGTAGACGCGGGTGGCGAACTGCTGCATGCGCGCATACAGGGTGTCCATGCCCGACGCACGCGGCGCGGTCTGGATGATCCCGGCGTCCGGCGTGGCTTCCATCAAGCGCACCAGACTGGTCAGGCATTCACCGCTCATCACCGAGTCGGCGTCAAGCACGACCATGTACTTGTAATCACCGCCCCAACGACGGCAGAAGTCGTCGAGGTTGCCGCTCTTGCGTTTTACACGACGGCGACGGCGACGGTAGAAGATTTTGCCGAAGCCTTTGGCTTCGCGGCAGACGTCCAGCCAGGCCTGCTGCTCGGCGACGCAGATGTCGGTGTCGTTACTGTCGCTGAGGACGAAGAAGTCGAAGCGATCCAGATCACCGGTGGCCGCGACCGACTCGAACGTCGCCCGCAGACCAGCGAAAACACGCGGCACGTCTTCGTTGCAGATCGGCATTACCAGTGCGGTGCGCGCATCTTTCGGAATCGGCTCGTTACCGGCGCTTTTTCCGGAGATACGGTACTTGTCGTGACCGGTGAGCAACTCAAGGAAGCCCATCAGTGCGGTCCAGAAACCGGCCGACACCCAGCAGAACAGAATCCCGAACAGAATCAGGATGCTGGTTTGCAGCGCATACGGCAGCACTTGCGTGGCGGTTTGCAGCAGCGGCTGGTGCAGGACTTCTTCGAGATCGACGAACGACCAGCCCTGGTACGGCATGATGCCTTTCATGTACCAGCCGGCGACGATGGTCTGGCCGAGCATCAGCAGCAACAGAATGTAGCGGCGGATCGACCCGACGGTACGCCAGCGCGCCGCCGGCAGGACGTTCTCGTCTTTCGGCGGCTGCGGCGGGTTGGTGCGACCGGTCAGACGGCGCCAGCCACGCACCAGAATATTGGTGCGCCACGGCTCCGGTACGACTTTGGTCCGACGGATCGGTGGCGTTGCCTTCATGCTGACGCGACCGCTGGCGTCGAGCACCAGCATTTCCGCGTCTTCGAGTTCTTCGGCAGTGCTCAGCGTCAGGCGCTTGCCCACCGAAGCCTGGGCGGCCTCGGCAGGGGCGTCGAATGTCGAGGACGACAGGCGTTCATGCAACTCGCTGAACGACTGGCAGCCCGCGAGTTCCGCGCGCTGCTCGTCGGTCATCGGCAGATGCGCCAGATACTCGGACAGAGTCTCTGGCTGTACTTGAGAGTTACTCATCGGCAGGCAACTGATAGCTCCAGGTCTCGGTCAGGACTTCTTCAGTCGGTGCCGATTCCGGTGTGGCTGGGGCCGCCTCGGCAGCAGCTGGCTGCTTGGCGTCTTTGTTGGCCTTGTCCTTGGCATCTGCGGCTGGCTTGACGTCGGCCTGTTTGGCCTCGGCTGCCTTGGCTTCCTTGTCGGCTTTCTCTTGTTGCCTGGCGGCAACCTTGTCGGCCTTGGCGACGGACGAATTGGACGCCGGCACCGCAGACTTGGCCAGATCAGCCGTGACGATTGGCTGCACCAGGGCGGCACGCAACTCGGTCGACTTGCTCGGGTCCTTGATTTTCATCCGCAGGGTCAAGCGCCAGCCTTTGGTTTCCGGGTTATAGCGCACGTTGTTTTCAACCAGTTCAGCGTTGTCGCCAATACTGACCTGACTGCGAACGTCGGCATCCGGCGCCAGAGCGGCGAGCGATGGGCCCTGGAAGTCGACCAGGTAGGCCACGCTGCCATCCGGCTGACGAATCAGGTTCGATTGCTTGACGTCACCGGTCGAACGTAGCGTCTGCTCGACCCAGGCGCTGTCCGGCGCGTGAAGCGCCGCTTCGTCTATGGTCCAGTGCATGCGGTACGCGAAGTCCAGCGGCTGGCCTGGCTCCGGCATTTTTTCCGGGCTCCAGAACGCAACGATGTTGTCGTTGGTTTCGTCGGCAGTCGGAATTTCTACCAGATCAACTGTGCCTTTGCCCCACTCGCCCTTCGGCTCGATCCAGGCGCTTGGGCGCTTGTCGTAGCGGTCGTCGAGGTCTTCGTAGTGGCTGAAGTCGCGACCACGTTGCAGCAGACCGAAACCACGCGGGTTCTCGACGCTGAAGTTGCTCACGGCCAGGTGTTTCGGGTTGTTCAGCGGACGCCAGATCCACTCGCCGTTGCCGGCATGGATCGACAGACCGCTGGAGTCGTGCAGTTCACGACGGTAGTTGAGGACTTTCGACGGCTGGTTGGCGCCGAACAGGAACATGCTGGTCAGCGGTGCGATGCCCAGTTTGCCGACCTTGTCACGCAGGAACATCTGCGCTTTGACGTCGACAATGGTGTCGCTGCCCGGACGCAGGATCAGACGGTAGGCACCTGTAGCGCGTGGCGAATCCAGCAGCGCGAAGATCACCAGGTGCTTGTCGCCCGGCTTCGGCTGCTGAATCCAGAATTCGCGGAAACGCGGGAATTCTTCACCCGACGGCAGCGCGGTATCAATCGCCAGACCACGGGCCGAGAGGCCGTAGGTGTGGCCCTTGCCGACAACGCGGAAATAACTCGCGCCGAGCATGGTCATGATTTCGTCTTGCTTGTCGGCCTTGTTGATCGGGTACAGCACACGGAAACCCGCGTACCCCAGTTGCTCTGTGGCTTTCGGATCGAATTTCAGGTCGCCGAAATCGAAGCGGGTCGGATCATATTTGATCTCTTCGACGGTGCTCGCCGTGATTTCGTTGATTTTCACCGGTGTATCGAAGTGCATACCCTGGTGATAGAAAGACAGTTTGAACGGGGTCTTCTGATCGGCCCACTCAGCCTTTTCGGTGAGGAAGCGAATTTTCTGATAATCCGCGAATTTCATGTCACGGAATTCGTTCGGCAGGTTGCTGCGCGGGGCTTCGAATTTCTGCCCGGCCAGTTCCTTAGCCTTCGCCGATACATCGTCAAGATTGAACGCCCAAAGCTGGCCGGCGCTGAGCAGGCACAGGAGCGCCGAACCCGCTACCAAGGCACTTCGCATGCGTTTGGCAGACAATTTTGCTGCATTACAGGGACTAACAATCACGAGCAACCCTCGCCGAAAACAGATCAAAAAACCAACGGCCAGCTATCTATATGCCAGGTTGGCGAGCATTGTTCCGACTCCACTGGGGCAAAATGATTCCCCAATCGGATCCAGACAAGTCTCTACCTAAGTCAAAATGGACCAACGAACGCTGATCCCCATAGCGCGCGATTATCTAGTAGCCCGCGTGACAACGCATCAGGGGTAACAAAGTATTTATCGCGAAAAACCCCTGTTTTCAGTCGAAAAGCCCTTTAAAAGATGTTTCAAGCGCTTTCACGTCTGTAACAGGAAGGTTACCGGGCCATCGTTGACCAGGTGCACCTGCATATCCGCGCCGAATCTACCTGATGCCACAGTGCCATGCATCTGTTTCGCTTTGTTTAATAGATAGTCAAACAATTCCTCTCCAAGCGCCGGAGGAGCCGCTGACGAGAAACTCGGTCGCAGCCCGCTTTTGGTGTCGGCAGCCAGGGTGAATTGAGAGACCAGCAGCAACCCGCCAGCCACATCCGCCAAGGACAAATTCATCTTGCCCTCGGAGTCACTGAATACCCGATAGTTAAGCAGCTTATGCAGAAGTTTGTCGGCGCTGGCGCGCGTGTCGTCGGGTTCGACCGCTACCAGCACGAGCAAACCCTGATCCACCGCGCCGACGACGTCACCCGCGACTTCAACCCGCGCATTCCTTACGCGCTGTAAAAGCCCCTTCATGCTTCTTCGGGCGGCAGGTCGAGCAGGCGCCGGGCCATGTTGCCTGCGGCGCGCACCAGTGCATCGGTGATGCCCGGTTCGGACGCCGCGTGGCCTGCGTCGCGAATGACCTGCAGTTCGCTGTTCGGCCAGGCTTGATGCAATTCCCAGGCATTGTCGAGCGGGCAGATCACGTCGTAGCGCCCGTGGATGATCACCCCCGGCAGATGGGCAATCTTGCCCATGTCGCGAATCAGCTGGTTCGGTTCAAGGAAGGCATTGTTGGTGAAGTAATGGCATTCGATTCGCGCGATCGACAGTGCGCGCTGCGGTTCGGAGAAACGGTCGACCACCAGCGGGTTCGGTCGCAGGGTCGCGGTGCGCCCTTCCCAGGTCGACCAGGCCTTGGCCGCGTGCATCTGGGCGATCTGATCGTTGCCGGTCAGGCGCTTGTGGAAAGCGCTGAGCAGGTCGTCGCGCTCGTCCAGCGGGATCGGTGCGATGTAGTCCTGCCAGTAGTCGGGGAACAGGCGGCTGGCGCCAGCCTGGTAGAACCATTCGATTTCCTGCGCACGGCAGAGAAAGATCCCGCGCAGGATCAGACCGTGAACGCGTTCGGGGTGAGTCTGTGCGTAGGCCAGAGCCAGGGTCGACCCCCACGAACCACCAAACAGCACCCATTTTTCAATGCCCAGGTGCTTGCGGATGCGCTCGAGGTCGGCGACCAGATCCCAGGTAGTGTTGTTTTCCAGGCTGGCGTGCGGGGTGGAGCGTCCGCAACCGCGCTGGTCGAAGGTGACAATGCGATACAGGTTCGGATCGAAATATCGACGGCTCTGCGCGTCGCAACCGGCCCCGGGGCCGCCATGGATGAACACAACCGGCAAACCCTCCGGTGAACCGCTTTCGTCGACATACAGCGTATGGGTGTCATCGACAGCCAGATCGTGCCGGGCGTGAGGTTTGATCTGCGGAAACAAAGTCTGCATTGCGCGCTCCGTAAGGGGTCGAGGTCATCCCTGGGGGGACTTCTATTATTCTGCCGTTGGGCATCATAAACCCGATTTACGTCAATGAGCATGCCTGTCCGCTGCCGCAATTTGTCAGCCATGAGTCAGCACCCTTTATCGTTGTGCTTGCGCAAGACTCTCTGTCGGCTTCCAAGCGTTGCGCTGCCTTTCGCCCCCAAACAGCACAACCGCTGAAAGTGCTCGAACAAATGTGCGCAACAATCGCGAAAAAGAATAAAGACCTGTCAATTATGACAGTAGCCCTCTCTACGGCACTGACATTCAATAAGCCTGCGGTGATTTAAACCATGACGGCTGACCGCAAGGCCGAATAACTCACTCCAAGGAGCGCAATCATGGCTGCAGAAAATAATTCGACTGGCACCTTCGAGGCCACTATTCAATGCCCAGATGGCGAGAAAACCTTTCACGCCAACCGCGTCAGAATGCACGACATCATTACCCGTGGAGGCGCCCGATACCTGGTTATCAAAGGCTTCGAGGACACAGTTAATAGCGATACCGGGTCAAAGCAGATCAACACAATTCAGTTCTACCTCGAAAAGAGCCCCGCGCGCGGTCCCACCACACTTCACCCGCCATTGGTATTGCCGGAGGTCCGTGCAAACAGTGCCAGCTATTACATACTGACCGACAGTCCGGATGATGCTGACGACAACGTCGATGCCGCCTGGGAACTTCCTGGCCAGGAGGGTGGAGAAATCAACTACTCAATTGTGCAAAACGGTGAGTCTGCCATCGGGACGTTCGACTTCAACGCTGGTACACCTGGTAATCACACGTTCAAAATCAAAGGTTCATTCACTATTCATCACCTTGAAGCCGAAGTGTATTCGAGCTCCTGACGGTCGATCTCTTTTCCCAGGAGAGCGGCCCCGAGCCAACAAACACTGCCGCAAATGTCTCAAGCGCCCGCGTCGACTCCGCCATATTCGCAACTGGCACCGCTGAAAGTGCGCGGTCGACGCCCGGCAATTTGCCGTTGGTCTCCCCATCGCTGGTTTCCGGTAGCCGAGAAAAATGGACTGTGGCGAGCGGGATTTGCACAGCGGCGACGCGGCCAGCACGCATGACCTGCAAAAACACATACCCGCTGTGGGAGCGAGTCTGTTCGCGAAAGCGCTCTGTCATTTAACGCAGGTGTTGGCTGACCTGACGCCTTCGCGAGCAGGCTCGCTCCCACAGGGGTTATGCGGTGTAGTAAGCCTTTGCCCAGGCCAGATAGCCTTGCAGCAACTCTTTGAGCACCACCTGCGTCGGCTCGGCCAGATCGGCGCGATAGCGGAACGGTTCGAACTCTTCCATGTAGGTGCTCTGGCACAACTCCAGTTGCACGGCGTGGATGTTCCCCGCCGGGTTGCCGTAATGGCGGGTGATGTGGCCGCCCTTGAAGCGACCGTTGAGCACATGGCTGTACTCGCCATGACGCGCGCAGATGGCTTCCAGGTGCGTGGCCAATTGAGGATCACAACTGGCGCCGTTGAAGGTGCCGAGGTTGAAGTCCGGCAGTTTGCCGTCGAACAGGTGCGGGATGATCGAGCGGATCGAGTGCGCATCGAACAGCAGCGCGTAACCGAACTCGGCTTTCAGTCGTGCCAGCTCTTCTTGAAGCGTGCGGTGGTACGGCGTCCAGATTTGCTCAAGATACGTCGCGCGTTCTTCTTTCGACGGCTCGTGCCCTTCGCGGAACAACGGAATGCCATCAAACAGCGTCGCCGGGTACAGCCCCGTGGTAGCGCCGGCGTACAGCGGTTTGTCGTCAGACGGACGATTCAGGTCGATAACAAAACGCGAATACTCGGCAGCCAGGGTACTGGCGCCCAGTTCTTCGGCGAAGTCGTACAGCTGAGGAATGTGCCAGTCGGTGTCCGGCAGACTTTTCGCGTCGGCGATCAACCCGGCTTCCACCGCAGGTGTCAGGCGCACACCGGCGTGCGGCATGCTGATCAGCAGCGGCACGCGACCTTGTTTGAAGTTCAGAACCCTATCCACAATCGCACTCCTACAGACTTGATTCGACGCCGTGACGCACGACGCGTTTGTCCAGATCACCACCGAGCCAATAAGCCAGATCCGCCGGACGATCAATGTGCCAGGCAACGAAATCCGCGACCTTGCCGACCTCCAGCGAACCATGGGAATCGGCCAGGCCCAGCGCTTGCGCAGCGTGAATGGTCGCCCCGGCCAGGGCTTCTTCCGGGGTCATGCGGAAACAGGTGCAGGCCATGTTCAACATCAAACGCAACGACAGCGCCGGCGAGGTGCCGGGGTTGAGGTCGCTGGCGATGGCAATCTTCACCTTGTGCTTGCGCAGGGCGTCCATCGGCGGCAACTGGGTCTCACGCAGGAAGTAAAACGCACCTGGCAGCAGCACCGCGACGGTGTCCGCTTCGGCCATGGCGATGGCATCGGCCTCGTCCATGAATTCCAGATGATCGGCGGACAGCGCCTTGTAGCGAGCGGCGAGACTGGAGCCATGCAGCGACGACAGTTGTTCGGCGTGCAACTTCACTGGCAGGCCGAGTTTTTGCGCGGCGATGAACACGCGTTCGACCTGCTCCGGCGAGAATGCCAGGTACTCGCAGAAAGCATCTACGGCGTCGACCAGCCCTTCGGCAGCCAGCGCGGGGAGCATCTCTGTGCAGATCAGATCGATGTAATCGTCAGCGCGATCCTTGTATTCCGGCGGCAACGCGTGAGCGGCGAGGCAGGTGCTGCGTACGCTGATCGGCAGTTCTTTCTGCAGGCGCCGGATGACACGGAGGATCTTGCGCTCGTTAGCCAGATCGAGACCGTAACCGGACTTCATTTCGACCGTGGTCACGCCGTCACGCATCAGGCTTTTCAAGCGTTTGGCCGCGCTGGCGAACAGCTCGTCTTCAGTGGCTTCGCGCGTCGCGCGCACGGTGCTGGCGATGCCGCCGCCGGCGGCTGCGATCTGCGCATAGCTGACGCCTTGCAGGCGTTTTTCGAACTCGCCGCTGCGGTTGCCGCCGAACACCGTGTGGGTGTGGCAGTCGATCAGGCCGGGGGTGACCCACGCGCCTTGCAGGTCATTGACCGCCGGGTACTCGCCGGACGGTAACTGATTGCGCGGGCCGATCCAGTCGATGTGCGCACCGGACGTCACGATGGCCGCATCCTCGATGATCGAGTAGACGCCTTGCGCCATGGTTGCGACGTGGCAGTGTTGCCAGAGGGTTTTCATCCCAAGTCCTCGTCTTGTTCAAAATCGATTCGCGAGCAAGCCCGCTCCCACAGGAGGTTGCGTTCAACAGGTGGGAGCGGGCTTGCTCGCGAAGAGGCCCTTACAGGCTAGGCAAAAGACTGGCCGGAACCAGCCCGGTCAGGCATCGCGAAGCCAACAGCTCGGTCGCCGCATTGATGTCCGGCGCAAAGAAGCGGTCCTTCTCATAGAACGGCACTTCCTTGCGCAGAATCGCCCGCGCCTGCTCCAGTTTCGCCGAGGTCTTCAGACCGTTGCGCAGATCCAGCCCCTGCACCGCTGCCAGCCATTCCACAGCGAGAATCCCGCGGGTGTTTTCGGCCATTTCCCACAGACGCTTGCCAGCCGCCGGGGCCATCGACACGTGGTCTTCCTGGTTGGCCGAAGTCGGCAGACTGTCCACCGAATGCGGATGGGACAGCGCCTTGTTTTCACTGGCAAGTGCCGCAGCCGTCACCTGAGCGATCATGAAGCCGGAGTTCACCCCGCCATTGGCGACGAGGAACGGCGGCAGTTGCGACATGTGCTTGTCCATCATCAGCGAGATGCGACGTTCGCTCAGCGAGCCGATTTCGGCGATGGCGAGCGCCATGTTGTCAGCAGCCATGGCCACCGGTTCGGCGTGGAAATTACCGCCGGAAATCACGTCGCCTTCAGCGGCGAAGACCAGCGGGTTATCGGACACCGCGTTAGCCTCGACGGCCAGCACTTCAGCGGCCTGACGGAACTGGGTCAGGCAAGCGCCCATGACTTGCGGCTGGCAGCGCAGCGAGTAAGGGTCCTGCACTTTCTCGCAGTTCTGGTGCGAGTCGCAGATTTCGCTGCGCTCACCCAGCAGGTCACGATAAGCGGCGGCGGCGTCGATCTGACCTTTCTGGCCGCGCGCCGCGTGGATGCGGGCGTCGAACGGCGAGCGCGACCCCAACACCGCTTCAACCGTCAGACCGCCGAGCGCGAGGGCACCGGCAAACAGATCTTCACCTTCGAACAAACCACGCAGCGCG
Source organism: Pseudomonas sp. EA_5y_Pfl2_R50 (assembly GCF_963970475.1). NCBI lineage: Bacteria > Pseudomonadati > Pseudomonadota > Gammaproteobacteria > Pseudomonadales > Pseudomonadaceae > Pseudomonas > Pseudomonas sp. EA_5y_Pfl2_R50. The sequence continues at coordinate 235,968 of NZ_CAXAPT010000002.1, read as the reverse complement.
AACGCGGTGGAAACCTGAGTGCCGTTGAGCAGCGCCAGACCTTCTTTAGCCGCTAAAGTCAGCGGCGTCAGACCGGCGATTTTCAGCGCTTCGGTGGCGTCCATCCACTCACCCTTGTGGCGCGCCTTGCCCTCGCCCAGCAGCACCAGCGACATGTGCGCCAACGGCGCCAGATCGCCCGACGCGCCCACCGAACCTTTCAGCGGAATGTGCGGATAAACCTCGGCGTTGATCAGCGCGATCAGCGCATCGATGACCACGCGGCGAATGCCGGAAAACCCACGGCTGAGGCTGTTGACCTTGAGCACCATGATCAGCCGCACCAGCTCATCGCTGATCGGCTGTCCCACGCCGGCGGCGTGGGACAGCACCAGCGAACGCTGGAGGTTTTCCAGGTCTTCGCTGGCGATACGCGTCGAGGCCAGCAGGCCGAAACCGGTATTGATGCCGTAGGCGGTGCGGTTTTCGGCGAGGATCTGCTCGACGCAGGCGACGCTGGCTTCGATCTGTGCCGAGGCACTGTCGTCGAGGCTCAACTTGACCGGGTGCTGGTAGACATCACGCAGTTGGGCCAGCGTCAGTTGGCCGGGAATCAGGTTCAGCGCAGTCATTAAAATGCTCCTTTTGAGAGTTTGTTATTAACTACCAGTCGCTCCGGAGCATTCCGTTATCCGTCGCCTCTCGTCTTTTGGACGATCCGCGCCTTGGCACGCTGGTATGGGTATTGGTCAGTGCAAATTCGGTAGAACGTGGTGCGGCAGATTCGGTTTTTTCAACACGCTCGCGGCAGCGGCAATGTCCGGGGCCAGCCAGCGATCCTGATCGTAGGCCGGAACTGTTTCACGCAGCAGTCGCCAGGCGACATCGGTACCCGCGCCGAAGCGTTGTTCCTTGAGGAATTCAAAGGCCTGCGCCGCCAGCAGATATTCGATGGCGAGGATCTGGGTGCAGTTTTCCAGGGCGCGATGCAGCTTCAGCGCGGCGTTGGTGCCCATGCTCAGATGGTCTTCCTGCAAGCCCGAGGTGATGTAGTTGTCGAGCACCGCCGGTTGCGCCAATTGGCGGTTTTCCGCACACAGCGACGCGGCGACGTATTGCACGATCATCATCCCGGAGTTCACCCCCGGATTGGCCACCAGAAATGCTGGCAGGCCACTGACATGCGGGTTCACCAGACGGTCGAGGCGACGCTCGGCAATCGAGCCGATTTCGGCCATGGCAATCGCCAGCAGGTCCGCCGCCATCGCCACCGATTGACCATGCGGGTTGGCCTGCGACATCACCCGGAAGTTGTCCGGCGTGCCGAGCAACAGCGGGTTATCGGTGCAGCCGTTGAGTTCGGCTTCGACCTGTTTGATCGCATGTTCCAGTTGATCGCGTGCAGCGCCGTGCACTTGCGGGATCGAACGGATGCTCAGCGCATCCTGGGTGCGAATGCCTTTGCTCGACGCGATCACTTCGCTACCGTCGAGCATCGCGCGCAGATTGACGCCCACCTGCTGCATGCCGGGGTGCGGTTTCAGCGCGATGATCTCGGCGTCGAAGGCATCGATCTGACCGCGCTGTGCTTCAAAACTCATTGCGCCAATGACGTCGGCCCATTGCACCAGCCGTGTTGCGTCAGCAATTGCCAGACAGCTCAGGCCGGTCATGCACGGCGTGCCGTTGACCAGGCACAAGCCGTCTTTCGCGCCGAGTTGCACTGGCTCAAGACCTTCCTCGGCCAACGCCTGTTGTGCGCAAATAATCTGCCCGCGATAGCTGACATTACCGACGCCGAGCAGCGCGATGCCAATGTGCGCCATGTGCGTCAGGTAACCCACCGAACCTTGCGCCGGCACTTGCGGGGTGATACCGCGATTGAGCAGCGCCAGCAGCGCTTCGACAACACGCCGGTGGATGCCGGATTTGCCTTGGCTGTAGTTGTGAATGGCGGCGCAGATGATCGCGCGGGTCTGCTCGTCGGCGAGTACCGGGCCCACGCCGCAGGCATGGCTGAGCAAGGTGTTGCGCGAGAGCTGGCTGAGCTGTTCGTCTTGCAGCGAGACGTTGGACAAACCGCCCAGACCGGTGTTGACGCCATAGGCACGCTCGCCGCTTTCGACGATGCGCTGGACGATGCCTTGCGCGTTTTCAATGCGCGCCCAGGTGTCGCTCGACAGCTCAAGTGGCGCGCCGTGACGAGCGACGGCGACCACGTCCTGCCAACGCAGAGGGCGGCCTGTGATAACGATTTTTTCAGCCTGGGACATCATTAACCTCATCCGAACATTGATGCAGCTGTGACGCCGCCTTCGCGAGCAGGCTCGCTCCCACATTGGAATGCAGTCTCCTGTGGGAGCGAGCCTGCTCGCGATGAGGCCAGCCCAGCCAACACAAAACTGCTTAAACCACCGCCGCCCGCCGCTGCACGAACCGGTCTACGTACTCATCCGCCGGCGAATGCAGAATCTCGCGCGGCGTGCCGACCTGAATCAATCGCCCATCCTTGAGAATTGCAATGCGGTTGCCGATGCGCACCGCCTCATCCAGGTCGTGGGTGATGAAGACGATGGTCTTGTGCAAAGTCTTTTGCAGTTCCAGCAACTGGTCCTGCATCTCGGCGCGGATCAGCGGATCGAGGGCACTGAACGCCTCGTCCATGAGGATGATGTCGGTGTCTGCCGCCAGGGCGCGGGCCAGGCCGACACGCTGGCGCATGCCGCCCGAGAGCTGGTGCGGGTATTTGTTTTCGTAGCCCTTCAGGCCTACGGTGTTGATCCAGTGCAGCGCGCGTTCCGAGCACATCTGCTTGCTCTCGCCGCGCACTTTCAAGCCGTAGGCGACGTTGTCGAGCACGGTCTTGTGCGGCAGCAGGCCGAAGCTCTGAAATACCATGCTGATCTTGTGCCGGCGAAATTCGCGCAGGGCGTCCATGTCGTATTGCAGGATGTCCACGCCGTCGACGAGGATCGCGCCACTGGTCGGGTCGATCAGCCGATTGAAGTGGCGCACCAGCGTCGATTTGCCTGAGCCGGAGAGGCCCATGATCACGAAAATCTCGCCGGTGCCGATGCTCAGCGACAGGTCGTTGACCCCGACCACGCAACCGGTTTCGCTCAGCACCTGATCCTTGGTCTTGCCCTGACCCACCATGGCCAGGGCATCCTTGGCGCGGTTGCCGAAAATCTTGAAGACGTTTTTGACTTCGATCTTGCTCACGGTTGCGTTGCTCATTTGTTCACCTCATGCCGTGGCCGACCATACGCCTGAGTAATGCGGTCGATGACCACTGCGAGAATCACGATCGCCAGACCGGCTTCGAGGCCACGTCCGACATTGAGGGTCTGAATCCCCACCAGCACATCTTCCCCCAGGCCACGGGCGCCGATCATCGAGGCGATTACCACCATCGACAGGGCCATCATGGTGGTCTGGTTGATCCCGGCCATGATGCTCGGCAGCGCCAGCGGCAGTTGCACGCCGAACAGTTGCTGCCAGCGGTTGGCGCCGAAGGCGTTGATCGCTTCCATCACTTCGCCGTCGACCTGACGGATGCCCAGATCGGTCAGGCGAATCAGCGGCGGCGCGGCGTAGATCACGGTGGCGAAAATCGCCGGCACCTTGCCCAGACCAAACAGCATCAGCACCGGGATCAGGTACACGAAGCTTGGCATGGTCTGCATGATGTCGAGCAGTGGCATCAGCACCGAACGCAGGCGATTGCTGCGCGCCGAGAGAATCCCCAACGGAATGCCGATCAGCACCGAAATGATCGTCGCGACCATCATCAGCGCCAGCGTCTGCATGAGTTTGTCCCACAGGCCGACCGCGCCAACGAGGAACAGCAAACCGACGATGACCGCCGTGGTTGCCACTTTACGTGTCGCGTGCCAGGCGACCACACCGACGATGGCCAGCATCAACCACCACGGCGCCGCACGCAGCAGGCCTTCAAGGTTGACGATGGCCCACAGCAGGGTGTCGGAGATTTGGCGGAACACATCACCGTAGTTGGTGACCAGCGAATCGACCCAACCGTTGACCCAGTCGGCGATGGAAAAGGTAAAGCTTTCGGGAAACATAAGCGGCTCTCAATCAGACATCTCAATCAAGCGTTGACGGCATATCTCCCGGCCAGCCTCGCGGTTGACCGGGAGGTATCGACCTACAGCGCCGCGTCGATTTTCCTGGCTGCGTCTGCACTGACCCACGCGTGCCAGACTTCAGGATGTTCCTTGAGGAAGATTTTCGCCAGTTTTGGCGACTCGATACGTTCCTTGGCCATGCGGCCCAGGTTCTGGTTCAGCAGGTCGATCGGCAGGTTGACCTTTTCCAGCACGGCGACCAGTTCCGGAGCTTCGTCGTGGAAGGTTTTCGACAGGCCGACCTTGATGCTGACGGTCTTGTCGACGCCCGGTTTTTCTTCCAGTTTGACCGCGTCGATCTGGCCCATCAGCGGCGTTGGCGACCAGTAGTAGAACAGGATCGGCTCGCCACGCTTGTAGCTCGATAACACTGCCGCATCCAGTGCTGGACCTGTACCCGGACGGAAGTTGGTGTAGCTGCTTTCCAGGCCGTAGCTTTTCAGCATTTCGCTATTATCGAGTTCGCAGGTCCAGCCGGCCGGGCAGTTGTAGAAGCGGCCCTTGGACGGCTCTTCGGCGTCCTTGAACACGGCGGCGTATTTGCCCAGATCAGCAATGTTTTTCAGGTCCGGGGCTTTCGGTTCAAGCTTGCGCTTGGCGTCGCCTTCGATCACGTAGCGCGGCACGTACCAGCCTTCCACCGCGCCGACGACCGGAGCGCCGACACCGACAACCTTGCCGGCCTTCTCCGCCTTGTTCCAGACCTCGCTGCGGCCGACCCATTCTTCGGCGAACACTTGAATATCGTTGCTGCTCAGGGCGTTTTCCATGGTGATGGAGTTGCCCGGCAGGCTGTCGGTCTTGCAGTCGTAGCCTTTCTCCAGCACCACTTGCAGCACGTCGGTCAGCAGCATGCCGCTTTCCCAGTTCAGGCCGGCGAATTTCACCGGTTTGCCCGATTCGCACCAGCCGGCGGCCTGGGTGGCACCGGCACCGGCCAACAGGCCCATGGACAGCAAAGTGGTCAGCAGGGTCTTGTTCGATTTCATTGTTGTGACGCTCCTAATCATGAATTGGCTTACGGCAGTCAAGAGGCATCCAGCCCTGTCTACGTCCAAATCAGGCCTGTGCCGCAGCGCGACCGGCCCCGCTTGTTTTAGGTTGTACAACGCTGTTCTGCTCGACCGGCAGAATCAGCTGATCGGGTACCGCGCTGTGCCATTTTTTTGCGCACACGTAGTAAACGGCAGCCGGCAGCACCAGACCGATGATCCAGGAAATATCCACGTCACCGAGGGCGGCCACCAGCGGACCGGTGTAGAACTTGGTCGAGATGAACGGCAACTGCACCAGCACGCCGAACACATAAACGCTGATCCCCAGCAGGTTCCAGCGCCCGTAGCGACCGTTCGGATCGGCCAGCGCTGGCACGTCATAACGCTCACGGGTGATGCAGTAGTAATCCACCAGGTTGATCGCGCTCCACGGGGTGAAGAAGGCGAGCAGGAACAGGATGAACGACTTGAACGCACCGAGGAACGAGTGCTGCCCGAGCAGTGCGATGAGGGTCGCTGCGCCGACGATCACCAGCACGAACACCAGACGCTGCAGGCGCGTAACGGTCAGATGACCTTTGAAGCCGCTGATGATGGTGGCGATGCACATGAAGCTGCCGTAGGAGTTCAGCGTCGAGATGGTCACCTTGCCGAACGCGATGCTGAAATACAGCAACGCAGCGGTGGCACCGGTGCCGCCCAGACCGACGATATAGGCCACTTCATGACCGGCGAATTGACCGTTGGCCGAAGCCGCCGCGAACACGCCGAGAATCATCGCCACTTGCGCACCGACCACTGAGCCGGCACCGGCAGCGAAGAAAGTTTTTACCGCCGAGGTGTTGCTTGGCAGGTAACGGGAATAGTCAGCCACGTATGGGCCGAACGCGATCTGCCAGGAGGCCGCGAGCGACACCGCGAGGAGGAAGCTGCTCCAGCTGAAATGACGGATTTGCAGAAGTGCGCCGACGTCGGTCTGACTCATCAGGCGCCAGAACAGGAACACGAAGGCAATCACGCCAATGACGCTGGCAACGCGACCGATCCAATGAATCACGCGATAGCCGAGCACCGTCACCAACACGATGACACTGGCAAAAATCAGGATGCCGACGCTGTCGCTGACATTAAACAGCTGACCCAGCGCCTGGCCGGACAGTACCGTGCCCGTTGCGGTGAACCCCAGGTACATCAGGCACACCAGCACTATCGGAATGGCCGCGCCGTAAACGCCGAACTGCACGCGGCTGGAGATCATTTGCGGCAAGCCCAGTTTCGGACCTTGCGCCGCGTGCAGCGCCATCACGCCACCACCCAGCAATTGACCGATCAGCAGACCGATCAACGACCAGAACACATCACCCCCCAGCACCACGGCCAGGGCCCCAGTGACGATTGCGGTGATCTGCAGATTGGCACCCATCCACAGGGTGAACTGGCTGAACAGACGACCGTGTCTTTCCGCTTCCGGGATGTAGTCGATCGAACGCCTCTCGATCAACGGTTTGTTGCCTGCACGATCGGTGGTGACAGCCATGATTCAACCTCTGTGGATTGTTATTCGGGTTCACTGAGCGCCTTGCGTGGGCTGCTTTTGGTGGGAGCGGGCTTGCTCGCGAAGGGGTCAGCACATTCGAAAGCATGTGCTGCCTGATCCAACGCATTCGTGAGCAAGCCCACTCCCACCCAAAAGCATTTCCCACAGATCGGCTTTTATTTGCCGGTAATCATCGGCAGGTTCAGGCCCTGTTCCTTGGCGCAATCGATGGCGATCTGGTAGCCGGCATCGGCGTGGCGCATGACGCCGGTGGCCGGGTCGTTGTGCAGGACGCGCGCAATGCGCTCGGCCGCTTCGTCCGTACCGTCGCAGACAATCACCATGCCCGAGTGCTGCGAGAAGCCCATGCCGACGCCGCCGCCGTGGTGCAGGGAAACCCAGGTCGCGCCGCTCGCGGTGTTCAGCAACGCGTTGAGCAGTGGCCAGTCGGACACGGCGTCGGAGCCGTCCTGCATCGATTCGGTTTCACGGTTCGGGCTGGCGACCGAGCCGGAGTCGAGGTGATCGCGACCGATCACGATTGGCGCCGACAGCTCACCACTGCGCACCATTTCGTTGAACGCCAGACCGAGCTTGGCGCGCAGGCCCAGACCGACCCAGCAGATACGCGCCGGCAGACCCTGGAAGCTGATGCGCTCGCGGGCCATGTCCAGCCAGTTGTGCAGGTGCGCGTCGTCCGGGATCAGCTCTTTGACCTTGGCGTCGGTTTTGTAGATGTCTTGCGGATCGCCCGACAGTGCCGCCCAACGGAACGGGCCGATGCCACGGCAGAACAATGGACGGATATAGGCCGGTACGAAGCCTGGGAAATCGAACGCGTTTTCGACGCCCTCTTCTTGGGCCATCTGACGGATGTTGTTGCCGTAGTCGAAGGTCGGAATGCCTTGCTTCTGGAATTCCAGCATGGCTTTGACGTGTACGGCCATCGACTGCTTGGCGGCTTTGATCACAGCGGCCGGTTCGGTCTTGGCGCGGGCGCGGTATTCGTCCCAGGTCCAGCCGGCTGGCAGGTAACCGTTGAGCGGGTCGTGGGCGCTGGTCTGGTCGGTGACCATGTCCGGGCGCACGCCGCGCTTGACCAGTTCCGGCAGAATTTCTGCGGCGTTACCGAGCAGGGCGATGGAAATCGCTTTGCCTTCCTTGGTGTATTTGTCGATGCGCGCCAGGGCGTCGTCGAGGTCCTTGGCTTGCTCGTCGACATAGCGGCTTTTCAGGCGGAAATCGATGCTCACTTGCTGGCATTCGATGTTCAGCGAGCACGCGCCAGCCAGGGTTGCCGCCAAAGGTTGTGCGCCGCCCATGCCACCGAGGCCGGCAGTCAGGACCCACTTGCCGGTAAGGTTGTCGTCGTAGTGCTGGCGACCGGCTTCGACGAAGGTTTCGTAGGTGCCTTGAACGATGCCCTGGCTGCCGATGTAGATCCAGCTGCCGGCGGTCATCTGGCCGTACATGGCCAGGCCTTTGGCGTCGAGTTCGTTGAAGTGCTCCCAGCTTGCCCAGTGTGGCACCAGATTGGAGTTGGCGATCAGTACGCGCGGTGCGTTGCTGTGGGTCTTGAACACGCCGACCGGCTTGCCAGATTGCACCAGCAGGGTCTCGTCGTCGTTCAGGTTGGTCAGGCTTTCAACGATCTTGTCGTAGCATTCCCAGTTACGCGCGGCGCGACCGATGCCACCGTAAACCACCAGCTCTTTCGGGTTCTCGGCGACTTCCGGGTCAAGGTTGTTCATCAGCATGCGCAGCGGCGCTTCGGTCAGCCAGCTTTTGGCGGTCAGCTTGTTGCCGCGCGATGCACGGATTTCGACGTCGCGAAACTTAGTCATTTTGTTGTCAGTCACGAAAGAGACTCCTCAGCGATCAATTCAAACCAACCCTGGCAGTGGGCAAGCAGCCTGCGCGCATCGATGCGCGACAAGCGAATCAGTGGACGCTGCGGAGAGTCTCGACCGACTCATACGCATACGTCTTTACTTGTACATACAAGCATATGCAATCAAGCGGCCAACTTGTTGGAGACGCGCTCAAGAAAAAATGCGGACAGGGCTGGAGAGCGCCTGAATCGAGGGTTCTGGCGTGGATGAAATTTTTCGCAGGGGGATTTTGTTCGGATAGGGTTTTGTTAAAGGAGCGTGGCTTTGCGCCACGCTGGGGCGTTCGGTAACAAGTTGGTGCGTGGATGGAAACAAGATTCGGGATCGTTCCCACGCTCTGCGCGAGAACGATCAGTCAGCGCGAAGTGAGCTCAATAACGCAGCAAGCGGCATTGGTTGAAACTTCGACCAACCCAACGTTACCGTCCAGTTGCAGACAGTCATGGCGTCCCAACTGTGAAACGCTGTCACCGGCCTGCACTTGCAGCAGCTCACTGACACTGAACACCAGCAGCGTCTTCGCCGAACTGAAGAACCGCTGCTCGCCGTCCAGCCACTGCAACCGCGCGCTGTAACGCTGCGGCGCGTAGATCAGATTGAAGTCGCGAATGACGCCGCCCAGCAGCGTGCATGAAACCTGGCTTTCGCCGCTGAAGGCGAACGGGTCGAGCGGTAACAGCGGCCGAGTGTCGTCGCCATCGACGCACAGGGTCATGCCGTCACCCTGCAACACCGTAATCACTCGCTGATAGCCTGCGAATGTCGAGAAACCGCCCGACTCGGCAATGTCGGCAATCGACAGGCGCCAGCCAAAACCATCCAGACCGGCGCCCGCGTCGCGGGTGATTTCCTCAGTGCTGCCGCCGCCGTTTTTCCACGGCATGCGCGGGTAGCCTTCGGCGCGTAAAACCTTTAAACCATTCATTTGTGAAAGCGCCCTTCGAGACGATGACGGGAACCCGGGTGAATCAATCGCGCCGCCGTCACCGGCTGACGCCCTGACCAGGTGCGGCGACGAATCAACAGGCAGGGCTCGCCTTTTTCAATCTGCAGCAACTTGCATTCGGAAGGCTCGGCAAGGATCGCTTCAACCACATGCTCACCTTCAGTCAGCGGCGCGACCTGGTTGAGATAGGCGTAAGGCGTTTGCAGGGTGAAGTCTTGCTTGAGGTATTCCGGGGCGACCAGTGCGTTGACGAAACGGTCTTCGATTTGCACCGCAATGTCGTTTTCGTAATGCACGATCAGCGAATGAAACACCTTCTGCCCTTCACGCATGTCCAGCGCCAGCGCGCGCTCGGAACCGGCGGCCTCTTCTTCGAGGGTAATGACCTGGCAGGTATGGCGATGGCCCCGGGAGGCGATTTCGTCGGCAATGTTATGCACTTCGAACAACGCGGACTGGCTCTTCGGTTCGGCGACGAACGTACCGACGCCTTGCATGCGTACCAACAGACCGTCGGCGGTCATCTCACGCAATGCGCGGTTGATGGTCATGCGGCTGAAACCGAGTTGATTGACCAGCTCGCTCTCGGACGGCACGCGGTAGTGCGGCGGCCAGTTTCCGCTGTCGATCTGCTGGGTGATCATCTGTTTGACGCGGGCGTACAAGGGCGCCGGACTGTCGCCCATGTTCGCGGCCAACGGGGAGACTGGAGGCGGAGTCGGCACGGTTGATCCCTGTTCATTGGATGAAAGTGGCTAGCTTGCCGGAGTTTACCGAGCAGGCAAACGTCTGTATATGTATATACAAATAACACACGATGGGGTGCTGAACCATGTCCGCCTTCTTTGCCGAACGCGCGCTGCTGCCTAACGGATGGGCCAACAATGTACGTCTTGAGGTCAGCGCCGAGGGCCTGCTGACCCAAATCCAGGCCGATTCCACTGCAGATGGCGCCGAACGGCTGAGCGGCCCGTTGCTGCCGGGAATGCCCAATCTGCACTCCCACGCCTTCCAGCGAGCGATGGCGGGACTGGCCGAAGTGGCCGGCAATCCGAATGACAGTTTCTGGACCTGGCGCGATCTGATGTATCGGCTCGTCGGAAAAATCAGTCCCGATCAGCTCGGCGTGATCGCCCGTCAGTTGTACATCGAAATGCTCAAGGCTGGTTACACATCGGTCGCAGAGTTTCATTACGTGCACCACGACAGCAATGGTCAGCCTTATGCCGATCCGGCTGAGCTGGCCTTGCGCATCAGTCAGGCGGCGAGCGAAAGCGGCATCGGCCTGACCCTGCTGCCGGTGCTGTATAGCCACTCCGGTTTTGGCGGACAAACGCCGAATGACGGCCAGCGTCGCTTTATCAACAGCACCGAAAATTACCTGAATCTGCAGTCACGCTTGCAGCCAATGCTGGCGCAGCAAAAGGCGCAATCACTGGGCCTGTGCTTCCACTCCTTGCGCGCGGTGACGCCGCAGCAAATCAGCGAAGTATTGGCGGCCAGCGACAAGCAATGCCCGATTCACATCCACATTGCCGAACAGCAGAAGGAAGTCGACGACTGCCTGAGCTGGAGCGGTCGCCGTCCGCTGCAATGGCTTTACGAAAACACCGAAGTCGATCAGCGCTGGTGCCTGGTGCACGCCACTCACGCCAATCCTGAAGAAGTCACGTTGATGGCCAAGAGTCGCGCCATCGCCGGCCTGTGCCTGACGACCGAAGCGAACCTGGGTGACGGGATTTTCCCGGCGGTGGATTTCCTCGCGCAGGGCGGACGCATGGGTATCGGTTCCGACAGCCATGTGTCGCTCAGTGTCGTGGAAGAGTTGCGTTGGCTGGAATACGGCCAGCGTCTGCGCGATCAGCGACGTAACCGTTTGTATGGCGCGGAGCAGCCGATAGTCGGGCGCACGCTGTATGACGCGGCGCTGGACGGTGGTGCGCAAGCGCTGGGGCAACCGATTGGTGCGCTGGAGGTGGGCAAGCGTGCGGACTGGATTGTCCTTGATGGCAACGATCCGTATCTGGCGACGGCGAGCGGTGACGGGATTTTGAATCGCTGGCTGTTTGCCGGTGGCGATCGTCAGGTGCGCGATGTGCTGGTCAACGGCCAGTGGGTGGTGCGTGATGGCCGGCATGCCGGGGAAGAGAACAGTGCGCGCGCGTTCACCCAGGTCCTGCGCGACCTCCTGGGCTAACACGCAGAACCCATTGTGGGCGCTAGCCTGCTAGCGATGAGGGCATATCAGTCGACAACGTTTTGACTGATACACCGCTATCGCTAGCAGGCTAGCTCCCCCATTGGTTTTGCAGTGTTCTTTAGTTCGAGGTTTTGGCCATCTGCCGATCCGACGCACGCCAGATCAGGCGCGTGGTGTCATAGCCCTGCTGACGCGCCTTGCTCAGCAACTCTTCACGCACCACACCGTTGACCGTCGGCGTGCGTGACAGCAACCACATGTACTTGCGACTCGGGTCGCCGACGATGGCGGTCTTGTAGTCGTCGCTGACGTACAACACCCAGTACTCGCCTTTGGCCACACCTGGAATCAAACGAGAAAACCAGGTATCGAATTCGACCCACAACTTGTCGGTCTTGCCCGACACCTGTGGATAAGCCGTGCCCTTGACCTCTTCCCATTGCCAATCGGCGGTCAGGCAGCGGTTGAACACGCCGAGGTTGCCGTCAGGCTTGAGGGTGTAGCGCGCTTCGGATTGCGCGCAATTGCGTTGGAAGTACATCGGCAAACGCGCCAGCTCGTACCAGGTGCCCTGATAGCGCTTGAGATTGACGCTGTTGACGGTTTTCGGCGCCAACGGGTCGACGCCGGAACTGGCGCAGCCGGCCAAGACCAGGCCGGCAAAAAGGATCAGCAATAACCGCTTCATTTTTCTTCTCCGTGGGCGCGAAGCCCCGGTTTACTTCAGGCCTTGGCCGGAAAACATCAGCACTTTGTCACCGGCGTACTGCACGCTGATAAAGCTGTTCTTATCGCCCCAGGTGCAACTGGACATGCCGAGCGCGCCCGAGCAATCGGTCGGTTTGCCGAGCAGGGTCTCGACTTCGGTCTTGGCCATACCGGCCGAGAGCTTCGAGTAGTTTTCCTGATTGACCTTGCTGCATGCGGCCAACAACACGCAAAACGACAGAAGGGCGAGAGATCGCAGCGACATGGTGAAACTCCTGGAACGAGGGGGGGATGGCATGGTGCCAACCAGAAGCTTAGAAGAGAAAACCCTCATCTGGTTCCCTGGCGATACGGCTATTTATTAGGCCGCCCGTCTGGCTTTTGCCGATAAATCAGACGCTTTGTAAGGCTATTGAGCATTTCGTCGCCTTTCGCACAATACGCCTAATCTTTGGCGCGTCGCGGTCGAAATAAGAGCAGCGCAAAGCCCCCGAAGTGTGGCAAATTGCCGCCCTTTCTTGACCAGCCCCTTCGCGGTAGCTCATTCGATGACCAGAAACATGAAATTCAGCCACAAGATCCTGCTGGCTGCCGCCCTCGTGGTGGCCGTTGCGTTCGCCTGTTTCATCCTGTTCAACGACTATCGACAGCGCGAAGCCCTGAACACCAGCACCGAAGCGTCGATGCAGGAACTCGGCAGCCTGACCACCAGCAACATCCAGACCTGGCTGGAAAGCCGTATCCAGTTGCTGCAATCGCTGTCACAGCAAGTGGCCGTCGACGGCAATGCCCCGGCCAGCCTGAAACGCATCATCGACCTACCCGCCTACACCGGCAATTTCCAGCTCAGCTATTTCGGCGGTGCTGATGGTGTGATGTTCTCGGTGCCGGCCGGCAACCGCGCGCCCGACTACGATCCACGCGCCCGTGGCTGGTACAAAGCCGCCAACAGCGCGCAACAGACCATCGTCACCGAACCGTACATCGCCGCTTCCTCGGGCAAACTGGTGATCACCGTTGCCACGCCTGTGCAGCGCCAAGGCCAGATGCTCGGCGTCGCTGGTGCGGACATCGACCTGACCAGCGTCAGCGCGATCATCAACTCGCTGAATTTCGGCGGCCACGGGCATGCGTTCATCGTCAGTGCCGACGGCAAGATCCTGATTCACCCGGACAGCAAACTGGTGCTCAAGACCCTCGCCGAGGCTTATCCGAACGGCGCGCCGAAAGTCAGCCCGGGCCTGAAGGAAGTCGAGTTCGACGGCAAGACCCAACTGATCTCCTTCACCCGCGTCAACGGCGTGCCATCAGCCGACTGGTACGTGGCGCTGGTGCTCGATAAAGACACCGCGTTCGCAATGCTCAGCGAATTCCGCACCTCGGCGCTGATCGCCATGATCATTGCCGTGGTGATCATCATCGCTCTGCTCGGCATGCTCATCCGCGTATTGATGCAACCGCTGCTGACCATGGGCCGCGCGATGCACGACATCGCCGAAGGTGAAGGCGATCTGACCAAGCGTCTGGTGATCCACGGCAACGACGAGTTCGGCGCGCTGGGCACCTCGTTCAACCGCTTTGTCGAGCGTATCCATACTTCGATTCGCGAAGTGTCCTCGGCCACCGGCCAGGTCAATGAAGTCGCCCTGCGCGTGGTCGCGGCGTCGAACTCGTCGATGTACAACTCTGACCAGCAAGCCAGCCGCACCAACAGCGTCGCTGCGGCAATCAATCAACTCGGCGCAGCCGCGCAGGAAATCGCTCAGAACGCCGCCCTCGCCTCGCAGCATTCCAGCGACGCGCGCAGCCTCGCGGTCGACGGTCAGCAGGTGGTGGATAAAACCATTCATGCGATGCAGCAACTGTCGGCGAAGATCAGCGATTCGTGCGGCAACATCGAAACCCTGAACAGCAACACAGTGAACATCGGCCAGATTCTGGAAGTGATCACCAGCATTTCCCAGCAGACCAACCTGCTCGCACTGAATGCCGCTATCGAAGCGGCGCGAGCGGGCGAAGCCGGTCGTGGTTTCGCCGTGGTTGCCGATGAAGTGCGCAATCTGGCCCACCGTACTCAGGACTCAGCGCAGCAAGTGCAGAAGATGATCGAAGAACTGCAAGTCGGGGCGCGTCAGGCGGTCAACATCATGACCGAGAGCCAGCGCGAGAGCGAAAGCAGCGTCGGCATCGCCAACCAGGCCGGCGAGCGTCTGGGCAGCGTGACCCAGCGAATCGGCGAGATCGACGGGATGAACCAGTCGGTGGCAACGGCGACTGAAGAGCAGACTGCTGTGGTCGAGTCGATCAACGTTGATATCAACGAGATCAACACGCTGAATCAGGAAGGCGTGGAGAACTTGCAGGCGACGTTGCGGGCTTGCTCGGATCTGGAGCAGCAGGCGGCGCGTCTCAAGCAATTGGTCGGCAGCTTCCGCATCTAAGGCGCTGCCACTGGCCTCTTCGCGAGCAAGCCCGCTCCCACAGGGGGAACGCATTCCAAAATGCGGGAGCGGGCTTGCTCGCGAAAGCGGCATCAGCCGTAATGAAGATTTAGAACCGTGACCCCGGCTCAGAAAGAAACACCAACTCTTCAGCCGTAGACTCCCGCCCCAACACCGCATTGCGATGCGGAAACCGGCCAAACCGCGCAATCACTTTCTGATGTCGCTCGGCATAGTCGAGATTGTCGGCAAACACCGCCCGTTCCGCCTCTGGCTGTTCAGCCACCAGTTCGATAAATCGGGAAACGGCTTCGTTCTGCACCGCAAGGTTTTCGCAGTGTTCTAACACCAGATAGATGAACACACGCTGGATCGGTTTTAGCTGCCGATCAAAATCCGCCGCAATGCCTTGCGCAACGAGCTTCTGTGCGCGCTGATCACCGGAGAAGGCTTTGGGAGAATTGCGAAAAATCATGCGCGGCAGTTGATCGAGCAACAGCACCACCGCCAGCCAACCTTCGGGACGTTGCGTCCACCCGGTCAATTCGCCAGCCAGGGCCTGATCGACAAAGACCCCGAAACACTCACGCGCTTCGAGGTCTTGGCTGTCTCGCTTGCCGAACCACAACTTGCCCTTGTCAGCCGATACCTCGTCCGGGGATTCGGCGTGTCCGAACCACCAATCGAGCAACGGCTGCCAGGGCGCGGTCATGATTTATTCCTTGTGGTAGGCCGTAGCGCGTGCGACTTCTTCTTTCGAGCCAAGGAACACCGCTACGCGCTGGTGCAGGCCTTCCGGCTGGATGTCGAGAATGCGCTGATGACCGTCGGTGGACGCGCCGCCGGCCTGTTCCACCAGGAACGACATCGGGTTGGCTTCGTACATCAGACGCAGTTTGCCTGGCTTGGACGGCTCACGGCTGTCGCGCGGGTACATGAACAGACCGCCACGGGTCAGGATGCGGTGCACGTCGGCGACCATCGCCGCGACCCAACGCATGTTGTAGTTCTTCTTCAGCGGACCTTCTTCACCGGCCAACAGCTCGCCGACGTAGCGCTGTACCGGGGCTTCCCAGTGACGCTGGTTGGACATGTTGATAGCGAATTCCTGGGTCGATTCAGGAATGGTGATGTTTTCGTGGGTCAGCACGAAGCTGCCCATTTCGCGGTCCAGGGTGAAACCTTTGACGCCGTCACCGAGGGTCAGCACCAGCATGGTCTGCGGGCCGTAGATCGCGTAACCGGCGGCAACCTGTTGAGTGCCTGGCTGCAGGAACGCTTTCTCGTTCAGCGGCTCGTTCTGGCTCAGGTATTCATTCGGGCAACGCAGTACCGAGAAGATGGTGCCGACCGGGGCGTTGATGTCGATGTTCGACGAACCGTCCAGTGGGTCGAATACCAGCAGGTACGCGCCTTTCGGGTATTTGCCCGGGATCTGGTAGGCATTGTCCATTTCTTCGGACGCCATGCCGGCCAGGTGACCGCCCCATTCGTTGGCTTCGAGCAGGATCTCGTTGGAGATCACGTCGAGTTTCTTCTGCACTTCGCCTTGGACGTTCTCAGTGCCCATGCTGCCCAGAACACCACCCAGGGCGCCTTTGGACACGGCGTGGCTGATCTCTTTGCAGGCACGCGCCACCACTTCGATCAGGAAGCGCAGATCGGCAGGAGTGTTATTGCTGCGGGTCTGCTCAATCAAATAGCGACTCAGGGTAACGCGGGACATGGACGGCTCCGGTGGAATGGGGGGCTAAAAACCCGCGCAGTTTACAGGGAGTCTGAAAACGTAGCGAGCGAAGACGCCCGGTAACGTGCGTTGGGGTGTAATTGCCTGCATGAGACGTGATTGTCGGTGGAGAGTTCAGGTAGCGGATTTAGCGTAGACCGAAATCGGACCAAGGTTGATCGGCTTGGGATATGTATTGATTGAAAGGCCGCCTTCGCGAGCAAGCTCGCTCCCAAATTGGATCTGCGTCGTTTACATATCCACTGTGGGAGCGAGCCTGCTCGCGAATGGCGCACAGCGACAGCCATTCTCAGTTGCTGGTTGGAGGCTTGCGCAACAAGCTAAACGCCATCGCCCCCAAAAACACCACACTCAACAACAACACCGCCCACAAGCCAATCTTCTTCCAATTGGTCTCAGCCACCGCCGCCGTCGTAGCCGTAGAAGTCTGCGTAACAACCGCCTCCCCCTGAGCCACAGCTTTACCTAATGCCGCCAGCTTCTCCGGTTTGAAATCGGGAATAAGCGTCGCCAATGGCAAGTTCGCCGTTTTCACCGTCGGATTACCCAACGCCAGACTGTAAGGCCCCTCCCCGCGCGCGAGGAAGATCACCTGCGTCGCCCGCACCGCATATTTCAGACTCGGCGCCTGCTCACCCAGACCGCCGCCGCGCTCATCCACCGTCAGCTTCAACTGCTGCACGGTCTGCCCGTAGAGCTGCAATTCGTTCTGCTGCACGTCCTGATTATTCTGGGTCAGGCGATAGAGCAAACCGCTGCTCAGCATCTGCCACGGCAAACTGCTTTCACGTCGCCCCGCCAGCGTGACGGGGGCGAGGCTGTTCGGCTGTTTCAGCTCGACCTGCACCCGCTCGACATTCAACCCCATCGGCAATTGCCAGGTGTATTCGCCAGCCTTGGTGCTGCTGCCCGCCAACGCTGGCGACCAGACCAATGGCAGCGGCAGATTGCGCGGGTCGCTGCTTTTCAATTGCGCCAAGGTCAGGGTCGGCGCCGAGTTTGGCGATTCCCATAACAAGCGCAGATAACGTGCAGACTGCCCCGGCAATGTCACTTCATGCTGTTCGATACGTTCATCGGAGAAGGTCAGCCGCGCCACTTGCCCCTCGCCCCACGGCTGCCAGTGTTGCAAGTCATCGCTGGCCTCGATGCTGAAACGCTGGAAGCCATCACGCTCGCTGGTCCAGTCGAGAATCAGTTGCTGCAGCGGCGCCTTGATCGCACTGGCATCAAGCAGCCAGCCGCGCAGGACTTCTTCGCCCGCCTCCAGCTGACTGGACGGCTGCACCTCGACCAGCGTGCCGCTGGTGGTCGCTTGCACGCGCACGTTCGGCGCGCGTTCGCTGGCGTCGGCGGCGTTGTACAGCGGGAACCACTTCACCTCGTGCAACTGGCCGTCGTCGCGGGTCTGCGCCGATTCGCGCGCCAAGGCGTAGGCCTGTGGTTGGCCGGCGGCGTTGAACACGCGCAGGTCGCGGAGATCGGTCTGGCGCGCCTGCAATTGCACGCTCAGTGGCAGCTCGAGGCGATACCACGGGCCGTTGCCGCTCACCGCCAACGGCACGTGTGTGGCGAAGTCCGCCGGTTTTTCCTGAGCGCCGGCCACCATCACCACGCCCAACGCCAACCAGCCCAGATTCAGCATGCGACTCAAGATGAAACTCCTTCGGTGTCCGGGGCCGGGTTTTGCGCCGCCGGTTCAGCTTCGACGCGTTTGGGCGGCAGTGGCGCGAAATAGCCGACCACCAACAGCAACACGCCGACGCCGATAAACGAAACGATCCGGGCGAGGCCGCCACGGTTGCTCAGTTCGACAAAAACAAGTTTGGCCACCACCAGCGCAATCAGCGCCGCGCCGATCAGCCAGACCTCGCGCCGGTGGCGCAGATGGCCGCCGATCATCAATCCGAGCGCCATCAGCGTCCAGACAATGGACAACCCGGCCTGCACCAGCATCGAGGCAAGCAGCGTATCCAGCTCGAACGGGATGCCAGCCCAGTGATGCGCCGCGCGAGTGACCAGCGCGGTACAAAAGGCGAACAGCGAAACTCCGGCGATCAGTTGCGTGGCGTAAGCGGCGTAATCCTGTCGAATCGACAACTGCGAAATTGCGCTGCGCGACCACACATAGACGCCAAACAACGCGAACAGCAGACCCAACTCCAATGGGTTGAGCAGCGGCACATACGGCAACGGCTCGGCGTTGCCATCGCTGACACCGTTCGCCAGCCAGAACCACGCCAGCATCAACACCGCCAGCGGCGCAGCGGCGTACAAGCGGTACTCGCGGGCAAACGCGGCGACCGGCCACGGCCAGTTGCGCGGGGCCGCCGCCAGCAGCAGATACAGGCTCGGCAGAATCGCCCAGCCCAGCCAGCGCCAAGCGTTGTATTGCTCGGACAACAGCAGCAGGCCGTAGCGCAATTCCAGCGCCAGCACGCCGATCAGCAACCAGCAGCCGAGCACATGCGCGGCGCTCAAGGCGCATGCAGGGAGCATCGGTGCCAAACGCCGCAGACTGAAGAAATGCACGGCGAACACCGCCGCCCACGCCAGCCAGCCGACATCCGCCGCCGGGTGATAACGTGAATGCCAGGCTCCGAGCAGCACCAACGCCCCTGCCGGAATCAACACAGTGCAAAGCAAGCCCAGCGCCGGCCATTTCAGGCGCAGCGACAGCACACTCCACAACGCTACGCTGACGGCTGCAACCGACAGCAGCAAGGTGCCCTGCAGGTTCGGCGCGGCGAATCGCAGCACTTCGCTGCTCCACGCCAACGCCCACCAACCGGCGCCCCACACCAACAACACGGCGGACAGACGCTGCACACTCAACGCATCGAAAGCCGAGGCGTGATTACCCAGTTGCAGGCGCCACGCCCCGATCATCGCCGCCAGGCCGAGCACCCACGGTGTCCAGAATCCGCCATGGGCCAACGGTCTGAGGCCCTCGCTGGACAGCGGCCCGAGCATCTCGGGGCCTGCGAGCAAGAACGCCGCGCCACCCATCACCTGCAACAGCAGACCGAAGACAAAACTCACGCGCTGCTGGAGATACAGGCTCAGCCAGATGATCAGCAAACCGCTGGCCGCCCACACTGCGCTCGCCGTTTGCCACGGCAGCACGAACAACACCGCCAGATTGATCAACACCAATCCGGCCAGCAACACCACCGACAGACCGCGCAACAGGCGTACATCTGCGCGCACCATGTCATCGCGAGCCGCCATCAGCATGCCGGCGATCAACGCCAGCCCGATCAACGACGCACTGAGCAAGCCGCTCCAGCCTGCACTGAACACCGCCGCCGAATCTTCGCCCGCGCTTTGCAGACGCAGCAGGAATAGCGCACCGCCGAGCAACTGCACGGCAAACGCACTGAACAGGAATGTGCGCGATTGAACCCGCAGGCCGACAAACAACGTCGCCAACCCGGCCAGCGCCCAACTGATCGCCGTGCCCTGCACGAAGAAAAACAGCGGCGCCAACAGATAGAGGAAGGTCAGACCCAGACTCGCCAGCACTGGCAACCCTTGGCGCTCCCATGGCGATGCTTGCACCGGCGGCGCTTGGCGCAATTGCTGGAAGCTGAACAACAACGCCATGCCGAGCATCAATGCACCCAACGGCGCACCCTCGAGCAAACTGCTTTCGCCAACGCGCAACTGGCTGAGAAACGCCAGTGCCGAGCCCAATTGCAACAGCAAGGCAAAGGCTCGGGCGAACGGTCGATGCTGGCGCAAGCCAAGCCAGAAAATCCCTGCGCCTTCCACCGCCCACGCCGCCGATGTCCAGCGCGCATCCAGCCCCAGCGGAATCGCCAGACTGGCAAAAATCACCCCCAGCGCCAGACAGGTTTCACCCAGCAGCACCGCGCGCCCGCCCATCAGCACTTTGGCCAGGCCCATGTAAATCATGCCCAGCACCAGCGCGCTGAAAGCAGCGGCGAATTCCAGGTGTTGAACCAACACGAACTGCAGTCCGAAGCCAATGATCGGCGGGCCGAACAGCATCGTGCCGTCGACGTAATCGCCCTTGCGCGCTGACCAGTCCAGCAGCGCTTCGCGGTCGTCATCCGCCGGTGCGCCGGGCATGTCGAGCAACTTGCGCCGGGCAAACAACAAGCCAATGGCGAGGTACATCAGGAAGAACAGAATCAGAAACGGCTCGGTGCTCCACAACAGCTCCGGCGCATAGGAGCGCAAACCCCAGGCGAAGCCGATGCCGAAGGTGCCAACGAAACCGATCAGGTTGAGCAGGCGCCAGGCCTTGAACCAGGCGATGGCGAGAATGCCGGCGTTGAGCAGGGCGAAATAACTGAACAGCGCGACGTGGTTGCCGGCGCCGGTCGAGGTCAGGATCGGCGCGGCGAAACCGCCCAATGCCGCCACTGCCGCTAGCGCGAGCGAGTCCTGGGTGATCGCCAGAATCGCCGAGAACACGGTCACCGCGACCAGCAAACCCAGGGCGGCGGAAGGATCGAGCAACGGGTGCAGACGCATCGCCGCAAACACCGTCAGGTACAGCACCGCAATACCGGTGCCTTGCAGCATCAACGCGTAACTGCTGTTGCGTCGCCGTAACCACCAGCCCAACGCGAGCAGGCCCAACGCGGCGGTCGCCACGCCGGCGTAACGCACCTCAATCGGCACGACCATGCCTTCAGTGGCGTAGCGCAGCAGAAACGCCAGACCGAAGAACAGCAAGACCACGCCGACGCGCAGCACCGTGTTGCCCCCGAACAGCCAGTTGCGCGCGGCACTGATGCCGCGCTCGATCAGATTCGGGCCACGGGGTTCGGCAGGTTGTTGCGGTGCAGGCGTGACGGCGTCGTGACGCCAGACATCCGCGGGCAGCGGTTGGCCGGGTTCGCTCGCAACAGTGGGAATCGGTTCGAGTTCAGGCGGCAGTTCCCAGATCAGCTCAGGCGTCGGGGCTTCTTCGACGGTTCTGGACGGTTCAACGACTGGCTCGGTGACCGCTGCTGTACTCAGTGGCGAGGCGGCATGAACTGGCGCGCCTTCCAGCAGAAACAGGCGCTGCTCGACGCTCTGCAGCGCGACCTTCGTTCGTTCAAGTTCCCGTTGCTGCTGCGCCGCCTGAGAACCAAGGTGCGCGATACGAATCGTCTGGCCGATCGCCAGCCCCAGCAGCGCGCCCAGCAGCGCATCACTGAACGACTCGTCGAGCAGCCAGCCGAGCACCAGCCCGATCAACATGAACATCCATTGCATGGTCGATATCCCTAAGCAGCCCCAAGGCGGGGCGAGTCCGGCGATTGCATCAGTCTAGGCACAAACCTCAAGCCCGCTCCCACCTGGGTTGTGTGGTGCCTGATGCAGCCCGGTAACCGGCGCTCAGTATATCGATCCGGCCCAACAAACGTTGGGCCTTGCGCAGATTTGTTGCGGAAGGTTACTCCAGTGCCTTCCAGATATCCGTGGCGTACTCACGAATCGTCCGGTCGGAGGAGAACCAGCCCATTCGCGACGTATTGAGCACTGCCGAGCGCCACCAGTTGTTGGAATCGTGCCAGTGCGCTTCGACGCGCTTTTGCGCTTCCCAGTAGGAGTCGAAATCGGCACAGACCAGGAAGCGGTCGTAATCCACCAACGAATCGATCAACCCGGTATAGCGTGAAGTGTCATCGGGCGAAAACACCCCGCTACGGATCGCTTGCAGCACGTCGTTCAGACGATGGGAGGCGGCGATGTCCGGCACCGCGCTGAACTCGTGGTTCTGTTTGCGCGCTTCAACCTGCTGCGCGCTGAGGCCGAAGATGAACATGTGTTCAACGCCGATGCGCTCGGCCATTTCGACGTTGGCGCCGTCCAGCGTTCCGATGGTCAGCGCGCCGTTGAGGCCGAACTTCATGTTACTGGTGCCCGAGGCCTCGAAACCGGCGGTGGAGATCTGCTCGGACAAGTCCGCCGCCGGAATGATGCTCTCCGCCAGACTGACGTTGTAGTTGGGCAGGAAAACCACTTTCAGCAGCCCGCGCACGGTCGGATCGTTGTTCACCACCCGAGCAATGTCGTTGGTCAGTTTGATGATCAGTTTGGCCTGGTGATAACTCGCCGCCGCTTTGCCGGCGAAGATTTTCACCCGGGGTACCCAGTCGACTTCCGGCTCGGCGCGAATCGCCTGATACAACGCCACGGTGTGCATCAGGTTGAGCAACTGACGTTTGTATTCGTGGATGCGTTTGACCTGCACATCGAACATCGCCGCCGGGTTGACCGCGATTCCCAGCCGCTCATGAATCAGATAGGCCAGCGCTTTCTTGCTGTGCAACCGCTGCTCGGCGAAGGCTTTGCGGAAGGCGGGTTGCTCGGCGAAGGGTTCGAGGTCGAGCAAACGCTCCTCGGGGCTATCCAGCACTTGCGGGCCGAGAGAATCGATCAGCATCGAGGTCAGTTCCGGGTTGGCCTGGAACAGCCAGCGGCGGAAAGTAATGCCGTTGGTTTTGTTGTTGATCCGCTCTGGATAGAGTTTGTGCAGTTCGGCAAAGACGGTTTTGCGCATCAACTGCGTGTGCAGCCCGGACACGCCGTTGACGCTGTGCGAACCGAGGAACGCGAGGTTGCCCATGCGCACCCGGCGACCGTTGTCTTCCTCGATCAGCGACACCGCGCGCAGCACGTCGAAATCGTGAATGCCCTTGGCCCGCAGCGAATCGATGTGCTGGGCGTTGATCAGGTAAATGATCTGCATGTGTCGTGGCAACATCCGCTCCATCAACCCCACCGGCCAGGTTTCCAGCGCTTCCGGCAACAGCGTGTGGTTGGTGTACGACAGCGTGTCGACGGTGACTTGCCATGCCGCATCCCACGCCACGTCATAGACGTCGACCAACTGGCGCATCAGTTCGGCCACGGCAATCGAGGGGTGGGTGTCGTTGAGCTGAATCGCCGCGTGATCGCCGAGGGTCAGCACCGAGGTGTGCATGTTGCGATGGCGACGCAGCAGATCCTGCAGCGATGCGGCGACGAAGAAGTATTCCTGGCGCAAGCGTAGCTCTTGCCCTGCTTCGGTGCTGTCCGCCGGGTAAAGTACGCGGGAGATGCTTTCCGCTCGCGCCACTTCGGCGACGGCGCCCAGGTGGTCACCGGCGTTGAAGCGCTCCAGGTGCAAATCTTCCATCGCGCGGGCACGCCAAAGACGCAAGGTGTTAACGCTCGCCCCGCGCCAGCCGACCACCGGCGTGTCATAAGCAATCGCGCGGACGGTTTCCGCTGGCGACCAGACTTGTTTGGACTTACCGGAAACATCGGTGACGGTTTCGACGCTGCCGCCGAAGCCGATGGTGTAGACGACCTCTGGCCGTTCGAACTCCCAGGGGTTGCCGAAATCCAGCCAGTGCTCGGTCTGCTCCTGCTGCCAGCCATCGACGATGGCCTGGCGGAACAAGCCGTGTTCATAGCGAATACCGTAACCGTGCCCGGCGATACCGAGGGTCGACATGCTTTCCATGAAGCACGCTGCCAGACGACCGAGGCCGCCGTTGCCCAGCGCCGCGTCGGGCTCGAGCAAACGGATGCGCTCCAGGTCGACGCCAAGTTCGGTCAACGCTTCGCGGGCAACGTCGAGCAGGCCGAGGTTGCTCAGGCTGTCGTAGAGCAAACGGCCGATGAGGAATTCCAGCGAGAGGTAATACACCCGCTTCTGGCCTTTGCGGTAGATCTGCCGGGTGTGGTCCATCCAGTGTTCGACCATGTGATCACGCGCAGCCAGGGCGATGGCTTCGAACCAGTCATGGTCGAAAGCGTGATCAGGGTCTTTGCCCACCGCATAGGTGAGCTTGGTCAGGACGGCGTCGCGGAATGCGGCCACCTCTGCTTCGCGAACTAGTGGTTCTTGAGTCATCAATAGGACCTCGAGCGAGCGGGAATTGTCTGAGCCTAGACGGTCTGACCGACGGTCGAGGCGCTGGTTCGGCAGTTTTTCCTGAGACGGTGCGATGGCCCGGCATTACCTTGGCGGATGGGCGAATGAATGCAGGGGCCGTGCCGAACTTTCCGGCAAAGTGACTGACTCGAGAAAAAATCTGGCGAAAGGTTGTTCAAAAATCCACCAGTCCCGGTATGATCGCGCGCCCTGATGCATACACGCCTGGTAACTCCCGATGATGAAGCCCAACCTGATTGCCGCCGCCGAGATCGACCGTCTCGATACGTGGGCGAAATACTCGGCCCCGATGTGCGGTTCCTGCATGTCCAGTTGCTGCACGCTGCCGGTTGAGGTGAAGATCAAGGATCTGGTGCGCATCGGCGTGGTCGACGAGTTCGAACTGGGCGACCCGCCGAAGAACATCGCCAAGCGTTTGCAAAAGGAAGGCCTGGTCGAGCGCTTCAATCAGAAGTCGGGGATCTTCACCCTGCAACGCATGAGCAACAACGATTGCTACTACCTGGATCGTAAGAGCCGCCTGTGCACCATTTATGACAAGCGCCCGGATACCTGCCGCAATCACCCGAAGATCGGGCCGCGGCCGGGGTATTGCGCGTACAAGCCGAAGGAAGTCGAGCGCGTGCAGAACTCGCGGTCGATCGAGAAGTTCTGATCTGCCCTGAAATTTTCGGCGGCTGCTCGCGAAAGGGCCGGCACAAACAACGCGTAAACCCCAGACAAACAAAAACGCCCCCGGTCTCGCGACCGGGGGCGTTTTTTATTCCAGGGCTAAATTACGCCTTGGCTTTCTTGGCAGCGCGGGTACGCTCGCTTTCGTCCAGGATCTTCTTGCGAAGACGGATGGACTTAGGAGTCACTTCGCACAGCTCGTCTTCCTGGATGTATTCCAGAGCCTGTTCCAGGGTGAAGCGAACAGGTGGGACCAGAGCGATGGTTTCGTCTTTACCCGAAGCACGCATGTTGTCGAGCTTCTTGCCTTTGGTAGGGTTTACACCCAGGTCGTTGTCGCGGCTGTTCTGACCAACGATTTGACCGTTGTAGATCTCCTGGCCGTGTTCTACGAACAGCTTGCCACGAGCCTGCAGGGTTTCCAGCGAGTAGGTCAGTGCCTTGCCGGTTTCAACCGAAACCAGAACGCCGTTCTGACGGCCGGACATGTGGCCCGACTTGACGGTGTCGTAACGGTCGAAGATCGAGGTCAGGATGCCAGCACCGTTGGTCAGGGTCAGGAACTGGTTACGGAAACCAATCAGACCGCGAGCAGGGATGTTGTATTCCAGACGAACACGGCCCTTGCCATCCGGCACCATGTTGGTCAGGTCGCCTTTACGCAGACCCATCTCTTCCATGACCTTGCCCTGCGAATCTTCAGGGATGTCGATGGTCACGTTTTCGAACGGTTCCTGTTTCACGCCGTTCACTTCACGAATGATTACTTCAGGACGGCCCAGGGCCAGCTCGAAGCCTTCGCGACGCATGGTTTCGATCAGTACCGAGAGGTGCAGCTCACCACGGCCGGAAACCTTGAACTTGTCAGCGCTGTCGCCTTCTTCAACTTTCAGGGCAACGTTGTACAGCAGCTCTTTGTCCAGACGATCCTTGATGTTACGGGAAGTCACGAACTTGCCTTCTTTACCGCAGAATGGCGAGTCGTTTACCTGGAAGGTCATGGAAACGGTTGGCTCGTCAACGGTCAGCGGCTTCATCGCTTCAACAGTCAGTGGGTCGCACAGAGTGTCGGAGATGAACAGCTCGTCGAAGCCGCTGATGCAGACGATGTCGCCGGCCGCTGCTTCTTCAACGTCAACACGGTGCAGACCGTGGTGACCCATCAGCTTCAGGATACGACCGTTGCGGCGCTTGCCTTCGGCGTCGATGGCGACAACCGGAGTGTTTGGCTTGACGCGGCCACGAGCGATACGGCCAACACCGATAACACCCAGGAAGCTGTTGTAGTCCAGAGCGGAAATCTGCATCTGGAACGGACCGTCACGGTCAACGGCCGGAGGCGGAACGTGGTCAACAACTGCCTGGTACAGAGCAGTCATGTCTTCGCCCATGGCGGTGTGGTCCAGACCGGCAATGCCGTTCAGGGCCGAGGCGTAAACAACCTGGAAGTCCAGTTGTTCTTCGGTAGCACCGAGGTTGTCGAACAGGTCGAAGATCTGGTCCAGAACCCAGTCCGGACGCGCGCCTGGACGGTCAACCTTGTTGATGACCACGATTGGACGCAGGCCGGCTTCGAAAGCCTTCTTGGTCACGAAACGGGTTTGCGGCATAGGGCCGTCTTGAGCGTCAACCAGCAGCAGAACGGAGTCAACCATCGACATTACACGTTCAACTTCGCCGCCGAAGTCGGCGTGGCCCGGGGTGTCCACGATGTTGATGTGGTAGCCGTTCCAGTTGATGGCGGTGTTTTTCGCCAGAATGGTAATACCGCGCTCTTTTTCCTGGTCGTTGGAGTCCATCACGCGCTCGTCGTTGAGCTCGTTGCGCTCCAGAGTGCCGGATTGACGCAGGAGTTTGTCTACCAGGGTGGTTTTACCATGGTCAACGTGGGCAATGATGGCGATGTTGCGTAGATTTTCGATCACTTGTGTATCTCGATCAGAGGATTCGGTTTGCTGACAAGTCTTGGCAGCGATTAGCAGTAGTGTCCGGCATGGCCGTTACAGCTTGACGGCGGTGTCGGGGGGCCGGTGACGCAGGCCACAGGCAAACAGCCCCGGGCACTTAGCTCGGTCGATAAACGCGCACATTGGCATGCCCCTCACTGAGCAAATGGTGAGCATGCAGGCGACTCATCACGCCTTTGTCGCAATACAGCAGGTACTGGCGAGTCGGGTCCAGCTCCTTGAAACGAGCGTTCACTGCGTAGAACGGCATCGTCTGTACTTCTACGCCAGCGAGTTCCAGCGGCTCATCCTCGGCGGCATCCGGGTGACGGATGTCGATCACGATCTGGCCGGCCAGTGCTTCGCTGACTTCTTCAATCTGTACGTCCTGGCCCAATTCGTCGATCACCCGATCGATCGGCACCAGCTTGGCGTTTTCGAGCGCACGCTCGAGCACCGCCATGTCGAATTCTTTCTCTTCATGCTCAACGCGACCGCGTTTGGCGGCAGTCTTCGGGTTGACCGAAATGACCCCGCAGTACTCCGGCATGTGCCGGGCGAAATCGGCGGTGCCAATTTCGTTCGCCGTGTCGATGATGTCCTGCTTGTGCGCCACGATCAGCGGACGCAGGACCAGCTTGTCGGTCACGCAGTCGATCACCGACAGGTTCGGCAGGGTCTGGCTCGACACCTGGGAAATCGCTTCGCCGGTGACCAGCGCTTCGATGTGCAGGCGGTCGGCGATGTTGGAAGCCGCGCGCAACATCATACGCTTCAATACGACGCCCATATGACTGTTATCGACTTTGCCGAGAATTTCGCCCAACACTTCTTCGAACGGAACACTGACAAATAGCACGCGTTGCGAGCTGCCGTACTTCTTCCAGATGAAATGCGCGACTTCCATCACGCCCAGTTCATGAGCACGACCGCCCAGATTGAAGAAGCAGAAATGCGTCATCAGGCCGCGTCGAATGATCTGGTAGGCCGCAACGGTCGAGTCAAAGCCGCCTGACATCAAAACCAGCGTCTGCTCCAGGGCGCCGAGCGGGTAACCGCCGATGCCGTTGTGCTGGCTGTGGATGACAAACAACCGTTTGTCGCGAACTTCGATGCGCACTTCGATTTCCGGCGCTTTCAGGTCGATCCCGGCCGCACCGCACTCACGGCGCAGCTTGCTGCCGACGTATTTTTCGACGTCCATCGAGCTGAAGGTGTGCTTGCCGGCACGCTTGCAGCGCACCGAGAAAATCTTCCCGGCCAGCGCATCGCCGTAGTGCTGCTTGCACTTTTCGGTGATGTCGTCGAAGTCGCCCAGCGGGTACTCGTCGATCTGCAGAAAGTGCGCGATACCGGGCATGCAGGTCAGGCGCTCGCCCATCTCTTTCAAGGCTTTGGGATCGGTGACGCGGGTTTCCAGCTCGAGATTGTCCCACACACCGTTCACCACCACGGCCGGGTCCAGGTCACGGAGCACGGTGCGGATGTTCTTGGCCAACTGGCGGATGAATTTCGTCCGGACAGGTCGGCTTTTGATGGTGATCTCGGGGAAGACTTTTACGATTAGTTTCATGAAAACAGCGCGCGAACGGCCAGCCGAAAAAGGGGGGCGCGGATTATAGCGGAAATTGCTCAAGGTTTAACCAGTTAATGTGCAGAAGGTTTTGCATGCACCAAAACGGTTCACTTTGTGATGAAGACGCTACATTAAAGGGCGAGATTTTCTTCATTAAGACGCTTTGCACCTTAATAAGCGTGAATTTGGGGCAAAAAACCCATGCTGGGGCACTGGCATGCAATTTGCTCCCTTGTGAGGCAGGTTGCCTTGGCAGAGTATTCGCGCCGGCATCACCACTATTAAGGGCATCCACTACCAGCCCTAATTCACCCGGAGGACACTATGTCGAAGTCGGTTCAACTCATCAAAGATCATGACGTCAAGTGGATTGATCTGCGCTTCACGGACACCAAAGGCACTCAGCACCACGTGACCATGCCGGCTCGCGATGCGCTGGAAGACGACTTCTTCGAAGTCGGCAAGATGTTCGACGGTTCCTCCATCGCTGGCTGGAAAGGCATCGAAGCCTCCGACATGATCCTGCTGCCGGACGACGAAACGGCCGTTCTCGACCCGTTCACCGAAGACGCCACACTGATCATCGTGTGCGACATCATCGAACCTTCGACCATGCAAGGTTACGACCGCGACCCGCGCGCCATCGCGCACCGCGCCGAGGAATACCTGAAGACCACCGGTATCGGTGACACCGTATTCGCCGGTCCAGAGCCAGAGTTCTTCATCTTCGACGAAGTGAAGTTCAAGTCCGACATCTCCGGTTCGATGTTCAAGATCTACTCCGAACAAGGTTCCTGGATGTCCGATCAGGACATCGAAGGCGGCAACAAAGGCCACCGCCCAGGTATCAAAGGTGGTTACTTCCCGGTTCCGCCGTTCGACCACGACCACGAAATCCGTACTGCCATGTGCAACGCACTGGAAGAAATGGGTCAGACCGTTGAAGTGCACCACCACGAAGTGGCCACTGCCGGTCAGAACGAAATCGGCGTCAAGTTCAACACTCTGGTGAAGAAGGCCGACGAGGTTCAAACCCTGAAGTACGTTGTGCACAACGTTGCCGACGCTTACGGCCGCACCGCGACCTTCATGCCGAAGCCACTGTACGGTGACAACGGTTCGGGCATGCACGTGCACATGTCCATCGCCAAAGATGGCAAGAACACCTTCGCTGGCGAAGGCTATGCCGGCCTGTCGGAAACCGCTCTGTACTTCATCGGCGGCATCATCAAGCACGGTAAGGCCCTGAACGGCTTCACCAACCCGGCCACCAACTCCTACAAGCGTCTGGTGCCAGGCTTCGAAGCACCGGTAATGCTGGCCTACTCGGCTCGCAACCGTTCCGCCTCGATCCGTATTCCTTACGTCAACAGCCCACGTGGCCGTCGTATCGAAGCACGTTTCCCGGACCCGGCTGCCAACCCTTACCTGGCTTTCGCAGCACTGCTGATGGCCGGCCTGGACGGTATCCAGAACAAGATCCACCCAGGCGATGCGGCCGACAAGAACCTGTACGACCTGCCACCTGAAGAGGCGAAAGAGATCCCACAAGTTTGCGGCAGCCTGAAAGAAGCCCTGGAAGAGCTGGACAAGGACCGTGCGTTCCTGACCAAGGGCGGCGTGTTCTCCGACGACTTCATCGACGCTTACATCGCGCTGAAATCGGAAGAAGAAATCAAGGTCCGCACCTTCGTACACCCACTGGAATATGAGCTGTACTACAGCTGCTGATCCGGTAGCGCCGCGCGACGCGGCGTGACAGAAAGAGGCCTCCTTCGGGAGGCCTTTTTTATTGCCTTCCATTTATGGGCTCACGCAAATCCCGTGTGGGAGCGGGCTTGCTCGCTCCCACAGGGCAATTGTGGTGTTTGAATGATCTCTCGATGTGTAGCGAGTTGGGCCATCCGCCGCGACTGTCCTATGCTGCACCCCATCGCGTTCAATCCCGGTCGATTTCATGGGTCGCATCGTTCTCTACATTCTGCTGCTGATCGCCCTGCCCGCCGTCGCGCAGATCTACAAGTACACCGACGCCAACGGCAACACGGTGTACAGCGATCATTCGCCCGACGGCGTGCAGGCGCAACCGGTGGAGCTGCCGCCAATCAACAGCGTCGAGACCCAGGCACCGGGCACGCCGCCCGCGCCTGAAGCCGACAACCGCCAACCCGCACGGAGCGCCTACGACACTCTCGAGCTCGTCGGCCTGCCCACCGAAGAAGCGTTGCGTGCCAATAACGGCACGTTCACCGTCCAGGTGCTGATCAAGCCGCGCCTGCAACCTCCCCACCAATTGAGGCTGGTTCTGGATGACGAACCCTACGGTCAGCCGAGCAACGTGCCGATCCTGCAACTGGTGAACGTTGATCGCGGGGAGCATCGTCTTGCCGTGCAGGTGATCGACGGCCAAGCGATCATCCAGCAGAGCCCGGCGCTGGTGTTCACCGTGCAGCGGGTGCACAGGCCATGAGGATTTTCTGGCTGATGCTGTGCCTGTTCGCCCTGCCCGTTTCGGCGGAGGTCTTCACCTATGTCGATGCTCAGGGCAATCGTGTCTACACCGACCAGCCGCGCGGCAACGCCAAACGCGTACCGGTCGCGACCAGTAATCGCATGTCGGCCAACCCCACCGCTGCAGCACCGATCAGCACTGCAAAAAAGATCGCGGAACCACCCTTGTTTCACTACGACATGCTGCGCATCCTGATTCCCGAACCAGACGCAACCATTCGCAGCAGCGCGGGTGAGGTGATCGTCAGCGTCACCAGCGAACCAGGCTTGCAGCGGGGCCATCGCTATCGCCTGCTGCTGGACGGCCAGGCCACTGGCGAGCCGGGCCTGAGTCCGGTATTCCCGCTGAACAACATCGACCGTGGCAGCCATAACCTGTCGGTGGAAGTCCTTGATGAGCAGGGCCGCACCGTCGAACGTACTGCCAACCAGCCCTTTCACATGCAGCGCATCTCGCTTGCGCAGAAACGCCAGATCAAACCCTGCGTCACCGCAGACTACGGCGTGCGCCCGGAATGCCCTCTGAAAGACAAACCCGAAGAGCCGAAAAACCCCTTCCTGCGTTTCTTCTAACGCCGCTCAGCTTTGCGCACTATATTGGTGCAACAGACTGCACCGTACTCACATTCCAACCCATTTTGGTTCGAAACTTCCCGTTCGTGCTGGCCGGATGCCACGCAAACGAGCGTCAAACGCCTGTTTCAGGCGACGAACGCTTCTTTTCGGAGCCTTGGTTTGGTTTTTGCATTTTCCCGATACCGACGCTTGCTTGTTGCGCACGCTCCGCCCCCAAAAGAGGCTCCGATGACCATTAGCGACGCAATCCACCGTTTGCTGCTCGACAACCTGACCACCGCCACCATCCTGCTCGACGCCGAATTGCGCCTCGAATACATGAACCCGGCGGCGGAGATGCTGCTCGCCATCAGCGGGCAGCGTAGCCATGGGCAGTTCATCAGCGAGCTGTTCACCGAATCCACCGAGGCGCTGAATTCACTGCGCCAGGCCGTGGAACAGGCGCATCCGTTCACCAAACGCGAAGCCATGCTCACCGCCCTCACCGGCCAGACCCTGACCGTGGATTACGCGGTGACGCCGATCCTCAGCAATGGCGCGACCATGCTTCTGCTGGAGGTTCACCCCCGTGACCGCTTGCTGCGGATCACCAAGGAAGAGGCGCAGCTGTCCAAGCAGGAAACCAGCAAGATGCTGGTGCGCGGCCTCGCCCATGAGATCAAGAATCCGCTCGGCGGCATCCGTGGTGCCGCGCAACTGCTGGCCCGCGAACTGCCGGAAGACAGCCTGCGCGATTACACCAACGTGATCATTGAAGAGGCCGACCGCCTGCGCAATCTGGTCGACCGCATGCTCGGCTCGAACAAACTGCCGTCGCTGGCCATGTGCAACGTTCACGAAGTGCTCGAGCGCGTCTGCCACCTCGTCGAAGCCGAAAGTCAGGGCTGCATCACCTTGGTGCGCGATTACGACCCGAGCATCCCCGACGTGTTGATCGACCGCGAGCAAATGATTCAGGCCGTGTTGAACATCGTGCGCAACGCGATGCAGGCGATCAGCAGCCAGAACGAGCTGCGTCTGGGCCGCATCAGTTTGCGCACCCGCGCCATGCGCCAGTTCACCATCGGCCACATCCGCCATCGCCTGGTGACCAAGATCGAGATCATCGACAACGGCCCCGGCATACCCGCGGAACTTCAGGAAACCATTTTCTTTCCCATGGTCAGCGGCCGTCCCGACGGTACCGGGCTCGGCCTGGCCATCACCCAGAACATCATCAGCCAGCACCAGGGCCTGATCGAGTGTGACAGCCACCCCGGCCACACCACGTTCTCGATCTTTCTGCCACTGGAACAAGGAGCCACATCGACATGAGCCGTAGTGAAACCGTATGGATCGTCGATGACGACCGTTCTATCCGTTGGGTTCTGGAAAAAGCCTTGCAGCAGGAAGGCATGACCACGCAGAGCTTCGACAGCGCCGATGGCGTGATGAGTCGTCTGGCCCGTCAGCAGCCTGACGTGATCATTTCCGACATTCGTATGCCAGGCGCCAGTGGTCTGGACCTGTTGGCGCGGATTCGCGAACAGCACCCACGGTTGCCGGTCATCATCATGACCGCTCACTCCGATCTGGACAGCGCGGTCGCCTCTTATCAGGGCGGCGCGTTCGAGTACCTGCCAAAACCATTCGATGTGGACGAGGCGGTATCGCTGGTCAAACGTGCCAATCAGCACGCGCAAGAACAGCAAGGCCTGGAAGTCGTCCCGGCGCTGACCCGCACCCCGGAAATCATCGGCGAAGCGCCGGCGATGCAGGAAGTGTTTCGCGCCATCGGCCGCTTGAGCCATTCCAACATCACCGTGCTGATCAACGGCGAATCCGGCACCGGTAAAGAGCTGGTCGCCCACGCCTTGCACCGTCACAGCCCGCGCGCGGCCTCGCCGTTCATTGCGTTGAACATGGCGGCGATTCCCAAGGATCTCATGGAGTCCGAGCTGTTCGGTCACGAGAAAGGCGCGTTCACCGGCGCAGCCAATCTGCGTCGCGGTCGTTTCGAACAGGCTGACGGCGGCACGCTGTTCCTCGATGAAATCGGCGACATGCCGGCGGATACGCAAACCCGGCTGTTGCGCGTATTGGCCGATGGCGAGTTCTATCGCGTCGGTGGTCATGTACCGGTCAAGGTCGACGTGCGCATCATCGCCGCGACGCACCAGAATCTGGAAACCCTGGTACACGCCGGGAAATTCCGTGAGGACTTGTTCCACCGCCTCAACGTGATCCGCATCCATATTCCGCGCTTGTCGGATCGTCGCGAAGACATCCCGACCCTCGCCAAGCACTTCCTCGGCCGCGCGGCGCAAGAGCTGGCAGTGGAGCCGAAACTGCTGAAAAGCGAGACCGAGGAATACCTGAAGAACCTGCCGTGGCCGGGCAACGTCCGCCAACTGGAAAACACCTGCCGCTGGATCACCGTGATGGCGTCCGGGCGCGAGGTGCACATCAGCGACCTGCCACCAGAGCTGCTGAACCTGCCGCAAGACTCGGCGCCCGTGACCAACTGGGAGCAGGCGCTGCGCCAGTGGGCTGATCAGGCCCTGGCGCGCGGCCAGTCGAGCTTGCTCGACAGTGCGGTGCCGGCGTTTGAGCGGATCATGATCGAGACCGCGCTGAAGCACACGGCTGGGCGCCGGCGTGATGCCGCGGTGTTGCTGGGTTGGGGGCGCAATACCCTGACGCGCAAGATCAAGGAATTGGGGATGAAGGTTGATGGTGGGGATGATGATGAGGGAGATGAGGGCTGATCAGCCTTCAACGCTGATGTGAGCACTCGCCTCTCTGTGGGAGCGGGCTTGCTCGCGAATACGGTGCGTCATTGAAATATCGGGTGACTGACACAACGCCTTCGCGAGCAAGCCCGCTCCCACATTTAGCTCTTCATGCACCGCATCAATGCACGATGACCCGTGATCGGGCATGACAGTCTGGTCAGAAAACATCCAGACATGCCTGAAAACCCAATCACGCAACCACACGAAAGCCCCGAATTCCGGGGCTTTCGTATTTCTGTTCAGCTTTTTTGTTTCAACAGATTAAAACCTGGCACGCCCCCTGCAATATCTCTCACAGGTGATTCGATTCACCCACCCTTTCGGGGGCCTTGGTACAGGCAGGCCGGGGATTCCCCTCTTTACACCGGGCTCACACCGCAACGCGGCGAGCCCTACCCTTTTGGGGCTCTTGGTACAGGCAGGCCGGGGGTTCCCTCTTTACACCGGACCGACGCGTCACGCGAAGTCCACCCGTTTTGGGAACCCTGATACAGGCAGGTCAGGGATTCCCGCTTTTATTGCTCACGGAGATGGATCTCCAGCCGCCAGCGGTCATCGACCGCGTTACCGGCCCAGTCCCCCTGCAGCGGTCGCGCTGCCAGCACCGTCAACAACAATCCACCATCACTCGCTCGTGTACGCCAGTTGACGTCCTTGCCGTTGAGCCTGAGCTGGCCTTTCTGCGCCCGGCCTTCAGCCTGAAACAACAGCGCTACGGTGCCATCGATGATTTCGCCGTGCAGCTTTGGTTCGTTGTTGAACCACACCACCAGCCCTTGATCTGTGACATCGACCTGCTGCAGCACGGTGGGATCCGGCGTGGTCAGGCGACCGATCATCAGGCCGATCATCACCCCGACAATCGCCAGCGAACCGATCACCCGCGGGAATAGTTTCGAACGGTTGTCCACAGGCGGCGTAGAATGCCGCTCATCTTTACCTTCGGAGCCGTGCATGTTTCACGTCATCCTTTTTCAACCAGAAATTCCGCCGAATACCGGCAACGTTATCAGGCTGTGCGCCAACAGCGGCTGCCACCTGCATTTGATCGAACCGCTGGGCTTCGAGATGGACGACAAGCGCTTGCGCCGCGCCGGTCTCGACTACCACGAATATGCCACGCTGCAACGTCATGCCGATCTGGCCAGTTGCCTGCAGAGCATCGGCAACCCAAGGGTCTTTGCGTTCACTACCAAGGGCTCGCGACCGTTTCATGATGCCGCGTTTGTCCCCGGTGATGCGTTCCTGTTTGGCCCTGAAAGCCGTGGTTTGCCGGCGGACGTGCTGGATGCGCTGCCTGCCGAGCAGCGTTTGCGTCTGCCGATGCGCGAGGGCTGCCGCAGCCTGAACCTGTCCAACACCGTCGCGGTCGCCGTTTACGAAGCCTGGCGGCAGAACGACTTCAAGTAACGGCACATAACAAATGTGGGAGCGGGCTTGCTCGCGAAAGCGGCGTATCAGATGACATCAATGTCGCCTGAGACTCCGCCTTCGCGAGCAAGCCCGCTCCCACACTGGACTTGCGTCAACGCTCAGATTGTTACTGAACGGTTGGCGTCTCGCCGCTTTCCTGCATGCGCTGCAGCTCTTGCGCGTACAGGGCGTCGAAGTTCACCGGGGCCAGCATCAGCGCCGGGAACGAACCACGGGTGACGAGGCTGTCGAGGGTTTCGCGGGCATACGGGAACAGGATGTTCGGGCAGAACGCACCCAGGGTGTGGCTCATCGAAGCCGCATCCAGGTTCTTGATCAGGAAGATACCGGCCTGTTGCACTTCAGCGATGAAGGCGACTTCTTCACCGTTTTTCACGGTAACGGACAGGGTCAGCACGACTTCGTAGAAATCGCCTTCCAGCGCTTTCTGACGAGTGTTCAGATCCAGACCAACGGTCGGGTCCCACTGCTGACGGAAGATCGCCGGGCTTTTCGGTGCTTCGAAGGACAGGTCGCGAACGTAGATGCGCTGCAAGGAGAATTGCGGTGCGGTTTCTTCTTCGCTGGCTGCAGTGTTCTGTTGGTCAGTCATCTCAGATCCTTTTCGATCTTGGGTCTTTTAGGGAGTGCTGTACGTGGGTGCAGCCGTTCAGGCCTTGAGCAGCGCGTCGAGCTTGCCGGCGCGCTCCAGGGCATACAAATCGTCACAACCGCCGATGTGCTTGGTGCCGATCCAGATCTGCGGCACGGATGTGCGTCCGGCTTTCTGGGTCATTTCGGCGCGCACCTGCGGCTTGCCATCGACCTTGATCTCTTTGAAGGCCACGCCTTTGTTCTCGAGAAGGTATTTGGCTCGCGAGCAATAAGGGCAGTAATCGCTGGAGTAGACGATGACTTCGTTCATATCACTTCACCAGCGGCAGGTTGTCGCCTTTCCAGCTGGAGATCCCGCCGGACAGCTTGGCGGCGGTGAAGCCGGATTTCATCAGTTCGCGGGCGTGGGTGCCGGCGGTCTGGCCCAGGGCGTCGACCAGAATGATGGTCTTGGCCTTGTGTTTTTCCAGCTCCGCGACGCGCGCGGCCAGTTTGTCCTGAGGAATGTTCACCGCGCCAACGATGTGGCCGGCAGCGAAATCCTTGGCCGGACGGATGTCCACCACCACGCCTGCATCTTTATTGACCAGCGCAGTCAGCTCGCCGGTGCTCAGGCTTTTACCGCCGCCCTGCATCGTGTGCGCCAGCAGCAGAGCCAGCAGTACGACGAAGATACCGACAAGAATGTAGTGGTTAGTGGCAAATTCAATCAGGTGAGCAACCATCGAAGGAGGTTCCAGGGCGTTAAAATGTCGGCCAGTATACACAGCCACTATGGCCGGCCAAACCCCGTCCGGCGGTGACGCGGCAGGAACTTCGCTTTAAACTCCAACTCCCTTTTCCATCGCCCTCTTCTTTATTAGCCACGAGTGGATTCCATGACGACTACGCCTAAACCTTTGGTCCTGATGATTCTCGACGGCTTCGGTCACAGCGACAGCCCCGAATCCAACGCCGTTTTCGCCGCGAAGAAGCCTGTTCTTGATCGCCTCTGGGCCACTGTGCCGAACGGCTTGATCTCGGGCAGCGGCATGGACGTCGGACTGCCGGACGGCCAGATGGGCAACTCCGAAGTCGGTCACATGAACCTCGGTGCCGGTCGCGTGGTGTATCAGGACTTCACCCGCGTGACCAAAGCGATCCGCGACGGTGAGTTTTTCGACAACCCGACCATCTGCGCCGCTGTGGATAAAGCTGTGGCCGCCGGCAAAGCCGTGCACTTCATGGGTCTGCTGTCCGATGGCGGCGTACACAGCCATCAGGACCACCTGATCGCCATGGCCGAACTGGCGTTCAAGCGCGGCGCCGAAAAAATCTACCTGCACGCCTTCCTCGATGGCCGCGACACCCCGCCGAAAAGCGCGGCATCGTCCATCGAGCTGCTCGACGCGACCTTTCAGGCACTCGGCAAGGGCCGCATCGCCAGCATCATTGGCCGTTACTTCGCCATGGACCGTGACAACCGCTGGGATCGCGTGGCCCAGGCTTACAACCTGATCGTCGATGGCAACAGCGAATTTCACGCGGCCACCGCGCAGGAAGGTCTGGACGCCGCCTACGCTCGCGGCGAGAGCGACGAATTCGTCAAAGCCACATCCATCGGCGAGCCGGTGAAAGTCGAAGACGGCGATGCCGTGGTGTTCATGAACTTCCGCGCCGACCGCGCACGCGAGCTGACTCGTGTATTCGTCGAAGACGATTTCAAGGATTTCGAGCGCGCACGCCAGCCAAAACTGGCCGGTTTCGTCATGCTGACCCAATACGCAGCGAGCATTCCAGCGCCGTCGGCATTTGCCCCGGGCAGCCTGGAAAACGTTCTCGGCGACTATCTGGCGAAGAACGGCAAAACCCAGCTGCGCATTGCCGAAACCGAGAAATACGCACACGTGACCTTCTTCTTTTCCGGCGGCCGTGAAGAACCGTTTCCGGGCGAAGAGCGCATCCTGATCCCGTCGCCGAAAGTCGCCACTTACGACTTGCAGCCGGAGATGAGCGCGCCTGAAGTCACCGACCGCATCGTCGACGCCATTGAGCACCAGCGTTACGACGTGATCGTGGTCAACTACGCCAACGGCGACATGGTCGGTCATAGCGGCGTGTTCGACGCGGCCGTGAAGGCTGTGGAATGCCTGGACACCTGCGTTGGCCGCATCGTTGAAGCGCTGGAAAAGGTCGGCGGCGAAGCGCTGATCACCGCTGACCACGGCAACGTCGAGCAAATGGCCGATGAATCCACCGGCCAGGCGCACACCGCGCACACCACTGAGCCGGTGCCGTTCATTTATGTCGGCAAGCGTGACCTCAAGGTGCGTGAAGGCGGCGTGCTGGCCGACGTCGCGCCGACCATGCTGAAGCTGCTGGGCCTGGAAAAACCGGCGGAAATGACCGGCACTTCGATTCTGGTCTGACCCCAGTCGCCAAAACACCGCAAAACCCTGTGGGAGCGGGCTCGCTCGCGAATGCGGCAGATCAGTCGCCTTCAATGCTGCCTGATCCACCGCATTCGCGAGCAAGCCCGCTCCCACATTGGTTTTGCGCTATTTTCAATAGCGAATCTGCTCCAGTTATCACACAGCCCCAATTGGGCGTTTTTTTTGCAGCTTCGGGCGGGCATACTAGGCCGTCCCTTACCCTGGTGCCGCTCGCCCCTATGCTTCGCGTCCTGATCGCCCTCGCTCTGACCTGCCTGCTCCAACCGGCCTTCGCTGACGAGCGCGCGCAAACCCAACAGCAATTGGACGCCACGCGCCAGGACATTGCCGAGCTGAAGAAGCTGCTGAGCAAGGTCCAGGCGGAAAAGTCCGGCGTGCAGAAGGAGCTCAAGGGCACCGAAACCGAGATGGGCAAGCTGCAGAAGCAGGTCGATGCGCTGCAGAAAGAACTGCAGAAAAGCGAATCCGAGCTGCAGCGACTCGATGCAGAGAAAAAAAAACTCCAGAGCGCGCGCACTGAACAACAGCGACTGATCGCCATCCAGGCTCGGGCGGCCTATCAGAACGGTCGCCAGGAATACCTCAAGCTTCTGCTCAACCAGCAGAATCCAGAGAAATTCGCCCGCACCCTCACCTATTACGATTACCTGAGCCAGGCCCGCCTGGAGCAGCTGAAGAACTTCAACGAAACCCTGCGCCAACTGGCCAATGTCGAAACGGACATCGCCGCGCAGCAGGCACAGTTACTGGTGCAGAAAAGCAGTCTCGACACCCGGCGTGACGAGCTCGAACAGGTTCGCAAGGAACGCCAGCAAGTCCTCGCCAGGCTCAATGATGAAGTAAAGGCGCGCGACCAGAAAATCGCCGCCCGCGAGCAGGATCAGGCAGACCTGTCTAAAGTCCTTAAAACCATTGAAGAAACCCTGGCCCGCCAGGCTCGTGAGGCAGAAGAAGCGCGACAGAAAGCGCTGATCGCCCAGCAGGAAGCAGAAAAAAAGCGCTTGCGTGAGGCGCAAGCTGAAAACAGCGACGCCCCACGAAAACCCGCCAGATCCACTCCCGGCGCACTGGTGTCCAGCAGCGGCGAGACCTTCGGTGGCCCTTTTGCTGCAACCCGGGGAAAACTTCCTTGGCCGGTTGATGGTCGACTACTGGCACGCTTTGGTGAATCCCGTGGCAACGATGCCCGTACCAAGT
Organism: Pseudomonas sp. EA_5y_Pfl2_R50; assembly: GCF_963970475.1. Lineage (NCBI taxonomy): Bacteria > Pseudomonadati > Pseudomonadota > Gammaproteobacteria > Pseudomonadales > Pseudomonadaceae > Pseudomonas > Pseudomonas sp. EA_5y_Pfl2_R50. The sequence goes on along the minus strand of NZ_CAXAPT010000002.1, from coordinate 195,754 downwards.
GGGACGGCGTGATGATCAGCGCCTCCGCCGGCAGCCAGGTGCACGCCGTTCACGGCGGTCGCGTGGTGTTCGCCGACTGGTTGCGTGGCGCCGGGCTGCTGGTGATTCTTGATCACGGCAACGGTTTTCTGAGTCTTTATGGCCACAATCAAACGCTGCTCAAGTCGGCGGGTGATGTGGTCAAAGCCGGTGAGTCGATCTCCACTGTCGGTAACAGTGGCGGTCAGGACACACCAGCGCTGTATTTCGCAATTCGTCAGCAGGGTCACCCGAGTGATCCGGCGCAATGGTGTCGTGCGCAAGGATAAGCGCACCGCCTAATTAAGGAGTTCGTTCGACATGCTGCATTTGTCCCGCCTTACCTCGCTGGCCCTGACGATCGCCCTGGTGATCGGCGCGCCTCTGGCGTTTGCCGCTCAACCGGCTCCGGCCGTCGCTCCGGCAGGCACTGCCGCGACCTCCAAGGCGCCATTGCCACTGGAAGAGTTGCGCACCTTTGCCGAGGTCATGGACCGGATCAAAGCCGCCTACGTCGAACCGGTAGACGACAAGACCCTGCTGGAAAACGCCATCAAGGGCATGCTCAGCAACCTTGATCCGCACTCGGCCTACCTCGGCCCTGAAGACTTCACCGAACTGCAGGAAAGCACCAGCGGTGAATTTGGCGGCCTGGGCATCGAAGTCGGCACCGAAGACGGTTTCATCAAAGTGGTCTCGCCAATCGATGACACGCCGGCGTCGAAGGCCGGCATTCAGGCCGGTGACTTCATCGTCAAGATCAATGGCCAGCCAACTCGCGGCCAGACCATGACCGAAGCCGTGGACAAGATGCGCGGCAAGATCGGCCAGAAAATCACCCTGACCCTGGTGCGCGACGGCGGCACGCCGTTCGACGTGACCCTGGCCCGTGCGGTGATTCAGGTGAAGAGCGTGAAGGCGCAGCTGCTTGAATCGGGCTACGGCTACATCCGCATTACCCAGTTCCAGGTCAAGACCGGCGAAGAGGTCTCCAAGGCCCTGGCCAAGTTGCGCAAGGACAACGGCAAGAAGCTCAACGGCGTCATCCTCGACCTGCGCAACAACCCGGGCGGCGTCTTGCAGGCAGCGGTGGAAGTGGTCGACCACTTCATCACCAAAGGCCTGATCGTTTATACCAAAGGCCGGATCGCCAACTCCGAGCTGCGTTTCTCGGCCACCGGCAAAGACGAAAGCGAAGCGGTGCCGATGGTCGTGCTGATCAACGGTGGCAGCGCCTCGGCGTCGGAAATCGTCGCCGGCGCATTGCAGGATCAGAAGCGCGCCGTGGTCATGGGCACCACCAGTTTCGGCAAGGGCTCGGTACAAACCGTGCTGCCGCTGAACAACGACCGTGCGCTGAAGATCACCACTGCGCTGTACTTCACGCCGAACGGGCGCTCGATTCAGGCCCAAGGCATCGTTCCGGACATCGAAGTGCGCAAGGCCAAGATCACCAGCGAGGCGGACAGCGAATACTTCAAGGAAGCCGACCTGCAAGGTCACTTGGGCAATGGCAACGGCGGCGCGGACAAACCGACCGGCTCCGGCGCCAAGGCCAAAGCGATGCCGCAGGATGAGGATTACCAGTTGGCCCAGGCCCTGAGCCTGCTCAAAGGGCTGAGCATCACGTCCGGCCGTTGAGGATGTCTTTGCGCTTCGTCTTCGTTCTGTTGTGCTGTCTGGCGGGTGCTGCTCACGCGGAGCCCGTCAGCCCAAAGCCCCAAAAAGCCTACCTGACACTGATCATCGACGACCTGGGGCAAAACCTGCCCCGGGATCGCCGCGTGCTGGCCCTGCCCGGCCCGGTCACCACGGCGATCATGCCCGACACCCCACACGCCAGCGAATTTGCCCGCGAAGCCCATCGCGCCGGCAAGATCGTCATCCTGCACATGCCAATGGACCCGGCCACCGGGCCTTACGCCTGGCACCCGGAACTGCCCGTCGAGGAACTGGAAAAACGCCTCGACGCTGCGTTCAAAATGGTTCCCTACGCTGCCGGCATCAACAACCACATGGGCAGTCGCATGACCGCACAACCGGCGGCGATGGCCTGGTTGATGGGCGAGTTGCAGCGCCGGCACAAGTTCTTCGTCGACAGCCGCACCAGTGCCCAGACTGTGGCGGCGCAGCAGGCGCAGAAGATTGATCTGGCGAGTGTTTCGCGGGATGTGTTTCTGGATGACGAGCGTACTGAAGCAGCCATTTACACGCAGTTGCAGACGGCGATCAGCCTGGCGCACAAGCAAGGCTCAGCAGTGATGATCGGGCATCCGTATCCGCAGACGCTGGCGGTGCTGGAACGCGAATTGCCCAAGCTGAAAGCCCAGGGGATTGAGTGGATTGATGTCCGGCAGATGATCAGTGTGCGCAGTAACAAGGCGACGGCTGCACACGGCAAGAATGGCTTGTACCGATAGCCCGGCAAAAAGCACAGAACCTTGTGGGAGCGGGCTTGCTCGCGAATGCGGCGTGTCAGGAACCATAGAGGTTGGCTGAGACGTCGCATTCGCGAGCAAGCCCGCTCCCACATTTGGTTCTCAATAACGCCAGATCAGAGATACCGTCCCATGATCTCGTCCACCACACCCTCCTCGCGCATCTGATCCAGCGCAGTCTGGAGCTTTTTCACGGTCTCTTCCGGGACGTCCTTGTTCAGCGCCAGATACAACTCGGCACTGTTGAAACGCAGCACCGTCTTCAGCCCGGTCACGCCATCCTGCCGCGCCAGATAACGCCCGGCCGGATCGCCAGTGGCCCACAGGTCAATCTGGCCCCTGACCAGCTTCTTGGCATTGTCCTGATCGCGCAACACCACCGCCGGCTTCAAGCCTTGCTTGGTCAGGGTTTCGGCAATTGCATCACCCTTGTAGGCGCCGATCTTGTATTTGCGTGCGTCCTCGAGGGTTTCGAGGGTGATCTTGCTGTCGGCCTTGGTGAGCATGACCCAGTCATCCGGACCTATCGGCCCGACCCATTTGAAAAGTTTTTCGCGATCCGGCAAGCGCGCCATCACGAAGGCGCCGTAGCCGGGATTTTCCAGGGCGAGCTTGTAGACACGCTCCCAAGGGAATCGCAGGGTCAGGCTGTAGGTGATGCCGGCACGCTGGAACATCTCGCGAACGATGTCGGTGGCGATGCCGTTGATGTTTTCGCCCTGGGCGAAATTCTTGCCGTTCTTCGCCATGTTGTACGGCGGGAAGTTTTCGGTGAGGAGCACCAGATCAGTGTCGGGACTGGTTTCGGCGCGGGCCGTGTTGATGAGCAACATCGAGGCGCTGGCGAGAACTAGAAGCAGGCGTTTGATCATATCGGGCTACCGAAATCCATGGCGTGCCCAAGAGTGCCTTGGGTGCGCCATGGTGTCCACTGGCCTGTATCGATTTTGACGCTTAACGCATCACGATGCCGCGTTTGGCCATGTAGGCCTTGGCTTCCTGTACGGTGTATTCGCCGAAGTGGAAAATACTCGCCGCCAGCACTGCGCTGGCGTGGCCTTCGAGAATGCCGTCAGCCAAGTGCTGCAGATTGCCGACGCCGCCGGAAGCGATCACCGGAATGCCCAGCGCATCGCTGATCGCACGGGTTACGCCGAGGTCGAAGCCGTTTTTCATGCCGTCCTGATCCATGCTGGTCAGCAGGATCTCGCCGGCACCGAGGCCTTCCATTTTCTTCGCCCACTCGACTGCGTCGAGGCCGGTTGGCTTGCGCCCGCCGTGAGTAAAGATTTCCCAGCGCGGGGTTTCGCCCGGGCCGGAGACTTTCTTGGCATCAATGGCGACAACGATGCACTGCGAGCCGAAATGCTGCGCGGCTTCGCCGACGAATTCCGGATTGAACACGGCAGCGGTGTTGATCGAGACCTTGTCCGCGCCGGCATTGAGCAGGTTGCGAATGTCCTGCACGGTACGCACGCCACCGCCGACGGTCAGCGGAATGAACACCTGGCTGGCCATGCGCTCGACGGTATGCAGCGTGGTGTCGCGACCATCGACGCTGGCGGTGATGTCGAGAAAGGTAATCTCGTCAGCGCCCTGCTCGTCGTAACGACGGGCGATTTCCACCGGGTCACCGGCATCGCGGATGTTTTCGAACTTCACACCTTTGACGACCCGGCCGTTGTCCACGTCCAGGCAAGGGATGATGCGTTTGGCTAACGCCATGAGCTTAATCTCCGATTAAGAGTTGCAAGCTTCAAGCTACGAGCTGCAAGAAAGAACGGACGCGGTCGCGCTTCAAACTTGCAGCTCGCAGCTTACAGCTTGGAGCTGGTCGCGTAGCTATCGCAGAAAGCCTGGGCTTCTGCCACATCCAGCGTGCCCTCATAAATCGCGCGACCCGTGATGGCGCCGATGATGCCTGGCGCCTTGGCGTCGAGCAGCGACTTGATGTCACCCAGATTGTGAATGCCGCCGGAAGCGATCACCGGGATCTTGGTGGCAGCGGCCAGCGCCGCGGTGAACGGCACGTTACAGCCCTGCATCATGCCGTCCTTGGCGATGTCGGTATAAACGATCGAGGAGACACCGTCGGCTTCAAACTGCCTGGCCAGATCGATGACCTGCACGGTACTGATTTCAGCCCAGCCATCGGTGGCGACGAAACCGTCCTTGGCATCCAGACCCACAATGATTTTGCCCGGGAACGCGCGGCAGGCTTCGGCGACGAACGCCGGATCTTTTACCGCTTTGGTGCCGATGATCACGTAGCTCACGCCGGCCTTGACGTAGTGCTCGATGGTTTCCAGCGAACGGATGCCACCACCGATCTGGATCGGCAGGGTCGGGTAGCGCTTGGCGATGGCGGTCACCACTTCGCCGTTGACTGGCTGGCCTTCGAAAGCGCCGTTAAGATCGACCAGATGCAGACGGCGGCAACCGCCCTCCACCCACTTGGCAGCCATGCTCACCGGGTCATCGGAGAACACTGTGGAATCTTCCATGCGGCCCTGGCGCAGACGTACACAGGCACCGTCTTTAAGATCGATAGCGGGAATAATCAGCATGCTTTTTCCTTCGTCAAAAGAGCGGCAAGCTGCAAGCCATAAGCTGCAAGCGCGCACGCGCGTCTATCTCTTGCAGCTTGCAGCTTGACGCTTGCCGCTGCTCCTAATTTTTTTCGAGCGCCCACAGGTCGCTTTCGATGCTTTCAAACCGCTCTTTGAGGTGGGTCTGCACATCGAAAATCGCCCTGTTGTAATAGTGCGGAGCAATTTCGCGGGTAAACAGCTCAAGAATTTCCGCCGCTTCGAACGAACCCAGGTCCAGTTCGAAACGGTCTTCCATGAACCGCTGAATCTTGCGATTGGCCTCACTCTCCTGCTCGGGAGTGAGGGTCAGGATCGGCGGTCTGGACTTCTTGGCAGCCATTTACCAGCGACCGTCCCACGCGGCGAAGTTCTGCAGCAACTGCAGGCCATGGGTATGGCTCTTCTCCGGGTGGAACTGCACGGCGAAACGCGAGCCATCGGCCAGCGCTGCAGCGAAATCGACACCGTAATGACCGCCACCGACCACTTGCCGCGCGTTGGCGGCAGCGATGTAATAGCTGTGCACGAAGTAGAAACGCGCCATGTCCGGAATGTCATGCCACAACGGGTGGCTGACCTTCTGCTTCACTTCATTCCAGCCCATGTGCGGGACTTTCAGGTGCTCGCCGTCTTCATGCAGGTCTTTGCCGAAGAACTTCACCGCGCCCGGGAACAGGCCGATGCAGTCGACGCCGTCGTTCTCTTCGCTGGTATCGAGCAAGGCCTGCATGCCGACACAGATGCCAAGAAACGGACGATCCTGGCTGACTTCACGCACCAGCGAGTCGAAACCGAGGCGACGGATTTCCGCCATGCAATCGCGAATAGCGCCAACGCCGGGAAACACCACGCGATCCGCTTCGCGAATCACGTTTGCATCGCTGGTGATCAGCACCTTGCCGGCGCCGACGTGCTCGAGGGCCTTGGCCACCGAGTGCAGGTTGCCCATGCCGTAATCGATAACTGCAACCGTCTGCATTACAGAACGCCTTTGGTCGACGGCATTTGCCCGGCCATGCGCTCGTCCAGCTCGACGGCCATGCGCAGCGCGCGGCCGAAAGCCTTGAACACGGTTTCGATCTGGTGGTGAGTGTTGGTGCCGCGCAGGTTGTCGATGTGCAGGCTGACCAGCGCGTGGTTGACGAAGCCCTGGAAGAACTCCTGGAACAGGTCAACGTCGAAGCCGCCGACGGTGGCGCGGGTATACGGCACGTGCATCTGCAGGCCTGGGCGACCGGAGAAATCGATCACCACGCGCGACAGCGCTTCATCGAGCGGCACGTAGGCGTGACCGTAACGACGGATGCCTTTTTTATCGCCGATTGCTTTGGCAAATGCCTGGCCGAGGGTGATACCGACGTCTTCCACCGTGTGGTGGTCGTCGATATGCAGATCGCCCTTGCATTCAATATCCAGGTCGATCAACCCGTGACGGGCGATCTGATCCAGCATGTGCTCAAGAAAAGGAACACCGATATCGAATCGGGCCTTTCCGGTGCCATCGAGGTTGATCGAGGCTTTGATCTGGGTTTCCAGAGTGTCGCGCTCGACAGACGCCTTACGTTCGGCCATCACCAGCTCCGCAAAATCATTGGGCGAAAAAGGCAGCCATTATAGGCACGCAGGAAGCAAACAGAAACATGAGAGGTGAGATGGCTGACGGATAGAACCCCCGGCTGTCGCGGGTAGACATGTCCATACAAGCCATTACAGGCAGCGCAAAAAAAATGTGGGAGCGGGCTTGCTCGCGAATGCGGTGGATCAGCCAACACTTATGTCAACTGACCGTCCGTCTTCGCGAGCAAGCCCGCTCCCACAGGGGTACTGCGTTTCACCCATTACTTAGTGAAACAGTACCGCCGTTTTCTGCAGGGTCACCCACACACCCCACGCCAGCGGAATACCCACCACCAGCCACGCAGCGATCGCCAGCGGCTTGCTGCCCGGTGCGACTTTCCACTCCAGAACCGTGCTGGCATCAGCACCTTTGTCATGGCCCAGCGCCTGTTCGGCAGCCAGTTCGGCGTCGGTCATGAAGTATTTGTCGGCTACCGGACGGACCATCAGGTTGCACAGGAAGCCCAGCACCAGCAGGCCGGCGAGGATGTATAAGGTGATGTCGTAGGCGGCAGCGCGTTCAACGCCGATGCTCAACTGATACTCACGCAGGTAGTTCACCAGCACCGGACCGAGTACGCCCGCTGCAGCCCAGGCCGTCAGCAGACGACCGTGGATCGCGCCGACCATCTGTGTACCGAACAGGTCGGCCAGATATGCCGGAACCGTGGCAAAACCACCGCCATACATCGACAGGATGATGCAGAACGCCGCCACGAACAGCGCAACGTTGCCCAAGTGGCCCATGTTCGGAATCAGCGCGTACAGGGCAAAGCCCAAGGCGAAGAACACGAAGTAGGTGTTTTTACGGCCCAGGTAGTCCGAGAACGAAGCCCAGAAGAAGCGGCCACCGATGTTGAACAGACTCAGCAGACCGGTGAAGCCTGCCGCGATTGCAGCAATCGACGCCAACTGACCGGCATCAAGCTGGCCGAACGGCACATCAACACCCAGCAGCTTGCCGCCGAACACTTCCTGCAGCAGTGGCGAAGCCATGCCGAGAATGCCGATACCGGCGGACACGTTCAGGCACAGCACCAGCCACACCAGACGGAATTGCGGGGTTTTCCACGCCACATTCACATGTACGTGACGATTGGTGATCATCGCGTTTGCGGCTTTCTTCGCCGGAGCGGTCCAGCCTTCAGGTTTCCATCCGGTTGGCGGAACGCGATAGGACAGAGCGCCACCGATCATGAACACAAAGTAGATCGCAGCCATGGCCACGAAGCTCTGCCAGACGCCGACACCTTCAGCCGAGCCGAAGTGGCTCATCAGTGCAGTCGCCAGCGGTGCACCGACCATCGCGCCGCCACCGAAACCCATGATCGCCATACCGGTCGCCATGCCGCGCTTGTCCGGGAACCACTTGATCAGGGTCGACACCGGCGAGATATAGCCCAGGCCCAGACCGATACCGCCGATCACGCCGGAGCCGATCCACATCAGCCAGATCTGGTGGGTATAGATACCCAGCGCCGAAATCAGCAGACCGCCGCACCAGCACAGTGCCGATACCACGCCAGCCTTGCGCGGCCCTGCGTGTTCCAGCCAGCCACCCCAGATCGCTGCCGAGCAGCCGAGGAAGATGAAGAACAGGGTGTAGATCCAGCCGAGCATGGAGATCGGCCAGTCACATTGCGACGAGAAAACTTGTGCGATGAAGCTCATGTCCGGTGCACAAGCCACTGGAGCAGTAACGCCCAGCGCCTTGGACAGCGGCAGCCAGAACACCGAGAAGCCGTAGGCCATGCCGATGCATAGATGGATGGCCAGAGCGGCCGGTGGCACCAGCCAACGGTTGAAACCAGGCTTGGCGATAATGCGTTCCTTGGACAGGAACGCAGGCTGGGCGGCGCTGAGGCCGTCCGCCGTGATGCTCGTGCTCATTGTGTATCCCCCAATTATTAGTATGGTTCGCCAGCCACTGCTCACCCCCGGCCTTTATGCACGCAGGCATGACCGTTTTTTTGGGTGAAGCTCCTTGATGGCGCGACGTTAAGTCGCAGAAGGACGGACGAACGGGCGAAGGTTACCATTTGCAGGTGACAGAAAAACCAAACTGATATCACCTTTTTTCAGTCATCTGTTCTCGTACCTCTCAGGAAACCGCCATGCCGATCACTGTAGAAGTGCTGAACGCCGCCAATTATCAGGATCAGGAGGATCTGCAGAACATCTATCGCGACGCTCCGCAATGGCTGTTCGCCCCGTATTCCGGGGGCGACGGGCTGATCGACACGGGGCTGGCGGATGGCTCGCTGATCGCCGGACGCTTCAATGAACGCCTGCTCGGCGCCGCGCGCCTGCAAAGGCACCCCGACGCTTGGTACTTGTCCTATTTATGCGTGCGAAAAGTTACCCGCCGCCGTGGGGTTGCCGAGCGACGGGTGAACCAAGCGCAGAAAATGGCGTCGCAAGCGGGGGCTGAACGGCGTCTTTTGGCGCCTGCGGGGTACCCTGAGGTGCAGGTATTCTCCGCGAAGCTGCAGGTGCCGCTCGTGGCACTGGCAGAATGAGGCCACACCGAACCGGGCCGTTGCAGCGCTATACTCCCCGGCTAAATCAAGAATTCGACTAACTACAAGGACTCGCCCATGAAAGCGTTCGGCAAAATCCTGGGTCTGGTACTTCTCGGGCTGTTGCTGATCATTGTGGCGGCAGGCTTTGCCCTGACCCACCTCTTCGATCCCAACGACTACAAAGACGAGATCCGCCAGATAGCCCGCGACAAGGCCCACATCGAGCTGACGCTCAATGGCGATATCGGCTGGAGCCTGTTCCCCTGGCTCGGCCTGGAATTGCACGAGGCCAGCGTCGCTACCCTGGCCAAGCCTGCCGAACCGTTTGCCGATCTGCAGATGATCGGCCTGTCCGTGCGCGTACTGCCGCTGCTACGCCGCGAAGTGCAGATGAGCGACGTGCGTGTCGAAGGCCTCAACCTGCGCCTGACCCGTGACAAGAACGGCCACGGTAATTGGGAAGACATTGGCAAGGTGCCCGCTCCGGCTGGAGCAACGCCACCGGCCGCTACGCCGGGCCAACCGGCCGGCGAAACTCCTGTTGCGGTGGAAAAACCGCCCCAACCGATCCGCCTCGATATCGACAGCCTGACCGTCAACAACGCCCGCGTTGAATACAACGACGAGCTGACCGGCAAGCAATTCAGCGCCGAGAGCATTCAGTTGAGCACCGGCCCGGTTCACGACTCGACCAATATCCCGGTGAAAGCCACCGCATTCCTCGGTACCAATCAACCCGTTCTGCGCGTGCGCACCGAGTTGACTGGCGAGTTGCGCATTGAGCGCGCACTGCAACGCTACAAGCTCGAAGACCTGAAACTTTCCGGCGAACTGGCCGGCGATCCGCTGCAAGGCAAGACCGTGACCTTCTCCGCCCAAGGGCAGATGTTGCTGGATAAAGCCGCTAACGTCGCCGAATGGACTGGCATCAAGATTTCCGCCAACCAGTTGCGCGCGCTGGGTGAACTCAAAGCCAATGACCTCGACAAGACCCCGCAGATCACTGGCGGCATCTCCATCGCCCAGTTCGATCTGGCGAAGTTCGTCGACAGCATTGGCCAGAAACTGCCGGTCATGGCCGAAGGCAGCCTGAGCAAAGTCGAACTGGTCAGCCGCGTGGCCGCCACGCCGACCAGCGTCGCTTTCGACAACATCAACCTGAAACTCGACGACAGCAGCTTCAGCGGTCGCATCGCCGTCGAGGATTTCGCCAGGCAATCCTTGCGCGCGGTCCTCAAGGCAGACACGTTCAACGCGGATCGTTACCTGCCGCCGAAATCGGAAAAAGCCACCAGCGCCACCCAGACACGTCAGGCCGAAGTCGCCAGCACCGAAGCCGATGCCATGGCTGGCGCGGGCTCCACGCCGCTGCCGGACAAGCCGAGCAAGACCGCCTGGAGCACCGAGCGCCTGCTGCCGGTGGAGCGTCTGGCCAAACTCGACGTCGACGCCGATCTGAGCTTCGGCCAACTGACCCTCGACAAATTGCCGATTCAGAACGCCGCACTTAAAGCCACCGCTCAGGGCGGTCTGTTGACCCTGAGCAATCTCAGCGGCGAGCTGTACAACGGTGGTTTTGCAGCCAACGGCACTCTGGATGTGCGTCCAAGCGCCCCGGTGCTGAACCTGCAGACCAGGCTCAACCGTGTCCCTGTGGAAAAAATTCTTGAGAGCCAAGGCAAGAACCCGCCCGTCAAAGGCCTGGTGACCCTCACCAGCAACGTCACCGGCAGCGGCAACAGCCAACAGGCGCTGATCGATACCCTCAACGGCAACGCCAGTTTCGTCATCAACAACGGCGTGCTGCTCAACGCCAACCTTGAACAGCAACTGTGCAAAGGCATCGCCACCCTCAACCGCAAATCCCTCAGCGGCGAGCCTCGGGGCAAGGACACGCCGTTCCAGGAACTCAAGGGCAACCTGACCTTCCGCAACGGTGTCGCCAGCAACCCTGACCTGAAAGTGCGTATCCCCGGCATGACCGTCAACGGTGACGGCGACATCGACCTGCGCGTGCTGGGCATGGATTATCGCGTCGGCATCATCGTTGAGGGCGACACCCGCGCGATGCCGGACCCGGCCTGCCAGGTCGGCGAAAAGTTTGTCGGCATCGAGTGGCCGTTGCGCTGCCGCGGCCCGCTTGAGCTCGGCGCCAAGGCCTGCCGCGTGGACAACGACCGTCTCGGTCAGGTCGCAGCCAGACTGGCCGGCGACAAGCTCAGCGAGAAGATCGACGAGAAATTGGGTGACAAGGTCAGCCCGGAACTGAAAAACGCATTGAAGGGGCTGTTCAAGCGATGAGAGCGGAGCAGTTTTCAACGGCGGTGCTGGACTGGTTCGACCGCCACGGCCGCCACGATTTGCCTTGGCAGCAGAACATCAACCCGTATCGGGTATGGGTGTCGGAAATCATGTTGCAGCAGACCCAGGTCAGCACCGTGCTCAACTACTTCGACCGCTTCATGGCCGCGCTGCCGACAGTCGAAGCCTTGGCGCAAGCGCCGGAAGACGAAGTGCTGCACCTGTGGACGGGCCTGGGTTACTACACCCGTGCGCGCAATCTGCAGAAGACCGCGAAGATCGTTGTCAGCCAGTACGGCGGCGAATTTCCCCGTGACGTCGAAAAACTTACGGATCTGCCCGGCATCGGTCTGTCCACCGCTGGCGCCATCGCGAGCATCAGCATGGGCCTGCGCGCGCCGATCCTCGACGGCAACGTCAAACGCGTGCTGGCGCGCTTTACCGCACAAGAGGGCTACCCCGGCGAGCCGAAGGTTGCCAAACAGCTCTGGGCCAACGCTGAGCGGTTTACGCCGCACGACCGGGTCAACGCCTACACCCAGGCAATGATGGATCTGGGCGCAACGCTGTGCACGCGCAGCAAGCCGAGTTGCCTGCTGTGTCCGCTGGAGCGCGGTTGTGAAGCACACTTGCTCGGCCTCGAAACCCGCTACCCGATTCCCAAGCCGCGCAAAGCCATCCCGCAGAAGCGCACGCTGATGCCGATGCTGGCCAACGGCGACGGCGCGATTCTGCTCTACCGTCGCCCCTCGAGCGGTTTGTGGGGTGGTCTGTGGAGCCTGCCGGAACTCGACGACCTCGATGACCTGCAACACCTCGCCGACCAGCACGCGCTGACCATGGGCGAGCAGCAGGCGCTGCCGAGCCTGGTCCACACCTTCAGCCATTTCCAGTTGTCCATCGAACCCTGGCTGGTTCAGGTGCAGGAGGCGAGCCATCACGTGGCCGAGGCCGACTGGCTCTGGTATAACCTCGCCACCCCGCCGCGCCTGGGCCTCGCCGCCCCGGTCAAGACCTTGCTCGAACGCGCGGCCGCCGTATTGAACGCAGGAGAGTCGCCATGACCCGCACCGTAATGTGCCGCAAGTACAAAGAAGAACTGCCAGGCCTGGAACGCCCACCGTATCCAGGTGCCAAGGGCCAGGACATTTTCGAACACGTCTCCGCAAAGGCCTGGGCCGACTGGCAGAAACACCAGACCCTGCTGATCAACGAAAAGCGTCTGAACATGATGAACGCCGAAGATCGCAAATTTCTTCAGGGCGAAATGGACAAGTACTTCTCCGGCGAGGAATACGCCCAAGCCGAAGGCTACGTTCCGCCCGCAGAGTAAACCCCGCAAATCGGGGGTCGGATCGTAAGCGACGGAATTAATTTAAGAAATTTTAAAAAAGTCGTTGACGTAAATCCGAAAAACCCTTTTAATGCGCCCCGTTGCCCAGATAGCTCAGTCGGTAGAGCAGGGGATTGAAAATCCCCGTGTCGGCGGTTCGATTCCGTCTCTGGGCACCAAATACCGAAAACCCTGAATCGCAAGATTCAGGGTTTTTTTATGCCTGCGATTTGGTGACAACCGTTTCAGCCAGCTGAATACGCGCTACTTTGGCACCCCCTTACGGAAGAGGATCTTCCCCGCAATGAACCAGAAACGAACCCGCGTGCCCCTGCCCCATCCGCCGCCCTATCGCCCAAGCCGCGTGAGTTATTGGCTGACCGCGCTCGTTGTCGTGCTGATGGCGTTCGCCGTGGGTGCATCGATCTGGATGCTGATCGACAGCTGGGTCAGCGGCTCGATCACCACCACTAACCGTGGCCCGCGCAGCACCTACACCCTGGCCGAGCAACCCCGGCGGTTCTGGTTTGAATTTGTCCGGCAAGGCGTCGTCACGCTGTTGCTGCTGGCAATTGCAGTGTTCGGCGTGTGGATCTACCGCAAAATTCAGAAGCCGTCGAACCCGGCGAATCGCAAACGCCGCGCAAAGAAAACCTAAAGCGCATTGATGTAATCGACAGGCAGCACCGTGTCCAGCGCGGCGCCCACTGGCAGAGATAAGACATCATCACCGCCGCAGTTCGGAAAGGGGTTTGACGCTTCCAATCTGCGCTATATGCGCCTCTTTTATCAGGCGTTTCCAATTCGGGACGCACTGCGGCACGAATTGAGCTGAACCCATTACCGCCGTCTACTGATGCTTTGTGATCATTGATCTCAAACGCGGCAAGCTCAGCGTCCGCGATGTCGGGCAGATGGACATGTATGTGCGCATGTACGACGAGCTCATGCGCGGCGAGGACGACAAGCCACCGGCAAGCGTCTCGGCTGCTTCGGCAACGCTGCAAAAACCCACTTGCGCATCGAGCCGCAGGTCATCGGCGAACAACAAGTCGGACATTTCGCCTTTTTTCGCAGCGCATACCAAGCCACACTATGGCCCATCGCTCTGACCTGGCTGCAAAACGTCGCACTGCCCCCCAACACACCCGGGCGGCAAGTCCCGCGCAGCTGAGCCTCTCCCAACGCACGACGGAACACATCATGGCCTCCGCCAACAAGCAGCAAAAACGCGCCACCCGAGCCAAAGCCAAGGCCAAGCAGAACCGCACCAAACGCGCCGAGGCTCCGCTCGAGCTCGACCCGAACGATGATCGCATCGATTTCGAATCGGTGGACCTGACCGAGCTGTTCAAGAAAATGATCGACGCCGAGAAGATCAGCCAGCAGGCCATGTGCACTGCGTTTCTCGAAGATCCGCTGCTGGAACTGGTTTACGAACAGGAAGGCGAAGAGGGCGCGATGGATTTCATCCTTGCCGCACTGATCGAGTATCGCCAGTGGTCACAGGAAACCGACGAAGCCGGCGCGCTGGCGTGGATCGAATCCCCGGCCTTCCAGGCCGACTATGTGGCGGCGTCCGACGCAATCGCTGCACAAACCCAACAGAAGAACTGAGTTCCCATGGCATCCCTGAACAAGCAACAGAAACGCGCCAAACGCGCCAAGGCCAAAGCCAAGCAAATCCGCATGGTTGGCCGCAAGCCACTGGACCAGGACGAAGACCTCGGCCACCTCGCCGAGCCGATTCCGGATTACACCCTGGCAATGTTCAGCAAAATGCGCGATGCCGAAGCCATCAGCCGCAACGAAATGCTGCTGACGTTGCTGCGCGAACTGGCGTTCATCATTGTCGATCACCCAGACCTGCTGGACATGGAGAACGCCGACAACGAAGGCATGGCCGCCACCCATCTGGCCGCCGACATGCTGATCGACTACCGCATGTGGGCAGACGGCATGGACATCGAAGCCGCACAGGCCTGGCTGAGCGAGCCACAGTTCATCACCGATTTCGGGGTGGCGCTGGATGCTTATGGCAAGTCGGTAGAGGCGCAGGAAGACAAGAGCGAATAACATCACTCACAAACAAAAACGGCCGCTCGTCATCACTGACAGCGGCCGTTTTTTGTTGGATGGCTTATCTACTCTCTGCCCGATGACAATGTATATCCCGTTGACATATCCAAAGCACAACCTATCCTGAGCCCATCACAGGATCAGACCCGGGAGGTCAAATATGGAACAGACCACTATTTTCATGAGCAATCGAAGTCAGGCAGTTCGACTGCCAAAGGCGGTTGCGATGCCCAGCGACGTTAAACGAGTGGAAGTCATTGCGATTGGCAGAACACGCGTCATTACGCCTGCTGGAGAAAGCTGGGATAGCTGGTTTGATGGCGACAGCGTCACCCCTGATTTCATGGCTGACCGTGAGCAACCTGCTGATCAGGAGCGCGAGTCGTTCTGATGATCAAATACATGCTGGATACCAACATCTGCATCTTCACCATCAAAAACAAACCACAAATTGTCCGGGAAGCCTTCAATCAACATTCCGGGCAGTTGTGCATCAGCGCTATCACACTTATGGAGCTTATTTACGGTGCTGAAAAGTCGGCGTCCCCTGAAAAGAATCTAGCGATTGTCGAAGGATTCGTTGCGCGATTGGAAGTCTTGCCTTTCGACAATGACGCCGCAGCACAGGCCGGGATGATCCGGTCTGAACTGGCGAAAGCTGGAACACCGATTGGGCCGTACGACCAAATGATCGCAGGCCACGCGCGGTCGCTAGGACTTATCGTAGTCACAAACAACGTGCGGGAATTTGAACGTGCTTCCGGATTGCGTATTGAGGATTGGGTTCATCCCGTCTGAGCGGCGTTCACAAACAAAAACGGCCGCTCGTCATCACTGACAGCGGCCGTTTTGCAGGACGCGCTACGAATCAGTTCAACACTGCCGCACCACGTTTTTCCAGCTTGCGACGGCGGGCTACCAGCAGGCCGGCAGCCACCACCAACAGGCTCAGCAGGCCGGTCGCGAGGATTTCCACGCGGTGCGCTTCCTGGAACAGCATGATGGTCAGGGCCGCGACGATGAAGATGATCACCGCGTAGGTCAGGCCCGGGAACAGCCACATGCTGAAGACGATTTTCTCGCCACGGGCCATGCGCTGTTTACGCATGCGCAATTGCGAGAACGCGATCACCAGGTACACCAGCAATGCGATAGCACCGGAGCTGGCCAGCAGGAATTCGAACACGGCTGCCGGGGCCACGTAGTTGGCGAAGGTGCACAGGAACGCCGCGCCGGTGGACAGCATCACCGCCCAGTAAGGCGTACCGCTTTTGTTGGTGCGGGTCGACATGGCCGGGGCGTCGCCACGCTTGCCGAGGGAGAAGAGCATGCGCGAGGAGGTGTACAGCGCCGAGTTCAGGCAGCTGGTTACAGCAACCAGCACCACGATGTCGACGATCATCTTGGCGTTCGGGATGCCCATGCGCTCGAGCACGGTCTGGTAGGAGCCCAGGTTAGCCAACGCAGGATCGTTCCACGGCACCAGGGCCACGACGATGAAGATCGACACGAGGTAGAACAAGCCGATCCGCCAGATCACCGAGTTGGTGGCCTTGGAAATTTGCTTGCCCGGGTTCTTCGATTCCGCGGCCGCAATGGTGACGATTTCGGTACCCATGAAGGAGAACATGGTGGTCAGGATCGCGCCCAGCACCGCGCCCATGCCGTTCGGCAGGAAGCCGCCGCTGTCGAACAGGTGCGACACACCGCTGACCTGGCTGTTCGGCAGGAAGCCGAAGATTGCTGCCAGACCGAGGGCGATGAAGCCAATGATCGCCAGCACCTTGATCAGGGCGAACCAGAATTCGAACTCACCGTAGTTCTTCACGCTGAACAGGTTGGTGACGGTCAGCAGCAGCGTGATGACCAGCGCGAAGGCCCAGATGCCGACATCAGGGAACCATGCGTGCAGGATGGTTGCGGCGGCGTTGGCTTCCAGCGGAATCACCAGCACCCAGAACCACCAGTACAGCCAGCCGATGGTGAAACCGGCCCAATGCCCGATGGCACGGTCGGCGTAAGTCGAGAACGAGCCGGTGTCCGGCGAGGCAACAGCCATTTCGCCGAGCATGCGCATCACCAAAACCACCAGGGTACCGGCGGCGGCATAGGCCAGCAGTACCGCAGGGCCGGCAGCGGCGATGGCGTGGCCGGAGCCAACGAACAGACCGGCGCCGATCACACCGGCGATCGACAACATGGTCACATGACGCGGTTTGAGCCCCTGTTCGAGGCCATTGGAGCTTGGGGTACTGCTCATCGAAACTACCTTTGCAAGGAAAGCGATTGCGTCCGGCCCGTCTGGAATTTCCTTTCCGTAAAAAGAATCCAACGGGGCGTTCCTTATTCTGCACGCAATATTTGCGCCAAAATATTTCAAACTCTTCTGGGCTGCGGCCCACAGAGCGACCGGACAGTCATCGCAAGTCCTTGAGATTAATGGCTATTCGCCAGAACGTTACCCTGCGACTCACTTTCAGGACGAATCAGCGCACCAGAAACACACTGAAAAAGTGTGGGATGCACAATAAAAGGGCGAATCTGGAACGTTCGGCCGGATAGCGCTTCCAACACCCCGCCAAAGCTGGCAACATCGCGCCTTTTTTTACGCGACACCCACGGGTTTTCACGTTCAAACGCCCGTTCGGTTGTTGATAGGGCGACAGTCTGCTGCGCCGATGCGACAACCCGCCACACGCCATCCGTTTACTGCTCGCCGCGCTGTTGGCTGCCATTGAAACGCTATGCTAGCTTGGCCGCCTCGCCAGGAAGGCCAACCAACAGCAGGAGCAACATATATGAGGAACGCACATGGCTGAGGCCACGCCCGCGCTTGAAATCCGCAACTTGCACAAACGCTACGGACAGCTTGAGGTGCTCAAAGGCATCTCGCTGACCGCCCGCGACGGCGATGTGATCTCGATCCTCGGTTCCTCCGGTTCCGGCAAGTCCACGTTCCTGCGTTGCATCAACCTCTTGGAAAACCCGCATCAGGGCCAGATCCTGGTCGCCGGTGAAGAGCTCAAGCTGAAAGCCGCCAAAAATGGCGAACTGGTTGCCGCCGACGGCAAACAGATCAACCGCCTGCGTTCCGAGATTGGTTTTGTGTTTCAAAACTTTAATCTGTGGCCGCACATGAGCGTGCTCGACAACATCATCGAAGCCCCGCGCCGCGTACTCGGGCAGAGCAAGGCTGAGGCCATCGAGGTCGCCGAAGCGTTGCTGGCCAAGGTGGGCATCGCCGACAAGCGCCATGCGTATCCGGCGCAATTGTCCGGCGGTCAGCAGCAACGCGCCGCCATCGCCCGCACTTTGGCGATGCAGCCGAAGGTGATCCTGTTCGACGAGCCCACCTCGGCCCTTGACCCGGAAATGGTTCAGGAAGTACTTAGTGTCATCCGCGCACTGGCCGAAGAAGGCCGCACCATGCTGCTTGTGACCCACGAAATGGGCTTCGCCCGTCAGGTCTCCAGCGAAGTGGTGTTCCTTCACCAGGGCCTGGTCGAGGAGCAAGGATCGCCACAGCAAGTATTCGAAAACCCGCTTTCGGCGCGCTGCAAACAATTCATGTCCAGCAACCGCTAACGGAGCAACATGCATGCAGAATTTTAAAAAGGTCTTCCTGGCTGCGGCCGTCACCCTCGCGTTCAGCGCCGGTGCCATGGCCGAGACCCTGAAGATGGGCATCGAAGCGGCTTACCCGCCGTTCAACAATAAAGACGCCAGCGGCAACGTTGTCGGCTTCGACAAAGACATCGGCGACGCCCTGTGCGCGAAGATGAAAGTCGAGTGCACCGTGGTCACTTCCGACTGGGACGGCATCATCCCGGCCCTGAACGCGAAGAAGTTCGACTTCCTGGTCTCCTCGCTGTCGATCACCGAAGAGCGCAAAGGCGCGGTGGACTTCACCGACCCGTACTACTCGAACAAGCTGCAGTTCATCGCACCGAAAAACGTCGACTTCAAAACCGACAAGGACTCGCTCAAGGGCAAGACCATCGGTACGCAACGTGCGACCCTGGCCGGTACCTGGCTGGAAGACACCTACGCCGATGACATCAAGGTCAGCCTCTACGACACCCAGGAAAACGCCTACCTCGACCTGACCTCCGGTCGCGTCGACGCGATCCTCGCCGACAAGTACGCCAACTATGACTGGCTCAAAAGCGACGCCGGCAAGAACTACGAGTTCAAGGGCGACCCGGTGGTAGAAAGCGACAAGATCGGCATCGCTGTGCGTAAAGGTGACCCACTGCGCGAGAAGTTGAATGCTGCCCTGAAGGAAATCGTTGCCGACGGTACCTACAAGAAAATCAACGACAAGTACTTCCCGTTCAGCATCTATTGATTCTGACTTGCGGGACCGGCGCCGTGATTCTGCGGCGTCGGCTCCCCGCCTTGCCTGCCGCGATTTGAACAGAAATCCATGATTATCGACCTTTACGGATTCGGCCCGGCCCTCGCTGCCGGCGCGCTGATGACCGTCAAACTGGCTCTCACGGCCCTGTGCCTGGGGCTGGTCCTCGGCCTGCTAGGCGCATTGGCCAAGACTTCCCCGTACAAGCCTCTGCAATGGCTTGGCGGCACCTATTCGACCCTTGTGCGTGGTGTCCCGGAACTGCTCTGGGTGCTGTTGATCTACTTCGGTACGGTCAACATGATGCGCGCCCTCGGTGAGTTCTTCGGCAACCCCGACCTGCAACTCAGCGCCTTCGCTGCCGGCGTAATTGCGCTGGGCCTGTGCTTCGGCGCCTATGCCACAGAAGTGTTTCGCGGCGCGATCCTCGCCATTCCCAAGGGCCACCGTGAAGCCGGTGTGGCGCTGGGCCTGTCGAAATGGCGGATCTTCACCAAACTGATCATGCCGCAGATGTGGCGTATCGCCCTGCCCGGCCTGGGCAACCTGTTCATGATCCTGATGAAGGACACCGCGCTGGTGTCGGTGATTGGCCTGGAAGAAATCATGCGTCACGCGCAGATCGGCGTGACCGTGTCGAAACAGCCGTTCACCTTCTATCTGGTGGCCGCCGTCATGTACCTGGGCCTGACGGTCCTGGCGATGACCGGCATGCACTTCCTGGAAAAACGCGCCGCTCGCGGCTTTGCGAGGAGCGACTCATGAACTGGGAAGTCATCATCAAATGGCTGCCGAAGCTGGCGCAGGGCGCGACCCTGACCCTGGAACTGGTGGCGATCGCCGTGATTGCCGGCCTGCTGCTGGCGATTCCGCTGGGCATCGCCCGCTCTTCGAAGCTGTGGTACGTGCGCGCTTTGCCCTACGCTTACATCTTCTTTTTCCGTGGCACACCGTTGCTGGTGCAACTGTTCCTCGTCTATTACGGCCTGGCGCAGTTCGACGCGGTTCGCAGCAGTGCGCTGTGGCCCTATCTGCGCGATCCATTCTGGTGTACCACCGCGACCATGACCCTGCACACCGCAGCGTATATCGCGGAGATCCTGCGTGGCGCGATCCAGGCCATTCCGCCCGGGGAAATCGAAGCGGCGCGGGCGCTGGGCATGTCCAAACCCAAGGCAATGTTCTACATCATGCTGCCGCGTGCGGCGCGGATCGGGCTGCCGGCCTACAGCAACGAAGTGATCCTGATGCTCAAGGCCAGCGCGCTGGCGAGCACCGTAACCCTGCTGGAACTGACCGGCATGGCCCGCACGATCATCGCGCGCACTTATCTGCCAGTGGAAATTTTCTTCGCCGCCGGCGTGTTCTATCTGCTGATGTCCTACGTGCTGGTGCGCGGCTTCAAGCTGCTGGAGCGCTGGCTGCGCGTTGATGCCTGCCAAGGGCGTTAATGCTTCCCACGTGCTGACGGGCGAGCACCTGCTCGCCCGCTTCACCGCACTGGATACTTTTCTTACGACGTATCAGGCGCTGTGGAAACCTCGACCGTTCACCCACCTGCAACTTCCCTGGGAAGCGTCCTACCCGGAGCTGGCCTTATGGCTACGCGGACGGTCCCTCGAAGACGCGGAAAACGCTCACAATCACCCCACCGATCTCGCCGATGCGCCGGAGCCGTTCGCTTCACTGGCGGCGTTGTCAGCCGAGCTGAGCGCGGTCGGTGAACTGCCTGGACATGCGCTGCAAGCTGCCGGCCCCCGCTTGAACGTCGATGTCCCGGGGCGCAAGTGGCAGCAGATCGAGGCGTTCGCCAGTTGTTTGTCTTTTGCCTCCAAACCAAAGCATTGGCTCGACTGGTGCTCGGGCAAAGGCCATTTGGGGCGGCGGTTGCTGGGCGAGGGGCAACAGCTGACCTGCGTGGAGTACGATCCGGCATTGGTCGCCAGCGGTGAGGCGCTGAGTCAGCGTCATCGCCTGCAAGCCTTGCATGTAGAACAGGACGTGCTGGCAGCAGATGCATCAACCGTGTTGAGCGCTAACCACACACCTGTCGCCCTGCATGCCTGTGGCGATTTGCACGTGCGCCTGATGCAATTGGCCACTGCCGCCGGTTGTCGACAAATGGCGATAGCGCCGTGCTGCTACAACCGGATCAATCGCAGCGAATATCAACCATTGTCCTCGGCAGGTTCAAGATCCCTCCTACAGCTCTCGCTCGAAGATCTGGCATTGCCAATGAGCGAAACCGTCACCGCCGGTGCACGGGTCCGACGTCAACGCGACACCTCGATGGCCCGACGCTTGGCGTTTGATCTGCTGCAACGGCAAGTACGCAGCGTCGACGAATACCTGCCAACGCCATCCCTGCCCAGCGTCTGGCTGGACAAACCGTTCGCCGATTACTGTCGCGAACTGGCCGCAGTGAAAGAGTTATCCACAATTGGCTCACCGGATTGGCAGGCACTGGAGTTAGCCGGTTGGCAGCGGTTAGGCGAAGTTCGCAATCTGGAATTGCTCCGGGGATTATTCCGAAGACCTCTGGAGCTTTGGCTGAATCTGGATCGCGCACTTTTCCTCGTCGAACAGGGCTACACCGTGCGCCTTGGCACTTTCTGCGACACGCCCGTGACGCCGCGAAATTTCCTGCTGCTGGCAGAGCGTTCTTGAAACGTTACACCCTGTGGATAACTCTGTTGATGAATTTACTGTGGATCCAATAACCACGCCCGTTTCGGCCACTTAACGGCGCTGGTCATTTTTTGTTCATACAAATAAAGAACCTGCAAAACAGCAATTTGCGAACAAAATGAGAACGCGTCCACAAAATCGCACCTGAACGACCCATTGGGCCTTGGCGTTGTGCATAAGGCCCAAGCCCAAACGACATCACAACAGAATCAACGCTGGGTTGAGACGCATAAAAAGCCTCTCGGGAAGGATAGGAAACAGAGCGTGCTGTCACTGTTTTTACCCAATGAATCCGCACGTCGTCTGCCTCCGTAAAGCCCGATCCGCAGTCTGCTTAAAAATAGTCTGAATTCAGGGGTTTACAGAACCAACCCAATCGCTATAATCGTCGCCCACACGCCGGTATAGCTCAGTTGGTAGAGCAACTGACTTGTAATCAGTAGGTCCCGGGTTCGACTCCTGGTGCCGGCACCATACAAGGTTCCAGAGAAAGCTTTCAAAATCTCTGGAACCCCCGAAAAACCCGCCTTCTGGCGGGTTTTTTCGTTTTGGCGTTCCATCGGTTTCCGTCAGAAACTTGTGGATTCCAACTGTTTTAAGGGTGGGGTTTGGGATACAGGTCACTTCGATAAAAGGGAGTACCCTTATGTCGCGCACCACAGCTCCGCTCTCCGACGCCGCTTGCCGCTTGCCGCTTGGCAAAACCCACAGACCGCGCCTACAAGCTTTTCGACGGCGATGGCCTCTACCTTCTAGTCCAACCCAATGGCCGCAAAGGCTGGCGGCTCCGTTACGTCAAACCTTACGGACGCGAAGGACTGACCTCGTTCGGCAATTACCCCGTCATCGGCCTCGCCGATGCGAGCCGCAAGCGCTTGGAAGTTAAGCGAATGCTGGCGGATGGCGTTGATCCCATAGAGATCAAGCACCAAGCCAAGGCGGAAGCCGTGATCAAAGGAAGAACCTTTGAAAGCGTTGCGCTCGACTGGCACACGGAAATGTCGGCCAAGTGGGCACCAGGCCACTCCAAGACTGTGATGAGCCGCCTCAAAACCCACGTGTTCCCGCTGATCGGCGCACGCGCCATTGTTGATCTCGACACCCATGACCTTATGCAGCCCTTGGAAGCGATCAAGAAGCGCGGAACCATAGACGTAGCTTTAAGGGTACAAAACTACCTGCAGAGCATCATGCGCGAGGCAAAGCGCCTCCGACTTATCACCGCAAACCCTGCTTACGACCTCGAAGGCTCGATCAAGGCCCCGCAGGTGGTCCATCGCCCCGCTCAACCCTTATCGCGACTGCCGGAACTGCAGGAGCGGATCGACACCTACAAAGGCCGGGCACTTACCCGTCTGACGGTGATGCTGTCGCTGCATGTGTTTGTACGATCCAGCGAGCTGCGTTTCGCCCGCTGGAGCGAGTTCGACCTCAAGCGCGGCACCTGGGAGATACCGGACACTCGCCCCGCGCTGGAAGGAGTACCCTTTTCCACAAGGGGTACGAAGATGGCAGGGGATATCCATTTAGTACCCTTATCGCCGCAAGCAGTGGCGCTACTCGAAAAAATCCATGCCCTCACAGGCAAATTCGCATTGGTCTTCGCAGGGGATGCCAAACCCTGGAAGCCCATGTCTGAAAATACCGTGAACAACGCGCTTCGGACGATGGGATACGACACCAAAACCGATATCTGCGGGCATGGATTTCGTTCGATGGCCTGCAGCGCACTGATCGAGTCAGGATTGTGGTCGGAGACAGCTATTGAACGGCAGATGAGCCACGAGGAGCGCAACAACGTCCGCGCCGCTTACATCCACAAGGCCGAGTTCATCGAGGAGCGCAGGCTGATCATGAACTGGTGGAGCCGCTACCGGGAGGCCAACCGGCAGGAGCATGTCACTCCACACGAGTGCGCGAACCAGACCGGAGCGAACGTCACTCGTCCAAAAGCAAAACGTGGCGCAACCGAGTAAGCGCTCGGTCTTCATATCTCAGTGATCCGCTCGTCCACGCGGGTCCATCCAAACAGGGCTGCAAAGCCGCCCTGCTTGGATGGACCTCACTAAAAAATCTAAAGCCCAAGTAACTGTCTGTGGAAAACCACTGATTTCCACCGGTGGATAATTTCATCCACAGCCGCAGAACTCCCGAAAATTTGAGCCTTGACCCGAATTATCCACAGGCGTAGAAAAGATCGGGCAAAGCGTTGTCGTTGACAGCAACCCAGGTAGCCAGAACCTTTAAGGCTACGCCACACCGTGGTGGTTCTCCCAAAGTGCGATTAGCGTCCGGCGGCTCGCACGGTCACAGCGATGTGATGGATGCCTACTTTTACCAGTGTGCCCACTGCGGCAAACTCATCCCCTTTCATAGCTGCCCTGCAACAACCTATCCACTTGGCCATTCCCGTGCGCCAACCTGCGCCCGTCTCTTTCTCCCGGAAAGAGACGGGCGCTCCTACCGCTGCTGCAGCCCAACTCGTACAAGGCTTTGCGGCATTTCCCCTCGTGACAATCGGCGTGACAAACACCGAAGTCACCAGCAACAGCGATGCAGATGATGGTGCCGCAGCCCACGGAATGGACTGCATCTGACTGACAGTCAGGCATGCCCCGGTCATCGCATCCCTGCCTTCACCCGACTCAGGATCTCGCGGCGCCGGTCTCGTCAGCCAGTACAGCCTCCACCCGCCCACCTCTTCGGAGGTGTTCAGGAGGCCAGATCATGAGATGCCCAAGTTCCCGGTCGTAAGGAGCCGCCAGTCCCGCGTTAGTGGACAACCCTCACAGGTCGCAGGGGCCTTGATCCCTGATAACACTCAACATTCGTGGCGGGATGACGTGGGGAAGGTTTTACAAGTGTGGCTTCGAGAGGAGTTTGGTCATGGCATTGGTCGGTAGACGGGATGGGCGTAATTTTGGCTATGGTCGGCAATTGAGTTACGCCGGACCGCAGGCGTTGCAGGACATGTTTGGCGGTGGGCATTACGGCACGGTCAAGGCGCACAGTGATCGCTGGCAGGCGTTTGTGCGCTGGTGCCGCTCAGACGATGGACCAGGGCTCAACGATGCACGGCAGATAGATCGCCAGATCTTGTCGGATTACGCGGCGCATCTGAGTCACTTAGTCGAGCGCGGCGACCTCGCTATCGCCACCGCACAAAATCGATTATCCAGCCTGAACCGGACCATGGCAGCGCTTCGCGGTGATCAGTACGTGAAAGTACCGAGTCCGAGCAAGGCGTTGGAAATGCAGCGCACCAATGTTCGTCGCTCGGTGCCGCAAGGCCAAGACCGCGAACACGTGAAGCGGCTCGTCGCCGTGCTCTGCGAACACCAAATGCCGCGCGCTGCGGCCATCGCGCAGTTGGCGCGAGCCACCGGCATGCGCTTGCGCGAGGCGATTTTGGCCGACCTTCCGCGCCTGAAGCGCGAGTCCGAACAATACGGGAAGATCAACATCCAGGATGGCACCAAAGGTGGTCGCGCAGGTGCTTCGGCACCTCGCTGGATCGGGGTAGATAATCATATTCGTGATGCCCTGAGGTTTGCCGAACAGGCCTCGCCTGACACTAGCCGCAACGTATTAGCTCCGCACGAAAGCTACCAGGATTTCTTACAGGGCACTGTTCGCCCCGCTCGAGACATCCTCCACACGCACAACCTCAAAGGCTTCCACGAACTGCGGGCGGCCTATGCATGCGAACGCTACGAGCAAATCACCCTTCATCCCGCCCCAATCAATGGAGGCAATTGTTACCAGCTCGATCATCACCTCGATCAGAAGGCTCGAGCACAAATCAGCTATGAGCTGGGGCACGGTCGAATCGACGTTGTATCGGCGTACATTGGCGCTCGAGCATGAGCAAGCCATTCGATATGGAGATTTTTCTGGCGGGCGTTCTCACCGGGTCGCATGCCACTCGCGAACGTCACCTACGCCAAGCAAAGGCCATTCAAGCGGCGATCTCTGATCGCTGGCACCGAGAGAACCCATGGGCCTGGCAGAGAAAGCATCTCGCATGGTTTCTAAAAAACCACCTCAATCAGCACGCCGAATCAACGCGCTATTACTATCTACTGACCATGCAGTTGATCACTACTCGTCTAGGGAAGCCTTGGCAATTCAAAGTGATAGGTGCAGTTCCACCATCCATGGAGGACGTAAAGACCGACCATCGCAAAAAAATAGGAGTTCGGCAGAAACGACCCAATAGCGGACATTCGTCTCGGCAGGCGACGTACATCAGCACTGGGTCAGCTTTAGACTCACAGAATATGACTGTACATATCTCAGAGCTAGAACTCAGGGATGACCCGCCTACCCTTGTTTTTTTTGGGAATGCGGCTTAGGATCTCTTCATGTCAGTGACTAGGAGCATCTCCAGTCTCAAGCTGACCTCTAAAGGCCTGTATCCGAGTTACTTTTGTGTGACTTCCCCAATCTGCTGATTGAGGGAAGCCGCACGAACAGTAAAATTTGCGTTACCCGTAACTCCCTTCCTGCCTGCACCTAAAGATCACTTTCAACTGTTCAATTAGCTGTGCACTTATGGTGCATTCTGGCTTAATACCTGCTTATGCGCCTTTTTTTTGTTACAGTGACCCCAGCCTGAATCCATAGTCTGCTGTACATATATAGACTGAGGCAAACACCACAACAGTATTAGTTTTGCTGTCACGAATAAAAAATTCGCGTAACACATAGTGAGTCGAAGGTTTGAGGGGCTGTTATGGCAAAGAAAGAATTAAGCTCGATATTTGACGCCATGTATCATGGAAAACATGATTTCCAGGATTTTTTGGCGGGAGATATAACAACACGCTATAAAGTAACCACCCTCAAAGGCATGGAACTATACAAGACCGACGAAAAACTGAAGGCCTACCATAAATTTCTAAATTTATTTGTCTTCGAATTTTTAAAAGTAAATGAAAATGTTGTTTATTCCTACAGAAAAGGAGTGAACGTTGCAAGTGCAGTACAAAAACATGCCGGCAGCCGTCATTTTTTTCAAACAGACCTGAAAAACTTTTTTAACAGTATTGATAGCGCCTTAGTAAGAGAAACAGTAAAAAACAATTTCGACTCTATACCTGCCTCCGACATAGACAGATATTTAGATAGAATTATAGAAATGTCAACCGTAAATGACATGCTGCCCATTGGGTTTTCAACATCCCCTATTATTAGCAATGCGTGCCTTCAAAAATTTGACAGCATACTTGAAGATTACTGTATCGCTCAAAATCTAATTTACACTAGATATTCTGACGACATTATCTTGTCTAGCAGTGGGGACACCCGACTATATGGGATCGATACTACAGTTGGAGAAATGCTGAGAGAGTGTTTCGGCGAGAAGCTAAACCTAAACTTCAGCAAAACCAAATTTTCTTCTGTAGGAAATAAAATAAAAATTTTGGGGATGGTTATTTTGCCCAATGGAACCGTCACCATTGATTCAAAACTAAAAAATACAATTGAGGTTCTACTTCACTTCTACGCGAGCAATAAAACCAAATTCAATGATAGACTAGAATCAGAAAGTTCAAAACTAAAAGGCGACAACAGTGTTGGCCTTTTACAGATATCGGGTTATTTGAACTACGTAAACACTACCGACCCCCACTACTTAAATAAACTACGGAAAAAATATGGAACTTCAGTTGTTGACGCGTTTATTCGCGGCACGGTGAAGTAGCCATGAAGTTGAGAATCCAGATCTCCAACATTCAACACATTCGAAACATGCTTGTAGATTTAGACCTGAGTTCGTGCAAGTTAACCTGTATCGTAGGAAGAAACGGCGCAGGCAAAACCACGTTAGTCAAGGCTATTCAAAACCTCCAGTTTGCTGACACATTTGCACGGACATCCCCGGCTAGCATCTTCAATACAGACAGCGCCGTAACTTATACTGCAGAAGATGATAAATATAGCTTTTATTATGATCCGGAGATCAGGACACTCAACTCAAAAGATATAATACCAGACGAAATCAAGGCAAGCATTGATGCCGAATTGCCTATGCCATATGGCCAGAGATTTAACTTTTTCCAAAATATCATCTCAGCTGACCTAGATATTCGACGATCTATCGTATTGGATAATCATGAGCGTCCGTTAGAGCTTATAAAAATGCTGAATGAGATTTACTCTACTTCAAGATTTGATACCCTAGTAGAGATAAAAATCAAAAAAACAAACTATTATTGCGTTTTGTTAGACGATAGCAAATATATCCGAGAAGACTACTTGAGCTCCGGAGAGTTTTTTCTCATCAGCCTTTATCGAAAAATAAAGGCCGGGGCAAAACTCATTGCTATTGACGAAATAGATATTTCACTGGATGCTGCCGCACAAACAAAACTAGCTGGAAAGCTACGAGAGTTCTGTGAAAAGTATAAGGTTAACATTTTTTTCACCACGCACTCCCTCCCGTTAATGAAGACACTGCTGTACGGCGAGCTATTTCATTTGGAGGAGGTAGACGGAATTGTAAGCCCACTTCCAGTCTCTTACAACTTCATCAAAAGTTTGTTATTTGGATTCGAGGGATGGGACAAATACATCTTAACTGAAGACAAAGTACTGCAGCGCTTTTTAGAATTCATTATTAATAAATTTTGCGCAGAAACTTTTTATCGATTCAAAATTATTTACATTGGTGGAGCGCCCAATGTAGTTAATTTAATGCAAAGAAATGCTGACGAAGAATTTCTGTCGACAAAAGATAACGTAATTTCGATACTGGATGGAGACCAAGCAGACCAAAAGCACACTCTTAATTTTAAGAATGTTCATTGCATCCCTCTTAGCAGCGTGGAGAAGAAAATTTACGAGGATTATCTGTCAGGTGCAGAAGAACTAGTACGAGTGTCCGCCGGTCTTACGTTTCATGACGACAAAGACATGTTCAGCAAGTTAACTGGTAAACGGCTAATGTCAGAAGCTCAAATCTTTGAGTATTTGTGCCGTATCTACATTGACGAAATAACGAAATTCTCGGAAATACTAAAGTCCTTTTTATACGACCCCGTAGACCCAAAGGTCTGAAACGAATTCTATAAATGATAGGGGACTGCTCGTTCTGGTCCGGAGTATCGCCAACAGATAGCCCCATCAAAAAGGATACATTTAGAGATAGAATAAAAAATACATATAACAAATATTTTTTTTACAATGGGTTGTAGCGCTGTTCGACTCCTGGTGCCGCACCATACAAAACAAAGCCCCTGCAGAAATGCAGGGGCTTTGTTGTTTCTGGCGTTTGGAACTTCCAGCCGCTTCCACATCGCTGCGACAAGTTCAGCGACTGCTTGTCTCGATCAATCGACCAAGCTGTGCTTGCCACGCCTCAAACGTTACATTTTCACATCAGCCCAACATTGACGGGCTCTTGCACCTACCTGTACTGCACCGCAACACACCCGCCAAGCCTAGGTTGACCTGGTCAGCAAGCGCAAATCGTGCGGTTTTTTTTGCCTGGAGAAATTACATGAGGCCCTTCGATTGTTATCGGCATGTATACAAGAGCGGGATTGATAGATGCCAATACAAAACGCAAAGCTTATTTAAGGATTTCGGAAGCTGAGGCCGATTCGGCGCTCTGCACCAGATCGATCAGCCAGGTGCGGAAAGCCACGACTTTTTTCGAGTTGGCAATTTCCAGCGGCGTCACCAGGTAGAATCCCAGATCGGACTTCAACTTGAGGTTGAACGGCGCTACCAGTTTCCCGGCCTTCAAATCGTCATCGACGTAGGTGGAGCGACCGATGCACACCCCCAATCCGTCAATGGCAGCCTGCACCGCCATCATTGCCAGATCGAAGGTCAGCCGCGTGCCTTCGGCGAGCTTCTTCGGTTGTCCTGCCGCGCTCAACCACATGTTCCAGTCGTTGCTGGTCATGCCGCTGACCTGCAATAGCGTGTGATTGGCCAGATCGACCGGGCTTTTCAAGGCTTTGGGGCCAGTCAACAGCTTGGGGCTGCACACAGGAAAGATCTCGTCGGACATCAGCCAGTCCGCCCGCAAACCCTTCCAGTCGCCAAAGCCGTAGCGGATCGCTGCGTCGATGCCGCCCTTGCGGAAGTCGACCAGTTCGGTTGATGCGGTGACCCGCACGTCAATGTTGGGAAATGCATCCTGAAAGGATGCCAGGCGCGGCAACAGCCATTTGGACGCTAGGGAAACCAGGGTGCTGATGGTCAATGCGCTGTTGTTGGTCGACTCGAGCAACATTTCCGTGGAATAGCGCAACTCATGAAACGCCGAGCGAATGCCAGGTAAATAGGCATGGCCTTCAGTGGTAAGCGCCAGGCCGTCCTTGAGCCGCAGAAACAGGCGAATGCCCAGTTCATCTTCAAGTCGGCGAATCTGATGACTGATGGCCGTCTGCGTGACATTGAGCTCTTCAGCGGCCTTCGTAAAACTCATATGGCGGGCAGCAGATTCAAACGCTTTCAATCCATTGAGAGAGGGAATTCTGGCAACCATAAGACTTCGTAATGCTCATGATATTTTGTCATAAGGTAGCACTCAAGAAGTCCTTTGCAAAATGTTTCAGCGGTCGTAGATCCTAGCGTCGTTCTCAAGCCACAACGGCTTTAAAACGACCACTCAAAGGATGAGATCGCCGTGAATAAAACAGTTGAAATCAACAACAGCCCGGACGAAAAAGCGCCACAACTGAAGGCTCGCAATGCCTCGAGAATGGCTGAAATCAGCCGTCCACATTTCGACGCCGCGTATGAAAAAGGTCTGATGGGGGTTTCCTGCCGTGTGCTCGACAACCGCCGCATCGAAATTGCCACCAGCGGCAAGGAAGTGATCGACTACACCCGCTGCGGTTACCTCAACCTGGACGCCCACCCCAAAGTGCTCGCCGCCGCCAAGGCCTCGATGGATGACATCCCGTCGGCGCACTTTTCGGTAGCCCGCACACGCCTCTCCGCCGAGCCGCTGGTACGCCTGGAACACACTCTGGCCAAGCTGTTTGATGTAAACGGTGTGGTGGTGTTCCCGACCGTGGCTGCCGCCAACATGGGCGCCTTGCCGCTGCTGGCTGCCGGCCTGTTCACTGGCGGTGAAAAACCGCTGATCGCTTTCGACCGTTTCGCCCACGTGACTCTGCAGTACCACATCCCGGTTCTGCGCGAAGAAACTGATGTGATCGTGATCGAGCACAACGACCTCGAACACCTGGAGCGTCTGTGCCAGGGCGGTCGCAAGGTCGCCTACGTGGGCGATGGTGCCTACTCGATGGGCGGCGCGGCGCCGGTTCGTGAGCTGCGAGCCCTGCAGGACAAGTACGGTCTGTTTGTGTATCTGGACGATGCCCACGGTATTTCGGTGGTTGGCCAGCACGGTGAAGGTTTCGTCCGCTCGCAACTGGACGGCCTGGATGAGAACACCATCGTGGCCGCATCCCTGGGTAAAGGCTATGGCGCAGCGGGCGGTCTGTTGATGCTTGGCACCAAGCACATCGAGAACTCGATCCGTCGCTATGCACCCACCTACGGCTTCTCCTGCGCACCAAACATGGCTGCCGTGGGCGCAGCACTGGCGTCGGCGGAAATCCATGCCTCGCCGGAACTGCACAAACTGCAACGCTCGCTGCGCAACAACATGAAGCTGTTCGACAACCTGATCCCGACCGAAACCAGCGGCAGCGAATTGCCGATCCGGATCGTGCGTATCGGTAACGAAGAGGAAGCCATCGCCAAGGGTGAGTACCTGCTGCAACAGGGTCACTACACTTCCGTCGTGTTCTTCCCGACCGTACCACGCGGTCAGGCAGCACTGCGCATGTCGGTCACCTCGGCACACAACCCGGCCGACATCCTCGATCTGAGCCTGATGCTCAAAAGCAGCGATTCAAATCTGGATAGCACCCCTACCGCTAATCAACTCCAGCCGGCGCTGGCCGTTTGACTGACGTCGTGCAGGAGACTCTCAACGTGAAGCGAACGGATCTGGCGGAAACCTTCGTCACGGCAGTGACGGATTTCGATATCAACACGGCTTCCCTGGACGAGATTCGTGCCATCCAGGAGCTGGTATACGAACGCAAAGTGGTGGCACTGAAAAACCAGACACTGACCCGTGAGGGCTATCAACAGTTCGCAGCGTGCTTCGGGGAACTCGAACAGTTCAAGCTCAAGAGTTACCACGACCCGGCGTATCCGAACATTCTGGTGATCAATAACCGCAACGGAGCTGGCGCGGTCGGTGCGCGCAAGCTCGGCAACATGTGGCATAGCGACTCCAGCTACCTGGCAGAACCACTGCCGCTGACCATGCTGCACGCGCAACAGATTCCCTCGACGGGTGGCGATACGCTCTTCGTGGATATGCAATCGGTGTATGACGATCTGCCCAAGGATTTGTACGAGCGGGTCAAAAATCGTCAGGCGGTACATGACGTTCGCTGGACTTACAAAGTCAAGGAAGACGATGTCGGGGAGTCGATCCAGGAAATCTTCACTCGCCTGGAGCAGACCTTCCCGGCCAGCACCCACCCAACGGTTGCCGTGCATCCGCGCACACAGCGCGAAAGCCTGTACGTCAACCCGGGCTACACCACGCGCATCAGCGGTTATTCGCAAGAGCAAAGTCGGGCGTTGCTTGATGAGCTGTTCGCGTTTGCCCTGACGCCGGAGCGGGTTTTCAACTACCAGTGGGAGTCTGACGACCTGCTGATCTGGGATAACCGTTCGGTGCTGCACTGCGCTACCGAGCTGTCGCGCGATGCCGAGCGGGTGATGTTCCGCATCGGCGTCAATGACGGCGAGTTCTTTGCCCGGGACGCGTTAAAGGAGCACGTCGCATGAGCAGCAAGCGCGTACTGATTGCCCATATCCTGGGCGCCGAAGGCAAGCAAATGCTGCGCGAGCGTGACGACATCGAAGTGGTGGAGTTTCCTAACACCATCGAGCAGGGCCAGTTCCAGGCCTTGCTCGAAAGCTTCGATGAAGTGCACGGCGTGGTTCTCGGCCTGACCCGGTTCGGCACCGCCGAATTGCAACGCGCGCCGGGTTTGCAGGTGGTGTCGCGGATCGGCGTGGGCTTCGACGCCGTCGATATCCCGGCGATGACCGAGGCCGCGATTCCAGTGATGGTCTGCGCCAATGCCAATCACCGGGCAGTGGCGGAGCACACGCTGGGTTTCATGCTGTCCTTGGCGAAACGTACCGAGGCGTTGACTCATCTGGTGCGCAACGGCAATTGGCATCAGCGCTACGACTACCTGCCCAGTGAACTGGAAGGCCGCGAAGTGCTGCTCGTCGGTTGCGGCAGGATCGGCGCCCGTGTTGCCACGCTCCTCGTGGCGCTGGGGATGCGCGTCAAGGTGTACGACCCATACCTCGCTCCACGGCAATTGCCCCACGGCGTAGAACCGGTTGCAGTGCTCGAACACGGATTGGCCAGTGCTGATTACGTCAGCTTGCACTGCCCGAAGACTGCCGAAACGGTCGGCTTGCTGTCCGCCGAGCGTTTAGCCCTGATGAAACCCCAGGCGTATGTGATCAACACCGCACGTGGCGGCATCGTCGACGAGCAGGCGCTTTATCAGGCACTGGTCGAGAAACGCATCGCCGGTGCCGCGCTGGACGTGTTCCTGCCAGAACCGCCTCCCCACGGCAGCGGTCTGCCCAGCCTCGACAACGTTATCTGCTCGCCGCACCTGGCCGGGGTTTCCCGCGAGGCAGTGAGCCGCATGGCGAAACTGGCCGCCGGCAACGTACTCGACGTTTTCGACGCTCAACCAAACCGCGACAAGGTGGTGAACCCGCAGGTGTTCGACCGAACGTTCCACCTGGCTGAAGCAGACTCCGCCGACGCCATCCCTTACCCAATCTGACTTGTGAGCAATGGAATGTACTTACGCTATCAGCTGTTCGATGACCAACGCGACGCACTGATCCTCGTGGCACGGATCATGATTCTGATCCTGTACGGCTATTTCGGCTTTACCTATGTCACCGACCACGGCAGCTTCGTGACCTACCTCAAATCGGTAAACGCGCCGATCCCTGAGTTCACCGCGATCGTCGCCACCCTCGTCGAATTCTTCGGCGGACTGGCCCTGCTGTTCGGCTTCTGGACCCGGCCCATCGCAGCGATTTTCGTGCTGTACACCATCGGCACCGGGATCATCGGCCATGCGTTCTGGAACACCACCAATCCGGCCGATCATCACACCCTGTTCGTGCACTTCTTCAAGAACGTGAGCATCGCCGGCGGTTTCCTTTTCCTCTGCCTGTTGGGGCCTGGAAAGTACTCGATCGACAAACGTTGATCTGCTGACGGCGGGTGCAGAAATGCGCCCGCCGTTTTTTCTATTCAGTCCCTGCGGATACCCAAGATGAACGAATTGATTGAACCGGTTGCCGACCTTCGAGACTGGCTGGCACGGGCCGAGAAGATCGGCGAACTGCAGACCGTCTCGCAAGCCGTCGACCCGATTGAAGAAATGAGCGCAATCACTTATCTGGTAGCTCGCCAGACCACCTCGCCTGCGGTGCTCTTCGACCAGGCCGATTCGGCATTGGGATTGCGTCATTTGTGGAACATCTTCGGCCCGAGCGTGGCGCGCACCGCGATCACCCTTGAAGAGGCTCCGGATACGCCGACCATGGAACTGATCCGGCGCACCAAAGACAAGCTCAAACACAGCATCGCCCCGCTTGAAATCTCGGCTGAAGCCGCGCCGATCTACCAGAACACCCTCACCGGCAACGACATTGACCTGACCCGCCTGCCGATCCCCAAACACTGGCCAAGGGATGGCGGCGCCTACGCCGGTACCGCGGATGCGGTGTTCACCCGGGACCTGGAGTCCGGCTACCTGAACGTCGGCACTTATCGAATGATGATCCAGGGTCCGCGCGAGGTCGGCCTGTCGCTGGCACCGGGTAAGGATGCCCTGCGCCATATCCACCAGGCGTGGGCCAGGGGCGAGGCTCTGCCCGTCGCGGCAGCCTGGGGCGTCGATCCATTGATGATGGTGGTGGGATCACAGTCGTTGCCGCCGGGCGTCAGCGAGTATGATTTTGCCGGTGGCATCAAGGGCAAACCCATTGAAGTGGTGCGCGCGAGAAACTCCGACCTGCTGATTCCTGCCGCAGCGGAGATTGTCATTGAGGGCGTCATTCGCCCGGGCTCAACCCGTGAAGAAGGGCCTTTCGGTGAGTTCACCGGCTATTACGGCTACAAGGACATCGATTGCCCGCTAATCGAAGTCACCGCCCTGCACTACCGCACCCGACCGATCCTGACCAACGCCCTGATGGCCGATTTCCCCTCGAACGAGCAAAGCGCGTTTTTCTCTACCATCCGTTCGGCCAAGATCTGGAACGACCTCGACAAGCTCGGCATTCAGGGCATCAAAGGGGTGTATTGCCCGCCCGCCGCTGCCGGGGCCTTCGGCATGATCATCATCAGTCTCGAACAGAAATACGCCGGGCATGCCGCACAAGCCTTGGCCCTCGCCGGCCAGGTGCCCGGTGGCGCCTACATCAGCAAATGGATTGTCGCGGTAGATGAGGACGTCGATCCCACCGACATGAATCAAGTGCTGTGGGCTATGGCCACGCGCGCCACGCCCAGCGATGACATCGACATTCTGCGCAACACCCGCGGCTCGCCGCTGGACCCGGCACAGAACCCGCCTGAGAAGCGTTTCTTCGGTTCCAAAGCCTTAATCAACGCTTGCAAGGATTACCGCAACATTCGCAACTTCCCGACCCGCACCCTGTTGCGTCCATCAATCTATGAACGCGTGCGCGAGCGCTGGAACGATTTGGGTCTGCCGGGCGAAGCGCCAGCGGTCAGCGCATTCGACAACACGGTGGATTCCCATGAGCAGCCCTGAACGACGAATCGTGGTCGGCATCAGCGGTGCCAGCGGCGTGATTTACGGAGTGCGCACACTGAAGCTGCTGCGCGAGCTGGACATTGCCACCCACCTGATCATGACCAAATCGGCTCAAGTCACGCTAGCCCATGAACTCGATATGAAAGTGGCAGATGTCAAAGCGCTTGCCAGCGTCGTGCACGATCCCGCGGACATCGGCGCATCGATTTCCAGTGGCTCGTTCAAGACCCTGGGCATGGTGGTGACCCCGTGCTCGATCAAGAGTCTTTCGGAAATTTCCAGCGGCATCACCGGCAGCCTGCTCAGTCGCGCCGCCGATGTGACGCTCAAGGAGCGCCGGCCATTGATTGTGATGGTGCGGGAAACGCCGTTACATCTTGGACATCTGCGCAGCATGACCCAGATCTGTGAGATGGGCGGCATCGTGATGCCGCCGGTACCGGCGTTTTATGCCCGACCGCAATCCATCGAAGACATGGTCGATCACACGGTTGGCCGAATGCTCGATCTGTTGGGGCTGGACACCGGGACAGTACGTCGCTGGGGTTGAATGTCGCTGTTGGCTGCATCTTCGGCAAGCGTGCTTCGGCGCCTTGCCGAATCGCTCTTTCACAACCTGAACCCACACAACAACGTTGCGTTTGCCTGCCTGCTCGAGACGGGGCAGGCAACGCTACGTCGATTCATTGAAATACTCACCGGACAGCTTCGGCGCGCCGGTCAGCATTCACTCACGACATCGACTCCGTCGGTGTACAACCGCAGTACAGTCAACAAGGCGGCGGCAACGAACGACAGGGCAATGATCGATAAGGCGCCGGTGGCGTGCCCCGGCGCTTGGAGCGTGGCGCCGAGCAAGGCAATACCGGTCACCCCGCCACATTGGCGCGCGGCATTGAGTACCCCGGAACCGACGCCGACCTTGCCGCTCGGCACACTCGCCAGACAAGCGCCGACGATGACCGGCAACGTCGCACCGCCCAGACCGATCAACAATCCCCCGAGCATCAGGCTGATGCGATCCACTCCGTACAGCGCCAGCAATGCCGCCCCGAGCGCTCCACAAAGCATGCCGGCGGCACCGACTGAACGGGCACCGAAAGCATTGGACAAACGCCCCGAGAGACTCGCCATCACGCCAGTCGCAATCGTCATCGGGATCATTGCCAGACCGATCTCCACCGGCGTCCGGCCCTGCCCCTGCAATGCGAAGGGCAGCACGAAGAGGCTGCCGTAATACGCCAGGGTTTGCAGAAACCCGGCACCAATGGCGGCGGAAAAGGTTCTGGACTCGAACAGATTCAGCGGCAGCATCGGTTCACGCTGCGCCTGCTGCGAATAGATAAACGCCGCGCCCGAAACCAGCGCCACCAGTAATGTCGCGATTACCCAGGGGTTGCCCCAGCCCCACACCGGCCCTTCAATCAGGGCAAAGATCAACGACACCAACGCCAGCGCCGAAAGCATCTGTCCCGCCCAGTCAATCGAACGCGGCTGGATGGCAAGGCGACTGCTGCGTACCGCGCAACAGCCCAAGGCAATCAGGCAGAACGGTACGTTCAGATAAAAAATCGAACGCCAGTCGACCAGTTCCACCAGCATGCCCCCCAACAACGGGCCGCTCACCAGCGCGAGTGCAGAGATCCCGCCCCACAAGGCCACTGCCTTGGCCCGCGCCTTGGGATCGGGATACGCCTCGACCAGCAACGCCATGGAACACGGCAGCATCAGTGCCGCACCGATGCCTTGAATGGCCCGCGCGGCAATCAGTTCAACAACGCCTTGTGCCAACCCGCAGGCCACCGATGAACCGGTAAAAACCAACAGGGCAAACAGAAACACCTTCCTGGCTCCCAGACGATCACTCAACGCACCGGCGGACAACAGCAGGCTGGCAAACACCAGGGTGTAGGCGCCGGCGATCCATTGCAGCCGATCCATACCCGTTACCAGGTCAATCCCGATGCTCGGCAGCGCCACGTTAAGCGCTGTGACATCCAGCGCGACCATGAACGAACTCAACGCCACGCTCACCAGAACAGGAGCTGCCGAGACGGGGCTGGCCGCCAGATCCATTGACAAGGTTTTGCCCACTTTCCAACACCTCACTGTGTATTCAGGGCGATCCTGAGGCTGTGCAGGTGCTTCGTAAAATTAAATCTCGATTAGCCGAACATAAGAGGAACTACTGAGATGATGAACCTGATGCATTGGCGCCTGCTGGTCGCCGTGGCTGACGCCGAAAATGTTTCCCGCGCCGCAGAGCGCTATGGCATTACCCAGTCGGGTGCAAGCCAGGCACTGACGCAGATGGAGGAAGCGCTGGGCGTAAAAGTGTTCGTGCGCGACCGCCGCCAGACCACCGCGACGGCCATCGGGCAGCAGATCATCGACCGCGCACGACGCATGCTCAGCGAATTCGAATCGATCCAGAACCTGGTGGATGCGTCACGCGGATGCCATCTGGGGCGAATCAAACTTGCCAGTTTTCCGTCCGTGTTCGCCAACCTGCTGCCGCCGCTACTGCAAAGCTTCAGCCGGCTGCACCCCGGCATCGAAATCGTCTCGCTCGAAGGCACCGACGAAGAAGTCGAACAATGGCTGACCAACAGTAGCATCGACCTGGGCGTCGTGATGAACCCCTGCCCGTCCCGTGGTGCGCTGTTGCTGGGCCGCGACTCCTGGGTGGCGGCAGTCCCCGCGAACCATGACCTGGCCCGCAAATCCTCGGCCAGCACAGTCGCACTCAAGGATCTGGTGGAAGAGCCTTTCATCCTCGCGACCGGCGGCTGCTACCTCAATGGTCAGTCACTGGTCGAGCGTGAAGGACTCAAGCTCAAGGACATCAAGATTACCGTGCGCGACTGGACCACGGCGTTTGCGTTGATCAGTGAAGGCATGGGCATTTCGATCGTACCGGCCTCGACACTGCCGGTTGATCGCCGGGGAATGCGGGTCTTCGAATTGAGCAAACCGATCTATCGCGAGTTCGGCCTGGTGTGCTCACCCGCCGGCGAACACACGCCTTCTGCCCTGGCGTTTCTCAATGAAATCCGCAAGTCGGCCCTCGGTAGCGACATCCCGCTAACGGTTCGCAGTACTCAAGCGAAAGTCGCCTGAATAGACATAAGAGCACCTAATGATGGGCGCATAAGATCGTAATTTTACCGTTTGGTGACATGACACCAATATGTCTGGAACGAGGGTCACAGCCGTTTCATGTCTGGAACGGCAACACGTTCGGGTAAGCGTTGCCCGTTTATAAGGAGATATCCATGAAACTGTACTTTGCCCCCATGACCTGCTCACTGTCGCCGCACATCGTGCTACGTGAACTGGGCCTGCCTTTCGAACTGATCCGAGTCAACAACAAGACCAAAGCCACGGCAGACGGCCGTGATTTCCGCGAGATCAACCCGAAGGGATATGTCGCCGCACTGGTGCTGGATAACGGCCAGGTACTGACCGAAGGGCCGGCCATCGTCCAGTACCTGGCCGATCAGGTTCCGGGCAATTCCCTGGCACCGGCCAACGGCACCTGGGAGCGCACTCGTCTGCAGGAACTGCTGAACTTCATCACCTCGGAAATCCATGGCGGCAGCGCCCCCTTGTTCAATGCTGAAATTCCCGAGCCGACAAAAGAAATTTTCCGGCAGAAACTGTTCAAGCGCCTGGACTACCTGAACAGGGAACTGGTTAACAAAGACTACCTGCTCGGCGCGTTCGGCCTGAGCGATGCCTATCTGTTCACCGTGCTCAAGTGGCTCCCGTTCTTCAATATCGATGTCAAGGGCTGGCCGGAACTGGCGTCGTTCATGCAGCGCATCGAAGCACGTCCCAGCGTGCAAGCCGCCATTGCCGCGGAAGAGGCAACGCAGCCGGTTTAATCACGGATGACAGAAGCCGGTCGATGCTGGCTTCTGCCTCACTTCAACCTGGATGATGCCCCCTATGCACACAATTGAACGCGTCCCGAGCGGCCACGCAGGACGTAGCCGTTCCTGCGCCTACGCCAACATCGTTTATACCGTGGCAACCTCTGCGGACACCTCACTGGACATCGCCGGCCAGACTCACCAGGCCTTGGCCGCGTTGAGCACCAGCCTCGAAGGCCTTGGCTCTCACGCCTCGCGCATGCTGTCAGCCCAGGTGCTGCTGGCAGACATGGGCAGCAAACCCGTGGTCGATGAAATCTGGGCCAAGTGGATCGGCGACAACCCGCAGCATTGGCCCCAGCGCGCCTGTTACGGCGTCGATCTGGGCGGCAAACTGCTGATCGAAATCATCGTGGCGGCGGCGCGAGGAACGGCTGATGACGCATAACGATCAAATCGACCTGGTGATCCGCACCTGCGAAGCACAACGCAGTGCCGCGATGCTCGGCGGTCATCTGGATATCTTCAGCTACCTGTTCCACCCGGACCTGACCTACATCCACGCCAGCGGTGTGGTCGACGATCTCAAGAGCTACCTTGAGAAATGCCGCTCTCGGGAGTTCGTCTATCACACCCTCAACCATCAAATCGACAAAGTGACCCGGGTGGGTGAACTGGCGATCGCGTTTGGCGAAATGTCCACCACCGTCACCTCCGGGGGCGTGCGAAAACTTCTGCACAACCGAACGCTCACAGCGTGGCAGAAAACCGATGAACAATGGCAACTGCTGGTCT
Organism: Pseudomonas sp. EA_5y_Pfl2_R50; assembly: GCF_963970475.1. Classification (NCBI taxonomy): domain Bacteria; kingdom Pseudomonadati; phylum Pseudomonadota; class Gammaproteobacteria; order Pseudomonadales; family Pseudomonadaceae; genus Pseudomonas; species Pseudomonas sp. EA_5y_Pfl2_R50. The sequence goes on along the minus strand of NZ_CAXAPT010000002.1, from coordinate 155,254 downwards.
ATCAAGCGACGCCGCTCGAGCCAGCCGTGGTGCTCGAGACAACGTAAGCGAGTCGGCGCGCGCCAGTGCTCAATCGCGTGAAACAAAAAAGCCCTGCACGCATCTGACGTGCAGGGCTGAATTCTTTTGAGGATCAGATTCGCACTGTGCCGCCATTGAGCCTCCCGCTGAAGGCAGCAAAGCTTCTCGTTCCAGGGTCGATCTTGTTGTTTCTGGCACGTCCATTTTACGTCGAACCTTCACCTCTCAAACTCGGGCGATTTCGAAGACGAGCGAAATCCTTCGCTCACTCGCACTCCACACATAACGCAGATGCTTGCCCTGTTTCGGAATCGACACCGCCGGCGGCCGGAATGCGGCGACACAGTCGTGGCCCGGCAGGCGGACGCTGTTGTAGAGCAGGCCCCAGGATTCAGACTCGCGCAGTTGCCGGGCAAATACCTGGGATGGGCCATAGGCGTCTGGATCGGGTTGATGCAGCTGTGGAAAGTCGTGACGCACGTCGTGCAGCGGTTTAACCACGCGATTGACGTAAGTACGCATGGTCAGCTCAAGATCGGCTTCGTTGGTGGCCGCGAGGAAACGCTCCTGGTGATAGCAGGTTTCGGCGATGGCGGCGGCCTGACTGCTGGCGGCGTAGTAGACGCCGAAGGTGCCATCGGTGAAGCGGCTGCTTTTGCCGATGTGGGTAAACGCCGCCATCACCGGCGTTGAACCGGGGCCGCAGAGTCGGTCTTCGGGACGCACGCGGGCGAGGACGCCGGCCTCTTCGATCAGGCGGTCGTTGGTCAGTGCTTCCAGCGCGTAGGCGATTTCCAGGTCTTCGGGGTCGAGCACGTCTTCGAACAGTGCAATCGGCGGGAAGCTGCTGTTGACGATCCGGTAGGCCTTGGGCCATTGCGGTTCGGCCAGCGGTGGGGCTTTCAACCGCGCACCCCGTCGAGGTAGCGGCGCACGTCGGCGATGTCGACCACCCTCCCTGCCAGCATGTAGTCCAGCGCGGTTCGGCCATTGAATGGCGCGGCAGTGTTGGGGCTGCTGACCCACGTGTAGGCGCGCTCGCGACTGTTGCTGAAGATGATGCTCAACGCCTTGTGAATACCCATCAGGTACGAAATGCGCTCCAGCGTGTCGTGCGGCAGGCGGATGTTCGGCGGCAGGTGTTTGTACTTGTAGAACGTGGTGTTGCCGACGCCCCCCAATAGCGTGCGCTGCTGCTCGGCGTTACAGCCCCAGCGCTCCATGAGATTGAAGAAAAACTTCAACGCAACACGGCCGGCTTCCGGGACGTCGAGTTGTTCACGCGGGGTGAGGGCTGGGGATGAAGTAGGCACGGCCGCCTCCAAGGCTGAATCACATGCTTTCAAGCCTAGTACAGATCCGGATTTATGTTTTGTTTTAATCCGCAAGTGAATCAGCTTCTGCTTTTGATCAGATCCTGGAAAAAGCCACGAATTGTTATTCCAAGTCAGCATTTGGTTGACCTTCATCACCCTCACGCCAGCAAAAAACCCGATCCTGTGTCAGCCTCCAGCCATCGGCAGGGGCATCAATTCGCTACTAAACCCGCGACAACTATGCTCAGGTACAGGAATATAGCCAGCATATGGCGCCGGTCCGGCAGTCTCGTAAACAACAATACCCAGCCCACTTCAGAGGGCATTACCTATGGATAGCAGAACCTTACGCAACCTGATGCGCATCGTGCAGACCGGCTCCCTGTCGGCCGCAGCCGAGCATTCGTGCCTGACTGTGCAGGCCTTGGCCGCGCAGTTGAACAAGGTCGAAGAGCAGTTCGGTTTCCGCTTGTTTCGACGTTCCAACAAAGGGCTGACGCTGACGCCGCAAGGCACTGAGCTGACGCCTTACATGGACAGAGTGCTGATCGCCACGCGGCAGATGGAAGAAAAAGTCGAGTCGCTCAAGGTACCAGGGCAGCGCACGTTGAAGGTTGCCTTGAACAACACGCTGTCGCCCGATTTCAACCGGCGAATGATCGGACGACTGATCGAGGTGTTTCCCGATTATCAGATGGAATTCAGCTACGCCGAGTCGATGGAAAACCTCAGCAAGCTGAAGAACGAGGACTTTGACCTGGCGGTGTTGATCGGTCCGCAACGTCCGGGCTTGCCGAGTATCGTTCTGCCCGATGTGCAGGTGCAGGTGGTCGGCGCGCATTGTGGTCAGGAGAACGATCCGCTGACGCTGTTGGGCAACAAGTTTCAGGTGCGTCCTGCGGAAGATTGTCCGTATTCCCACAGCTTTTTGCGTTTTCTCGACGCCGGGCTGGGCAATCACGAGAACGGCCAGCGCATGGTCTATTCGTGCAGTGAAACCCTGACGTTGTCGCTCATCACTCAGATGGATGCGGTGGGCATGGTCTCGCGCGAGGCCGCGCAAAAAAACGGCCTGACGATTTTCCCCGACTTCGAGGATTTCCTCGAAGTGCGTCTGGCGGTGAACAATCCGGAGCTGTCCAATCAGGCGCTGAGCGACGTGGTCGATCTGCCGCTACATGAACGAGCCGAGCGCAATGTACGCAGCCGTCCCAACCGCCACACTGAGAAAGAGGTTTTTGCTGAAATACGCACATAACAACGTCGGAATGGCTGCATAGAATTCCGGGCGATCGAGCTGTATGTGCTGATCCTTGATCAACAAGGGAGTCAGGCTGATCGCAGCGACGATCGCCACCGGCAGGTACTCCAGCGCCCGCGCCACGAACGGCGGCCAGTGCTCGGTATTCACTTGCAATGGCAAGGCGCGCGGCAGGAAGGTCACGGCCATCATCAGCACGACCACCAGAATCAGGAACGTTTGGTCAGGCATACACCCACTCCGCAGCCCACGAATGTGGCGATGAACACGTTGAAAGGCGAGCTGCCGACCAGGCTCAGTGCACCCATGCAAACCACAGCGGCGCCGGCCGCAATGAGCTTGTTGCGGGTGTTGCACAGCGACACCAGCACGTAGAGCATCATCGCCGTCAGGGCATAATCGAGCTGATATTTGATCAGGTGCGCCGCGTACTGCGCACAAAGCGCCCCCAGCAAACCACCGAGCACCCACGAGGTGTGGCAGAACAGGTTGAAACCGATCAGGTAACGCACGTTGACCGGCGCACCTTTGCCGAGCTTGACGCTGTGGAAGGCAAACGATTCATCAGTCAGGCCGCCGGCATAGCACCAGCGCTCCATGCGACTGAGCCCCAGCACGCGCAACGCCTTGGCCATATAGACCGACATCAGCATGTGCCGCGCATTGATGAGGAAGGTGGTCAGCACAATGGTGGTCAGCGATGCGCCGCTGCTGATCAGCGCCAGCGCGGCGAACTGCGAAGCGCCGGCGTAGACGAACAGACACATCGCCACCGGCAGCCACACTGGCAGCCCGGCGTTGACGGCCATCAGCCCGAACACGAACGACACCGTGAAATATCCGGCGACGACCGGGCTGGCTTCGGCGAACGTGCGCGACGGCTGATGGGTCGCCATCAGCGGCGCACTGCCGGACGTTTCATTCATAGATCCCTCTCAAATGTCCGTTCGCCGTGAGGCTCGCAAAAACCCTGGGCAGTCCAAAAACGCTTGCCCGCGAGGTTAGCATCGTCGACAAACAGAAACATCCGTAACACGCCGACCCGTTTCATGTCGGACGACGCCGCTTCCACCAAACGCTGCCCGACACCCTGGCTGCGATAGAGCGGGCTGACGGCCAGGTGGTTGATGGTGCCGCGACTGCCAAGCATGCCACCGAGCACCGCGCCGCAGATTTCCCCGGCGACGTCGAAGGCCAGATAGGCCGTGGTGGTTTTCTGGATCAGCACACCGCGCAGACACTTGGCGTCCTGCCACTCGCAGAAGGACACTTCGTCGAACTGGCGGAAGAAGCGCTCCATGCGCTGCGCATCCTTGGCCGTGGCGCGTCGCAGCACCACCGGCGTCGAGCATTCGACGCCGTCGATTGGGGTGATCTGATTAGCGAACAATGTCGAAAGCGGTCCCGGGCCGCGAGAAGGAAATCGCCAGAATCTGCCGGTACGCCATGGCATGGGGGTTGTTGTTGCGCGCCGGGGTCACGTAGTGGCGCATATCCCGGTCGAGGAAGTAGGTCGTGTCGAGAATTTCCTGGTAAGTGGTCGACGCCAGTTGATGCTCATGAATGTCGTACAAACGACTCTCGGCCCCCTCGACGTTGTTGCGCCCCCAGAAATGCACACCGCTGAACGGATAACCGTCGCAGTGAATGCCTTCCGGAGTGATCTCCAGCTGCTTGCCGGGTTTGATTTCGATGCGAATCTGGTGAATCTGGCACTGCCAGATTTCATCGTGAAGTTCTTCCGGCAGGACGCTTTTGTACACTTCGAAATCGGTGTCGATCAGGCTGCGCATCACCGGTGAGCTGATAACTTCATCGGAGAAATCCTGGAAGTGACGAACCACGCCACCCACGTAGGCGTTGTTTTCCTTGGACTGCACATAAGCGCGATGTTCGAGCTGCTTGAGCTCGCGGGTTTTCGGGTTGTACTCGAAGTCGCTATAACGACGGTAGCGCATACCGGCTTCGGCCTGACCGTAGTAACTGTCAGGCTCCATGTTTTCCCAACTCTTGGTCAGTCTCACGAAGTCGGCAAAATGACCGTAGAGATTGAAGTCACCACCCTGGACGTTGACATATTTGTCGCGCCGTAGCGATTCGCCCACTTCTCTGTTCAAAACGATCATTACCAAATTCTCCGCTGCGTTGAGCGGCCTAATCTATTAGGTGGAGAATTTGCGTCCATGAGAAAGAATTTCAGGCATTTAAAGCCCAGTTTGAAACGGCGTTTGCAGCGACTTGAAAACAACTTTTACATGACAAAAACACGGGGTTTTTCTGGTTTTCATCGGAAAACGGTCGAAAAAAACCCCGAATCAATCGGGGTTTTTCTCAAGTTTCTTACACTTGATCGATCATCAGAAGATGTTGATCGGGTAATCCACGAACACGCGCAGCTCATTACCGCTGACGTTGTATTCACTGGATTTCTGCGACACACGCAGGATCGAACTACGCAGTTTCACGCTCAGGTCTTTGGCCGGGCCAGACTGCACGACGTATTTGAACTGGTTGAAGATCTCGCGCTCGGTGCCGCCTTCGCTGGTGGACGTGGTGATGTTGTCGCCACGCACGTAAGCGAAGTTGTAGCTCAGACCGGGGACGCCGAATGCGCCGAAGTCCAGGCCGTAGCCCAACTGCCAGCTGCGCTCGTCTTCAGCGTTGAAGTCGGACCAGTAGGAGTTGGCCAGGTAGATGGTGTTGCCACCGTCACCAACGCGGTTCTGACCACGCTGATAACCGCCGTAGGCGTAACCCAGGTTGCTGTCGCCCGTGGAGCGCTGATGCGCCACGGTGAACGAGTGCGGGCCAGTGGCGAAAGTTGCTGCCAGGCTCCAGATCTTGTTGTCATCACCGGTGACACCGTTTTCGCGGACATAGGCGTTGTCCAGCTTGGTGCGGTAGCCGTTGAAGTCGAGGGTCAGGGACTGATCCTTGTTGATCGGGAACACGTAGTTGGCGTTCACGTACTGCTTCTTCAGTACGTCTTCGACGTCGGACGCGTACAGCGCAGCCTTGAACTGTTCGGTGAACTGATAGCTACCGCCCAATACGTTGATCGACTTCAGACCACCGCTGTCACGGCCTTCAGCGCTCTTGCGCGATTCGGCGGTGAAGCGACCGGCGTTCAGTTCCAGGCCCTTGATCTCTTTGGAAGTGATCAACGTCCCGGTGTAGCTTTCCGGCAGCAGACGCGAGTTGTCGTAGTTCAGCACCGGCAGCGCCGGCATCTGGTCGCCGTAGGTCAGCGTGGTGCTGGACAGACGGAATTTAACCGCAGCGCCGCCCTTGGACAGATCGTCAGCCGCGTTGCCGCTATCGCCCTGTTTGAAGAAGTCGATACCGCCGGCGCCGCTGCGGCCTTTGCCGCCATCCAGACGCAGTGCGTACAGACCAAAGGCGTCTACACCCACACCGACGGTGCCTTGGGTGAAGCCGGACGAGAACGTACCGATGGCCGCTTGACCCCACTCGGCCTTGTCGGCGTTGCCGTCTTTGTAGTCACGATTGATATAGGCGTTGCGCAGCAGCACTTTCAGGCTGCTGTCTTCAACAAAACCCTTGGACTCGGCCTGGTCATTAGCCATGGCCTGAGTGGCACTCAACATCCCCAGTGCGATCAGACTGATTCGCTTGTTCAACATTTTATTTTCCTTATTTCGGGTCGAAACGCGCTGTGTCGAACGGCTGAAACGGCGCTATCGCACTCTTTTTTCACCCCAAAACGAAAACACCCGCCCACAAGCAAGTCATGGCGGGCCTTCTAATTATTTGAGTCATGGCGGTTGGCCACAGGCGCTGGGGCCGAATCGTAGCCGCGCCCTGAACTATGTGTCAATTTCAAGAATCGTCTTTAAATAGGCAAAAATCGTCTAAGAAATGCTTTTTTTGCAGTAGCTGCTTGCCCATTACTGCCGACTTTCAGTGAATCCATTGGCAGATCAAATACAGCCGTCGAGGCCGCAAACCGTTGGCGAAGCCGACTTCTGTGTGGCTGACAGCGCACCACTCAACCATTGTGTAAACGCCTGCGGCTTGCCTAACCAGGGCCCGAGGTCGATTACGCTGAACTGACCATCCTGTTCCAGTGCGAGGGTCGGAAAACCCTGGCCACCGAGCTTCGCCAGCAGTGCGCGACTGTCCTTTATATGGCGCTCACTATCGACGCTGGTGAATGCGGCCGTGAACGTTGCCGGATCAAACCCGAGTTGTGCGGCAAGTTCCAGCAACACGTCCTGATCGGCGATACGCCGGCCTTCCACATAGTGGGCCGTTTGCAGACGTCCCAGCATTTCCAGGCCACGTCCGTCGATTTGCTCTGCCGCCATCACCGCAGCAATCGGTGGCGTTGAATCGAAAACCGCCGAGTGATCGCGCAGCAGGCCTTCGAAGTAAGCCTCGCCGAAAGTTTGCCCGGTGTACTCGGCGATACGCCGGTCGTGGGGCATGACGTAATTGCGCAATTGCGGCGACACGCGTTGTCGATTGCTACCGCTCATCATCCCGCCGGCGTGGGCGATCACCGGCAGCACGTGTTGGGCCGCTTGCACCAGCGGTTTGGCGCCATAGCACCAGCCGCAGAACGGATCGTAAATGTAGTGAAGGATCATCAGAAAACTCCGGCAAGAAAAATCAATGCCGGCAGACTATGCCTCGACGCGTTGCAGAAAAACGCCGGAATGGCTTCGAGTCTGTTTCACGAATCGGTCGAATGGTCCGATTAGTCAGATTGTTTCTATCTGGACACAAATAGAAACAATCCAGCAAGTGAACTTTTAGGGAATCATTAACGAAAGTAAATGCAAAGCATTACCATTCGAGCGCTCGAATTCTTCCACTTTTTCGGATGCGCTTTTCAATGCCTGCCCCGTTCCGTCTCACGCCCGTCACTCTTGGGCTTTCTGCCTTTCTATCCAGCGGTTTTGCCTATTCTGCGACTGAGTTACCTGCCACGGCCATCAGCGCCGAAGCGCAAGCCGATGATCCGCGCACCAAGGTCAGCAACACCGCGACCCGCACCTCGACGCCGGTCCGCTACGTGCCACAAGCCATTGACGCGATCAAGACCTCCAACGTCGCCAACTACGGCACCAACGATCTCGGCGACGCCCTGAGCGGCATGCCCAACGTCAGCAGCAGCGCCGACACCCGCTTCGACAGCCTGCGCATCCGCGGCTTCGACGCCAGCAATGACTTTTATCTGGACGGCATCCGCGACGACAGCCAGTACAAGCGCGACCTGCACAACATCGAACGCGTAGAAGTGCTCAAAGGCCCGGCCGCCGTCCTGTACGGGCGTGGGAGTCAGGGCGGGATCGTCAACCGCGTGAGCAAGATGCCTGAATTCGGCCGCCGCTCGACCATCGAAGCCCAGGCTGGCAGCGAAGATCTGCGCAGCCTCTATGCCGACCTCAGCACCGACCCGACGGAAAACATCAGCCTGCGCCTGAACATGGGCAACATGGATGAAAACAGTTTCCGCGATGGCGTCAGTGGCAATCGCCAACTGTTCGCGCCGTCGATGAGCTGGCAATTGACGCCGGATCTGAACTGGCTGGTGCAATACGAATACAGCCGCTACAACCGCACCCCGGATCGTGGCATTCCCGGCGTTAACGGGCGTCCGGCAGATGTCGGTCGCGATACCACCTACGGCAACGATCACGATTTCATCGACGACAAGTCGCAGTCGCTGCGTTCCAAGCTCACCTACGAAATCAACGACAACTGGCAACTGCGCCAGACCCTCGGCGTGTTCAAGCTCGACAGCGATTTCGACAACACTTACCTCACCGGTTACACACCGGCCACAAACAAAGTCACACGCCAGCACTGGCAGCAGGATCTGACGACCCGCAACGTTTATAACAACATCGAGCTGGAAGGCGGATTCGACACCTTCGGTCTGGAACATCGCCTGCTCACCGGTGTCGAGATCGGCAGCCAACGCCGCGATCCAACGCTGTACAACGCCGCCACCGGTCGAACGCCGGGGGCACAGCCGGTGCCGGCGCTCGACCTGTTCAACCCCAATCGCGACCTGCGCCACACCGGCCGCATGCAGGTTTCCAGCAGCAGCCACACCGAAGTCGAAAGCCGCGCGGTCTACGTCCAGGATCAACTGCGCCTGAACGATCAATGGCAACTGCTCGGTGGATTGCGCTACGACACGTTCGACATAGAGTCGACCAACAAACTGCGCAATATTTCCGAAGACCGTGACAGCCACAGCACCAGCCCACGTGTAGGCCTGGTCTGGACGCCGCTGCAGAATCACTCGTTCTATGCCTCGTGGTCGAAGACCTTCTCGCCCGTGGGCGGTGGCCTGATCGGCATCACCCCGGGCGCGGCCGGAAACAGCAACGACCTCAGCCCCGAGCTGACCAAACAGAAAGAAATCGGCGTGAAGAGTGACTGGCTGGATGATCGCCTGAGCACCACGCTGGCGATTTATGATCTGGAGCTTTACAACCGACGTACCACCGATCCAAACGATCCGACCCTGACCGTGCTGAGCGGCCTGCAACGCTCTCGCGGGATCGAACTGACGGCCACCGGCAACATCGTCGGTAACTGGTACGTGCGCGGTGGCGTCGGTGTGCAGGACGCGAAGATCGAGAAGGACAACAACGGCCTCGAAGGCAAGCGCATCAACAATGTCGCCAGGCACAACGGCAGCCTGTTCCTGACCTGGAAACCGGAAATGGGCTGGTACGGCGAAACCGGTCTGACCCTGGTCGGCCAACGTTATGCCGATAACGCCAACACCACCGTGCTGCCGGGTTACGGTCGTTGGGATGCGCTGGTCGGTTACCGCTTCAAGGATTGGGATTTGCGCGCGGCGCTGAACAACATCACTGATCGTGATTACTACGCCTCGGCGACCAGTGCCTATCAAATCCAGCCAGGTGCACCGCGCAGCGTCGTGATGACCGGCACCTACAGCTTCTGACTTCACACATAACCCTGTGGGAGCGGGCGTGCTCGCGAATGCGGTGGGGCATTCAACGACGATGTTGCCTGACCGGACGCTTTCGCGAGCAAGCCCGCTCCCACAAATTGAGTGTTCACATTGGTTTTCTGTTGCGCATAAAAAAGCGCCGCCATCCCGGCAGCGCTTTTACCAATCCCTGTTGTTCTTCTTATCCTTCCAGTACAGCCCACAAAGCTTCCAGTTCGGCCTCGCTGAACAGACCAGCGGGGTAACGCTCGATCATCATCCGGCGCGGATCAGGTTCCCTGATCTGACGCGTTCCATTGGATTTCAACCAGTGCGCGACAATCTGGAGCGATTCGCCGTTGACGGCCATGGGATGCAAAGTCCGCTCGCTGACTACGTTCACTTCGGCGTTCATTTCAGCGCCCTCTCCCCGTTCGTGAGCGGCTACGTTATCCAAGGTTTATGACAGAACTATTGAAGTTCTCCCCCCTCCCTAGTGCGGATACATCCGATACAAGAGCTATGCCAAGGTTTCTCATTTGTCGACAAGTGGACACAAAGAAGCCCGCAGTCCTTACGGGCTGCGGGCTTCCATTGATCCATAGCGAGCTATTAATGTGCCGGCTGATTTATTAATCAACTCAAGCTGTTACGACTCAACTCACTCTTTGTGCGGCGCAGGCTGCTGCTGGGTAAGGCAGTGGATATTGCCCCCGCCCAGTAACAGTTCACGGCCCGGCACCATGACCACTTCGTGCTGCGGGAACAGGTTCTGCAGGATTTCCTTGGCCGGCGCATCCATCGGATCGTCGAAGCTCGGCGCGATGATGCCGCCATTGACGATCAGGAAATTCACATAGGAACCGGCCAGGCGCACAGACGGATTGCGCTCCTGGGTGCCGTCCACCGGATCGACACCGGCGCACTCTTCTTCGGTCGCGAACAGCGGGCCCGGAATCGGCATCTTGTGCACCACGAACGGGCGGCCCTTGGCATCGGTGCTGCTTTGCAGGACTTTCATCGCCGCCTGGCAACGCGGGTAGTTCGGATCTTGCGGATCGTCGGTCCACGCCAGCAGGACTTCGCCAGGGCGCACGTAACAGCAGAAGTTATCCACATGGCCGTCGGTTTCATCGTTGTACAGACCGTCCGGCAGCCAGATGATTTTATCCACAGACAGATTGGCGCTCAGCAGCGCTTCGATCTCCTCGCGGCCCAGGTGCGGGTTGCGATTGCGGTTGAGCAGGCATTCTTCGGTGGTGATGAGGGTGCCTTCGCCGTCGACATGAATCGAACCACCCTCAAGGACGAAACCTTCAGTGCGGTAACGCGGGCTGCGCTCGATCTCGAGGATCTTGCCGCCGACCTGTGAATCGCGATTCCACGGCGAATACAGGCCACCGTCAAATCCGCCCCAGGCGTTGAAGTCCCAGTTCACGCCGCGCACTTCGCCGCTGTTGTTGATGACGAACGTCGGCCCGCTGTCGCGCACCCAGGCGTCATCGCTGGACATCTCTACCACACGGATATTCGGCACATCGAGGCGGGCGCGCGCGTTTTCGTACTGGCCGGCGGACACCGCAACGGTCACCGGTTCGAAACGGGCAATGGCCCGAGCCACGGCAGCGTGTGCCGCTTGCGCCGGTTTGCCGCCCAGACGCCAGTTGTCCGGACGCTCAGGCCAGATCATCCAGGTCTGGGTTTGCGGTGCCCATTCGGCCGGCATATGGAAGCCATCGGCGCGCGGGGTACTTTTCAATGTGGTCATCGGGATCAGGACTCCAGGGAACCGTCGAGGATTTTTACAGCATTGGCGACTTTATAACCGATAAATATCGGCATTAACAGCAACCGAGAAACCTTCCATCTAAAATTAAGCTAAATTCACCGATATAAATCCAGATCAATGTCAAAGTCCGGCTTACAGGCCCTCTTCGAGCACCCGGTCGAGCATGTCGACGAAGAAATCCACACTGCGCTGAGAGGTCACCATCGGTGGTTTGATCTTGAGGATGTTCAGGTGATCACCGGTCGGCTGCATGAAAATCCCCAGCTCGCGCAGGCGATCACACAGCAACGTGGTCTCCTCGGTCGCCGGCTCGAGGGTTTCGCGGTTGCGGATCAGCTCGACGCCCAGATAGAACCCGGAACCATGCACCGCCCCCACCAGCGGATGTTTATCGATCAATGCTTCGAGCCGCGCCTTGAAATGACCGCCGACCACTTGCGCGTTCTCCCAGAGTTTCTCCTCTTCCATGACATCCAGCACCGCCATGCCGATCTGACAACTGACCGGACTGCCGCCTGCCGATGAGAAGAAGTAACCCTCGGCCTCCAGCGCTTCGGCGATTTCCCGGCGGGTGATCACGGCGCCCAGCGGTTGGCCGTTACCCATGCCCTTGGCCATGGTGATGATGTCCGGCACCACGCCCTGATCCTCGAAGCCCCAGAAAAAATTGCCCATGCGTCCGTAACCGACCTGGACTTCGTCGGCGATACACACGCCGCCCTGGGCGCGCACCAGTCCATACACCTGTTGCAGATAGCCCGGTGGCAATGAGATACCGCCGGCATTGCCGTACACCGGCTCGCAGATGAATCCGGCCAATTGGCGATTTTGCGCAGCGATACTGTGCAGATGATGTTCGACGCTGCGCACATACCCGGGCGCCGAATCCACACCGCGAAACTCGCCGCGATAGAGGTTCGGTGCAGGCACCGGGTGGACCCAGTCCGGTCGGCTCTCCAGCGCTTTCGGGTTGTCGGCAATCGACGTCGACACCGCATCGGCCCCCACCGTCCAGCCGTGATAGGCCTCCAGTACGCTGATCATGTCGCGCCCACCGCTGTAGGCCCACGCCAGACGAATCGCCAGGTCATTGGCCTCGCTGCCGCTGTTGACCAGAAACACCCGATCCATGCCCTCCGGCGCCAGCTTCAGCAAGCGCTCGGAAAACTCGGCGACCGCCGCATAGTTGAAGCGCGAGTTGGTGTTGAGCAGCGACCACTGGCGTGCGGCCACGGCGGCCATACGCGGATGACCATGGCCAAGCACCGCGACGTTGTTGAGCATGTCCAGATAGGAACGCCCCTGCATGTCGATCAGGTGATTGCGCCAGCCGCGTTCGATACGCGGCGGATCGACGTAATAATGTTTTTGCGTGCGGGCGAAACTGGCATCACGGCGTTCAAGCAAGGTTTTCGCATCAAGCTCCGGCTCGGCATCGCAAGCAAGGCCGAGCAACGCCGCCGGCGATGGGCACAACGCCTGCCACGCCGCCGCGCGGGATGGTGTGCAAAACAATGGAGCGTTTCCTGGCGCACCCCGGCTCAATTGCACCCGCAATGGGCCGCTGACCGCCCCCAGCACCTGGCCTTTGACCAGCGCCGCGTCATTGTGCAGCGTCGGGCTCACCCCCCACAAACGCACACTGAGTTGCGCGCTGGCCAATTGCAGCGCGCCGTCCGGCGTTTGATGCAGCACACCGGCAAACGGCGCTTGCACCGGCGTACCGTCCGGTACGCGCAGTTCGACGTGCAGCGGGAAAGTCTCCGGCTCATCGGCCGTGTCCGGGCGGGTGCGCGACAATCGGTACTGACCGTAGCGACTGGCCGCCAGGCCATGGGCCGCCTGCGCCTCGGTCAACAGGCGCTGATCGATACCGTCCTGCTCCCAGTTGCCCGCCTCGAAATGCGGGCTGAGGACGCCAAGGTCGATCAAGGCAAACTCACGCCCCACCAGGCTCGGCAACAATGGCGCAAACCCTGCGCTGTCGATCGCCGGCAAAGGATGCCCGACCGACGTCAGAATGGCGGCTTCCATCAGTGCCAGCGGCACCGACGTCGCGACGCGGAAGATCTCCCATTCATGGCTGAGGTTGTCGCGGCTGTAGGTGTTGCCCGGGTCGATGCTGACCTGTTGCTCACCGCTGAGCACCAGCACCGCGGCCCGGGCCACGATCAACGGCCACAGCGCCTGCAGCTCTTGATATTGCAGGGGGTTGACTGCGTGATACGCCTGAACCGCCGGCAGAATGACAAACGGATCACCTACGGCATGATGCAGCAACGCCGCACACGTCACCGACAGATCGGTGATACGCCAGGTACGCACCAGATCGCCGAAATCGATCACCCCCTGCAACTGCCAGTGACGCTGGGCATCCCGCGCCCAGACGGCATTGTCGTCGGTAATGTCCATGTGAATGGCCTGGACCGGCAGTTGGTCCTGCAACGGCAGTAATCGCTGCTCGGCCTGCTCGGCAGCGCTGGCGATCAATGTGCGTTGCTGCTCGTTCTTGATCACCGGCAACAAATGCTTGATCAGGGCGCTGGCGTGGCGCGCATCCCATTGCAGGGTGCGCTCAAGGCCCGGATGGTCGAAACCGGCCAGTGCCAGATCCATCGCACCGCAGAGCCGGCCGAACTCCGCGACCACGGCGTGGCCCAGATGCTCGAGATGGGTCAGCGGCTGACCTTCGATGTAATCCAGAAGCCGCACATGCACCGCTTCGCCGGCCACCTCCAGCGACAGCAGATCCTCACCATTCCTGGCTGCTATCACCCGGGGCACGGTTACCGAGCCATGCTCGGCGAGGTATTTGAGGCCGGCGTGCTGCGCCTGCAATTCCACAAGGGCGTAGTCGCCACGGCAGATTTTCAGGACAAAGCGCCCACGCGGGCTGTCCACGCGGTAGTTGAGATCCTGCTGGCTGCCCAGGGCCTGCAAGGTGCCGTCGAGCCCGTAATGCTCGACCAGCCATTGCAGCGCCTGTTCTGGCGAAACCTGGGGGCTGGGCAAACTGGCGCGATGAATCAACGTGGCGAGCGACATGAAACGACCCCTGAAATTTTATTAGGCGCCTATATCGCCATTGCCGCCGAGGATGCGCAACCCCCAAATGCTGTAACACAGGCAGGCTATTTGTATTGCAAGACTCGCGCTCTCAGGCACTTTGCGCAAGAATGTCGGCCATGCACCTCTGCCAATGGAAATCTTCATGAATGCAGTGACCACCGATCTGCCCGGTGTTCTGATTATCGAACCCAAGGTGTTCGGAGACGAGCGCGGGTTCTTCTACGAGAGTTTCAATGCCAAGGCGTTTCATGACGCAACAGGCGTAGATGCGCACTTCGTCCAGGACAACCATTCACGCTCACAGAAAGGCGTGCTGCGCGGACTGCACTATCAACTGCAGAACACTCAGGGCAAGTTGGTCCGGGTCACCGCCGGCGAAGTATTGGATGTGGCTGTGGACATCCGTCGCAGTTCGCCGCATTTCGGCAAATGGGTCGCCGTGCGTCTGTCTGCCGACAACCATCGCCAATTGTGGATTCCGGAAGGTTTCGCCCACGGTTTCGTGGTGCTGAGCGAGTTCGCCGAGTTTCTCTACAAGACCACCGACTACTACACCCCCTCGGCCGAACGCAGCATTCGCTGGGACGACCCGGACCTGGCCATCGACTGGCAGCTGGACAACCCGCCAATACTGTCGGCCAAGGACCAGGCGGCGGCATTGTTCAAGGACGCTGACGTCTTTTCCTGAGCCTAGGCATAATGCGCCTGTCCCTACAGGCACATCGGCCCATGAAACCAACACTTCCACACAGACCCCGCTGGCGCAGCCTCGCCCTTCTTGCCTTGTGCCTGGCGCCGTTGCTGTGGCCGCTGGAACACCTTGCCGAGCGCTACTACCGCAGTGAACTGGCCGGGCAGAACCGCCAGACCCTCGACCTGTACGTCGCCAACCTGCTGGGCACCCTGCATCGCTATGAGGTGTTGCCGCAAATCCTCGGTGACTTGCCAGCCCTGCGCTCGGTGCTCGGGGCTCCGGACGACGGTGTCACCCAAGGCAATGCCAACCGCCTGCTGAAGAACATCGCGGCGCAGACCGGCGCTGAAGTCATGTACCTGATGGACACTTCCGGCCAGACACTGGCAGCGTCGAACTGGGACAAACACGACAGCTTCGTCGGCCGCAATTTTTCCTTCCGCCCGTACTTCAGCGAAGCCATGGCCGGGCGGCTCGGACGCTTTTTCGGCCTCGGTACCACCTCGGCCAAACGCGGTTATTTCTTTGCCGCCGCCGTGCGCAATGGCGAAAAAATCATCGGCGTACTGGTGATCAAGGTCGACCTCGACCACACCGAAAGCCTGTGGGGCAAAACCCCGGAGCAACTGCTGGTGACCGACCATAACGGCGTGGTCATCCTCACCTCGCGCCCGGAATGGCGTTTTCGCTCGACCCGGGTGTTGAGTGAGAGCGAACGCGCGGCGATCACCGCGATTCAGCCCTACCCGACCCGTGAACCGCGCCCGCTGAACCTCAGCCCGACCGCGTGGCTGACGCAGACCCACGACATCGCCGAAACCGGCTGGAGTGTCAGCATCCTCGCCCCGCGCACGCTGATCGACCGCCCGGTACGCACGGTGGTCGCCATCGGCGGAGCCACGCTGCTGGTGGCGATGCTCCTGCTCGGCCTGATGATGCAACGCCGCCGCCATTATCTGGACCGCATTGCGTTCGAAGCCAAGGCACGCCGCGAGCTGGAAGGCCGGGTCGCCGAGCGCACCAGCGATCTCGAAGGCCTCAACCGCCGATTGAAACAGGAAGTGCTGGAGCGTGAAAACGCGCAACAGGAACTGGTGCGGGCCCAGGACGACCTGGTGCAGGCCGGCAAACTGTCAGCGCTGGGGACGATGTCCGCGAGCATCAGCCACGAGCTCAACCAGCCTCTGGCCGCGATCCGCAGTTACGCCGAAAACGCCGAAGTGCTGCTCGACCATCAGCGCACCGACGATGCGCGCGGCAATCTCAAACTGATCAGCGAACTGACCGGGCGCATGGCCTCGATCATCGCCCACCTGCGCGCTTTCGCCCGCCGTGATCGCCACGCCCCGGAAAGCGTGGCCCTGCAACCAGCGCTGGACGATGCGCTGGCCTTGCTGGCCAAGCGTCGGCGGAGCATGGAAGTCGAGTTGATCCGCGATTTGCCCGCCGCCACCTTATGGGTCGAAGCAGGGGAAACCCGCCTGCGCCAGGTACTCGGCAACCTGCTGGCCAACGCCCTCGATGCCCTCACCGAAAAAGGCCCGCCGCGCAAACTGTGGCTGAGTGCCGAATCCACCGCCGAGGGCGTCAATCTGTACATTCGCGACAACGGCCCGGGCTTCTGCATGGAAGCCCTCGGCCGCGCCAGCGAGCCCTTCTACACCACCAAGACCCGCACTCAGGGCCTGGGACTGGGGCTGGCCATTTGCGAAACCCTGATGCGCGCCTTCGGGGGCGAACTGTCGTTTGCCAACCACAAGCAAGGCGGCGCCTTGATTACCCTGCGGCTGCGCGCCGGTGCGCCCGGGGTCAGCCTGCAACCGTCCGAGGATCGAAGTGCATGACCATCGACAATCGCATTCAGGTGGTGTTGATCGACGACGATCCGCACCTGCGTCAGGCCCTCGGCCAGACCCTGGATCTGGCTGGTCTGAAAATTCTGCCGCTGTCCGAGGCCAAAGGCCTGGCCGCGCAGCTTGAGCGCGACTGGCCGGGCGTGGTGGTCAGCGACATCCGTATGCCTGGCATGGATGGCCTGGAGTTGCTGAGCGAATTGCACGCGCAAGACGCGGAGCTGCCAGTGCTGCTCATCACCGGCCACGGTGACGTGCCGCTGGCGGTGCAGGCAATGCGCGCCGGGGCGTATGACTTCCTCGAAAAACCCTTCGCCAGCGACGCGTTGCTCGACAGCGTGCGCCGCGCCCTGGCCCTGCGTCGCCTGGTGCTGGACAACCGCAGCCTGCGTCTGGCCCTGAGTGACCGCAACGAACTGAGCGCGCGGCTGGTCGGCCAATCGGCACCGATGCTGCGCCTGCGCGAGCAGATCGGCGCCTTGGCGGCGACCAGGGCAGACGTGCTGATCCTCGGCGAAACCGGCGCCGGCAAAGAAGTGGTCGCCCGCGCGCTGCACGATTTATCCAGCCGCCGCAACGGCCCGTTCGTGGCGATCAACGCCGGCGCGCTGGCCGAGTCCGTGGTGGAAAGCGAGCTGTTCGGCCATGAGCCCGGCGCCTTCACCGGCGCGCAGAAACGCCGGATCGGCAAGTTCGAATTCGCCAATGGCGGCACGCTGTTCCTCGATGAAATCGAAAGCATGAGTCTCGACGTGCAGGTGAAACTGCTGCGCATGTTGCAGGAGCGCGTGGTCGAGCGGCTGGGCGGCAATCAATTGATCCCGCTGGACATCCGCGTCATCGCCGCGACCAAGGAAGACTTGCGTCAGGCCGCCGATCAGGGGCGTTTCCGCGCCGACTTGTATTACCGCCTCAACGTCGCCCCGCTGCGCATTCCACCGCTGCGCGAACGAGGCGAAGACGTGTTGATGCTGTTCCAGCACTACGCCGATGAAGCCAGCTCTCGTCATGGCTTGCCGCCCCACGAACTGCAACCGGCACAACGCGCCTTGCTGCTGCGCCACACCTGGCCAGGCAACGTGCGCGAACTGCAGAACGCCGCCGAGCGGTTCGCCCTCGGCCTCGAACTGGCGCTGGACAGCAACGCTGCAGAAGGCAGCGGCGGCACGGCCGTGGAAATCGTTCACGGCGGGCTCAGTGAGCAAGTGGAACACTTCGAGAAGTCATTGATCGCCGCCGAACTGACCCGCGCTCACAGCTCGGTGCGCAGCCTCGCCGAAGCCTTGGGCATTCCGCGCAAAACGCTGCACGACAAGCTGCGCAAGCACGGCCTCAATTTCGGCGACAGCAGCCATGGGGATGAGAACGAATGAGCGCCAATGCCGAGTATCTGCAAGCGGTTCTGCATCACGACATTCCGCTGACCCGTGACATGGGCATGACCGTGCTCGACTGGCAGGCCCAACAGTTGCGCCTGCATTTGCCGCTGGAGCCCAACGTCAATCACAAGAGCACCATGTTCGGTGGCAGCCTGTACTGCGGCGCCGTGCTGGCCGGTTGGGGCTGGCTGCATCTGCGTCTGAAGGAAGAAGGAATTGACGACGGGCACATCGTGATTCAGGAGGGGCACATCAGTTATCCACTGCCCGTGACGGGAGACGCTACGGCGATCTGCCCGGCGCCGAGTGCGGCGGTGTGGAAGAAGTTTATCGCGATGTACCAGCGCTATGGCCGGGCGCGGTTGACGTTACACACGCGCATCGTCAATCAGGGACGCGATGAGGATGCGGTGACGTTTACCGGGCAGTACGTCTTGCACCGCTAAAGCACAGATCGCAGCCTGCGGCAGGCTGCGATCTGTTGCTCTCAACCGCGAGCCAGTTCCAGAAGTTTCGAACGCCACGCCGCCTTCGCTGGCAACGCCAGAAACGAAGTGTTGAGCAACGATTCCCGCGCCGGATAACAGAACGCCTCACCGCTCAGATCCAGCACCTCACCACCCGCGCCCTCCAGCACCCCTTGCGCCGCAGCGGTGTCCCACTGCGAGGTCGGTGCCAGTCGCGGATAGCAATCCGCCGCGCCTTCGGCCAACAGGCAAAACTTCAACGAGCTGCCGATATTGGCCAATTGCAACTCGCCCAGGCTGGCGCTCAGGCCGGCCAGCAAGCGCTCTTGCTCCGGGCTGGAATGGCGGCGACTGGCGACCACGGTGAACGCTTCACCCGGTGCTGGTACATCGCGCACCTGAATGGCCACCGGGGTGCCGCCCTTGTCACAACGCCAGGCACCGAAGCCGGCACCCCCCACGTAGAAGCGGCCGTTGGTCGGCATCGACACCACGCCAAATACCACCTGACCGTTTTCGATCAGGGCGATGTTGACGGTAAATTCCTCGCTGCCGCTGATGAATTCCTTGGTGCCATCCAGCGGGTCCACCAGCCACCAGCGCTGCCAGCCGGCGCGAACGCTTTGCGCGATGTTGGCGTCCTCCTCCGACAGCACCGGAATGCTCGGATCCAGCGCCTTCAGACCGGCGACGATGACGTGGTGCGCCGCGATATCGGCGGCGGTCACCGGCGAATCATCGGACTTGGCCGTCACTTCAACGCCCGCGCGCCAGAACGGCAAAATCGCCTCACCGGCCTGCAATGCCAGCTCAACCACCGGCGCCATCATCGGATGGGGAAAATTCATCGACATCTCACTCATAACTGAAAGAACCCGCGCTGGCTCAGCAGGTCACGGGTCAAATAAAGCGCCGCCAGTGCGCGGCCTTCGGAAAATTGCGGATTCTGCGCCAGCGTCGACAGGTCGCGCAGATTGACCTTGTCGACCCGCATCGGCTCGGGCTCATCGCCTTCGAGCCGTTCTTCGTACAGATCAGTGGCCAGCACCACCTGAATTTTCTGGCTCATGTAACCGGGCGACAACGACAACTCGGTCAGGTGCTCCAGTTGCCGCGCACCGAAACCGGCCTCTTCCTTGAGCTCTCGTTCGGCCGCCGCCAATACGTCTTCGCCCGGTTCGATCAAACCTTTAGGCAGGGACAATTCGTATTGATCTGTGCCACCGCAATATTCTTCGATCAGGACCGCGTGCTCGGCATCGAGCATGGCCACGATCATCACCGCGCCGTAGCCGGCGCCCTTGCCCACCAGACGCTCGTAGGTGCGTTCCACGCCATTGGAAAAACGCAGCTTCAACTCTTCGACGCAGAACAGACGACTGGTAGCGACGATCTCGCGGGCAAGTACGGTGGGTTTCTGGCGCATGCAAAGCTCCTTGGCGTGAACGCGCTACTATAACGCGGCTTTCCCGATTGTTTATGTCGGATATCTTTCTACCGTTCGAGACGTTGCCATGCCTTCATTACCGTGGTCCGACATCGATACCGTTCTGCTGGACATGGACGGCACGTTGCTGGATCTGCACTTCGACAACCACTTCTGGCTGGAACACCTGCCCCAGCGTTACGCTGAACTGCACGGCGTCAGCCGGGCCATGGCCGAGATGGAATTGCAGCCGCTGTTCGAACGCCATGCCGGTCGATTGCAGTGGTATTGCCTGGATTTCTGGAGCGCCGAACTGAAGCTGTCAGTGCGCGAGCTGAAAGTGGAAACCGCGCACCTGATCGCCCTGCGACCGGATGCCGATACCTTTCTGGAGGCGATCAAACGCGCTGGCAAACGGGTGATCATGATCACCAACGCGCACCGTGATTCGCTGTCGCTGAAACTGGAGCGGATTGAACTGGCGCCGTATTTCGAACGACTGATCAGCTCCCACGATTACGGGTTCCCCAAGGAGAACCCGCAGTTCTGGGATGCCTTGCAGGCGGATATCGATTTTGATCCGGCGCGCAGTCTGTTTATCGACGATACCTTGCCCATACTGCGCAGTGCGCGGGAATTTGGTGTGGGGCATTTGCTGGCGGTGAAAGAGCCGGACAGCCGCAAAGGGCCGAAGGACACGGCTGAGTTTGCCGCCGTCGAGGACTATCGCAGCTTGATCGCAGGGCTTTGATACCGAGTTGCCCCATTCGCGAACAGGCTCGCTCCCACATCTGGAATGCGATCAGATGTGAGAGCGAGCCTGTTCCGGGCGGCGTTCCGGAGAAAGCGTGTCGACGCGTTACTCAGGAATACGCAGGGTCTGCCCCGGATAGATTTTGTTCACGTCCTTGAGCATCGGTTTGTTGGCTTCAAAGATCTTGTTGTACTGGTTGGCATTGCCATACACAGCGAGGGAAATCGCGCTGAGAGTGTCGCCCTTTTTCACCACGACAAACTTTGCTGCGGCCACCACTGGCCCGGTCACCGTAATCTGGTCATCAACGCTGCCCACACCTTCAATATTGCCCACTGCCAGCAGAATCTTCTCCTTCTCCTCCTGACTCGCGACTTCACCGGTGACGGTCACTTTGTCGCCGTCCACCGTCGCCTGCACATTCGGGTTGCCCAGACCGACCTTGCTGATGTGTTCCTTCAACTGCTCACTGGCATTGGCATTGCCCGGGGTCAGCAGATCGATCAGCTTCTCACCGGCTTCTTTCACAAAGCTCAAAAGACTCATGGCGCACACTCCTTGATTTGGGTTCCAGACGTCCAAGCCTAGACCACGACAGACAAACCCGATTGCAAGCCGACCAATGACCCCGCCACCACCGAGGCGGTAGAATCCCCCAACCCCTGCCAGCACCCGGAGCGACGATGGACATCAAGCAACTGAAATTCCTCATCGCCCTCGACGAGACCCGCCATTTCGGCCAGGCCGCCGCGCGTTGCCACATCACTCAACCGACCCTGTCGATGCGTTTGCGCAGCCTCGAAGAGGAGCTTGACCTGCCGCTGGTCAACCGAGGCCAGCGCTTCGAAGGTTTCACCGCGCCGGGCGAACGGGTGCTGGCGTGGGCACGCTCGGTGCTGGCGGCTTACGACGGTTTGCACGCGGAAGCTGCGGCCTGTCGCGGTAACCTGATCGGTACGCTGCGGCTGGGCGTGGTGCCGCTGTCGAGTTTCGATCCGTTGCCATTGATGCAACGCCTGCATGGCGCGCATCCGGACCTGCGTTTCGAAATGTCAGCGCTGAGTTCCGAGCAGATCCTCGAGCAACTGGCGAACAATCGCATCGACCTCGGCGTGTCCTATCTGGATCGTCTCGACAACGAACGCTTCGAAGCCCTGCCCTTCACCGCAACCCGCATGGGCCTGCTGTACGACCAGCGCACCTTCAGCTTCGGCGAGGCACCGCTGAGCTGGGAATCGCTGATCGAACTGCCCCTCGGGATGCTCACCAGCGGCATGCATTTTCGCCAGTCCATCGACCACAACTTCCACAGCCGTGGCCTGACTCCGCAAGCGCTGCTGCAAACCGATGCCGTGCATCAATTGTTGCAAGCCGTGCATGGTGGTTTTTGCTGCGCGATCATGCCGCTGGAAGGCGGGCTGGAAAAGCTCACCGACCACCTGCGCCTGCAACCCATCGAAAACGCCCAGACCCTCGCCCCGCTGGGCCTGATCATGCGTCGCGGGGCACCGCGTTCGGCGCTGGCCGAAGCCTGTTTTGCGCTCTATCAACAATCACCCATGAACTCTTGATCGACGGTATCTATCAATAGATCGATAGTAGCGATTAGACGCGACAACTTGCCGCGCCTAGTCTTAGCGTTGATCAAACCGTCGGTGATGCCATGAACGCCAAGCGCCCAGCCTGCGCGGCGCCAGCACTCAAAACGCCCGCGCCCGCCGCCAGCCAGACATACAGTTTCAGCGATCTGCCCCGCGAGGCATCGGCCAGCACCGCGCTGGCCGAGGAAGTCGCGTTGGCGATTGCCTACAACGGCATCAGCCAGGCGGTGATGCTGGTCACACCGACCGACCTTGAAGACTTCATCGTCGGCTTCAGCCTCGGCAGCGGCATCATTGAGGACGCCACCGATATCTATGACCTGCAACTGACCGGCGCCGGTTCTGCGCAGTACGCGCAAGTGACCATCGCCAACCGCGCGTTCTGGAATCTCAAGCAGCAGCGCCGGCAATTGGCGGGCACCAGCGGATGCGGACTGTGCGGCGTGGAAGCGGTCGAGCAGGCGCTGCCCGATCTCAAGGTGTTGCCCGGGGCACCGTTGCCACCGGTCGAATGGCTGGACGGTTTGCGTCAGCGCATCGGTGCCTTTCAACCGCTCGGCCAGCATTGCGGTGCGGTGCATGCAGCAGTGTTCATGAATGCCAGCGGCGAATTGTTGCTCGGACGCGAAGACATCGGCCGGCACAACGCCCTCGACAAACTGATCGGCGGCCTGATCCGCCAAAAGATATCCACAGCAGGCGGGCTGGCGATTGTCACCAGCCGTTGCAGCCTCGAATTGATCCAGAAAGTCTTGCGTGCCGGCATTCAGACCCTGGTCAGTCTGTCCGCACCTACAGGCCTTGCCGTGCAATGGGCCCGTCGACACAACCTCAATCTCATCCACCTGCCGCAGAAAAGTGCGCCGCGGGTGTATAGCCCCGCGATGGAGAATCAAGCGTGAGCCAACATCATCAAGCCGACCAGAAACCTGTCCCGCGCTACAAGCCCTACAAAGGCGCCGCCGGCGGCTGGGGTGCCCTGATCAGCGTGGCGCAGGCCTGGTTGACCAGCGACAACGCGCTGAAAAACCTGCGCATGATGCTCAAGACCAACCAGAACGGCGGCTTCGACTGCCCGGGTTGCGCGTGGGGTGATTCGCCGGAAAGCGGCATGGTCAAGTTCTGCGAAAACGGTGCCAAAGCCGTGAACTGGGAAGCGACCAAACGTCGTGTGGATGCCAGGTTCTTCGCCAAACACAGCGTGACTTCGTTGCTGGAGCAGAGCGACTATTGGCTGGAGTATCAGGGTCGTCTGACCGAGCCGATGGTCTACGACGCCGAAACCGATCGCTACAAACCAATCAGTTGGGACGACGCCTACGCGCTGATCGCCAAGCACCTGCAAAACCTGCCAAGCCCGGATCTGGCCGAGTTTTACACCTCGGGTCGCGCCAGCAACGAAGCGGCGTATCTGTACCAGCTGTTCGTGCGCGCCTATGGCACCAACAACTTCCCTGATTGCTCGAACATGTGCCATGAGGCCAGCGGTGTGGCGCTGGCGCAAAGTGTTGGCGTCGGCAAAGGCACCGTGACCTTCGACGATTTCGAACACGCCGATGCGATTTTCGTCTGGGGCCAGAACCCGGGCACCAACCACCCACGCATGCTCGAACCGCTGCGTGAAGCGGTGAAGCGTGGCGCGCAGGTAGTGTGCATCAACCCGTTGAAGGAGCGTGGTCTGGAGCGTTTCCAGCACCCGCAACACCCTATCGAAATGCTCACCAACGGCGACAAGCCGACCAACACCGCGTATTTCCGCCCGGCACTCGGCGGCGACATGGCGGTACTGCGCGGCATGGCCAAATTCCTGCTGCAATGGGAGCGCGATGCGCAGAAGGCTGGCGAACCTGCGGTGTTCGACCACGACTTCCTCAACGCCCACAGCGCCAACGTGCTGGAGTACCTGGGCGTGGTCGATGACACGCCGTGGGAGCAGATCGTCGAGCAGTCCGGCCTGACCCTGGTCGAGATCGAGCAAGCCGCACGCATGTATGCCAAAGGCAAAAACGTCATCATGTGCTGGGCGATGGGCATCACCCAGCATCGCCATTCGGTGCCGACGATTCAGGAAATCGCCAATCTGATGCTGCTGCGTGGCAACATCGGCAAACCGGGCGCCGGGCTGTGCCCGGTACGTGGTCACAGTAACGTGCAGGGCGACCGCACGATGGGCATCAACGAACGCCCGCCCGTGGCGTTCCTCGATTCGCTGGAGCGTCGCTTCCAGTTCAAGGTGCCGCGCCACAACGGCCATAACGTGGTCGAGGCAATCCATGCGATGGCTGAAGGTCGCGCCAAAGTCTTTATCGGTCTGGGCGGCAACTTCGCCCAGGCCACACCGGACAGCCCGCGCACCTTCCAGGCCTTGAGCAACTGCGACCTGACCGTGCAGATCAGCACCAAACTCAACCGAAGCCACTTGGCTCACGGCAAAGACGCGCTGATCCTGCCGTGCCTCGGCCGTACCGACATCGACATCCAGACTGAAGGCCCGCAGGCGGTCACCGTGGAAGATTCGTTCAGCATGGTTCACGCCTCCAACGGCCAGTTGCAGCCGCTGTCGAACCAGATGCGCTCGGAGCCGTCGATCATCGCCGGCATCGCTGCTGCCACCCTGGGCAGCAAACCGGTGGACTGGAACTGGCTGGTGGCCGATTACGGGCGCATTCGCGAACTGATCGCCGACACTATCCCCAACTTCAAAGAATTCAACGAGAAGATCAAGAACCCGGGCGGCTTCTACCTCGGCAACAGCGCCGGTGCCCGCAAGTGGAACACACCGTCGGGCCGCGCCAACTTCCGTGCGAACATGCTGCCCAAAGATCTGGTGCACGAACGCACCCGCGCCACTGGACAACTGCCGGACCTGATCCTGCAATCGATGCGCTCCCACGATCAGTACAACACCACGATTTACGGTCTCGACGACCGTTATCGTGGAGTCAAGGGCCAGCGCGATGTGTTGTTCGCCAATGAGGCCGACATCATTCGCCTGGGCTTCCGTCCGGGACAAAAGGCTGACATCGTTTCGCTGTGGGATGATGGTCGCGAGCGCCGGGTGAAGGGCTTTACGCTGTTGGCGTTTGATATTCCGGCCGGGCAGGCCGCGGCTTACTACCCGGAGGTGAATCCGCTGGTGCCGTTGGAAAGCACCGGGGATGGTAGCCACACGCCGACCTCGAAGTTCATTGCGATCCGGCTGGAAGCGGCGAGTGAGACGGGGTTGATCATGGCTGAATCGGCTTAACGCGGCGCTTGAACCGGCCTCTTCGCGAGCAAGCCCGCCCACACTGGAATGCATTTCAGATGTGGGAGCGGCCTTGCTCGCGAAGGCGTCGGTTCAGACAACACATTTCTACGCTCAAACACTTTCCAATCGCCCACAAAAAAGGCCGCTTTTTCACAAAAGCGGCCTGTCCGAAGTAGCTAAAGACCGGCAAAAATCGATTAAGTTCCGCATACAAATCAGCAACTTGCGAAATTGTATACAGGTCGTGCTATTCGTCGGATTTCGATTGTCACGCTTGTTACACAGCCTCAGGATCGGCGCCGTCATCCCTTTGAGGCTCCTCTATGAAGTTCTCCTCGATTCTCTTGTTGTCCCTTGGCCTGGTCAGTGGTTTCGCATCTGCTGGCGGCACCACCGAAGCAGGTGTGGGCGGCGCATTGGGCGGGGTTCTTGGCTCGGTCGTCGGTCAGTCTTTAGGCGGCAGCACAGGTTCAACCATTGGTGCGGCCCTGGGCGGCGCGGGTGGCAGTGCGGTGGGCGCAGACAAACGCAGCCGTGGCGAAGCCGCCATCGGCGGTGCGTTGGGCGCGGCCGGCGGTAACGTGGTAGGTCGCAGCGTGGGCGGCACCACCGGCAGCCTGATCGGAGCAGCAGCCGGTGGCGGCGCGGGTGGCGCGCTGGGCAACTACATGGGCAACAAGAGCGATGACGATGATCGTCGTTATGATCGCGGTCGTGACCGTCGCTACTATCGCGATGACCATCGTGGTCGCGGTCATGCCTATGGCCACCGCAAGCACCACAAGTACTATCGCCATCACTAAGATGGGTGCTTGAACAAAAATCGCAGCCCGAGGGCTGCGATTTTTTTTGCTTTTCTCAAACCACCAGACGTTCCAACGCCTCCCGCAGGCGGGCCGGGATCGGCACCGGCTGATTGCTCGCCCGGTCAACGAACACATGCACGAAACGCCCTGCCGCACACGCTTCGCTCTCGCCCACCTTGAACACGGCCAATTCGTATTGCACCGAGCTGTTACCCAATTTGCCAACCCGCAAACCGATCTCGATCAGATCCGGAAACGCGATCGAGGCGAAGTAATCACACGCCGAACTGACCACGAACCCCACCACCTCGCCGTCATGGATATCCAGACCACCCACCTGAATCAGGTAGGTATTCACCGCCGTGTCGAAAAAACTGTAATACGTGACGTTGTTGACGTGGCCATAGGCGTCATTGTCGTGCCAGCGCGTGGTGACAGGCTGGAAATGCAGATAATCGCTGCGTTGTGGCATCGGGTTGGACATCAGTGTCGATTCCTTTAATGATCTGCCCAGTCTAAAGGTAAAAACCCTTGCCTCGCGCCGCCAGCTCGCCAATCAAGGGCGCCGGCCGCCAGTGATCACCCTGTCGGGTCTCCAGCGCCAACAATCGCTTGTGAATGTCTGCCAGACCCTGATCATCCGCCCAGGCCATCGGCCCGCCTCTCTGCGCCGGAAAGCCGTAGCCATTCAGATAGACCTGATCGATATCACGCGCGGACTCGGCAATCCCTTCCTGCAGGATCTTCGCGCCTTCGTTGACCAACGCCAGCAGACACCGCTCAAGGATCTCCTCGGAGCCGATCTCACGGCGCTGAAAGCCCAACCTCTCGCTAACGTTCAACACCAGCGCATCAACCTGGGGATCATGCTCGGCCTGACGACTGCCAGGTTCGTAATGGTAATAGCCGTTACCGGACTTCTGCCCGAACCGACCCAGTTCGCACAAGCGATTATCCACTTGAACCTCTGGCGCCTCCTGCCCCTTGCCAGCCAGCTCGCGCGCGCGCCATTCGAGATCGATGCCCACCACGTCGTACATGCGAAACGGCCCCATGGCAAAACCGAAGCTCTGCAGCGCCGCATCGACCTGTTGTGGATAAGCGCCCTCAAGCAACATCTTGCGCGCCTCCAGCACATACGGATGCAGCATGCGGTTGCCGATAAAACCGTGGCAATTGCCCGACACGACGCTGACTTTGCCCATGCGCTCGCCCAGCGCCAACGCTGCTGCCAGCGCGGCGGGAGAAGTCTGCGCCCCTCGAACGATTTCCAGCAGCTTCATGATGTGCGCCGGACTAAAGAAATGCAGGCCGAGCACCTGATTCGGGCGCTTTGTCGCCGCGGCAATTGCATCGATATCCAGCGCTGAAGTGTTGCTCGCCAGCAATGCCTCAGGCTTGAGCAAGCCATCCAGCTCACGGAAGATCTTCTGCTTGAGTTCGAGATTCTCGTACACCGCTTCGATCACCAGATCGACATTGCGAATGGCCGCGTAACCCGCCGCCGCACTGATACGGGCAATGCGCGCATCGGCCTGCGCCTGATCAATCCGCCCCTGGCGCACGTTGTGTGCATAAGTCTCGGCCACGGTGACAAGTGCCTGTTCAAGCATCTGCGGATTGTTGTCCACCCACTGCACGGCCACGCCGGCACTGGCCAGGCACATGACAATACCACGGCCCATGGTGCCCGCACCGATCACGGCAGCCTGCTGAATATCGAAGGATGTCTGGCTCATGTTGTTCTCTTGTTGGCGATCCGAAGACAGATCCCAACCATAGTCAGCCCGCCATGCTTTTTGAAGTTTATTACCGTGATGATCAACATTCAGCGGATGGATACAGGCCTTCAGGACGCCACATTTCCCCTTGTGGTTTCTTGTTTAGTCCAGCAAGTGATTGTCTGCCCATCTGCGCACTTCGGCGTAAGGGTATTGCTCCAGCGCCGAGTACCCGGAAATCGCCCGCGCCTTGAGTTTGGTGAACATCGGCACGCTGATCCCGCACAAAAACCGCGTCAGTCGCTCTGCGGTTGGAATACTGCCGGTGTGCTGCTCATGCCTGTGGATAAAATCGCCGCACAACGCCGCGAAATCTTTATCCACAAGCGTCGGTAATTCCGGTGGTGCCGGCAACCGTGCGACATGCCCGTGACACACCGAACAATGCCCGCAATGCTCAGGCGCGTCGTGGTCGCCGAAGTACTCGGCCAATCGATAACCCAGGCACCGTTCGGTGGCGAACATTTCAAGCATCGCGTGAATCCGCGCGACCTCGGTCTGCTCATGCCGGGTGAAGTAGCCATGCAGCTCGCCACTCAACACATCGCTGTCAAAGTCGCTGTGCAACAGGCTGTAGACCTCGGTCATCTGCTTGCTCTCAAGCTCGACCCAGCCCTTCTCCTGAAAATAATCCAGCGCCGCCACCACGCGGTTGCGCTCTGCCGAATACTGCGCGTACATCGCGTCGAAATTCACCGTAGCCCAGGTGCGTGCGCGGCTTGAGGTCTGAATGAGCGCCGCGACGAAATCCCTGCGCTCGCCCTCGAAGCGCTGAAGAATGGCCTCGGGTTCCAGCAGGTATTTGAAACGGTACTCGGCGTAATAGGCATAGCGCGGCGCGATCAAGCCGTGCAGTTCCAGTTGCACCAGCAACGTCTTCAACGGCAACGAACGAATGTTGCTTTGATCCGCCAGCGGCCCGAGCAAGAACTCCCACTGCCCTTCTGGCGCCGAGGCCTTCAGTTCATCAAGCACATGGCGAATGCCCTCGCGCTCCGGTGTATCACCGTAAACGAAGTTTTCCAGCACATTGAGACTGTCGCGGTTGGCCAGTACCAGACAATCCGACGGTTGCCCGTCACGTCCGGCACGACCGATCTCCTGACTGTAGTTTTCGATGGATTTGGGCAGGTCGAAGTGCACCACATTGCGGATGTCACTCTTGTCGATGCCCATGCCGAAAGCGATGGTCGCGACGATGCAATTGGACTGCCCGGCCATGAAGCGCTTCTGGATCACCTCACGTTTATCATTCGGCAAACCGGCGTGGTACGCCTCGGCCTGAATACCGTTGCGCAGCAGATGCTCGGCAATGTGTTCAGCAGTTTTCTGCAACGTGACGTAAACGATGCTCGGCTGCCCGGGACGCTGAGACATCCACTCCACCAGACGCCGGCGCTTGTCCTGACCGCGTACCGGTTCCACCAGCAGATTGAGGTTGGGCCGGTAGAAACCGGTGGTGACTACATCGTCAGGGGCGATGGTGAATTTGGCCTGCATGTCGGCGATGACTTTCGGCGTCGCTGTGGCCGTCAGCAGCAAGGTCTGCGGGATATTGAACTGCCGTTGGTAATCGGGCAGTTTCAGGTAGTCGGGACGGAAATTGTGGCCCCACTCCGAGATGCAATGCGCCTCGTCCACCACCAGCAACGAGATCGGCACCTGCTGCAAGAAGTTGCGGAAGCGCTCGTTCTTCAAGCGCTCCACGGAGATCATCAGGATTTTCAGTTCACCCGCACGGGCGCGGGCCATCACGTCATTGGCATCATCGCGACTCTGTGCCGAATCGATGCTGCCCGCGGAAATTCCGTGGCGTTCCAGGAAGGCCAGTTGATCCTGCATCAACGCCAGCAACGGCGAGACCACCAGCGTCAGGTGCGGCAGCATCAGCGCCGATAGTTGATAGCAAAGGGACTTGCCGGAACCCGTGGGGAAAATCGCCGCCGCCGAGCGCCCGGCGAGCACCGCGCTGATCGCGGCCTCTTGTCCGGGACGAAACTGTGGATAACCAAAAACCTGTTCCAGGGTGTTGTGCATTCGCTGTCACTCCTTTGACCGCTGCCATGCCAACAGCCTAGCGGGCCATCGCAGCGAGTCGAGAAAAGGTCGGGGCCAAATCGATTCGGAATGATACAGCGTCAGATGCTTCGCAACGGGAAGAAACAAACGACTCAAATTGTTTATCGCTGCGTTTGTGGCAGCGCGCTAACGTGCCCTCTCTTCCGCACCACGCCCGGACGGCTGAGGTGCCTGGCAAACTCATCAAGGAATGAAAATGTCGAACACAATCAAACTCCCTTTCGTACTCACCCTCGCATTTCTGCTGCTGGGTGGATGCATGCGGGTTCCCGATGATCTGCCGCCGCTTGCCAGTCACGTGAAGGCCGTTGCAGCCACGCAGGTCTGATCTCCGTCAGGGTAACAACACCGCGACACGTAATTGTTCGTTCAACATTTGCTCGTGCACGCCCTGACTCTTGCTCGCCCAAAGCGCATGGCCGGGGCTGATATCGCCAGTAAACGCCGCCGCCAATTGACGCAAGTCGGCAACACCGCGCACGCGAGGGCAAAATGGCTGGCCGTCACAGTCTTTGCTGGCGCTGTGATAGGTGTTCAGCAAATGATCCCACAGACTCTCGCGCACTTGTCTGACCGACTTCAGTTGCACGTGCGGCACACCCAGGCGCTGCTCGAGTCCCTCCTCGTCCAGCGCCTCACTGGCAAGCAAGGCCTTGCCGAACATCAACACTTCAGCGCGCGAGGCCGTGTCGACGCTCGCCTGACTGGTGAGCGCATCCGGCCATCCCGTGCGATCCAGCTGATTCATCATCAGCGTGTTGCCAAGCTCGGTCGACATCACCAAGGGGCAGCCGCTGATCCACAGCAATACCATCGAGGCCATTCGTAGCCAATGCATACCTAATTCCCTTTAAGCGCGTATCGGACGTTTGGAAACGTCCCACAGATTCTGGCGCGCACCATACAGAGGTTTGCTGAGAAACGCCTGACAAACCAGTAGGAAATTTCCCGCCTAGGGGTTTTACCGTGCAGAGGCCAAGAAACCGCGTAGGGCAAATGCCCAAACCCCGGAAAAACCCCTACGAACGCCGTCCATTTTGGCTGTCTTGTTCCGCCGTTCGGCAGCCTTTTATAGTGGCGGCGTGGCTGACAAATCGTATTCGCCATCAGAGTGCCTTCGAAGGAAACGCCTCACCATGATCACCCGTTACCGCCCGCTCAAAAGCTGCTACAGCGAAAATCCTGTACTCGTCATCGACACTCAATCCAGTCACGGCGACTTGCTTGATGCCGCCGACCAGCGTTTGCGTGCAGCCAGCGATCTGCTGGAAACCCTCTACTGCATGTGTTTCAAAAAAGCCGATGCCAAAGACATCCCCAACATCGTCAATGCGCTTTATTTGCTAGTGCAGGACGGTTGCGACTTGCTCGAAGTTGCAAAACAAAAACAACCGGGATAATCACCCTTACAAACCAGGAAACAACAGGACTCTTTATTTACTCACCTGCCCGACACTAAGTTGCTTGCTCTTATATTTAACCAAGGGCAACACCATGACAGTTTTAACCATTTTCTTTTGCGGCACTGGCTCCAACAAGTTCGACGTCAATCACACAAACTTTCACGACGGCGAATTGATTTCCACATTGGCGGCCAATCATCCCGGTCGCGAGTTTGCCGAGTGGATCGTCGTCGACGGCCCCGGCAGCGGTAACCTGCAGGCCGACGACCTGCTCACCAAAAGCAAGGAATACGGCTTGAGCGGCACTTTGTTCGGCAAGGGCTGGGAAGAAAACGTCCGGCACGCCGTCAATGTCATCAAGGGCAAATGTGACTGGCAGCGCGAGCAATTGACCGAAGCCGAATACAACCGCCTCAAAGCCGCCGGTATTCCTATCGAGGATGTGAAAGTTGAAGGCTCATGGTTCTGGCGTAAATATAACTATGGCGATCGCAGCATTACTCAACAGAAACTACAGGAACAAATCATCAAGACGTTCCGCACCGGCGGTGTCATTCCAACTCAAGTCAATCTTGTCGGTTGGAGCCGGGGCGGCATTAGTTGCCACATGCTGGCCAATACCCTGTTAAAAGATCAACAACTTAAGCATATTCCGATCAACATATTTGCCCTCGACCCTGTGCCGGGTATCGGCAACTTCCAGGAAGAGCGCGTCAAACTCGGCGCCAACGTCAAAGAATATGTGGGTTTTTACGCTCGCGACGAGCGCTCCAAAGGCTTCAGCTGCGTCATCCCGCAAACCGCCCCGGGCACTAAAACCTCCATCTATCCCATGGCCGGCCGCCACGCGACCATGGCGGGTAATGCCACTGCCAGCGGAGGTGTTCCGCTTAACACCGACGACCTGAAAAGGCTGGTCGAACCTGGGCGCATCGTCCGCCACTTCGCAGAAACCTGCCTGAAGCGCTGGGGCGTTCAACTGAGCAAAACCCTGAACCTGACCGACGCCGATCTGAACCTCCTCACTGGCAATATCGCTCGCAATGAAGCGCTCTACCAACTGATGCACGGCCAGTCCTACACCTACTTCACCGAACTGGACAAAGGCGAGCGCCCGGTTTCGCTGGGCAGCAAAGGCGTGCCGTTCTCGACGGTGAAGGGCACGATCTATCAGCCGGCGACAGGGCTTTCGACGAGCCTGCTGGATATTTCGGCGTATCGGCATTTGCGTTGAAAGGCGTTTATCAGACGCTAGGAACGTCCGGCCAAATCTTCGTCCGCTTCCTACAGGAGCAGACGCTTTGTCGCCTATCGGCGCTTGAGGGTGTGAACCTATAGTTGTGGCTGTCGCTGCTAATCAGCGGCTCGGGCTTGGTCACCCGTATTAGATGTGCATTTACAGTCGTTGTATGCTGCTGGCGCTTTTTTGTGTCAGCACGCTTTATGGCGGCTGTGTTCGGGACGCCTTCGGGCGTGCCGGTTGTGAATGCCTCATCGGTTGACCAACCCGAACGCAGTCCGCCACCTATCGCTTGGTCACGGTGGGTGCGGATTCACATGACGCAAAACGAGGCAAAAAATAATGAAAACATGGAATCACTTCACCGCTGATCGCTACCGCCCACTCGAATCAAACCTCACCGACACAAAGCCACTGATCATCGACTCAGAAGCCAATCCGCAAGACATCCTCGAATGCGCCGTCCAGCGCCTGCGCGCTTCAAGCGACCTGCTACGCACCCTCTACTGCCTCAACTTCAAACAAGCCGACGTCGAAGACATCCCTCACATCACCCACGCCTTCCAAAAGCAGCTAGTTGTGAATCCGTCTATCGGCGATGTAATAGAAGGGGCGGGAGGAATGCGTTGGCTGATTGAGCAACATTCTGCGGGAATAATGGCAGTCAAGCCTTTGCCTCAGGATCAGTTACCCACAAAAAAGCCGCCCCAATGGGCGGCTTTTTCATTCACCACAAACCAATCTTACAATTTTGGCCCAGCCGCCTTGATCGCGTCGCTCACTTCGAACTTCTTGAAGTTCTCGATGAACAGACCGGCCAATGCTTTGGCAGCCTCGTCGTATGCAGCCTTGTCAGCCCA
Source organism: Pseudomonas sp. EA_5y_Pfl2_R50 (assembly GCF_963970475.1). Lineage (NCBI taxonomy): Bacteria > Pseudomonadati > Pseudomonadota > Gammaproteobacteria > Pseudomonadales > Pseudomonadaceae > Pseudomonas > Pseudomonas sp. EA_5y_Pfl2_R50. Next base: position 121,265 of record NZ_CAXAPT010000002.1, on the reverse strand, counting down.
GGTGTTGCGTGGGTTGAGCAGGTTGGTTTCAACGCCCGGTACGGCCAGTGGCACGTCGAGGTTGATGGTGTCGAGGTGTTCAGTGGCAGCGCCGATCAGCGCGCCGCTCTGGATCGCCGCGATCACCGCACGGGTGGTCGGGATGTTGAAGCGCTTGCCGACGCCGTAGCCGCCGCCAGTCCAGCCTGTGTTGACCAGATAAACCTTCGAACCGAAACCGCGGATGCGCTTGATCAGCAGCTCTGCGTATTCGCCAGCCGGACGCGGGAAAAACGGTGCGCCGAAGCAGGTGGAGAAGGTCGATTTGATGCCGCTGCCCGAACCCATTTCAGTCGAGCCCACCAGAGCGGTGTAGCCGGACAGGAAGTGGTAGGCCGCTTGTTCTTCGTTGAGGATCGACACTGGCGGCAGCACGCCGGTCAGGTCGCAGGTCAGGAAGATTACAGCGTTTGGCTCGCCGCCCAGGTTCTTCTCGGAACGTTTGGCAACGTGCTCCAGCGGGTAGGCTGCGCGGCTGTTCTGGGTCAGGCTGACATCGGCGTAGTCGGCGTGCTTGGCGTCGTCGATGACAACGTTTTCCAGCACGGCACCGTGCTTGATGGCTTTCCAGATAACCGGCTCGTTCTTCTCGGAGAGGTCGATGCACTTGGCATAGCAACCGCCTTCGATGTTGAAGACAACGCCTTCGCCCCAGCCGTGTTCGTCGTCACCGATCAGGTAACGGCTTTCGTCAGCCGACAGGGTGGTTTTGCCAGTGCCCGACAGTCCGAAGAACAGGGTCACGTCGCCTTCTTCGCCGATGTTGGCAGCGCAGTGCATTGGCAGCACGTCAGCAGCCGGCAGCAGGAAGTTCTGCACGGAGAACATGGCTTTCTTCATCTCACCGGCGTAACGCATGCCAGCGATCAGCACTTTTTTCTGTGCGAAGTTGATGATCACGCAACCATCGGAATTGGTGCCGTCACGCTCAGGCACGCATTCGAAGTTGGCCACGTTGAGCACTTGCCACTCTTCACGACCAGCCGGGTTGTACTGGGCCGGGTTGATGAACAGGCAACGACCGAACAGATTCTGCCAGGCAGTCTGGGTGGTCATTTTCACAGCCAGGTAGTGATCTTCAGCTGCGCCTACATGCACGTGGGAAACGAAGTGCTCTTGCGCGTTGTTGAAGGCTTCCACGCGAGCCCACAGGGCATCGAACTTGTCGGCCGGGAACTTGCGGTTGATCGGGCCCCAGGCGATAGCGGCCTGAGTCGAAGGCTCTTCAACGATGAAACGGTCTACAGGCGAACGACCGGTGCGATGACCAGTACGAACAACCAGAGCGCCGGTATCGGCAAGCTCGCCCTCACCGCGGTTCAGGGCTTCTTTTACCAGATCATCAACACTCAGATCGGTGTACACGGCGTTATTGGCTTGCGTCATGAGGTTCCCCGTCGGCCAGTGGCCGAGTGTGCTCCAAACGTTTTGTAGTAGAAAGTCGTGCACTACTACCGCGAAAAAAGTGGGCCGGATTATGCCAGAAAAGCCCAAAAAGAGTAGGGTCCTCCCGTCGTAACGGCGAAATTCCGTCGTTACGCAGTGAATTTACCTGCGCTGAACCGTTTTAGTGCCGGGTATCTGACGGCGTGTCCACGCCTGCGCCAGCGAACAACTGAGCAATATCGGCCGAATCGAACAGGTACTGCTGATTGCAGAACTGGCAATCGATCTCGACTTTGCCACCCTGCTCGGCTGCCAGCGCCAGCGCATCTTCCAGCCCAAGGCTGACCAGCGCATTGCCCGAGCGTTCCCGCGAGCAGCTGCAGTTGAAGCGCAAATGTTGCACGTCGAACAGGCGCACCTGCTCTTCGTGGTAGAGACGATGCAGCACGGTTTCATTGTCCAGGCTGAGCAATTCATCGGCGCTCAGGGTGCTGGCCAGCGCGGTGATGTGCTGCCAGCTGGCGGCGCGATCTTCTTCGTCTTTCAGACGATCGGCCGGCAGCTGTTGCAGCAGCATGCCACGGGCACGACGGCCGTCGGCAAACAGCTTGAAGCGGGTGCCGACCTGTTGCGACATGACGAAATAATTGGTGAAGCATTCCGACAGGGTTTCGCCGTCGAGGTCGACGATGCCTTGGTAGCGCTGGCCGACGTTCGGGTCGACGGTCAGGGCCAGAACGCCGTTCGGCATCAGGTCGGCGAGGGTCGCATCCGCCGCGATCTGCTCGGCGTTGTAGCGCGCCAGACCACGGATCTCGCGCTCGCTGGAGCATTCGATCATCAGCAGCGGAATCGGGCCTTCGGAGCGCGCCTGCAAGATCAGCAAACCGTCGAACTTCAGCGTGCCCACCAGCAACGAGGCGGCCGCCATCAATTCGCCCAGCAGTTGCGCCACTGGCTCGGGGTACGGGTGCTTGGCGAGGACTTCGGCGTAGCTGCGCTCAAGCGCCACCAGTTCGCCGCGGGTGTCGCTGTCATCGAAGATGAAGCGCTGTGTGAAATCGGTATCCGGTAGGTCGGTCATAGGTCTGGGTATCTGAATGTGGTGACAAAATGGTTACAAGACGTGAAAATTTGCGCTTCCTGGCACCCTTTTTGGTGCCGACTGCTCTGCCATGGGAGGCATTTTATGAACAATCCGGGTTTGTTCCAATCAAGGTGGAACCTCGGCCGGCTGGTTCTGTGCAACGTAGTGCCATTAGCGCTACTGGCTTTCTGGTTATGGCCTACGGGCAACTCGCTGTGTGTGATTTTCGACGAGTGGCTGTTCCGCTCGCTTAATGCACCGCTGGCCAGCAACCCGATATGGCTCCACATCTGGGCAATTGCAAGTCTGCGACCGTTCGACATCATCGTCGGCCTGATTCTGCTGACACTGCTGATCAAGGGCGACTGGGTGTTCAAGGCGATTGATGTGCGCCGGGCTTTTTTCGGTTTTCTGTCCATTCTGTTGTTGATGGTGGTGATTCGCGCGCTGTTTTCCAAGTTCGCCGACTACATGGATTGGCAACACAGCAGTCCGTCGATGGTGCTGGAAGGCGCCGTGCACATCAGCGACTACTTCCCGAATCTGGAAAAAACCTGGGAGCTGAAGGATCGCTCGGGCCAGAGCTTTCCGGGTGATCACGCGTCAGTGCTGTTGATCTGGGCGCTGTTCATGGGTGTGTTCAGTCGCACGACGGGTCAGTTCGTGACGGTCTGGGGCCTGGCGCTGCTGTTCATGTTGCCGCGACTGGTGGCCGGTGCGCATTGGGGCCAGGACGACTACATCGGCGGCATGCTGCTGGCCGTGTGGGCGTTGGGCTGGGGTTACTACACGCCGTTTGCTTGTCACGCGTCGAACTTCTGGCTGAAAGTGACAGCGCCGATTTTCGCACTGCTGGGCAAGTTGCCGGTGGTGTCGCGGATGAGCGTGGTGCGTAGCGCCTGATTCCGGGCGGTCTTCGGCGACGGCTGCACCCTCGATTCGCGAGCAGGCTCGCTCCCACATTGGAATGCAATCTCCTGTGGGAGCGAGCCTGCTCGCGAAGAGACCAGAACCCACAACACGCAAGTACGGTTTTTACTCGTCGTTACTGCTGCCACGAAACCTGAACAAATCCCGCCGCTGCTTCTTGCTCGGCTTGCCGTCGGTGCTTACGCCCAACGCGCCCGCCTTGCGCATCGCCGCTGCGGCTTCACGCTTGGCGATACTCGCCTCCGTCTCCGCGTACATGGTCTGCGCCTCGGGTGCGCCGCGCCGCACAATCGACAACGCTTCAACCTTGACGGTCCGCACTTCAAACCCGGTCCGAATCTCGAACTCATCGCCAATGCGCGGCTCTTTGCCTGGTTTGCAGCGCTCGCCGCGACAATGCACCTTGCCACTCTCGATGGCGGCTTTGGCCAACGCACGGGTTTTGTAAAAACGCGCAGCCCATAGCCACTTGTCGAGACGAACCCTGTTGTCGTCCTCGTCGTTTTTTTGTGCCATTTGAATTCCTCGTTCAGCCAGTAGTCGGAACTCTACTACCGTTTCTATCAGGCGCAAGAACCGGGCCTCCAGATAGACTGTGATCTTGGCCGGTTCAGCGGCACGGGGTGATCGAGTGACCAAATTTCCATCTTCATTGACTTCACCCGGAACCGGCTGCCGGAGCTGCCAGCAGACTGAGCCTTTGAATTTCGATTTCGCTTTTGCCTACCAACCCATCGTGGACCTGCGCGATCAGTCGGTCTTCGCTCATGAAGCGCTAGTTCGAGGGGTGGCCGGTGAAGGCGCACCCACAGTGTTGGATCAGGTTACAGAAGAGAACCGCTACCGTTTCGACCAACTCTGCCGGACCCGCGCCATCGAAGGCGCGGCCCGTCTAAATATGCAGACACACTTGTCGATCAACTTCATGCCCAACGCCGTCTATCGTCCAGAGTTATGTATTCGCAGTACGCTTGAGGCTGCCAAAAAACACGATTTCCCGATCAACCGACTGATTTTCGAAACCCTGGAAAGCCAGCACGTAGATAACTATCGCCATTTGACCAATATTCTGCGTGAATACCGCGAATTCGGCTTCAAGACCGCCATCGACGATTTCGGTGCCGGTTATTCGGGGCTCAATCTGCTGGCTGATTTCCAACCGGACCTGATCAAACTCGACATGGCGCTGATCCGCGATGTCGATCAAGACCGTGTTCGTCAGGCTATCGTCCGGGGGATTGTCACAATCTGTGCGGAGTTGGACGTTACAGTCATTGCCGAAGGCATTGAGAGCGCCGGTGAACGGGACTTCCTGGCGGACTGTGGAATATTTCTGATGCAAGGCTACTGGTTCGCCAAGCCTGCATTCAAAGCGTTGGCCCAGGTATCACCTGAGGCCTGGAAGCGTTAATCGTTGGTTTTTTCTATTGAAGACATTTGACCATTTGACCGTTGTGGGTCTGCGCGAGTGGGTGGCGCTCCCGGATTTGGGAGTCGCGGGCCTGCGGGCAAAGATCGACACCGGCGCCAGTACCTCGAGCCTGCACGCCACCGACATCGAGCCGTTCGAACGCGACGGCGAGAAATGGGTGCGTTTTACCGCGCACCTGGGCACGGTGGTGCAGTTGCGTCATCGGCGCTGCGAAGCACCGCTGGTGACGCGCAAAACCATCAAAAGCTCCAATGGCCAGGCGCAGGTGCGCTACGTGATCAGCACGACCCTGGCGCTGGGTGATCGGGTCTGGGCGGTGGAATTCACCCTCGCCTGCCGCAAGTCCATGCGTTATCGCCTGCTGCTCGGTTCCAAAGCCCTGATCGATGGCCAGTTGGTGGTCAATCCGGGCATCAAATATGTACAAGACAAGCCGGTGTTCCCGGTATCTACCTCCTCCACAGGTGTTGCATGAAGATCGCTGTGCTGTCGCGAAATCCGCGTCTGTATTCCACCCGTCGCCTGGTCGAAGCCGGCATCGAACGCGGGCATGAAATGGTAGTGATCGACACCCTGCGCGCCTACATGAACATCGCCAGCCACAAGCCGCAGATCCACTATCGCGGCAAACCCCTGGAAGGCTTCGATGCGGTGATCCCGCGCATCGGCGCTTCGGTGACATTCTACGGCTGCGCGGTGTTGCGCCAGTTCGAAATGATGGGCGTTTTTCCGCTCAATGAGTCAGTGGCCATCGCCCGTTCGCGGGACAAGTTGCGTTCGCTGCAATTGCTGTCGCGTCGAGGCATCGGCTTGCCGGTCACCGGTTTCGCTCACTCGCCGGATGACATTCCCGACCTGATCGACATGGTCAACGGTGCGCCGCTGGTGATCAAAGTGCTGGAAGGCACCCAGGGCATCGGTGTGGTGCTGTGTGAAACCGCGACCGCTGCCGAATCGGTGATCGAGGCCTTCATGGGTCTGAAGCAGAACATCATGGTTCAGGAATACATCAAGGAAGCGGGCGGGGCGGATATTCGTTGTTTCGTGGTCGGCGACAAAGTCATCGCGGCGATGAAACGTCAGGCCAAGCCGGGCGAGTTCCGTTCCAACCTGCACCGTGGCGGCAGCGCCAGCCTGATCAAGATCACCCCGGAAGAACGCATGACCGCGTTGCGCGCCGCCAAGGTCATGGGCCTGGCGGTGGCCGGTGTGGATATCCTGCGTTCCAATCACGGGCCGCTGGTGATGGAAGTGAATTCGTCACCGGGTCTGGAGGGGATCGAGACCACCACGGGCAAGAACGTGGCGGGGATCATCATTGAGCATCTTGAGAAGAATGGCGGGCCGAACATGACCCGCACCAAAGGCAAGGGCTAGAAAAGCAGCTTCGAGCTGCAAGCGACAAGTGAAAGCTACTGCGTGCAGCTTGTAGCTTGTAGCTTGTAGCTTGTAGCTGCTTCTATACCGCATCCCGGGGCAACATCAACCCCAGGGGCAGCCGCACCCGCGCTTCCAGCCCACCACCAGACCGATTGCGCAACTCAACATTGCCGCCATGCATCGACGCAATCCGTCTCACAATTGCCAGACCCAACCCGGTTCCCTTACCACCCCGCGCGCGGTCGCCACGGGTGAACGGGTTGAAAATCGCCTCCAGCTCCGAAGGATCAATCCCCGCGCCACGATCCATCACGCTCAGCACCACATACGGCGCGCTGGTATCTCCGGACACATAGGCCGCCACCTCGACACTGCTGCCGGCGTGGTTCAACGCGTTACCAATCAGGTTGTTGAGCAGGCGCTTCATCGACACCCGACGCAATGGAAACGGCTGGATCGGCTCCAGACGCAGGCGCACCTTCTCTTCATTCTGGTTGTAGGGTGCAGCCACCTCGCGTACCAGATCGCTGAGATCGACCTCTTCCACCGACTCGTCCCGACCATCGCGGATAAACGCCAGGAACTGGTCGAGAATCGCGTCCATGTCTTCGATGTCGCGCACCATGTCGTCCGTCAGGTCGGTGTGATCACCCATCAGTTCCAGAGACAGGCGCAGCCGCGTCAACGGTGTGCGCAAATCGTGGGAAACCCCGGCCAGCATCAGCTCGCGCTCGCGCCCAGCCTGTTCGACGTCTTCGGCCATCTGATTGAAGGCGCGATACACCTCGGTCATCTCGCTGGGGGTGTCACTGATCGGCAGACGCACGCTGCGCCCCTGACCAAGTTGCCGGGCGGCATAAACCAGACGCTTCAGCGGCTGATTGAGCTGGCTGACGAAAATCCACGCCGAGGCGGTCGACAGCAAGCCGATGGCGAGGAACCAGCCGAGCACGTTCCAGATTTTCTGGCCGCGCAACGGATGCGGGTAAAGCGGCACCTTCAGCCAGCCATCGCCGAGGCTCGGCGCCCGCACCCACAGCGCCGGTGGCGAATGCATGCGCAAACGCACTTCGGTGTCGGCACCCAGCTCCGCCTGCATTTGTCGCTGATAGATTTCACTGTACGGCCAATGCTGTTCGCCTTCCGGCACACCGGCACCGACCACCCGGATCAGGGTCGCGGCATCGGCGATCTTCGCGCGGTTTTCTTCATCGGCAGCCCAATAGGCGCGCAGCGTCAGGGCGACGCCGTGGCTGTATTGGCGATCCACCAGCACGTCCTCGTTCATCAACAGATAAACCAGCGTCAGCGCCTTGGAAAACAGCACGACGATGAGCACCAGCCAGAGGGTGCGGGAGAAAAAACTTTGGGGGAACCAGACGGGGGTTTTCATCGATAACCGTTACACGCTTGCAGGAGCGAGCCATGCTCGCATATTGCGGTTTGCGAGTCTGCGGGCAAGGTCATTTGACCACCCTGCAGACCCGCTCCTACAAATCACCGATCACTTGGTGGCGGTGCCATCCGGTACGAATACGTAGCCCACGCCCCAGACCGTCTGGATGTAGCGTGGTTTCGACGCATCAGGCTCGATCAACCGGCGCAGACGGGAAATCTGCACGTCGATGGAACGCTCCAGCGCATCCCACTCGCGGCCACGGGCCAGGCTCATCAGTTTGTCGCGGGTCAACGGCTCGCGAGCATGCATCACCAGTGCCTTGAGTACCGCAAACTCACCGGTGGTGAGCATGTGCACTTTGTTGCCACGCGTCAGTTCACGAGTCGCCAGCGACAACACGTAATCACCGAAAGTGACACTTTCGTCTTCGCTGCCCGGCGCACCCGGCACCGGCGCGGCCTGACGACGCAGTACCGCCTTGACCCGCGCCATCAACTCGTCCGGGTTGAACGGCTTGGCCAGATAATCGTCGGCGCCCAGTTCGAGGCCTTTGATACGGCTCAGCTCGTCGCCCTTGGCGGTGAGCATGATGATCGGAATCTGGTTGTTCGCACCACGCAGGCGGCGGCAGGCGGTCAAGCCATCTTCGCCCGGCAGCATCAGGTCGAGGACGACCAGGTTGAAAACTTCACGGGCCAGCAGACGGTCCATCTGCTCGGTGTTCAAAACGGTACGGGCGCGGTAGCCCTTGCTGGTGAAGAAACGCTCCAGCAGGCTGCTCAGCCCCGGATCGTCATCTACGATAAGAATTTTTTCGCCTTCAGCAGTTTGTGCAGTGCTGCTCATTGGATGCTCCTTTTAGCTCGGCGCGCATTATGGCGTAGCTGACGTTATACGCACCGAGTGCATTGTTAGCAGATTTTTCCTTCACGACCAGAAAACCGGGGTTTATGCCTACAGACTGCAACGCCCCCGAATGACAGAACGCTGGTTATAATGCGCGGCGTTTTGTGCCAGGCAACGTCTGAATCGTTACCGCAGGTGGCCGGAATTCTCTCCGGGCCGATGCAGTAATTATTCGATTTCACGGGTCAACGGGCTGCCTTTTGACCCAGGCAGCGGCAATTCTCTAGCCGCTCAACCAGACTCCGGGCCTTTATTTGCGCGCCTGCGAGCCTGCTTTCACAATATGTCAGGTGGTTTTATGGACAGCATCAACAGCCGCATTGCCGAGGAACTCGGTGTACGCCCACAACAGGTCGAAGCGGCCGTCGCGCTACTCGATGAAGGCTCTACCGTTCCCTTCATCGCCCGTTACCGGAAAGAAGTCACCGGCAGCCTCGATGACACCCAGTTGCGTCATCTGGAAGAGCGTCTGCGCTACCTGCGAGAACTCGACGAACGGCGCATCAGCATCCTCGCCAGTATCGAGGAACAAGGCAAGCTCACCCCTGCCCTTGAGCGCGACATCAAACTCGCCGACACCAAGACGCGCCTCGAAGACTTGTACCTGCCGTACAAGCAAAAACGCCGCACCAAGGGCCAGATCGCCCTGGAAGCCGGCCTCGGCGACCTGGCCGACGGTCTGTTCAACGACCCGAGTCTCGCCCCGGAAACCGAAGCCGCACGCTTCGTCGACGCCGAGAAAGGCGTGGCCGATGTCAAGGCAGCCCTCGAAGGCGCCAAGTACATCCTGATGGAGCGCTTCGCTGAAGACGCAAGCCTGCTGGAAAAACTGCGTAGCTACCTGAAACAGGAAGCGACCCTCAGCGCCCGCGTGATTGCCGGCAAGGAAGAAGAAGGCGCCAAGTTCCGCGACTACTTCGAACACGACGAACCGCTGAAAAGCATGCCGTCGCACCGCGCACTGGCGATTTTCCGTGGCCGCAACGAAGGCATCCTCAGTTCCGCGCTGAAAGTCGGCGACGAACTGCCGGGCACCATGCACCCGTGCGAAGGCATGATCGCCCAGCAATTCAATATCCAGAACCAGAATCGCCCGGCCGACAAATGGCTCGGCGAAGTGGTGCGCTGGACGTGGAAGGTCAAGCTCTATACGCACCTGGAAACCGACCTGCTCGGCGAACTGCGTGACGGTGCCGAAACCGAGGCGATCAACGTCTTCGCCCACAATCTGCACGACCTGCTGCTGGCCGCCCCGGCTGGCCCGCGCGCAACGCTGGGCCTCGACCCGGGCCTGCGTACCGGTTGCAAGGTCGCTGTGGTCGACTCGACCGGCAAGCTGCTCGATCACGCCACGGTTTACCCGCATGTGCCACACAACAAATGGGATCAGACCATCGCCATCCTCGCCGCCCTGTGCGCCAAGCATTCGGTTGACCTGATCGCCATCGGTAACGGCACCGCCAGCCGCGAGACCGACAAACTGGCCATCGAACTGATCAAAAAATATCCAGCCATGAAAATGACCAAGGTCATGGTGTCTGAAGCCGGTGCCTCGGTGTACTCGGCGTCGGAACTGGCCGCCAAGGAATTCCCGGATCTGGACGTGTCGATCCGTGGCGCGGTGTCGATTGCCCGCCGCCTGCAGGACCCGCTGGCAGAACTGGTGAAAATCGATCCGAAATCCATTGGTGTCGGCCAGTACCAGCACGACGTTTCGCAGCTGAAACTGGCGCGCGGTCTGGACGCTGTGGTCGAAGATTGCGTGAACGCCGTTGGCGTTGATGTGAACACCGCGTCGGTGGCGCTGCTGGCCCGTATCTCCGGCCTCAACGCAACGCTGGCGCAAAACATCGTCGCTCACCGCGATGAGCACGGCGCGTTCAAAACCCGTGCAGCACTGAAGAAAGTCGCGCGTCTGGGCGAAAAGACCTTCGAACAGGCGGCCGGCTTCTTGCGCGTGATGAACGGCGACAACCCGCTGGATTCGTCGGCCGTTCACCCGGAAGCCTATCCGCTGGTGCAGCGCATCGCCGCCGAAACCGACCGCGACATTCGCTCGCTGATCGGCGATGCCGGGTTCCTCAAGCGTCTGGACCCGAAGAAATTCACTGACGAGACTTTTGGTCTGCCAACCGTCACCGACATCCTCCAGGAACTGGAAAAACCGGGCCGCGACCCGCGTCCGGAGTTCAAGACCGCCGAGTTCCAGGAAGGCGTCGAAGATCTGAAAGACCTGCAACTGGGCATGATTCTCGAAGGCGTGGTAACCAACGTGACTGCGTTCGGTGCGTTCGTCGACATCGGCGTGCATCAGGACGGTCTGGTGCACATCTCGGCGCTGTCGGAGAAGTTCATCAAGGACCCACGCGAAGCGGTGAAGGCCGGTGACGTGGTGAAAGTGAAGGTCATGGAAGTCGATATTCCGCGCAAACGCGTTGGCCTGTCGATGCGCATGGGCGACACGCCTGGCGAGAAGATCGACGGTGCCCGTGGCTCACGTCCGGGCTCGGCGCAACGCCAGCCTTCGAACAACGCGCCCCGCAAGGAAACCGCCACCGCTGCGCCGGTGAACAATGCGATGGCCTCGCTGTTCGCCAACGCCAAGCAGTTGAAGAAACGCTGATGGAGATTCCGGCCGGGCTCGTCGAAAGCGCGTTTTTCAAGCTGCTGGGCTGCCGCCTGCACAGCCTGGAAACCGGGGTGGCGCAAGTCGCCCTGGGGCTGGAGCCGGAACTGCGCAATCGCGGCGGCAAATTGCATGGCGGCGCGCTGTTCAGTCTGGTCGATATCGCGATGGGGCTGGCCTGTTCCAGCACTCACGGTTTCGATCAGCAGAGCGCGACCATCGAGTGCAAGATCAACTACATCCGCGCCGTTTCCGACGGTGAGGTGCTGTGCACGGCGCGGGTGATCCACCCGGGCCGCCGCACGCTGGTGGTTGAAGCCGACGTGATGCAGGGCGACAAACTGGTCGCAAAAGCGCAAGGCACGTTCGCTGTCCTGTAGCTACTGGTCATCAATTTGAGTTAATTTCGGCGCTGTGTCTGCGGCGTCGAACTTTTCCGCACGCGCAATAGCCAGATTCAAGGAGTGAAGTTGGCGATCGGCACGGGCCTTTACGGCTCAAAAACCAGGCGAAAACGCCAGTTTCAACTTCACCCTTGTAGACCGTCTTGCCCACCCCCATATTGGGGCGACTGACGCGTGAAGGAATCCAAATTGAGCGAACTTCTCAACCGCCGCCTGGCCCTGCTTGGCGAGCGCGCTAACCTCTCTCTGCTCGAACAGTGCCTGCACGGTATCGAACGTGAATGCCTGCGCGTGACCAGCGAAGGTCGCCTGGCGCAAACGCCGCATCCAGAAGCCTTGGGTTCCGCGCTGACCAACGAACAGATCACCACCGACTACTCCGAGTCGCTGCTGGAATTCATCACACCCGCCCTGCCCGACCCGGCGGACACGCTGGCGAGCCTGGACAAGATTCATCGTTTTGCCTACAGCAAGCTCGGCAACGAGTACCTGTGGAGTCCATCGATGCCGTGCCCGTTGCCGGCCGAGGAAGACATCCCGATTGCCTATTACGGCACGTCCAACATCGGTCAGCTCAAGTACGTCTACCGCAAGGGCCTGGCCCTGCGCTACGGCAAGACCATGCAGTGCATCGCCGGGATTCACTACAACTTCTCGCTGCCGGAAAAACTCTGGCCGCTGCTGCGCGAAACCGAAGGTTTTGTCGGCACTGACCGTGATTTCCAGTCGTCGTCCTATATCGCGCTGATCCGCAACTTCCGTCGTTACAGCTGGCTGCTGATGTACTTGTTCGGTGCTTCGCCAGCGCTCGACGCCGGATTTCTGCGCGGTCGTTCGCATCAACTGGAACAACTGGACCCGGACACCCTGTATCTGCCGTACGCCACCAGCCTGCGCATGAGCGACCTCGGTTACCAGAGCAACGCCCAGGCCGGCCTGACCCCGTGCTACAACGATCTGGCGAGCTACACCGACAGCCTGCGCAAAGCCGTGGCCACGCCGTATGCACCCTACGTGGAGGTCGGCACGCACCAGGATGGCGAGTGGGTGCAACTGAACACCAATATCCTGCAGATCGAAAACGAGTACTACTCCAACATCCGCCCGAAACGCGTGACCTACACCGGCGAGCGGCCGATTCAGGCATTGGTGGCCCGTGGCATTCAATACGTTGAAGTGCGTTGCCTGGACATCAACCCGTTCCTGCCAATGGGTATCGACCTGACCGAGTCGCGTTTCCTCGATGCGTTCCTGCTGTACTGCGCGCTCAATGACAGCCCGCTGCTGACCAACACGTCTTGCGGCAACGCGACGTCGAACTTCCTCAGCGTGGTCAAGGAAGGTCGTCGCCCGGGCCTGCAATTGCAGCGTGACGGTGAGTCGGTCGAGATGAAAGAGTGGGCTGCACAATTGCTGGAGCAAATCGCGCCACTGGCAGCGTTGCTGGATCAGAGCCATGGCGGCGACGCCCACAGCAAGGCGCTGGATGCGCAACTGGCCAAGGTCAGCGACCCGTCCCTGACACCCTCCGCGCAAGTACTGGCGGCGATGGCTGAGCATAAAGAAAGCTTTGCGCAGTTCTCGCTGCGTCAGAGCCAGGCCCATGCCGGGTTCTTCCGCAGCGAGCCATTGGCGGCGGATGAGCAGGCGAAGTTTGAGGAACTGGCGCGTTCGTCGCTGGCAGCTCAGGCTGAGCTGGAGCAGAACGAGGTGGGGGATTTTGATGTGTTCGTTGGCTCGTATCAGGCGAGTATTTTGGCGATCAGCAACTAAGAGCCCCTCACCCTCGCCCCCTTGGGGGGAGAGGGCTGGGGTGACTCACTCCGCCGTCGACGGCTTCTCCCACAGATTGATCCCGCCCTCTTGGGCAAACCGGTCAATCTCCGCCAGCTCTTCAGCACTGAAGCTCAAATTCTTCAACGCGCCGACGTTCTCGATGATCTGCTCCGGCCGGCTCGCGCCGATCAGTGCCGAGGTCACTCGCGGATCACGCAGTGTCCACGCCAACGCCAGTTGCGCCAGGCTCTGGCCACGACGCTTGGCGATCTCGTTCAAGGCGCGCACGTGGGCAATGTTGGCCTCGGACAAGTGCGAAGCCTGCAGCGAGCCACCGCCCGGACGATTGACTCGCGCATCCGCCGGCACGCCGTTGAGGTATTTGTCGGTGAGCAGACCTTGCGCCAGCGGCGTGAAAGCGATCACGCCAGTGCCGAGTTCATCGGTGGTATCGAGCAGATCTTTTTCCACCCAGCGATTGAGCAGGTTGTAGGCCGGTTGATGGATCAACAGGGGCACTTTCCACTCTTTGAGCAGCGCAGCGATCTCACGGGTTTTCACCCCGGAGTACGACGAGATGCCGATGTACAACGCCTTGCCCTGTTGAACGGCGGTGGCGAGGGCACTGGCGGTTTCTTCCAGTGGAGTGTCCGGGTCGAAGCGGTGCGAGTAGAAGATATCCACATAGTCCAGACCCAGGCGTTGCAGGCTCTGGTCGAGGCTGGCCAGCACGTATTTGCGTGAGCCGCCGCCCTGACCGTAAGGGCCTGGCCACATGTCCCAACCGGCCTTGCTGGAGATGATCAGCTCATCGCGGTACTGCTTGAAGTCTTCACGCAGCAGACGTCCGAAATTGATCTCGGCGCTGCCATACGGTGGGCCGTAGTTGTTGGCCAGGTCGAAATGGTTGATCCCCAGGTCAAACGCGGTGCGCAGCAAGGCGCGCTGGGTGTCGATCGGCGTGCTGTCGCCGAAGTTGTGCCACAGGCCCAGCGACAGCGCTGGCAGCACCAGACCGCTGCGGCCAACGCGGCGGTAAGGGATAGAGTCATAGCGGTTTTCGGCAGCGGTGTAAGTCATCGAATCCTCTCCAGGGGCCGTGGGCGTCTTTAGCGCACACGATACACCCTAAGGTGGATATCAGCTCATCGGTCAGAAGGATGGATCAACGGCAGGCGCAGGCCAGCAAGCAAAAAAAGTCGCCGGCCAAACGCTCTTTGAGCATCGCAACCGGTGTCCCACAGAGCAGTGCTGCTGGCGGCGATGATGTTATTGATGATGCTGAGCGCCGAGTCCTGAAAAGCCCCGGCGCTCAGGCGCCGATCAACGTACCAGGTGCAAGAACTGCATGTGCCGTTCGTACTGGTCGAGGATGTCGTTGATGATCTGTTCCTTGGTGTAGCCGACCAGATCGTAATCCTGACTGCCCTCGCTCAAATGCACTTCGGCGCGGTAGTAGCGGCGGTTGTTGAGTTGCTTGGAACCCATGCCGCCGCGCGCGAACGATGGCGTGAAGTAGCCGCGCATCTGCACTTGATAGATGAACGGATGCTGCTCGCCGTGGCCGATTTCCAGGCTGATGTTGTCGTGCGCCGGGTCCGGCTGCGTGACCACATTCAGGCCTTTCTCGACGAACACCGCCGTCACTTCTTCAATTGCCGGGCGCACCGTGGTGTCCATGAAGCGGTACACCTCGTCGCGCGACGGGAAGTGCACCGCCTGGCTCAAGCGCTGTCGCCAGCCCCCCGTGCCGCGCCGTGAACCGGAGACCGGTGCCAGCGAATGCAACTGTGCGATCTGCTTCTGCGACTCCAGATAGAACGCCTTGTGCAGGCCCCACATCATCAGCAGCAGGATCAGCGAGAACGGCAACGAGGTCAGCACCACCGCCGATTTCAGCGCGTCGATGCTGCCGGAGAACAGCAGAGCGCTGGTGATCAGCGCCGTCATCGCGCCCCAGAACACCCGCAGCCACTTCGGCCCGTCTTCGTCCGGATTGCCGCCCTTGGCCGACAGTGTCGAGAGCACCACGGTGCCGGAGTCGGCAGACGTCACGAAAAACACGAAGCTGATAAACACCGTCACGGCGATGACGGTTTTGCTCCACGGATAGGTTTCCAGCAGCAGGTAAATGCTCATCGATGGGTTGTCGATGGCCGACATGCCCAGCGCGCTCATGCCGTGGTTGAGCACTTGATCCAGTGCACTGTTGCCGAAGATCGACATCCACGCGAGGGTGAAGCCGAGCGGAATCAACAACACGCCGAAGACGAATTCGCGGATGGTGCGGCCACGGGAAATGCGCGCGATGAACAGACCCACGAACGGCGACCATGCAATCCACCAGGCCCAGTAGAACACTGTCCAGCCGCCAAGCCAGTCGCTTGGTTTGTCGTAGGCGTAGAGGTCGAAACTCTTCATCGGCAAGGCGCCGAGGTAGTCGCCAATATTCTGGATCAACGTGTTGAGCAGGTGCTGGGTAGGCCCGGCGAACAACACAAACAGCAGCAGCGCACAGGCCAGCAGCATGTTGATGTCGGACATCACCCGCACGCCTTTATCGACGCCGGAAACGGCCACGATGATCGCCGCGCCCATCATCAGCGTGATCAGGCCGACCTGAATCCACTGGGTGTGAGCGATGCCGAACAGGTAATCAAGACCGGAGTTGAGGTGCAGCACCCCGAAGCCCATGTCGGCACCCAGACCGAACACTGTGGCGATGATGCCGAAGCCATCCACCGCGTAACCGATCGGGCCGTTGATGCGTTTGCCGATCAGCGGGTAAAGCGCCGAGCGCAGGGCCAGCGGCAGGTTGTGGCGATAAGCGAAATACGCCAGCGCCATGCCGACGAAAGCAAACACGCCCCAGCCATGCAGGCCCCAGTGCAGAAACAGAATCTGCATGGCCTGACGCGCCGCCTCCGCCGTGCCGGCCTCGCCTTGCGGCGGCTGGATCATGTGGGTCAGCGGTTCAGAGACGCAGAAGAAGAACAGCGTGATGCTGATCCCGGCGGCGAACAGCATGCCGGCCCAGGACAGGTAACTGAATTCGGGCTCGTCGTGGTCGGCACCGAGTTTTATCTTGCCGTAGCCGGATAAGGCGGTGACCACCACGAAGACCAGGTACAGGGTCATCGCCAGCATGTAGTACCAGCCGACCGTGTTGGCCGCCCAGTTTTGCGCTTCCAGCAGCCAGGCGCCGGCCTGTTCCGGCATGGCAATGACAACCAGACCAAACAGCAGAATCACCGTCGCGGCGAAATAGAACACCGGCGGATTCATGCGCACCAGACCGCTGGCGGGGGTAGACGATGCACTCATGAAACGTGCACCTCGAGGGGTTTAAACGTGGCTGAAATGATCGGACTCAGCAAAGGCAAGCCTCCTGTTGTGAGCGGGCAGCGAACCACCGGTTTAACTTGAATGAACGTTCAAGTTAAACATGGATCGGGTGGTAAGGACTAATCGCAGGGCTGGGCGGTAGTTTTCCTACAGTAGCCCAAGGAGGGGTATGACGCGGGTTTGAGGGGATTCGTTCACTTGAGAATTGGCTGATGGCCATTATCCCGATTTGGCCTTAAAACCATTCGCGAAACGCATTCCAGTGTGGGAGAGAGCCTGCTCGCGAAGAGGCCAGATGCCGCAACGCAATTTCAGAGCCTACTTCTGCGTCCCGTCATCATGCTGCAGATTGGCCTGAGTCAAATTGCACCCCGCCGGCACACTGCGGGTCAGCCACACATTGCCGCCAATGGTCGAGCCCTTGCCAATGGTGATCCGCCCGAGAATCGTCGCACCGGCGTAAATCACCACATCATCCTCAACGATCGGATGACGCGGATGGCCCTTCTGCAACTGCCCGTCTTCATCCGCCGGGAACCGCTTCGCCCCCAGCGTCACCGCCTGATAAATCCGCACCCGCTCGCCGATGATTGCCGTCTCGCCAATCACCACACCCGTACCGTGATCGATAAAGAAACTGCGACCGATCTGCGCGCCCGGATGGATATCGATGCCGGTCGCCGAATGGGCGATTTCCGCGCTGATCCGCGCCAGCAACGGCAACCCTGCGCGGTACAGGTGATGGGCCAGACGATGGTGGATCACCGCGAGAATCCCCGGATAGCACAGCAGGACCTCATCAACGCTGCGCGCCGCCGGGTCACCGTGATAAGCCGCCAGCACATCGGTGTCGAGCAACGTGCGCAAGCCCGGTAAAGCCAAGGCAAAATCCTGCACGATCTGAATGGCGCGGGGCTCGACTTCGGTGTCGGCCTGCGCGCTGTGGCGGGCGGCATAGCGCAGCTCCAGGCGGGTCTGCGCCAGCAAGGCATTCAGTG
The DNA here is from genome assembly GCF_963970475.1 of Pseudomonas sp. EA_5y_Pfl2_R50. NCBI lineage: Bacteria > Pseudomonadati > Pseudomonadota > Gammaproteobacteria > Pseudomonadales > Pseudomonadaceae > Pseudomonas > Pseudomonas sp. EA_5y_Pfl2_R50. The sequence goes on along the minus strand of NZ_CAXAPT010000002.1, from coordinate 103,557 downwards.
CGACATCAAGGGTGTGACCGACGTAAAAGTCCTCACTCTCTTCGCGCAGATCCACCGGACCGAGTCGCATCGGAAACAACGCACCACACAACGCTTCGAGAATCTCCGCCATCGCCGCCCGCGACGGCAACTCGCGACCACCCTGCTCGCCGGACGCCCGGCCGTTCTGTGCCCGCCACTGATCCCGCGCGCTGCGCAGTTGACTGACGATGGTCTGCAATTGCCAATGGCTGGAACGCTCGCTCACGGTAAAGACTCCTCACGGGCGGCCGGACTGTCTGGCCGCGTCAACGGCGTTTACTTTACGGCAAGGTCGCAAGGGCGAATTAAGAACCGATAGTGCTGGCCTCAGTCGATTTGGCTATAAGCGATTCACGGTTGCCCCTGCAAAAGCGCGTGCCTATAGTCCCTTCATCTTTCTCCGCCAGTACGGACCCATGATCAAGAATCAGCTGGAACGCTTCAACCGTCTCGACCTGCTCGGCCACCCCACCCCGCTGGAAAAACTCGAACGCCTGTCCACCTGGCTCGGCCGCGAGGTGTACATCAAGCGCGATGACCTGACGCCGCTGGCCATGGGCGGCAACAAGCTGCGCAAACTCGAATACCTCGCCGCCGACGCGCTGGCCCAAGGCGCCGACACGCTGATCACCGCCGGCGCGCTGCAATCGAACCACGTTCGCCAGACCGCCGCGCTGGCCGCCAAGCTCGGTCTCGGCTGCGTGGCGTTGCTGGAAAATCCGCTGGGCACCGACGACAGCAATTACACCGGCAACGGCAACCGCCTGTTGCTGGATCTGTTCGACACCAAGGTCGAACGGGTCGATAACCTCGACAATGCCGACGAACAACTGGCCGCCCTCGCCGTGCGTCTGCGCAGCAACGGCAAGAAGCCCTATCTGGTACCAATCGGTGGCTCGAATGCCCTTGGTGCCTTGGGTTACGTGCGCGCCGGACTTGAACTGGCCGAGCAGATCAAGAACGCCGGCGTCGATTTTGCCGCCGTGGTGTTGGCCTCGGGCAGCGCCGGCACACACAGCGGCCTGGCCTTGGCGTTGGCTGAACTGTTGCCGCAATTGCCGGTCATTGGCGTGACCGTTTCGCGCAGTGAAGAAGACCAGCGCCCGAAAGTCCAAGGCCTGGCGGAGCGCACGGCAGAGCTGCTCGGTGTCGAGCTGCCGGCCGCTTTCAAGGTCGAGTTGTGGGATGAGTATTTTGGCCCGCGTTATGGTGAACCGAACGCCGGGACACTGGCTGCGGTGAAATTGCTGGCGAGTCAGGAAGCCGTGCTGCTCGACCCGGTGTACACCGGCAAGGCGATGGCCGGGCTGCTCGATGGCATCGGGCGTCAGCGTTTTGCTGAGGGCCCGATCATCTTCCTGCACACCGGTGGCGCGCCGGCGCTGTTCGCCTACAAGGATTTTCTCTGAGAGCGATCCTTATATTCGAGTAAGATCTAACAGATTAGATATTGATTATTTTCGGATCTAACTTGATCACCTTATAGTCTCGCCGCAGGCGAATTTCGCGCGAGACGCATAAGCTGCTTTAGGGCACGATAACGCCGTCACTCGAATCACGAATTCGCCAACTTTCCTTAAGCGTCTTCCATAAGAAAACACAGGGGCTTGTCATGAATTTTTCCGCACTACGTCGCAATCTGCTGGTCGGTTCGCTGGGCCTGGCGCTGAGCGCCGGCCTGATTGGCCAGGCCGTGGCCGGTGAGCAACTGCAACAGATCAAGGACAAAGGCGTTATCAACGTCGGCCTGGAAGGCACTTACCCACCGTTCAGCTTCGTTGACGAGAACGGCAAGCTGTCCGGTTTCGAAGTCGAACTCTCCGAAGCCCTGGCGCAGAAGCTGGGCGTAAAAGCCAAGGTTCAGCCGACCAAGTGGGACGGCATCCTCGCGGCACTGGAATCCAAGCGTCTGGACGTCGTGGTCAATCAGGTGACCATCTCCGACGAGCGCAAGAAGAAGTATGACTTCTCCGAGCCGTACACCGTTTCCGGGATTCAGGCTCTGGTGCTGAAGAGCAAGGAATCCGCGCTGAACATCAAGACCGCCGCTGACCTGTCCGGCAAGAAAGTCGGTGTCGGCCTGGGCACCAACTACGAACAATGGGTCCGCGCCAACGTGCCGGGTGCTGACGTGCGCACCTACGACGATGATCCGACCAAGTTCGCCGACCTCAACAATGGCCGCACCGATGCGATCCTGATTGACCGCCTGGCTGCTCTGGAATACGCCAAGAAAGCCCCGAAAACCGTCGCTGCCGGTGAAGCCTTCTCCCGTCAGGAATCCGGTATTGCCCTGCGCAAAGGCGAGCCGGAACTGCTGGCCGCGGTCAACAAGGCCCTCGACGAGCTGCGTGCCGACGGCACTTTGAAGAAGCTGTCGGAGAAGTACTTCAACGCTGACGTCACTCAATAATGGAAGAAGCTTTCCAACTCGCCCTGGATTCCGCGCCCTTCCTGCTCAAGGGCGCGTACTACACAGTCGTCCTCAGCCTCGGCGGCATGTTCTTCGGTCTGCTGCTGGGCTTTGGCCTGGCGCTGATGCGCCTGTCGCGGTTCAAGTCGGTGAGCTGGCTGGCGCGCATCTACGTGTCGTTCTTTCGCGGCACGCCGTTGCTGGTGCAACTGTTCGTGATCTATTACGGCTTGCCGCAATTGGGTCTGGAACTTGATCCGCTGCCGGCGGCGCTCATCGGCTTCTCGCTGAACATGGCTGCCTACGCCTGTGAAATCCTCCGTGCCGCCATCGGCTCCATCGAGCGCGGACAGTGGGAAGCCGCTGCGAGCATCGGCATGACCCGTGCGCAAACCTTGCGCCGGGCCATCCTGCCGCAAGCGATGCGCACGGCGTTGCCGCCGCTGGGCAACAGCTTTATTTCACTGGTCAAGGACACGGCACTCGCCGCCACCATTCAGGTGCCGGAGCTGTTCCGTCAGGCGCAGTTGATTACCGCCCGGACTTTCGAAGTCTTCACCATGTATCTTGCCGCCGCGCTGATCTACTGGATTCTGGCCACGGTGCTATCGCACCTGCAGAACAAGTTGGAAGAGCGGGTCAATCGGCACGACCAGGAGTCCTGACCCGATGATTGTCGTGGAAAAACTGACCAAGCAATTCAAGGGTCAAGTCGTGCTCAACGGCATCGACCTGGAGGTCAAGGAAGGCGAGGTGGTCGCGATCATCGGCCCCAGCGGCTCGGGCAAAACGACCTTCCTGCGCTGCCTGAACTTCCTTGAAGAACCCACCAGCGGCCGGATCAAGGTCGGCGATATCGAGATCGATACCAGCCGCCCGCTGAACCAGCAGCAGAGCCTGGTACGCAACCTGCGCCAACACGTCGGCTTCGTGTTCCAGAACTTCAACCTGTTCCCCCATCGCACCGCACTGGAGAACGTCATCGAAGGCCCGATTGTGGTCAAGAAGATGCCCCGCGACCAAGCGACGGCCCTGGGCAAGAAACTGTTGGCCAAGGTCGGCCTGGCCGGTAAAGAAGACGCATACCCGCGTCGTCTCTCCGGTGGTCAGCAACAGCGCGTGGCGATTGCCCGCGCGCTGGCGATGGAGCCGGAAGTGATCCTGTTCGACGAGCCAACCTCGGCCCTCGACCCGGAACTGGTCGGTGAAGTGCTGTCGACCATTCGCGGTCTGGCCGAAGAGAAACGCACGATGGTGATTGTCACCCACGAAATGGGCTTCGCCCGCGACGTGGCCAATCGCGTGGTGTTTTTCGACAAAGGCGTGATCGTCGAGCAAGGTGAAGCCAAGGCATTGTTTGCCAACCCGCAAGAAGTGCGCACTCAACAATTCCTCAGCAAGTTTCTTAACCACGCTTGAAAACGCTAGTTGCAGTTGACCGTCAACTTCCACGGATGGAAGTTACGTTAACCCTCACTGATAATCACATATAAAAAACCTCCCTTCCCGCGCTGCACATATATGTTCTGCAACAGAGTTGATTCACTCTGAATGCGCTAGATATTTCATAAAAGGGTTTCAACACGTCTGTGTAAAAACCTGCAAAAACAGCGAAGATACGTAGCCTTATTCGCCTCATCGCCTAGGCATATGGCCTCTGTGCTGTAGGAACATTCTGATTGAAGCGTAATTCACGGATTAACTAACTCGCTCTATTGACACCCCACCCGTCACGTTCTTATCTAGTCCCCAACCGGCGCGACTTAGTTCGATCAACTTGCACCCTACATCAATAAAAGCCCACAGCTTTATTGCCAGTTGATTCACGCCTTTTGTTTTTCCAGAAACGGAATTCGTTGCAAGGCTTCAAGGAGAGAAATCGATGACCCGCACTTTGCACACCCCCGAACTCACCGCGCCAACCCTGGCGCCCACGCAAAAAAACGGTATCAACCTCGCCGCCGCCGCTCATTTGCTGGTCGACATTGCGCCTTGGCCCGGCATGGATTGCGGTGACCTGATCGAGTTGTTCTGGAACAAATGCTACGTCGCCTCCCGGGTGCTGACAGCCGAGGATCTGGGAACGACCGTCAGCCTGCGGGTGCCGGAAAGTTTCGTTGCCAACGGCACTGCGCGCATCCACTACCGGTTGATGCAGGTCGGTCAGGGCCCGGCCCTGTCGGCGGCGACGCGGGTGGAGGTGAAGCTCGACTGTCCGGGAGGGCAACCGCCGGCACTTTCTGGCGATGAAAACCAGCAACTGGCCGCCGTGACGATCCCGGAAAGCATTCGGCGCCAGGGCGTGAACCCGAACCAGATCAAACGCGGCGTACCGCTGACCATCGAGCCCTACGTGAACATGGCCGAGGGCGATGCCATCACCCTGCGCTGGGGCGACGTGCGCATGGATCTGGCCCAGGTGACGGCAGCCGATGTCGGGCTGCCGATACAGGTCTGGGTGCCTCCGGCCGTGATCATGGAAGGCGGCGAGGATCTGCGCCTGGACGTGACGTATTGCATCCTCGACCGGGTCGGCAACAACTCGCGCTGGGCACCGCCGAGAACGCTGAAAATCGGTTGTGCCAACCCTTATCTGAAAGTGCCGCTGCGGCCTGAACTCAAAGCTGCCGAATCCCCCAGGCAATAAACCAGGCTCACGGCGAGGGGGCCTCCGTGGCGAAGGAATTCATCCTCGAAGTCGCGCGCAGGGGGCCCCGACAAAAGGCCTGCTGCGCAGTCCATCGAGATCTGCTCGTCCACTGAAAACTTTTAACCAACCTGACCATCACCCCTTCTATGCATATTCCTAAAAGTTAGTATATTTAATATTTATACAAGCTTAGGGTATATGAACCGGACCACCGGACATTCTTTCGTTCGCCGCACTCTAGCGGCGTTTTTCATGAGATGTGAGGTAGGTAGTATGGTCCGGAACACAATCACCCCAGTGCAGATCGCCAGGGCATTGCGTGCAGCCAAGGAGCGGCACTGATGTCCAGTCTGGCCGATGCAAACGTCCAGTCTGATCTGGACATCGCCCCGTTGTTGTTGCCCGCACAGGTCTTGCGCAACGACGCCCAAGCCATCAAGGCTGCCCATGAGCTGGCGCAGGTTGCCCGCGTACAGGCCGCCACCCGCGACCGTCAGCGCAAATTGCCGTGGTCGGAAATCGAACAGTTCACGCGCAGCGGTCTGGGCAGCATCGCCATCCCGCGCGAATACGGTGGCCCGCAAGTTTCGTTCGTCACTCTGGCCGAGGTGTTCGCGATCATTTCCGCCGCCGATCCGGCGTTGGGACAGATCCCGCAGAACCAGTTCGGCATCATCAATCTGGTGCTCGGCAGTGCCAGCGATGAGCAGAAAAAGCAGCTGTTCCAGAGCGTCCTCGAAGGCTGGCGCATCGGCAATGCCGGCCCGGAGCGCGGCACTAAAAACACGTTGGAGCTGAAAGCACGGATCACCGCCGACGGCGATGATTACGTGATCAACGGCCAGAAGTTCTACTCCACCGGCGCACTGTTTGCGCATTGGGTTGCGGTGAAAGCGCTCAACGACGACGGCAAGCAAGTGCTGGCCTTTGTTCGTCGTGGCACGCCGGGGTTGCGCATCGTCGACGACTGGTCGGGCTTCGGTCAGCGCACCACCGCCAGCGGCACGATTCTGCTGAACAACGTCCGCGTAGAGTCGAGTCTGGTGGTCGACAACTGGAAGATCAACGAAACCCCGAACACCCAAGGCGCAGTGTCGCAGCTGATCCAAGCCGCCATCGACGCCGGTATCGCCCGTGGCGCCATCGAAGACGCCATCGAATTCGTCAAAACCCGTGCGCGGCCATGGATCGACGCCAGGGTTGATCGCGCCAGCGATGACCTCTACGTCATCGCCGACATCGGCAAACTGAAAATCGAATTGCATGCCGCCGAGGCGCTGCTACGCAAGGCCGGCAAAGTGCTCGATCAGGTGCACGCCGCGCCGCTCACTGCCGAATCCGCCGCCCGCGCCTCGATTGCCGTGGCCGAGGCGAAAGTGTTGACCACCGAAATCTCCTTGCTCGCCAGCGAAAAGCTGTTCGAACTGGCCGGCAGCCGCGCGACCCTCGCCGAATTCAACCTCGACCGCCACTGGCGCAACGCCCGCGTGCACACCCTGCACGACCCGGTGCGCTGGAAATATCACGCGGTCGGCGCCTATCGCCTCAACGGCACGCTGCCTGCCCGCCATTCCTGGATCTGAGACGACCGCACACTTTCTCAAGTGCAATGGAGAAACCCATGACTTTTTCCCATCACGTCGCGGTCATCACCAGCGATGAGCAAGCCCTGATCGTCGCCAGCGACCTTGCCGAAGACTTCAAACGCGACAGCGCCGTGCGCGACCGCGAACGCCGCCTGCCCTTACCGGAACTCGACGTGTTTTCCCGCTCGGGCCTGTGGGGCATCAGCGTGCCGAAGGCATACGGCGGCGCTGGGGTGTCCAACGTGACACTGGCCAAAGTCATCGCCCTGATCGCTCAGGCTGACGGCTCGCTCGGGCAGATTCCGCAGAACCATTTCTACGCCCTCGAAGTGCTCCGTGTGAACGGCAGTCACGCGCAGAAACAACGGCTGTACGCCGAAGTGCTCGCCGGCCAACGCTTCGGCAATGCACTCGCGGAACTGGGTACCAAAACCGCTCACGACCGCGTCACCCGCCTCAAGCGCGACGGTGATGGCTATCGCATCAATGGCCGCAAGTTCTATGCGACCGGCGCCATTTACGCCCAGCGCATTCCGACGTCCGTGGTCGATGAAAACAGCGTGCAGCAACTGGCCTTTGTGCCGCGCGACAGCCGGGGCCTGACCGTAATCGACGACTGGAGCGGCTTCGGCCAGCGCACCACCGGCAGCGGTTCGGTGGTGTTTGAAGACGTGTATGTCGCCGCCGAAGACGTGATCCCGTTCCAGAGTGCTTTTGAACGCCCGACCACGGTCGGCCCGTTGGCGCAAATCCTTCACGCCGCCATCGACACCGGCATTGCCCGTGCCGCTTTTGAAGATGCGCTGCACTTTGTGCGCAGCAAAACCCGGCCATGGATCGATTCCGGTAACGACAAAGCCAGCGAAGATCCGCTGACGCTGAAAAGCTTCGGCCACTTGGGCATTCGCCTGCACGCCACTGAAGCATTGCTGGAGCGTGCCGGGGAGTTCCTCGACGCCGCGCAGGCCGAAACCAGCGCTGATACCGTCGCCGCCGCGTCGATTGCCGTGGCCGAAACCCGCGCGATCAGCACTGAAATTTCCCTCGCCGCCGGCAGCACGCTGTTCGAACTGGCCGGCAGCCAGGCCACCCTGATCGAACACGGCCTCGACCGCCACTGGCGCAACGCCCGCGTGCATACCCTGCACGACCCGGTGCGCTGGAAGTATCACGCGGTGGGCAACTACTACCTCAACGACGAAAACCCTCCGCTGCGAGGGACGATCTGATGAGTGCTGCGAAAAAGAAGATGCTGCTCAACGCCTTCAACATGAACTGCATCGGCCACATCAACCACGGCTTGTGGGCGCATCCGCGCGACACCTCAACCCGCTACAACACCATTGAATACTGGACCGAACTGGCACAACTGCTCGAGCGCGGGCTGTTCGACGGGCTGTTCATCGCCGACATCGTCGGCGTGTACGACGTCTATCAGAACTCGGTCGACGTCACGCTGAAAGAGTCGATCCAGTTACCGGTCAATGACCCGCTGTTGCTGGTGTCGGCCATGGCTGCGGTGACCAGAAACCTCGGTTTCGGTCTCACCGCCAATCTCACCTACGAGCCGCCGTACCTGTTCGCCCGACGCATGTCCACGCTCGATCATTTGAGCCGTGGCCGCGTCGGCTGGAACATCGTCACCGGATACCTCGACAGCGCCGCCAAAGCCATGGGGCTGAGCGAACAGGTCGAGCATGATCGTCGCTACGATCAGGCCGACGAATACCTCGAAGTGCTCTACAAACTCTGGGAAGGCAGTTGGGAAAACGGCGCGATGCGCAATGATCGCCAGCAGCGGGTCTACGCTGATCCGGAAAAAGTGCACAAGGTCGAGCACAAGGGCGAGTTCTATCAGGTCGAGGGTTATCACCTCTGCGAGCCGTCGCCGCAACGCACGCCAGTGCTGTTTCAGGCCGGCAGTTCGGATCGCGGTCTGCTGTTTGCCGGGCGTCACGCCGAGTGCGTGTTCATCAGCGGCCAGAACAAGCCGTCGACCAGGGTTCAGGTCGACAAGGTCCGCGCCAGCGCCGTCGAAGCCGGACGTAATCGCGAAGACATCAAGGTGTTCATGGGCCTCAACGTGATTGTTGGCGCGACCGAAGAAGCCGCGTGGGCCAAGCATGCCGAATACCTCAGCTACGCCAGTGCCGAGGCCGGCGTCGCGCATTTTTCCGCATCGACGGGTATCGACTTTTCCCAATACGAGATCGACGAACCGATCCAGTACGTGAAAAGCAACGCCATCCAGTCCGCCACCAAAAACCTGCAGAACAACGACTGGACCCGGCGCAAGTTGCTCGACCAGCACGCCCTCGGTGGGCGCTACATCACCGTCGTCGGTTCTCCTGAGCAAGTGGCGGATGAGCTGGAAGCGTGGATCGCCGAAACCGGCCTCGATGGCTTCAACCTGACCCGGATCGTTACGCCGGAAAGCTACGTCGATTTCATCGAGCTGGTGATTCCCGAGCTGCAGCGGCGTGGGTCGTACAAGACTGCATACGACAACGGCAGCTTGCGCCAAAAGCTGTTTCACGGCGCGGCGCAGTTGCCGGAGCAACACACTGGATCTTCGTACCGCCGCTAAAAGCTTCGCGAGCAAGCTCGCTCCCACATTTGCAATGCATTTCCCTGTGGGAGCGAGCCTGCTCGCGAAGAAGTCCGACCAGACACCACAAATTATTGCACTGACTGGAAAACTCATCATGACCCAGAAACGCCTGTCCCACCCAGTCAAAGCACTGGCCCTGGCCCTCGGCCTGTTCAGCTCGGCCGTGTTCGCCGCCGACGCTCCGTTGAAAATCGGCACCACCGCTGCCTTCGCCATTCCGCTGGAAGCCGCCGTCGAAGAGGCCTCCAAACAAGGCCTGAACGTCGAGCTGGTGGAGTTCACCGACTGGATCGCACCGAACGTCAGCCTCGCCGCCGGCGACATCGACGTGAACTACTTCCAGCACATCCCGTTCCTCGAAAACGCCAAGGCCGCCTCGGGTTTTGATCTGGTGCCGTTCGCGCCGGGGATCATCAACAACGTCGGCCTGTATTCGAAGAAATACAAAAGCTTCGACGAATTGCCAGAAGGCGCCAGCGTCGCCATCGCCAACGACCCGATCAACAGCGGTCGCGGTTTGCAGCTGCTGGCAAAGGCCGGTCTGATCACGCTGAAACCCGGCGTCGGCTACAAGGCCACCGAAGACGACATCGTCGCCAACCCGAAGAAAATCAAAATTCTTCAGGTGGAAGCGGTGCAGCTGGTGCGCGCCTACGACGACGCCGACCTGGTGCAGGGTTACCCGGCGTACATTCGGCTGGCGAAGACCTTCGATGCTGGCTCGGCATTGCTGTTCGACGGTCTCGACCACAAGGAATACGTGATCCAGTTCGTCATTCAGCCGAAGAGCAAAACCGACCCGCGCCTGATCAAATTCGTCGACATTTACCAGCATTCGCCGGCCGTTCGCGCGGCGCTGGATAAGGCCCACGGCAAGCTGTATCAAGCCGGTTGGGAGAGCTGAGCATGACGGCGGCGATCCAGCGGCGACTGGAAACTCCAGAGCCACACAATGCGGAAAAAACCGAACTTCACCCTGAATTGAATCGCGCCCATGTGCGCTTCATCGGTCTGGGCAAAACCTATAACGGTCGGCAAGGTCCGGTGGCGGCGTTGCAAGGCATCGACCTGGCAATCCAGCACGGCGAGGTGTTCGGCATCATCGGCCGCAGCGGCGCTGGCAAATCGTCGCTGATTCGCATGATCAATCGCCTGGAACAACCGACTTCGGGGCGGGTGCTGATTGATCAGGTCGACATCGGCGAGTTCGATGAAGATCGCCTCGTAGCACTGCGCCGACGGATCGGCATGATCTTCCAGCACTTCAATCTGATGTCGGCCAAGACCGTTTGGCAGAACGTTGAACTGCCGCTGAAAGTGGCTGGAGTGGCGAAGGAACAACGCGAGAAAAAGGTTCGCGAACTGCTCGAACTGGTTGGCCTGCAAGCCAAGCACCAGGCCTATCCGGCGCAGCTTTCCGGCGGCCAGAAACAGCGCGTCGGCATCGCCCGCGCGCTGGTGCATGACCCGGATATTTTGCTCTGCGACGAAGCGACTTCGGCACTCGATCCGCAAACCACCCAGTCGATCCTCGGCCTGCTGCGCGAGATCAACCAGCGCCTGGGTCTGACCATTGTGTTGATCACCCATGAAATGGCAGTGATTCGCGAAGTCTGCGACCGCGTTGTGGTGCTGGAACACGGCCGCGTCGTCGAGCAGGGCCCGGTGTGGGAAGTGCTCGGCAACCCGCAGCACGAAGTCAGCCGGACTTTGCTGGCGCCGTTGCAACACGCGCTGCCGGAAGAATTGCGCAGCCGCCTGCACGCGCAAGTGCCCTCTTGCGCTGCTGCTGTGGTGCTGCGCTTGCAGTTCACCGGCAGTGCCAGTGATGAGCCGGATCTGGCGGCACTGTTTGCTGCGCTCGGTGGACGAGTGAAATTGCTTCAGGGCGGCGTCGAACGGATTCAGGGGCATGCGTTGGGGCAACTGTTGTTGGCGGTGAACGGCTCCTCGCTCAGCGCCGTGCAACTGCGCGAGCGCGCCACGCCATGGGCGCAACGGGTGGAGGTGGTGGGCTATGTGGTTTGATCGCTTGTTGCAGGGCTTTATCGACACGTTCCTGATGGTTGGCGTGTCGTCGCTGATCGCGTTGCTGGTGGGGATTCCCATGGCGGTGATCCTGGTCACCAGCGACAAGGGCGGGATCTATGAAGCGCCGGTGTTGAACCGTGCCTTGGGCGCGTTCGTGAACCTGTTTCGCTCGATCCCGTTTCTGATTCTGATGGTTGCGCTGATTCCGTTTACCCGCCTGATTGTCGGGACGACCTACGGCGTGTGGGCTGCGGTGGTGCCACTGACGATTGCGGCGACGCCGTTCTTTGCGCGAATTGCCGAAGTGAGTTTGCGTGAGGTCGATCATGGCTTGATCGAAGCCGCGCAAGCGATGGGTTGCCGGCGCTGGCACATCGTCTGGCATGTACTTTTGCCGGAGGCGCTGCCGGGCATCGTCGGTGGGTTCACCATTACCCTGGTGACCATGATCAACTCGTCGGCGATGGCCGGGGCGATTGGTGCTGGCGGATTGGGCGACATCGCTTATCGCTACGGCTATCAGCGCTTTGACAGCCAGATCATGCTGACGGTCATTGTGTTGCTGGTGGCGTTGGTGGCGGTGATTCAGTTGTGTGGGGATCGCTTGGCGCGGGGGTTGAACAAGCGCTGAACTCATCCGCAATCATGTCACACCGCTAAAACCGCTCCCGCATTTGGAATGGTGTTCCCCTGTGGGAGCGAGCCTGCTCGCGAATGGCCCCGATGGCGTATATTCGGCAAATCTCCTTTGCCCGTGCAGCCCTCGACCATGAAACAGACTCCCGCCGATCTCGACCAGATCACTGCCACCACCCTCGGCCACTACAACTCGGTGGCCGAGGACTTCCGTGAAGGCACCCGCGACCACGATGTCAGCCAGAACATAGACGCGCTGCTGCGGCATATTCAGGGCTCAGCACCGTTTACCATTCTGGATTTCGGTTGTGGTCCGGGCCGGGATTTGCAGACGTTTACGCGCATGGGTCATGTTGCGGTCGGGCTGGATGGTTCGCAGGAATTCGCGCGGATGGCCCGTGAGGACAGTGGCTGCGAAGTGTTGCAGCAGGACTTTCTGAAGCTGGATCTGCCAGCCGAACGCTTCGACGGAATTTTTGCCAATGCGGTGCTGTTTCATGTGCCGTTGCAGGAATTGCCGAGAGTGCTCAAGCAATTGCAGGGTGCGTTGAAACCGGGTGGGGTGTTGTTCAGCTCCAATCCGCGTGGGGATAACCGTGAAGGCTGGAACGGGCCGCGTTATGGCTCGTATCACGATCTGGCGGCCTGGCAAGGGCTGTTGACGGCGGCGGGTTTTGTCGAGCTGGAGCACTACTACCGGCCGGCAGGGCTGCCGCGAGAGCAGCAGCCCTGGCTGGCGAGTGTCTGGCGTAAATCTGCGTAGCCGGTTCTGACGCCTTCGCGAGCAAGCCCGCTCCCACATGTTGACCGCGTCCGCCTGGGCAACTCGGTCAACTGTGTGAGCGGGCTTGCTCGCGAAAAGAGTGCGCAGCACTCGCTTTCAAGCGGCATCCTTTTGTGGCTCGCGAATCTTGTACCAGGCCACATACAGCGCCGGAAGGAACAATAGCGTCAGCAACGTCGCCACCACAATCCCGCCAATCATCGCGTAAGCCATCGGCCCCCAGAACACTTCCCGGGCAATCGGGATCATGCCCATGCTCGCCGCAGCGGCGGTCAGCAGGATCGGCCGGCGCCGGTGCTCGGTGGCCTCGACCACCGCGTCCCACGGCGCATAGCCTTTCTGCTCGAACTCATCGATCTGGGTCACCAGAATCACCGAGTTGCGGATGATGATGCCGATCAGTGCCAGAATCCCCAGAATCGCCACGAAGCCCATCGGCGTACCCGTCGGCACCAGCGCCAGCACCACGCCGATCAGTCCCAGCGGGGCGACACTCGCCACCAGGAACATCTTCTGCACGCTGTGCAACTGAATCATCAGGAAGGTCGCCATCAAGAACAGCATCAACGGCAAGACCTTGGCAATCGGCCCTTGGGCCTTGCCGCTTTCCTCCACCGTACCGCCAGTGGCGACTTTGTAGCCAACCGGCAATTTCTCGGCAAAGGCGTCGATGGACGGCTTGAGGATTTTCACCAGATCGGTCGGCTGGATCTCGTCGCGCACCGAGGCCTTGATGGTGATGGTCGGCAAACGGTCGCGACGCCACACCAGCGGCTGCTCCAGTTCATAACGAACCGTGGCGAACGCGAGCAATGGAATCGACGTGCCGCTCGGCGTAACGATCTGCAGGTTCTGCAGGGTTTCCGGCGTGCCGCGTTCGGAATCAACCGCACGTCCGACCACGTTGATCAGGTAGATATCGTCATCGACCTGAGTCAACGGCGAGCCGCTGACGATGCTGTTCATCAGGTTCGCCACATCTTCGGAGGACAGGCCGAGTTGGCGTGCCTTGTCCTGGGCGATGTCGATGCGCAGGACTTTGCCCGGCTCGTTCCAGTCGTAAATGATTTCGCCGATGTGCGAGTTCTTGTCCAGTTCGGTGGCCAGGTCGATGGCGTGTTTGCGCACCTGATCGATATCCTTGCCGCTGACCCGGTACTGGATCGGGCGCCCTACCGGCGGGCCCATTTCCAGCGCCTGCACGTAGCTGCCGATGCCGACAAAGTCCTTGTGCAAGCGTTCGCGCAGACGCTGACTGAGAGCCTCGCGGGCTTCGAAGTCTTTGCTGACGATCACCAGTTGCGCGTAGTACGGGTTCTGCAATTGCTGGTCGAGGGGCAGGTAGAAACGGATCGCGCCCTGACCGATGTAAGTGCTCCAGCGCACGATGTCCGGGTCGCCCTTGAGCGTCGCTTCGAGCTTGTCGACGGCCTTGCGGGTTTCATCAATCGAGGCGTTTTGCGGCAGGTTCAGGTCAACGAGAATTTCCGGACGGTCCGAGGACGGGAAGAACTGGTTCTGCACGAAGCGCATGCAAAAGATCGACAGGACAAACAGCAGCACGGTAATCCCGATGGCCCACCAGCGATTGCGCATCGCCCACAACAGGCCGCCATTGAACGCGCGGCCAACGCGGCCCGGCTCGGCTTCATGGGGTTTCACGTTGGCGCTGAGGATGTGCACGCCGATCACCGGCGCGAAGAACACCGCCACCACCCACGACACCAGCATCGCCACCGCAATCACCGCGAACAGGGTGAAGGTGTACTCACCGGCGGAGCTGGCGTTGAGGCCGATGGGCACGAAACCGGCCACCGTCACCAGCGTGCCTGTGAGCATCGGGAACGCCGTCGAGGTGTAAGCGAACGTCGCCGCCTGCTCGCGGGTCTCGCCCATTTCCAGGCGCGTGACCATCATCTCCACGGTGATCATCGCGTCATCGACCAGCAGGCCGAGGGCGATGATCAATGCGCCGAGGGAAATCCGCTGCATGGTGATGCCGCTGTATTCCATGAACACAAACACCATCGCCAGCACCAGCGGGATCGAACACGCCACCACCAGACCGGCGCGCACGCCAAGGCTGATGAAGCTCACCACCAGCACGATGATTACCGCTTCGAACAGGGCGCTGGTGAAGCCGCCAACGGCCTCTTCGACCACCACCGCCTGATCGGAAACCGTGTGCACGCCAACGCCGACCGGCAAGTTGGCCGTGAGCTGGTCGATGCGCGCATGCAAGGCCTTGCCGAACTCCTGAACGTTGCCGCCCTTCTGCATGGCAATCGCGAGGCCGATGGCCGGCTTGCCGTCGAAGCGAAACTCCGGGGTGGCGGGGTCGACGTAACCACGGCTGATGTCGGCAATGTCGGCCAGCCGGTAGAACCGGTCATTGAGCTTGAGGTTGACCTCGGCGAGGTCTTTTTCGGAAGCGAACTGCCCCGAGGTACGCACCGAAATCCGCTCGGGCCCGGCCTCGATCACGCCCGCAGGCGTCACGGCGTTCTGCGATTGCAGGCTGTCCACTACCTGGCGCTGATCGATGCCCAGCGCGGCGAGTTTGCGCGTTGAGAAATTCAGGTAAATCACTTCGTCCTGCTGGCCGACCATCTCGATCTTGCCCAGCCCCGGCACATTGCGTATCTCCGCCCGCGCCAGTTCCACGTAGTCGCGCAACTGGCGCATGGTCAGGCCGTCGGCGGTGAAGGCATACACCGAACCGAATACGTCACCGAACTCGTCGTTGAATCCCGGGCCCTGAATCCCTCGGGGGAACTGCCCGCGAATGTCGTCGATCTTCTTGCGCACCTGATACCAGATTTCCGGGATGTCCTCGGCACTGGTGGTGTCGCGCAGGTACACGTACACCGTCGATTCGCCGGGCCGCGTGTAGCTTTTTACGTAGTCGAGGGAATCGAGTTCCTCGAGTTTTTTCTCGATGCGGTCGGTGACCTGCTTGAGGGTTTCTTCCTGGGTCGCGCCCGGCCATTTGGTCTGGATGACCATGGTCTTGATGGTGAACGACGGGTCTTCTTCGCGCCCCAGATTGAAGTACGAGAACACGCCCATCAGCAACGCGACGAACATCAGATACCAGACAAAAGACTGATGCTTGAGGGCCCATTCGGAGAGGTTGAAAGAGCCTTTCATTGACTGTCCTCGTCAAGTTTCACGGATTGTCCGGGTTTGAGGCTGTTGACGCCGGCAGTCACCACGCGCTCGCCGTTCTTCACGCCACCGCCCAGCACCACACTGCTGTCGGTGCGACTGATCAGCGTGACGTCGCGGGGGCTGACGGTTTTGTTTTGCGTGTCGATCACCCAGATACGCGATTTGCCATCGACCTCCTGCAGCGCGGTGACAGGCAATTCGATGCGCGGTTTGATTGCCGAACTGAGGGTCACGCTGATGGCCGTGCCGAGGCGCAAACCGTCCGGCGTATCGGCCAGGGTCAGGCGCGCCCGTCGCGTGCGTGTAGCGCTTTGCGCCTGCGGTTCGATCTCGCGGATGACCGCTGTGGTGTTGATGCTCGGGTCGAGTTGCGCGGCCACGGAAAACACCACGTCGCTGGGGATCTGATCGACCAGGGTATCCGGCAGATCAATCACCGCTTCCTTGATGTCCGGTTGCGCCAGGGTCACCACTTGCTGGCCCGCCGTGACGACCTGTCCGGCTTCGGCGTTCCACGCAGTGACCACCGCGCGGTGGTCGGAGCGCAATTCGGTGTAGCCGAGCTGGTCCTTGCTCTGGTTGACCGCCGCGCGCGCCTGATCGAGCGAGGCCTGGGTGGTTTTCAGATCGGTGGTGGCGATGTCCAGTTGGGCTTGAGCACCGACACCACGGTCAAACAGTGCTTGCTGGCGACGGGCATTGGCTTGCGCATTGATCAACTGCGCCTGGACTCTTGCCAGATCGCCCTGGGCCGAGCGCAACTGGTTCTGCTGATCGGACGGATCGAGGGTGGCGAGCAGCGTGCCCTTCTCCACCTCGGCACCGACATCGACGTTGCGACTGGCGATACGCCCGCCGACGCGGAAACCGGTGTTGCTTTCATAACGCGCCTGAATGCTGCCGGCGAAGCGTCCGAGATTTTCTTCGCTCAGCGCTTCGACCTTGACCGACAGCACCGGACGAACCGGCTCCGGCGGCGGCTCCTTCTTCGAACACGCGGCCAGCAGCACAGCGACGGGTAACAGCCACAGATGCTTCATGGCTGTGCTCCCGGTTGCAGATCTTTATAGGTGTTTTCGGCGATCTCGACTTTCATCCCCGGATGCAGCAACTGTCCGCCAGCGACGATAACTTTCTCGCCCCCCTTGAGGCCTCCGCTGATGATAACCTTGCCGGTCAGGTAACGGCCGACCGTGACCGTATGCAGCTGCGCCTCACCCTTGTCGTCGACCATCCACACCGCCGGGTCGCTGACGTTTTTGGTCAGCGCCGACCACGGCAGTTCCACCGCCGATTTGCCGGTGCCTTTGGCGGTCGCGCTGACCACCGAGCCGAGCTGCATGCCCGGCGGCAGTTTGTCGAGAGTGACTTTGACTTGCACGGTGCCGGACTGGGCCGACACCGCCGGAGTGATTTCGCGCACGGTGCCGGTGGTTTTGATGTCGGGGTTGTCGAGCAGGCTGACGGTGATCCTGTTATCGGTGGGACGCTCGGCCAGCAGTGATTCATAAACGTTAAATACTGCATCGCGGTCGCCATCGCGGGCGAGGCTGAAAATCGGCGCAGTGGCCTGCACGACCTGGCCGACTTCGGCCTGTCGCTCGGTGATCACACCTGGCGCATCGGCAATCAACGAGGTGTAGCTGAGTTGATCCCTGGCATTGGCCAGTTGCGCCTGGGCCGCACTGAGGGCGCTTTGACTGCTGCGCAACGCCGCTTGGGCGGAATCGTATTCGCTCTGGCTGGTGTAACCCTTGGGCAGCAACTTCTGCTGACGCACGAACGCCGCTGCGCTCTGTTTCACACGCGCCTGTTCGGCGACGACCTGGGCCTGGGCGGAATCAACGTTGGTCTGCAAATCCTTGGGATCAAGTTTGGCCAGCACCTGTCTGGCCGTGACGCGGTCACCGACGTCGACCATGCGCTGGATGATCTTGCCGCCGACGCGAAATGACAATTCGGTTTGCACACGCGCCTGCACGTCGCCGGTGAGCGTCACCGACGCCGCGTAATCCGTGGGGTTGACCTCTTGCACGAACACCCGTGGCAGATACTGCGCAGCGGGTTTCTCGTCGCCGCATGCCGTCAGCAAAGTGAACAGACTCAGCATGATCGCTGTTTTCAATCCGGGACTCGCCATGCAGACTCCTTCCTGTGTACGAACGTGCAAGTGACGATACGACTGTGAGCTTAGAACAGGGTTCAACGTTCGCCCGTTCGATCCCCATATTTCCCTGCGGCACCTCCACAATGGGCGCCTCATAGAGAAGGAATTCCATGCTCAACACTCTGGCAGTGGCCAATTACCGCTCGATCAACAAGTTGGTGATCCCGCTGGGTCGCCTGAACCTGATCACCGGCCCCAATGGCAGCGGCAAGTCCAACCTCTATCGGGCCTTGCGCCTGCTCGCGGAAACCGCGCAGGGCGGTGTGGTCAACGCACTGGCGCGCGAAGGCGGACTGGATTCGACATTCTGGGCCGGGCCGGAAACCATCAGCCGGCGCATGCTCAACGGTGAAGTGGCGATCGAGCCGACGGTGCGGCAGGGCGTGCGGCGTTTGCGCCTGGGATTTGCCGGGGAAGACTTCAGTTATTCGATTGCCTTGGGGCTGCCCGAGCCGAGCCGCTCGTTTTTTTCCCTCGATCCGCAAATCAAACGCGAATGCATCTGGGCCGGGCCGCTGTATCGCCCGGCGAGTCTGCTTGTGGATCGCAACGGCCCGATGATCCGTGCCCGCGAAGGTCGTGGCTGGGATGTGCTGGCGCAGCACACGCCAAACTTCGACAGCCTGTTCGATCAGGTCGGCAGCCTGCGCAGCTCGCCGGAAGTGTTCCAGATGCGCGAGTTCATCCGACGCTGGCGCTTCTACGATCACTTTCGCAGCGACGCCGATGCGCCAGTGCGCCAGCCGCAATTGGGGACGCGCACGCCGGTGCTGCATCACGACGGTCGCGACCTGGCGGCGGCGTTGCAGACCATCATCGAAATCGGCGATCCCGAGGCGTTGCAGACTGCAATCAGCGACGCGTTCCCTGGGGCACGCCTGCGCATCGAGCCATTGACGGGCGGACGCTTTGCCATCGAGTTTTTTCAGGAAGGCTTGTTGCGGCCATTGTCGGCGGCGGAGTTGTCGGACGGCACGTTGCGCTATCTGCTGCTGGTCGCGGCGCTGCTGACACCGAGGCCACCGTCGCTGATGGTGCTGAACGAACCGGAAACCAGCCTGCACCCGGATCTGTTACCGGCATTGGCGCGATTGATCATTCGTGCCTCGGAGCAGTGTCAGGTGTGGGTGGTGTCGCATGCGCGGCGGTTGATTTCGGCGTTGCAGGAAGACCCGGAGTGCAATTGCATCGTGCTGGAGAAAACCCTGGGGCAGACCGGGATGGTCGGGCAGCGGGTGCTGGATGAGCCGGCGTGGAACTGGCCTGATTGAGCGCTCCAGGCAAAAGCCCTTAACCCTGGTCCACTCCCTGTATGTACCGGACACAGGGTGGACACTTTTTAATACACACATCGCGCAGTTTGCCGGGAAGGAATAAGAAGGCTATTTTCCTTTGCGCTGTAGGAAGGATCTTTTTTTCACGTAAGCCCTCCAAGGACGAACAGCTTTTGGCCAGACTCCCTCGGCCAAACCCATAACAAGGAAGAGAACATGGACGTAAAAGTGCCGCAGCGACTGGACCCGCAGGAGATTGTGAAATTGCTCATGGCGTTGAGGCGAGCGTTGAAGGCCACAGCGTAAATCAAAGGCCCCTCACCCCAGCCCTCCCGAAACGTCGGACCGCCCGTAGGGAGAGGGCCAGGGTGAGGGGCTTTTCCAAGGCACACACAAAAACGCCGATGACCATCACTGGCCATCGGCGTTTTCACACCTTGAAGGGGTGGTTCAAGCGTCAGATCAGAACGCCGGCAGTACCGCGCCGTTGTACTTCTTCTCGATGAACGCTTTGACTTCAGGGCTGGTCAGGGCTTTGGCCAGTTTCTGGATCGCGTCGCTGTTCTTGTTGTCCTCACGGGCCACCAGGAAGTTGACGTAAGGCGAATCAGCGCCTTCGATCACCAGCGCATCTTTCTGCGGATTCAGCTTGGCTTCCAGCGCGTAGTTGGTGTTGATCATGTCCAGATCAACTTCCTTCAGAACCCGTGGCAGCAGGGCCGATTCCAGTTCCTTGAACTTGAAGTTGTGCGGGTTCTTGGCGATGTCTTTCGGCGTTGCCAAAGCGTTTTTCGGATCTTTCAGTTCGATCAGGCCAGCCTTCTGCAGCAGGATCAATGCACGGCCGCTGTTGCTGCCTTCGTTCGGGATGGCGATGGTGGCGCCGTCCGGCAGTTCAGCCAGGGTCTTGTACTTGCTCGAATAGCCACCGAACGGTTCGACGTGCACGCCCTGCACGGTCACCAGATACTTGGACTTGTCGTCCTTGTATTTACCCTGGTTGAAGCTGTTCAGGTACGGCAGGGTCTGAAAGTAGTTGGCATCCAGACGCTTCTCGCCGACCTGTACGTTCGGCTGGACGTAGTCGGTGAACACTTTGATTTCCAGATCCACGCCTTCTTTGGCCAGGGTCGGTTTGATCAGCTCAAGGATTTCAGCGTGGGGCACCGGGGTCGCAGCAACCACCAGTTTTTCACCAGCGCTGGCCAGGGAAGCAGTCAGAGCCGCCGCCAATGCGGTAAACAACAGAACCTTTTTCATGCAGTGTCCTTATCGAAAATCACGGTCGTCATCGACGACGGCATTTAATACGTGTGCCAGTGAAGTGATATCGCTGGCGTGGGTCGGACAATACCGGGATTTTTTATTCCCGGACAATAACGTTTATTCAGCTTCATATTCCATTTTGTTCATATTGAACAAAATGGTTACAACGCTTCGCTCAAATTAATCAGCAACTCTTTCAAGGCCTTAAGCTCAGTCACGGTGCCGCCGATGTTGATTTGTGCCACAAGTCGTTCGATCTGAAGCTGCGGCCCAGACGCCTCGGGCAAATTGAGATGCTCCGGCAGAATCTCGTCGCCGGTGCTTACTAGCAGGGCAAAGTGAATGACGTTTTCCAGCTCGCGGGTGTTGCCCGGCCAGCTGTGCTGTTCGAGCAGGTGCTGCGCCGCCTCGCTGATTAAAGGCACTGGCAGGTCCAGACGCTGGCTGTAGATGCCTAAAAAGTACTCAGCCAGCGACAGGATATCGCCGGTGCGCGCGCGCAGGGCCGGCAACTCGAGATGACCTTCGCTGAGGTAGTGATAAAGCCGCTCATGGAATTTCCCGGCGTGCACCGCTTGCGCCAGATCAATACTGGTGGCCGCAACCAGGCGCACATCCACGGGACTTGGCTGATGCGCACCTACACGGGTGACTTCGTGGTTCTCCAGGGCGGCGAGCAGTTTGATCTGGATCGGCAGCGGCAAGTCGCCGATTTCGTCGAGGTACAAGGTGCCGCCATTGGCCGAACCGAACCAACCGGCGCGACTGCTCGCCGAGCCGCTGAAGCTGCCAGCGGCATAGCCGAACAGTTCGGCGTCGGCATAGGTCGGGCTGATCGCACCGCAATTGACCGAGACGAACAGACCGCTGCGGTCACTGGCGCGATGGATGTGCCGAGCGAGCAATTCTTTACCCGTACCGGTCTCGCCACGGATCAATACCGAGGTCGAGCGCGGCGCCAATTGCTCCAGTTCTTCGCGCAACTGACGCGAGCGCGGATCGACGAACACCAGAGCTTTGGCGCGAATGCTCAGGGGGCTTTTTTCCGCATCGGGAAAGGTCAGCAATGGCGGACCGAACGTTTCGAAACTCATGGCAGACTCCCGCCCAAAACCGCCGGCAGACGGGGGCGCTCAAGGAAAAAAGAAATCAGGCACGACGGCGGGCGTGGTGTTCCATACGGTTTTGCAGGCGATAGAGGTAAGCAAATCCCTGCTCCCAACGCTGATGCCCGGACTTGACGTTGATGTGTCCGGCACCGGCGAGAATCCCCGCCTCGGCGCCCCAGTTGCGGGCCAGCTCAAGCGCTCGCGGCGCGCTGACGGCGGCATCGTTGTCGGAACTGACAACCTGGCTCGGGAACGGCAGCAGATCCGTCGGAATCGGTGCAAAGTTGCGCAGGGCTGGCGCGCAGGCCGGACGCTCGACATCCGCTGGCGCGACCAGCAAAGCGCCGCGGACCTGACGCAGGTATTGCAGCGGCGCCGTGGCGGCCCAATGAGCAACCGTGACGCAGCCGAGGCTATGGGCGATAAGAATGACCGGCGTGCTGTCGGCGGCAATCGCCTCGGCCAGCGCAGCGACCCAGTCTTCACGACGCGGCGTCAGCCAATCGGCCTGCTCGACCCGCGCACTGTTTGGCAGACTGTTCTGCCAGTGGGTTTGCCAATGATCTTCTGGCGATCCTTGCCAGCCCGGCACAATCAGGTAGCGGATTGATTCGTTGCGCATGGGGAGCTCTCCTGCGTCGTGTCTGTTCCTGATCGAGTATAGGGACGGGATTTATATTCGTTAAGGAATAAGAAGCTATTTGTTAATACCCGAAATGAATATAAATA
This sequence comes from Pseudomonas sp. EA_5y_Pfl2_R50, assembly GCF_963970475.1. Classification (NCBI taxonomy): domain Bacteria; kingdom Pseudomonadati; phylum Pseudomonadota; class Gammaproteobacteria; order Pseudomonadales; family Pseudomonadaceae; genus Pseudomonas; species Pseudomonas sp. EA_5y_Pfl2_R50. The sequence goes on along the minus strand of NZ_CAXAPT010000002.1, from coordinate 81,109 downwards.
GTTCTCTGTAGGAGCAGGGCCGTTCGGGATAAAAAAAGGGCCGCACCCTGCCAAGGAGACGGCCCCGGAAAAACGAAAATCCTGTTACCGCGCCGTGATCACCGACCATTTGGTAATCCCCGCCCGCTCGATCGAAGCCATGGCCTGCGCCACTTCGCCGTAGTTCACCCCGTCGTCAGCCTGCAGTTGCACGCGCACTTCCGGGTCTTTCGCCTTGGCCGACTTGAGCTTGAATTCCAGCAGGTCCGGCTGAATCCCATCCTTGTTGATAAACAGTTTGCCGACGTCGTCGATGCTCACCACCAGCGGCGTCACGTTGATCTCGCTCAGCACCTCGTCGCTGTCTTGCGTGGAGAAGGCCATATCAGGACGCCTCCTTCACTTTTGTCGCGTTGCCCGGCGCCGCTACCTTGTTTGCAGTCGGGTGGATCAGCACGCGGAACGAGTTCTTCTGTGCCAGGCTGTAGAAGTCATGGGCGAAGTCATCCAGATCCGCGGCGGTCAGTTTCAGACGCCGCAAAAAGTAGTTGTAAACCAGCGCCGCCGGAAAAAACCACCAGCAGCCAGATCACCGCGCTTTCGATGGATTCCAGTGGAGATGCCAGTGACGTCATGATGTGTTCCCTCGTGTAAACGTTTAGCGCGAAATAGGTTTCGGTTTAATGAATCTTGAAATCGATGGGCACGCTGACCCAGCCATCCTGGGCAACATCACCCTGCTTGGCCGGGACGAAGCTCCACTGCTTGGCCGCGCTCAGCGCTGCCGATCCGCCGTTTGTTGAACCCCCCACGACAGATCGATGGGTTAATCATTGGGTCTGACGCTTATCTCCGAAAGTAAATTTTCAGGCTATACATAGACCATTTGGAAATATGCGAACTGATCATTTTTCGCAACCCCATGCCAATCAAGGGCTGTAGCCGAACGGACAAAATTCGATGCTTTCAAGCATCAGAAATATTCGTACAAGGTATGGGTTCGTCTACATGCCCACTTACAACAATCACATTGCATGAGTTGTCACGAGCGCATTAGATCGCTATCGCGTTATCAATCGACTCAGGAAGAGTAAGCATGCAATCAAGCAAATGGACATTGATCTACATGGCGCTATTACTGGCGCCGCTATCGCTCGCCACTGCCAAGGACACGGCCCCGGTTGAGTTGGAAATCACCAATAAAACCGGTTTTCCGATTTATGTGTTTCAGGGAAAGTGGCGCGGTGTGGTTTTACCGGGTGAACACTTTCAGGCCAAAGATTACAAATCATCGGCGTTGACAGTCTCGACTTCGACGCCAGAGGCGGGATTCAAGTTTGTCACGCTCAGTCAGGCAAAGGGCTGTAAAGCACAAACGTGTATCTTGATCGACGGCAACTGAATGTTGCCGAAGGGAAATATCAGACACGTGCGCCGCCTATAAAAAAGCCGCCATACCCGATGAGGGTATGGCGACTCTTATTTACAGTGCTTATTGTTTGACGAACTCCCCGGCCAGCCCTACAACATCGCCATCAAAGTTATTACGTGAGCCAACCGCACGAACTTTCGAATAATTGTGGTCCGACGAGAACAATACCCAGGACTGATAACCCGTACTGTCATTGAGGGCCGTGAACGTGATGATCGTAGGCTGGCCGGTGCTGTTCTGGAAATGGTAATGCCCATAAGCGATGTCGTAGTTCACGCCGTTCTGGCTGAACTTGCCGCTGAAAGTGCCGTTGGAATCGTTGCCATCGGTAATCGTCAGTTTGGCGCCAGCGTTAGCGTTTACATAATTGCCGTTAATGTTCGACATAACGAGATTCCTTTATCGTTGGATAAGTGTCTTCCGATGAGAGCAAGTTTCCTCCTGGAAACTCACGACAGTCAGGATGGTTCGACATTCAAATATTGTCCATGCCTCAAACTAACGAAATTGCAATAACCACTGTTCCGGTTACTCATAAGTTATTGCCAATCCGTCGAGCATTAATTCCATTTCTACTAATAACTCACGTTGGTCTGCTGCACGCCGATGGCGGGCAACATGATGCAGCGCCTTGAACGATCCAGTCAGAAGTCATAACGACCGGTCACACCAAGGGTGCGCGGGGTGCCGATCAGCAGCGAGTCGGCGCCGGCGGTGGGCGCAGACCCCACCGCGAGGTTCACCCCAGCGAATTTTTCGCCGTGGGACAGGGTGGCGTAGCCGAGCAGATCATCGGTGATGCGATAGCTGAGGTTGAGCAACCCGGACGGGCTGGAGCTGTACTGATTGAGATCGCCGTGGGGAAAAGATGCGAGCAATCGCACCTACTCGGATCTTGCAACGTATCAACGCTCGCTGACCGAAATAATGCAGGCACCGTCTGTTCAAGTCGGTCGCATCGAATACGATTCCTGGGCTTACCTGGCACCGCTGCCACTACCCACCGATGCATCGCCCCACAGTCCTTAGATAAGCGAGCTGAACGATGCGTATCTGGACTTTGGTGGTGGCAAACCTCAATTGTTTTCATGCCCACGGACGCGCAAACACCGGTTTTCGTACCTTGGGAGTCACTCTCCGCTTGGGTGATTGAGGCGCAAGGAGCCACACAATGGCAGCTTTATGACCTGGCGTTGAGTCAGCCTGACAAGCTCAGCACGTTGATCGGTCACTGGCAGAAATATGTGGAGGAGACCGGGGGGATTCTCAGTGCTTCGCCGTTTCAGCCGGATTGAGGTTGCCTGACAAACCGCTTTCGCGAGCAGGCTCACTCCCACAGTTGGAATGCGCACCCCTGTAGGAGTGAGCCTGCTCGCGAAGAGGCCCTTTGCAACAACAGATCAAGCCCGGACTGTACGCACCTCTTCACTCACCCCTTCAGCCTGCCGAACAAAGCGGTTCGCCCGCCCGAACGTACCAAAATCGTTGAACCGCACGCCCATCTCGCGCATCACCTTGTGCGCCACCGGCACGGTCATCTGGCGAATGTAAAACGGCTCCTTCACCACAAAATGGTGAATCCCGTGACTGCTGCCAAAGTTGAAGCAGAACGCCTGCAACGGCCACAACCACCAAGGGTTCAGCACCTGACATTGCTGCAGCACATTGCCCGGCTCGACATCGCCGTAGTAGTGCATGTTCGAGCTGATGAAGTGCAGGCAAAAGGTGCGCAACACGTTCGGGCCGATGATCACCACGGCGGCGATATCGATCACCTGCATCACCGCTAGTGTGTTCGCCGACCACTCAATCGGCGCGCCCAGCAAATACGCGACGCCATTGGCCGCATGAAAACCGAGAAACACATACCACGCGCCCCAATGCACCAGCGCCAGCGGCGCGTAGACCTTCAGCGTGCGTTTGATGATGCTGAATTTATGCGCCCAGGTCCTGGCCCGCAGCATGCGGATGAATGCCGACATCACGTTGTCGCCGACCATCAGCAACCGCGCAAAGCCCCACGGCTCGCCGTTGGTGATCGCGCGCTCTTCCATGTCGGTTTCAGTGCCGGAGACCTTATGGTGATTGAGATGCAGATGGCGACGAATCCACGGATTGATCGTACTCGGCCGTGCCAGCCAGACCAGCCCCATCATCAGGTTGTGCGGCACGCGCTGTTTGCGAAAGTACATGCTGTGGATCAGGTCGTGCTCCAGCTCATGGGTCAGCGAAGCAAAAAACGCATTGAGCAGCACGCACACCCACCACGCCAGATGGCCGTTGATGTAGAGCGTCGCCGAGGCAATCATGCCGATCAGGGCAAAGGCCAGAATCCCGGCCCCAAGCGCATCCTGATGCTTGAGAATCGGGTAGCGCTCACGCAGTTCGACGCCTTTGGCCAGCACCACTTCGCGAATACGCGCTGATCGCTGGGCCGCATTGTGTCGCTGGGGACTTGCAGAAGTACCGTCCATGCTTCCATCCTCTGTTTATGGATGTTCGCATCGTGCCTCGTCAGGCCTTAAATCGCGGTAGCCGAGAACGCCAACCTGTTGACCGGAAGCGCCAATCAGCATGAAGGAACCGACCTCCCTCGCCAGTTGGACCCGTGCCTTGCGCAAGCAACTCGATGCGCTGGGGCTGGACAGCATTGCCCTGTGCCAACAGGCCGGGCTCGATCCGCAATGGATGGACGACCCCAACGCGCGCTATCCGCTGTCCGGCACCACGCGCCTGTGGGAGATTGCCGTGCAGGTCAGCGGCGATCCGGCGATTGGTTTGCGCGTATCGCGCTTTGTCAGCCCGACCACGTTCCATGCCCTCGGTTATGCGCTGGTCGCCAGCGGCAGTCTGCGCGAGGTCTTTGAGCGCATCGTGCGCTATCACCCGGTGGTCAGCGATGCCCTTGAGCTGGAGCTGAGTCGCAACGACGACCGCTATCAATTTCGTCTGAAGATTCCGTCAGGCAATCCGGCGCCAGCCTTCGAAGCCATCGATGCGTTCACCGCGATCTACGTGCGCACCTGCCGCAATCGCCTCGGTCGCGATTACGCGCCGCTGGCGGTTTATCTGCGCCGCCCGGAGCCGAGCGACGCGCATCAATGGCACAAAGTGTTCCGCGCCCCGGTGCATTTCGGCTGTGTCGAGGATCGCCTGGAATTCGCCCTCGCCGACTTCGACAGCCACCTCGACGATGCCAACCCGGAACTCGCCGAACACAACGAAGCCGTGCTCAAACGCACCATGGCTCAGCTTCAACCGCTGACCTGGGAGCGCAAGGTGCGCGATGCCATTGAAGAACAATTGCCGGAAGGTGAGCCAAGTGCCGAGCGGATTGCCCAGGCGTTGCACCTGAGTTTGCGTAGCTTGCAACGGCATCTGGCGGACGAGGGTTGTCGCTTTGATACGTTGCTCAACGAGAGTCGCGAGAATCTGGCGCTGCTGCATTTGCGCGACCCGCAGTGTTCGTTGAGCGAAGTGAGTTACTTGCTCGGCTTCGCCGATACCAGCAGCTTCAGCCGCGCGTTCAAGCGCTGGACGGGGCTGACGCCGGGGCAGTTTCGCGATGGCTTGCGCTGATTGATCCCAGGGTTGGGTCGTCAGCTCCCACGCCTTCGCGAGCAGGCTCGCTCCCACATGTGAAACGCATTCCAAATGTGGGAGCGAGCCTGCTCGCGAAGACGTCCTTCAATTCACCACAAAACCCAGCTCAAACACCGTACCCGCCGCATCACTGCTCACCTGCACCCGCCCCCCATGCAACTGCATGATCGACTGCACGATCGCCAACCCCAACCCACCCGAATCCCCCGGCTCCGCGCGCGAAGGATCGACACGGTAGAAACGGTCGAACAGTTTGCCCAGATGCTCCGACGCAATGGCCGGGCCATGGTTGTGCACCTGCAACCAGCACCAACCCGCCTCATCGCGGCGACGCAGGCTGATCACGGTTCCGGAGCCAGCGTGGCGCACAGCATTGGCCAGCAGATTGCCAAGCGCCCGCTGCAGCAACTGCTGATCGGCGAGCAGTTCGCCGTGCAGTTGATTGTCCAGCCGCAGATCGCGGTCTTCTGCCAGGGCTTCAAAGTAATCGCACAGCTCACTGCCAATACTGTGCAGATCGAGCGTTTGCCGATTGAGCGCGCGCTCGGCCTGCTCGGCACGGGCGAGGAACATCAGGTTCTGCGCCATGCGCTTGAGGCGCTCGAACTCTTCCATGTTCGAGGCCAGCACTTCCTGATATTCCGCCGTGCTGCGCGGATGATTCAGCGCCTGGCCGTTGCTCGCCAGCAACGTGTGCAACGGCGTGCGAATTTCGTGGGCAAGGTCAGCGGAAAACTGCGACAGGCGCTGCACGCTGTCGTCCAGCCGCGCCAGCATGCCGTTGAGCGCCTGCACCGGTTCGAGCAGTTCGGCGGGCGTGTCAGCGGCGGGCAAGCGTTGATGAAGGCTGCGCAGATCGATGCCGCGCACCGCTTCGCTCAGCTGGCGCAATGGTTGCAATCCCCGGCGCAGCAACAGCAAGCCCAAGGCAAAGGCGAGCAACGCACCGAGGCCGACCGCCAGATACAAACGCAAACGGTAACTGGCGAGCATCTGCTCGCGCTCGCTCAACACCTTGCCGGCGATGACCGTCAGCGGCTCACCGTTCGGCCCTTGTGCTTCACCGGATAGCAGCGCCAGTTCGGCACCGTCCGGCGCTTGCCAGGTCAGCACGTCGCGACGCTGCGGCGTTTGCTCGCGGGGGATTGCGCTCAGCGCCGGCAAATCGCGTTGACGCGGGTTGATGGCGATGACGCTGGAGCCATCGGCGCGGCGCACCAGCAGCAGGCTGTCGAGATTGCCAAGCATGTTCTGATACAGCCGTGGCCGCGCCTGCAAGGCGCCGAGGCTGTCGCTGTCGGCGAGCAAGGCGCGCACCTGCTCCAGTCGGCCGAGCAACGCGAGGTCGTCGCGCCAGGCGATTTCCGATGCCAGGGAGCGGTAGAGGAACACGCCAATCGCACTCAACACCAAGGCACAGACCAATGCGAACGCCAGCGCCAGGCGCCAGGCGATCGACCTAGCGCGCATCGTCGGGTGCTTCCAGCTGATAACCGACGCCGCGCACGGTGTGGATCAGCTTCGGCATGTACGGATCGTCGACCTTCGAACGCAGACGGCGCACCGCGACTTCGACCATGTTGGTGTCGCTGTCGAAATTCAGGTTCCACACTTGCGAGGCAATCAGCGTGCGCGACAGCACTTCGCCCTGGCGACTGGCGAGCAATTGCAGCAAGGCGAATTCCTTGTTGGTCAAAGCGATGCGCTGACCGCCCCGACTGACTCGACGGCGCAGCACATCGATTTCCAGGTCGGCGATGCTGTACGACTCGGCTTCGCGCATCGGCCCGCGCCGCAGCAGCGTGCGCACCCGCGCAAGCAGTTCGGCGAAGGCGAAGGGTTTGAGCAAGTAATCGTCGGCACCCAGTTCGAGGCCACGCACGCGGTCTTCAATGGCGTCCTTGGCGGTGAGAAACAGCACCGGCGTGGCGCCGCGCTGACGGATCAGTTGCAAGAGCTGCCAGCCATTGAGACCGGGGAGCATTACGTCGAGGATGATCAGGTCGTATTCCTGCTGCTCGATGAAGTAGCGCCCATCGAGACCATTGAGCGCCACGTCCACGGCAAAACCCGACTCGCCCAGGCCTTTGGCGAGGAAGTTCGCGGTTTTGGCTTCATCTTCTACGACCAGCAAACGCATGGCACACCTCGATTATTCAGACACACAGGCTAGGCGCCTTTGGCGGCGTTGCCCATTACAAACTTGTAATCAGACTGACGAGGTTCTGACGAAGACCGGCGATTAAGGTGACGGTCTTCGCTTTTGGAGCCTGTCCATGACCGTCAAATACCTTGCAGCCAGTCTTGCCATCGGCCTCAGTGCCAGCGTGTTCGCCGCCCCTGAACTGCCTCGCCACGCCGATCTCGATCTGAAAACCGCACGTCTGCTCGCCGACACAGCGTTGGTCAATTGCACCGGCACGGTGTCGGTGCTCGACCGTGGCGGCAATCTGCTGGTGACCTTGCGTGGCGATGGGGTCGGCCCGCACAACACCGCCGCCAGCCAACGCAAGGCGTACACCGCGCTATCAACCAAAACCGCCACACGGTTATTTGCCGAGCGGGCCCGAAGCCATCCGGAAACCGTCAACCTCAACACCCTCGACGAGCTGCTGCTGCTCGGTGGTGGCATTCCGCTGTTCCTCGGCTCTGAACTGGTCGGCGCCATGGGCGTTGCCGGCTCTGGCGGCGGTGAGCAAGACGAAAACTGTGCGATCAAGGCTGCCGGGGAAACCGGTCTGGCCACCACCCGTTCCCAATAAGGAGATGCATCCATGAAAACGTTGCGCATGACTTTCGCCGCGCTCGGCCTGAGCGCTTTCTCGAGTCTGGCTCTGGCGGCCGGCAACCCGTTGAGCGTTCACGTGCTCAATCTGGAAAACGGCCTGCCTTCGCCGGGCATCAACGTGACCCTGGAAAAACACGTCGGCCAGGACTGGCAGCCGCTGGCTCAGGGCACAACCAACGAACAGGGGCGCATCGCCGAACTGTTCCCGGCCAAACAGCCCTTCGAGGCGGGTGAGTACCGCGTGGTGTTCAAGACCGGCGAGTACTACAAAAAGATCAAGCACGACACGTTCTTCCCGGAGATTCCGGTGATCTTCGAAGTGAAGCAAACGGATCAGCATTACCACATCCCGCTGCTGCTGAGCCCGTATGGTTTCTCGACCTATCGCGGCTCGTAAGATCAACACAGATCAAAAATGTGGGAGCGGGCTTGCTCGCGAAGGCGGTGTGTCAGTCAACATTGAGGTTGAATGGTAAATCGCCTTCGCGAGCAAGCCCGCTCCCACATCGGTTTCAGGTGTTTTTTAGATCGTGGCGAGGACGCGCAGTCGCTCGGCATCGAGGATTTCAATCTCGCCATACCCGAGCCCGAGAATCCCCTGCCCCTGCAAATCCTTGAGGATCTGGTTAGTGGTCTGGCGCGACAACGACAGCATCGACGCCAACTGTTCCTGCGGCAGTTGCAGCACGCGGCGCGGCGCGTCGAGTTCGCCGTAGCCTTCGGCGATCATCAGCAAGCGGTGGGCCAGACGCGCCGGGGCTGGCAGCAGGCTCAGCTGTTCGAGGCTGATGAACATCAGGCGCAGTTTGTGGCTCATCAGCAGCGCCAGATGTCGCCAGAACACAGGGTTCTCATCGAGCAGCTTCAGCAACGCAGCCTGCGGAATATTCAGCAACGTACACGGCCCGACCGCATAGGCATCATGAGTACGCGGCTGGCCATCGAACAGGCAGATTTCGCCGAACCAGTGCGGCGCCTCCACCAGACTCAGCAACGCCTCCTTGCCCTGCTCGCTCACCGCGCCGATGCGCACGGTGCCGTCGAGCACCGCGTACAGGCCACACGGCGCATCACCGCGCTGGAACAGGCACTGACCTGCCGTCAGCCGCCGCTCCCGGGCCACCGCCAGCAGACTATCCTGAAAGGACGCCGGCAGATGACTGAACCATTGTCCGGTCATCAATCGCGAACGTATTTGCATAAACACTCCTGGATTGTCGCCTGCCTGACAGAGCGAACCCTGATCCCGAGGGATGATGCGATCAACCCTACCGGAGGAACAACAATGAAAAGCCTCGTCGACCACCTCAGTCAATACGCCGCCTACCACCGTGATCCGCGCAACATCGCCAGCCACTTTATTGGCATTCCGCTGATTGTGGTGGCCGTTGCAGTCTTGTTGTCGCGGCCGGAATGGTCGCTGGGTGGTTTGTGGATATCTCCAGCCGTTGTCGTGGCGCTGGCCTCGGCGTGGTTTTACCTGCGTCTGGAAGTGAAGCTTGGCGTGCTGATGACCGTGCTGATGGGCCTGTCAGTCTGGGCCGGGCATCTGCTGGCACAGCAAAGCACGACGGTCTGGTTGAGCAGCGGGCTGGGGATGTTTGTGATCGGCTGGGTGATCCAGTTTGTCGGGCATCACTACGAAGGGCGCAAACCGGCGTTTGTCGATGATGTTAGCGGGCTGATCGTCGGGCCGTTGTTTGTGGTGGCCGAAGTGGCATTCATGCTCGGGATGCGGCATGAGTTGAAAGAGCAGATCGAGGCGCGGGCGGGGGTGGTGCGAGTTAACCCGAATCGTGCGGCTGTCTAGACCGCATTCGCGAGCAGGCTCGCTCCCACAATGGAATGCGTTCCAAATGTGGGAGCGAGCTTGCTCCGGACGGCGATCCGACGAAGCTTTTGACTTTAGAGGTTGGCGACTTTCTGCCAGACCTTCGGCTTGAAGAACAGGGTTTCGCCCTTGGCCAGGCCGATCAGGCTGTCGTGGTCTTTCACCACTTCGGCTTCGATCAGATCCGTCTGCCCTTCCACTTTCAGCGTCACCCGCGTGGTCGCACCCAACGGGCGGATATCACGTACTTCAGCCGCGTGGTGATCCTCCAGCTCATGCCTGGACAACGATACTTCGTGCGGACGGAACAGCACGTGATTGTCGTCGCTCAACAGCAAGCGGTTCGAATCGCCTAGGAAGTGATAAACAAAATCGCTGGCCGGGTTTTCGTAGACGTCGCCCGGTGAGCCGATCTGCTCGATCACGCCCTTGTTCATCACCACGATACGGTCGGCGACTTCCATCGCTTCTTCCTGGTCGTGGGTCACGAACACCGACGTCAGGTTGATGTCTTCGTGCAGCCGCGCGAGCCAGCGGCGCAGCTCCTTACGCACCTTGGCGTCGAGTGCGCCGAACGGTTCGTCCAGCAGCAGCACTTTCGGCTCGACCGCCAAGGCACGGGCCAAGGCAATCCGCTGTCGCTGACCACCGGACAACTGCTCCGGGTAACGATCCGACAACCAGTCCAGCTGCACCATGTTCAGCAGTTCGTGAACCTTGGTCGCGATCTGGCTTTCGCTCGGGCGCTGGTTTTTCGGTTTCATGCGCAGGCCGAAGGCGACGTTGTCGAACACGGTCATGTGGCGGAACAGGGCGTAGTGCTGAAACACGAAACCGACGTTGCGATCACGCACGTCATGGCCGGAGACGTCTTCACCGTGGAACACGATGTTGCCCTGATCCGGGGTTTCCAGACCGGCGATAATCCGCAGCAGGGTGGTCTTGCCGCAGCCCGACGGGCCGAGCAGCGCCACCAGTTCACCGCTCTGGATGTCGAGGCTGATGTTGTCCAGCGCTTTGAACGCATTGAAATTCTTACTGACGTTACGCACTTCGATCGACATGAATTATTCCTCCGCGGCGCTGGCGCGCAGGCGGTTGATACGGTTTTCGCTCCACTGCTTGAGCAGCAGGATGAAGAGCGCCAGGATCAGCAACAGGCTCGCCACGGCGAACGCGGCCACGTGGTTGTATTCGTTGTAGAGGATCTCGACGTGCAGCGGCAAGGTGTTGGTCACCCCGCGAATGTGCCCGGAAACCACCGACACCGCGCCGAATTCACCCATGGCCCGTGCGGTACACAGCACCACGCCATAGATCAGGCCCCATTTGATGTTGGGCACCGTGACGTGCCAGAACATCTGCCAGCCGTTGGCGCCGAGCAGGCGTGCGGCTTCCTCTTCCTGCGTGCCTTGTTCCTGCATCAGCGGGATCAGCTCACGGGCCACGAACGGCACGGTGACGAAGATCGTCGCCAGCACGATGCCCGGCAAGGCGAAAACGATCTGGATGTCATGATCCTGCAACCACGGCCCGAACAGGCCTTGCGCGCCGAACATCAGCACGTAGACCAGACCGGCGATCACGGGCGATACCGAGAACGGCAGATCGATCAGCGTCACCAGCATGCTCTTGCCGCGGAACGAGTATTTACTCACGCACCAGGCGGCGCTGACGCCGAACACCAGGTTCAGCGGCACCGAAATCAGCACGGCGAACACGGTGAGTTTCAGTGCTGATAACGCATCCGGTTCAAAGATCGCGGTGAAGAACGCACCGAGGCCATTCTTCAAGCCTTGCGACACCACGATGAACAACGGCAGCAGCAAAAACAGGAAAAAGATCAGCCAGCCGAGGCCGATCAGGATTCTGCGCGAAGTGGCACTGCCACGGCGCGCTGCGTTGGCCGAAGAGGCGGCCGCAATAGACGATTGGGACATTGTTCGCGCCTCCTTATGGGGTTTCGATGCGCCGCTGCAGCAAGTTGATCAGCAGCAACAGGACGAAGGAAACCACCAGCATCAACACGCCGATAGCGGTGGCGCCGGTGTAGTCGTATTGGTCGAGTTTGACCATGATCAGCAGCGGCAGGATCTCGGTTTTCATCGGCATGTTGCCGGCGATGAAAATCACCGAACCGTACTCGCCGACGCCACGGGCGAACGCCAGGGCAAAACCGGTCAGCCAGGCGGGCAGCAGTGCCGGAACCAGAATGTGGCGGAACACCTGCCATGGTTTCGCACCGAGGCACGCCGCCGCTTCTTCGACTTCACGGGGAATATCGGCCAGTACCGGCTGCACCGTGCGCACCACGAACGGCAGGGTGACGAAGGTCAGCGCGAGGGTGATACCCAGTGGGGTGTAAGCGATTTTGAATCCGAGGTCTGCGGCGAATTGCCCGACCAGACCGGCCGGCGCGTACAGCGCAGTCAGCGCGATACCGGCCACAGCGGTCGGCAGGGCAAACGGCAGGTCGATCATCGCGTCGATCACCTTGCGTCCGGGGAAGGTGTAGCGCACCAGCACCCACGCCAGCAACGTGCCGATGATGCCGTTGATGATCGCCGCACACAGCGCGGTGCCGAAGCTCAGCTTCAAGGCGGCCAGCACCCGTGGCGCGGAGATGATCGTCCAGAACTGATCCCAGGTCAGTTGGGCGGCGTGGACGAACATCGCCGCCAGCGGGATAAGCACAATCAGGCTGAGGTACACCAAGGTGTAACCCAGCGTCAGCCCGAAGCCGGGTATGACGGGGGAGATACGACGCGACATAAAAGTCCTTGGTTAAAAAGCATTTCGCTGAACGCACCCATGTGGGAGCGGGCTTGCTCGCGAAGAGGGAGTATCAGCCAACTCTACGTCGTCTGACACCCCGCTTTCGCGAGCAAGCCCGCTCCCACACTGACTGCACCTGAGCATCAGGCTTGTGGTGTGGCTGAAGTCAGATTACTGCGCCTGATAAATCTGGTCGAACACGCCACCATCGTTGAAGAATTTCGGCTGCGCGGTTTTCCAGCCGCCGAAGTCTTTGTCGATGGTCACCAGCTCCAGCTTCGGAAACTGCTGGGCGTATTTGGCGGCCACATCCTTGTCACGCGGACGGTAGAAGTTCTTCGCAGCGATTTCCTGACCGGCCGGGCTGTACAAGTGCTTCAGGTAGGCTTCGGCGATCTGCCCGTTGCCCTTCTTTTCGGCATTCTTGTCGACCACGGCCACCGGAGGTTCGGCGAGGATCGACAGCGAAGGCACGACGATGTCGAACTTGTCGGCGCCGCCATCTTCTTTCAGCGCCAGGAACGCTTCGTTTTCCCAGGCCAGCAACACGTCGCCCTGACCGTTGTTGACGAAGGTGATGGTCGAACCGCGTGCACCGGTGTCGAGAATCGGCACGTGCTTGAACAGGGTCTGCACATATTCTTTGGCTTTCGCTTCGTCACCACCGTTGGCTTTCAGGCCATAGGCCCACGCGGCGAGGAAGTTCCAGCGTGCGCCGCCGGAGGTTTTCGGGTTCGGCGTGATCACCGAGACGTCGTTCTTGACCAGATCGCCCCAATCCTTAATGCCTTTCGGATTGCCTTTGCGCACCAGGAAGACGATGGTCGAGGTGTACGGCGTACTCGCTTGCGGCAGACGCTTCTGCCAGTCGGCGGGCAGGGTCTTGCCAAGCCTGGCGATTTCGTCGATATCGCCGGCCAGTGCCAGCGTCACGACGTCGGCACGCAGACCGTCGATGACCGCACGACCCTGTTTGCCCGAACCACCATGGGATTGCTGGATTTTCACGGTGTCGCCAGCGTGATCTTTCTGCCAGAACTTGATGAATTCAGCGTTGTATTCCTGATACAGCTCGCGCGTCGGGTCATACGACACGTTGAGCAGCTCGTAATCCTTGGCAACCGCGGAACCGGCAAACACAGCACTGGCCAGGGCGGCCAAAGCGTAACGGCGAATCGACGACATGGTGAAAGCTCCTGGAATTCTGGTGGTGGCTTTTTCTTATGAGTATCTGGAATCGGGTGGCCTGTTGAAGATCGCGGTCTGCGCCAGCGCGTGCATCAATCCCCCGCCGGAGCTGGCACGGGCCGCAATCTTTCAGCCCGGTTGTTTGCCTGGCTGCTGCAAACGGAATTTTTCTTTGCGTTCGATCTGCACGACTTGCGCGTTGTGCACGGTGATCTCCACCGCACCAAACCGCAGATCGCGCAGGGCACTCTGGATTTCACGCAAGATGGTGGCTTCGTCCTGACCGTCAACGCTGCGAAGGGATGCGCTCATGGTGCTGCTCCTTTGAATGGGATTGCCTGGCAGTGGGCGGCACTGCGTTCGGCGTAGGAGCAATATAAGAGAGGCACAGATATTCTTAAAAAGACTATTTAAGAATTTTTATATAACCAAAAAAACATTATGTGACAGGGCAAGGGTTTGCGCGCTGGTGAAGCAACAAGATCGCAGCCTTCAGCAGCTTTTACACCCATCCCCGTGGGAGGTGCCGCAGGCTGCGACCTTTTGGTCGTTAAGCCATCGATGGCGCGCGCGTCCAGTCAATTTCTGCCGCCGGCCCCGGTCGCCCAAACCAGTAGCCCTGCCCCAGATCGCATTCCTGCCCCAACAGAAACACCGCCTGCTCAACCTGCTCGATCCCCTCGGCATGCACCTGCATGCCCATGCTGCGCGCCAGCGCGACAATCACCCGGACAATCGCCGCGTCGTCCTCATCCCACGGCAGCCCGGCGACGAAACCCTGATCGATCTTCAGCTTCTGCACCGGCAAGCGCTTGAGTCTCAGCAGCGACGAGTAGCCGGTGCCGAAATCGTCAATGGCCAGGCGAACGCCCAACTCGCGCAGGCGATGCATCTGTTCCAGCGCCACTTCCGGGTCATCCATCACCGCACTTTCGGTGACTTCCAGCTCCAGATAAGCCGGATTCAGCCCGGTGTCATGCAGCACCTGCGCGACTTGCTGGTACAGCTCACGCCGGGCGAACAGACGCGACGAGACATTCACCGCGACGAACGACAGCGCAATGCCCGCCTGCTGCCATTGGCACATTTGCCGACAAGCCTGCTGCATGACCCAGGCATCGATTTCGGCGATCAGCCCGGTGCGTTCGGCAATCGGGATGAACTCGGCTGGCGAGACCAGGCCACGCTGCGGATGCTGCCAGCGCACCAACGCCTCGAGACCGATCAGGCGACTGGTTTTCAAGTCATGCACCGGTTGGTAATAGACCCGCAGTTCCTGCTGCTCCAGCGCGCGGCGCAGTTCGAAAGCGATTTCCACGCGTTGTTGAGCGTGAGCAGTGAGTTCCTCGGTGTACAGGGCATAATCGTTGCGCCCGCTGCTCTTGGCCTTGAACAAGGCGGCACCGGCATTGCGCAACAGTTGCTCGGCGCTCAATGCATCACTGGGGAACAGACTGATGCCGATGCTGGCGTTGATAAACAGTTCATGGCTTTCGATGCGAAACGGCTCCTTGAGCGCATCGAGAATGCGCTGGGCCAGCGCCGCGGCCTGAACCAGCTGTGGACAACTTTCCGCCAGCACCGCGAACTCGTCGCCGCCGAGGCGCGCCAGGGTCACGCCGGGGCCAGACAGTTCCTGCAGGCGCGCCGCTACCGCCTTGAGCAAGCGGTCGCCAACGTTATGCCCAAGGCTGTCGTTGATCATTTTGAAGTGATCGAGATCGAGCATCAGCAAGGCACAGCCGCGCTTGTGGATCTGCGCCGACGCCAACGCCTGCTCGGCGCGGTCGCTGAACAGCAGGCGATTGGGCAGATCGGTGAGCGGATCGTGGTGCGCCAGGTGCTTTAATTCGTGTTCGGAATCCTTGATCGCACTGATGTCGGAGAACACCGCGACGTAATGGCTGAGCCGCCCCTGATCATCGTGAATGACGCGGATGGTTTGCCACTGTGGATAAATCTCGCCGCTTTTACGGCGGTTCCAGATTTCCCCGCTCCACTCGCCATGCGACTCCAGTGTGGCGAACATGGCCTGATAGAAACCCGGCGGATGGTGCCCGGATTTGAACAGGCTCGGTTGCTGACCGAGCACCTCTTCACGCTGATAGCCGGTGATCGCCATGAAAGCGCGATTGACGTGCACGATCAGGCCCTGATGATTGGTCACCAGCACGCCTTCGCGGGTGCAATCGAACACCGCCGCGGCCTGACGCAAGCGCTCGCGATCCGCGTGACGCTCGCGCAACCGTGCGCCAATGCCGAGAAATCCGCACAAGCGCGCCCGCGCCAGGAAGATCAGCCCGGCGCTGAGCGCGGCAAAGATGTAACCGTTGATCAGTTGCCACCGGGCAAGATCGACGGATTTATCGAAGAAATTGTTTAATAAATGATCAGTACCCAACAGCCAGACGGCGGCAAGCACGAGATAGAGCAATGCTGCACGCATGGCATCGCGGTAAGTGGCAGACATTCGGCCGTCCATGTCCCTGCAAAAAGTTGGGAATTATAGGTCAAGAAACATCCAGCGACTCTTATCTGAAAGGGCGACTGGTTTTATCTGTGTGCTTGGTGATAATGCAACGGCTGTTTTTATCTTTATCGAGGGCCCTATAGCCTATGTGGTACGAAGGTTTTCTTGGCTTGTCGGCCTGGTCTCTGGTCGCAGTCACCCTGCTGATGACCCACGTGACGATTGTTGCCGTCACGGTCTATCTGCACCGCTACTCGGCCCATCGCTCCCTTGAGCTGAATGCCGGCCTGAAGCATTTCTTCCGTTTCTGGCTGTGGCTGACCACCGCGCAGAACACCCGCGAGTGGACCGCCATCCACCGTAAACACCATGCCAAATGCGAAACCGAGGATGACCCGCACAGCCCGGTCATCAAGGGTTTGTCGACGGTGTTGCGTACCGGCGCCGAGCTGTACCGCGCTGAAGCGCAGAATCCGGAAACCCTGCGCATCTACGGCAAGAACTGCCCGGAAGACTGGATCGAGCGCAACGTCTACAGCCGCTATCCTTTGCTGGGTGTGGCGATCATGGGTGTCATCGACCTGCTGCTGTTCGGCACCATCGGCATCACCATCTGGGCGATCCAGATGATGTGGATTCCAGTGTGGGCCGCCGGCGTGATCAACGGTCTCGGCCATGCCGTCGGCTACCGTAACTTCGAATGCCGCGATGCGGCGACCAATCTGGTGCCATGGGGCATCCTGATCGGCGGCGAAGAGCTGCATAACAACCATCACACCTACCCTAACTCGGCCAAGCTGTCGGTGAAGAAGTGGGAGTTCGATCTGGGCTGGGCATGGATCAAGGTCTTCAGTTTCCTGCATCTGGCCAAGGTTCAGCGGGTCGCGCCAATTGCCCACCGCGTCGAAGGCAAGGGCAGCCTGGATATGGACACCGCGATGGCAATCCTCAACAACCGCTTCCAGATCATGGCCCAGTACCGCAAGCTCGTGATCGGGCCGCTGGTCAAGCAGGAACTGGCCAAGGTCGATCATTCGGTACGGCACCAGTTCCACCGCGCCAAGCGTCTGTTGTCGCGCGAAACCAGCCTGCTGGAGGATCGTCACCACCTGCGCATCCAGACCATGCTCGAGCACAGTCAGTCGTTGAAGGTAATTTACGAAAAACGCCTGGCCTTGCAGCAGATCTGGGTCAAGACCAGCGCAAATGGCCACGACATGCTCGCCGCCATCAAGGAGTGGATTCATGAAGCAGAGGCCAGCGGCATCCAGTCCCTGCGTGAGTTCGCCGACCAGTTGAAAACCTACTCGCTGCGTCCAGCAGCGGCCTGAAGCCATTGATCGGTGCGCCCGCCACCCGGGCGCACCCTTTGGAACTTCCCCTCCAATCCCCTATCTCAATGACACTTCGCCACCTCCGGCGGGTTGTACCGTGGCCGTTGTCGACTTCCGGCACGCCTTTTGAGATTGGTGCCGATGGTCAATAACAACCAACAAGACTCATCCTTGCCGCAGTGGCCTGAAGCCGCACAAACCCTTATGGCATTGATGCACGCCCAAGGCGAAGTCGCTCGTCTGAGCGAACGCGAGCAGCTGTTCAGCTCTTTGCTGGTCAGCGTCAACGCCGTGCTCTGGGCCTTCAACTGGGAAACCCGGCAGGTGCTTTACGTCAGCCCCGCCTATGAACGGATTTTCGGCCGATCCGCAGCGCTTCTGCTGGCCGACTACAACCAGTGGCGCGACAGCATCTACCCCGACGATCTGGACTACGCCGAACGCAGCCTCGCCGAAGTGCTGCACAAGGGCGCGGTGGAAGATCGCGAGTATCGGATCATCGCCGCTGATGGCCAGGTGCGCTGGCTCAGCGACAAGTGCTTCATCAACCGTCAGGACGAACCCGGGCAACCGGTGATCATCGTCGGTATCGCCGAGGACATCACCGACAAGAAGCAAATGGAAACCGAGTTGCATCGTCTGGCGACGACCGACGTACTGACGCAAAGCAGCAACCGCCGCCATTTCTTCGAATGTGCCCAGCATGAGTTCGAAAAGGCTCGCCTGCAAGGCTCACCGCTGGCGTTTCTTCTGCTGGATATCGATGACTTCAAGGTAATCAACGACAGCTACGGACACCCGGAAGGCGACAACGTGCTACAGCGGATTGCCGAGTGCGGGCGTGGGTCGTTGCGTCGGGGGGATCTGTTCGGGCGAATAGGCGGTGAAGAGTTTGCTGCGGTGTTTCCAGGATGTGCGCCCGACATGGCCATGCAAGTGGCTGAACGACTGCAGCAGGAAATTCAGCGGTTGCGTTTCAGCCATGATGGCCGGACATTCGGCATCACCGTCAGTCAGGGCCTGACCGGCCTCACCGAAGAAGACGAAAGCCTCGACAGCCTGTTCGCCCGCGCAGATGGTGCAATGTATGAGGCCAAGCGACAGGGCAAGAACCGCATCATCTCTGCCTGACCCCGCCCCTCGCTTCAACACAATCCCACTGTGGGAGCGAGCAGGCTCGCTCCCACCTTTGGCATGCCGGTGAGTGCGGGTTATTTACGCATCCGCATCAACTCCGGCAGCCCGATCTTGAGCAATCGCGCCGTGCGACTCTTCGCCAACTCCTCGATGCCTTCATGTTCAGTCAGGCGTGCCATTTGCGCCGCCATGTTCATCACCAACGCCTCACGGGAATACACCCCGCCACCGAGCTGGTAGACCGACGCAATCAACTCCCGCAGCTCCAACGGCAGACGCCAGCGGGTGCGCAGAGCCGACCCGTAAGCCGCGCCAAACTCCGCCAGCGCTTCGCCGACTTCCTCCAGTTCATCCAGCTCACCACCCGCCTGCTGCCATTCCTGCAAGCAACGCAGCAACGCCAGGTCACCCAGGCGATGGAGCATGCCCGCGCAATAGCAGCGCTCCTGATCCAGGTCGAGCAGACGCGCCAGCGTGCGGGCGTACTCAGCGGTGTGCAGCGACAGCCCCCAATAACGCTCGGCGTAATCCGCCAGACACGGGTCACTGAGCTTGGCACTGCGCTTGAGCGCCAGCCCAAGAATCAGATTCATGCTCTGCCCGGTGCCCAGTCGATGCAGCGCCTGCGCCAGGGTTTGCACCGGTGCGCCGTGGTGTTGCGCAGCGCTGTTGGCTGCGGCGATCAACACTGCGGTGATCTGTGGATCGGTTTTTATCTCTTCTTCCAACAGTTTCAGATCCAGGCCGCCGGGATTAAGGCTGCGTTTGACGGCCACCTGAACGTCGGTCATCAACGGCGCACCGTCGGCCTGCTCACGACGGCGCTCAAGAAACACCGACAAGGTCATGCCCGGCGCCAACGCCGGCACCTCACAGAGCACTTCTTCACCGGCATGGAGCAGCAAACCCTGCAAGCGCTCGGTCAGGCTTTCCATGTTCAGGGGTTTGGTCAGATACGCCGTCGGTGCCAGCGGCAGGGCCTCACGGACACTGGCGCTATCGTTGCGGCTGCTCATCAGAATGAACGGCAACGGCGGATTGCGTTTGCGCTGACGCACGCTGCGCAGCACGTTCAAGCCATCGACGCCGGGCAGCTCCCAATCGACGATAGCGAGGTCATACGGCACTTCGCTCAGCAGCGATATCGCTTGCTGACCATCGGCACACAAATCCAGCCGTGCATCGCAACGCACGTTCAACAGCACTTGTTTGAGCAGGTCGCGAGACCAGGGGTCGGCCTCGGCAATCAGCACTCTTGGTACGGCGGGTAAATCAACGGCAGTCATGCGCGCTCTCCCTTGCAATGCCTGAACCTTAGCCAATGCTGGCGATTCGATACAGCGCTAATGCGTCGATGTGTTTCAAGGAGCAAAAAAAACCCGCCGAAGCGGGTTTTTTGTCGATCAGGTCACACGGGGTGATCAGAGCTCGGAGAAGCACTCTTCGATGATCGCCAGACCTTTGTCCAGTTGTTCGTCCGGCGAAGTCAGCGGTACCAGTACGCGCAGGACGTTACCGTAGGTGCCGCAGGACAGCAGGATCAGACCCTTGTCGCGAGCCTTGGCGACAACGGACGCCACAGCAGCGGCGTTCGGCTTGTGGCTGTCGCCGTTTTCGAACAGCTCGACCGCGATCATCGCACCCAGGGCACGGACTTCGCCGATCACCGGGTACTTGGCCTGGATAGCCTTCAGGCCAGTGACCAGACGCTCGCCGACTGCTTTGCAGCGATCCAGCAGGTTTTCTTCTTCGAACACTTCCATCACTGCCAGGGCAGCGGCGCAAGCGATCGGGCTGCCGGCGTAGGTGCCGCCCAGGCCGCCTGGAGCAATGGCGTCCATGTATTCGGCCTTGCCGCACACACCGGCCAGCGGGAACCCGCCAGCGATGGATTTGGCGAAGGTGGTCAGGTCGGCAGCAACGCCCATCTGCTCCATGGCGAAGAACGTACCGGTACGGCCAGCGCCAGTCTGCACTTCGTCAGCGATCAGCAGGATGCCGTGCTGGTCGCACAGAGCGCGCAGACGCTTCATGAATTCTTTCGGCGCGACGTAGAAACCACCTTCACCCTGCACAGGCTCGATGATGATCGCGGCGATGTCTTTCGGCTCGGCGTCGTTCTTGAAGATGCGTTCGATGGAAGCGATCGAGTCGTCGATGCTCACGCCGTGCAGTTCGTTCGGGTACAGCGCGCGGAAGATGCCGCCCGGCATCAGGCCCATGCCGGCCGAGTAAGGCACGACCTTACCGGTCAGGCCCAGGGTCATCATGGTGCGACCGTGGTAAGCACCGGTGAACGCGATCACACCAGCGCGGCCAGTGGCGGCACGGGCGATTTTCACGGCGTTTTCGACGGCTTCGGAACCGGTGGTGACCAGCAGGGTTTTCTTGGCGAAATCACCTGGCACCTTGGCGTTGATCTTTTCGCACAGCTCAACGTAGGGCTCGTAGGCCAGCACCTGGAAGCAGGTGTGGGTCAGCTTGTTAAGCTGCTCAGTCACGGCGGCAATGATTTTCGGGTGAACGTGGCCGGTGTTCAGTACAGCGATACCGCCAGCGAAGTCGATGAACTCACGACCTTCAACGTCAGTCACGGTAGCGTTCTTGGCCGATTCAGCGAAGATCGGGTGAATCTGGCCGACACCACGTGGAACAGCTGCGGTACGACGGGCCATCAGTTCAGCGTTAGTCTTGCTCATTACAGTCCTCATTCGCCGCTCATCGGGCGGCGTGGTTCAAGGATTAAGCGGGAGAAATCGACGGTGGCAGCATGCGATGATCGACTGCCACGGCGTTCCTGGCCGCAGAGAAAATTCCGGTTTGAAACGACGCAAAGGGACAGCGCTCTCGTGCCCTTTGCGTTTGCAGCGATCCTTGTCCGGGCTTAGATGCCCAGGCAGAGGTATTTGATTTCCAGGTAATCCTCGATGCCGTACTTGGAGCCTTCACGGCCCAGGCCCGAGGCCTTGATGCCGCCGAATGGCGCGACTTCGTTGGAGATCAGCCCGGTATTGACGCCGACCATGCCGTATTCCAAGGCTTCGGCCACACGGAACACGCGACCCAGGTCGCGAGCATAGAAGTAGGAGGCCAGACCGAACTCGGTGTCGTTGGACATCGCGATCACTTCGGCTTCGTCTTTGAAACGGAACAGCGGCGCCAGCGGGCCGAAGGTTTCTTCCTTGGCCACGGCGGCGTTTTTCGGCACGTTGGTCAGGATGGTCGGTTCGAAGAAGTTGCCTTCCATCTGCTTGCCGCCAGCCAGTACGGTTGCGCCTTTGGATACGGCGTCAGCGATGTGCTCTTGCACCTTGGCCACGGCTTTTTCGTCGATCAGCGGGCCAGTGGTGGTGCCGTCTTCCAGACCGTTGCCGATCTTCAGTTTGGCCACGGCCACTTTCAGCTTCTCGGCAAACGCGTCGTAGACCGAATCCTGAATGTACAAACGGTTGGCGCAGACGCAGGTCTGACCGTTGTTGCGGTACTTGGAAATGATCGCGCCTTCGACGGCCTTATCCAGGTCGGCGTCGTCGAACACGATGAACGGTGCATTACCACCCAGTTCCAGCGAGACTTTCTTGATGTCCTTGGCGCATTCCGACATCAGTTGACGACCGATTTCGGTCGAACCGGTGAAGGACAGCTTGCGCACGATCGGGTTGCTGGTCAGCTCGCTGCCAATGTCGCCGGCGCTGCCGGAAACCACGCTGAACACGCCCGCAGGAATGCCGGCGCGCTGGGCCAGTTCGGCCAGTGCGAAAGCAGAAAACGGAGTTTGCGAAGCAGGCTTGAGCACCATGGTGCAACCGGCGGCCAATGCCGGGCCGGCCTTTCGGGTGATCATCGCCGCCGGGAAGTTCCACGGGGTGATTGCCGCGGTCACGCCGATTGGCTGCTTGATCACGATCAGGCGCTTGTCTGGCTGGTGACCTGGTATGACGTCACCGTAGATGCGCTTGGCTTCTTCGGCGAACCACTCGATGAACGAAGCGGCGTAAACGATTTCGCCCTTGGCTTCGGCCAGCGGCTTGCCCTGCTCGAGGGTCATCAGGCGCGCGAGGTCGTCCTGATTTTCGATCATCAGTTCGAACCAGCGACGCAGCTTGCCGGCACGCTCCTTGGCGGTCAGTGCACGCCATGCCGGCAGCGCCTTGTCAGCGGCTTCGATGGCACGACGGGTTTCGGCAGCGCCCATCTTCGGCACGGTGCCGAGGATTTCGCCGGTGGCCGGGTTGTTGACCTTGATCGTCTGACCGTTGTCCGCATCGACCCAAGCGCCATCAATGAAGGCTTGCTGGCGGAACAACAGGGTGTCTTTAAGCTGCATGTCGGCTTTCCTTAACAGCACCGCGGCCCGCGCGGAGCAAATTATGATTGTAGAAAGGCGCCTCGCAAGGCTGCCGTCAGGGAAATCAGTGACCAGGTGTGGCGCATGAACAGTGCACGATTCGAAGCACCGGCGCTTCAACACCCCGTCAACGAGCGTTTGAAATCTCAAACGGATCGTAGGATCAAAGGGGTTAAAGGACAATAGGTCGTTCGAAAAAAAGAACAAAAACGCCGCTTTTGCCGGTTTTTTCAGATCAACGAGCCAAAAGCCCCCGGCGCATGAAAACCTTAGATCAACCCCGCCAAAGCGCCAAGCGAGGGTTTTGCAGGACGTTACAGCTTTATGGAATGCAGCGATTTCAGCCGACACGCGCACTGACAATCCACGCCAAACCCAGCATGGACGCCCCGAGCCGACCTAGGTATGATGTCGCCCGCTGCACCAGTAGCTCAGCTGGATAGAGTACTGCCCTCCGAAGGCAGGGGTCGTGGGTTCGAATCCCGCCTGGTGCACCATTGATTTAAACGAGAAAGCCCCGGACTGTGATGGTCAGGGGCTTTTTTGTGGGCGACGCAAAGACAGACGTCACTCCGTCGTCCAATCAAACTCATCGTAATCATCGTCGTCCTCTTCCCCAATCTCCTCCTCAAAGACGTCGTCTTCATCAACGACATCCTCTTGTGACTGGTTAAGCAGAAATTCCTTACGTGCCTCGGTAATAGCGCGCCGCATCTCTTCGCCCTTGTCCGGGCAGTTGAGCAGTTGGGCAATGCGGTCAATTTTTGCTGCCACGTTGTCCTCCAGCGTCTTGGCAATGACCCGATAGTGCGCGTTTTTCCGGGGCAATGCCAAATGGCTCGGGGATGAGGCGGTCATTTTTTCTGCAACTGCTGAAATCGGGCGTCGAGATCAGTGTTCGGGTAGCGTTTGTGCAGGTTGTTGAACAGGCTGTCGGCCGCTTGCGATTGGCCGGTTTCGCGCAGACGCAGGACTTCGCGTAGTTGTGCATCGAGGCCATTGGCGGGGGCGGCGGCACGTTTGCTGAGTCTGGCTTGGTCAGCGCTGATGGCTTCGCTTTGCATGGGCGCAGCCATTTCTGCCATCGGTGCGGGCGCGGGCATGGCTCCTGCAGGCGCGGACAATGCTTCAGGCGCTTGCTTGCGCGCCAGCGGTGCGGCGGGTTTCGCTGCCGGGGCAAAGTCGAATTGCCCTTGCGGTTCGGGCGCGCGCTGCACCAGCGACAACATCAGGGCGACGCCAACAAGACTGGCGAACGCGACTTGCCAGCGTGGTTTGCGGCATGCATCGAGCCAGCGTTGCAACAGGCTTGGTCTGGGCGTCGGGACCTCGCGACGGGCCGCGTTGAGGATAAACGCATCGAGGTGCGCTGGCGGCTCGGCGTTGTGCTGTTCGCGGTAATGCTTGAGCAGTTGATCTTCGGGTGTCTGGCGGGCGTCAGTCATGTCAGTACCTCCTCGGCCAGCAGCCGACGCAGTTTTTGCTGGGCGTAGCGCAAGCGGCTTTTGACGGTTTCCAGCGGTGTTTCGGTGAGGCTGGCGATTTGCGCCAGGTCGAGATCGCCGTGGGCACGCAGCAGGAACACTTCGCGCTGATCAGCGGGCAGGATTTGCAGGGCGCTTTCCAGGCGTTGGCTATCGCGGCTGAGGCTCAGCAGTTGTTCGGGATCATTCGCCTCATCGCTGACCGCGTGGCTTTGTTCGTCATAGCTGTCGTGCAGCGGTTGCCGGGCGCCGTGTTTGCGCCAATGGTCAATCAGGCGATTGCGGGCGATCTGGAACAGCCATGTGCGAAAAGTCGCCCTGCCTTGTGGCTGACTGGCGCTGCGGATCAGGCTCAGCCAGGTGTCCTGGAACACTTCGTCGGCCAGGTCCGGCTTGCCGCTCAACCCCAGTAAAAACCGATACAACCCCTGCCGATGGCGGGCGTACAAGATCTCGAACGCCGCGCTGTCGCCCTCGCGATAACGCGCCAGCAGCGATTCATCGCTGCTGGCGGTTGAGCTGTCTGCGCAGGCAAACAGCTGACTGATGAAGCCTTTCAGACGACTCACTTATTCAATCCGTCGCTCAGCGGGCTGCACGTTCGCTGCGGTCGAGATACGCAGGCTCTGCGCCAGCTCGATCAGTTGCACGAACTCGTTGCGCAAGCCGAAGCGATCATCGCCACGAGCACCACGGGCCAGTGCTTCGGTGTCTTGCAGGTTGAAGTCGCCGGTATAACGATCCTCCTTGAGTTGCTGGGAAAATGCCGCGACCGCAGCAGCAAAACGCAGATCCTCGCTGGCGGTTGCGACCTGATTGGCAATTGGACGCTCAATCAACAGACTTTTCCCACCTTCGGGCGGTTGATAACGCACGCGCAGCATTGCCAATTCTCCATTTTGCCGCGAAACAACCGACTCCGACTTGCCGTAACGCAGCGGCTCCAGCCACCCCTTCTCACCCGCCGGAACAATTTCGTACAACGCGGTCACCGTGTGTCCTGCGCCGATTTCGCCGGCATCGACTTTGTCATTGCTGAAATCCTCACGCTTCAACGCGCGGTTTTCGTAGCCGAGCAGACGATATTCACTGACCTGCGCCGGGTTGAATTCCACCTGCAACTTGACGTTTTTCGCCACCACGGCGAGGGTCGAGCTCAATTGATCCACCAGCACTTTGCGCGCCTCGCGCAGGTTGTCGATGTAGGCATAGTTGCCATCGCCGGCGTCGGCCAGTTGTTCCATCAGGTGTTCATTGTAGTTATCCACACCGAAACCCAGGGTCGTCAGCGAAATCCCGGTTTTGCGTTTATCCACAGCCATGTGCTTGAGGCTGTCGAAGTCGCTGATGCCGACATTGAAGTCACCGTCGGTGGCCAACAGGATGCGATTGATCCCTTTAGGGATAAAGGCCTGCTGTGCCATTTGGTAGGCCAGTTCGATACCGGAGGCACCTGCGGTGGAACCGCCGGCGGTCAATTGCTCGATGGCTGTACGAATTTTCGCTTTCTCCCGTCCGGAAGTCGGCTCCAGCACCACTCTGGATTCGCCGGCATACACCACCAGTGACACTCGATCCTGGTTGCGCAATTGATCGACCAGTAATTTCAGCGTGCTTTTAACCATCGGCAGGCCTTCGCGGCGATCCATCGAACCGGACACATCCACCAGAAACACCAGGTTGGCCGGGGCCAGTTCCGCCACGGTGAGGTCGGAAGCCTTGATGCCAATACGCAACAAGCGGGTGTGCGGGTTCCACGGGGCGACGGCCAGTTCGGTGGTCACGCCAAACGGCGAGCCATCGCTGGGTAACGCGTAGTCGTAGGGGAAGTAATTGACCATTTCCTCCAGCCGCACGGCACCTTCCGGAGGCAGACGGCCCTGATTGAGCATGCGGCGGACATTGGCATAGGCGCCGGTATCGACGTCAGCACTGAAGGTTGAAACCGGGGTTTCGGCAACGCTATGGATCGGGTTATCGACCAGCGCCTGATATTGCTCGCGCGGCTCATCGCGATAACCCTGTGGATAACTGTCCGCAGACGGCATCACGGCGAAACCGGCAACCGGTGCCGGATGTGCCACGCGCTTGGCCTGCGCGCCAGCGACCGGCATCGCTTCCTGCTGAACCAGCACTTGCGGCTGCGCCGGCGCTGGCACAGCAGCGGAATCGGGTTTGGAAGAAACACCGCAACCGACAAGCGCCAGCAGCACACCGACCGCAACTGGACGTAGAAGAGGAAGTGACATGGGGGCTGACCTCGGGATGAAATTGATCATTCATCCACTGAGACGGGCAGCCCTTTCAGTTCGGGTTAAACGCCGCCAAAAATTTTTTCAGCGGTGATAACGCCGCACCACACTGCTGTTACGCAGCACATGGCCTTTGATTTTTTCCATCAGCTCGGCGCGGCTCAGACCGGCGGGCAAGGCATCCGGAGCCAGATCCAGCGCGTAGATCTGGATGATGTAGTGGTGCGCACTGTCGCCCACTGGCGGGCATGGGCCCATGTAATGGGTGTTGCCCTTGCTGTTGGTGCCGCCGACGCCTTCGAACGCGGACTTGGCGCCGACACCCGCCGCAATCTGGTGCGTGGTGGACTTGATGCCGTAGTGAATCCAGTGATCGACGCCCAAACCTTTCTGGCCGTCCGGATCGTGCATGACAATGGCGTAGCTCTGGGTGCCCGCAGGGCCGGCGTTCCAGCTCAACGCCGGCGACTGGTTCTTGCCACCGCAACCGGGCGCATCGCTGGCCGCAGCCGCAGTGAACAGACGGTTATCGGACACACCCGGGATGCTCAGGGTGAAACGCTCTTGGGCCTGCGCCGGAAACTGCACGCAAAGGGCGACAGCAACGGCGGCGAGCCAAGGGTTGAGAGAGGTCAATCGGGTCATTCCGGGAGCACCTTGTGCAGTTGGGCCGTCGGCGGCCTGCAAACTATAGCCGTACCGTTCGTGCGGTGGCAGTGGCAAATGGCTGAACCTCGCACGGCTGCGCAAACTCACAAGAGAAATACCCGCGAGGAAGCCGAGCATGTCCCTGCACCGAGTCGCCCGTATCGCCGATGTCCCGCAAGACCGTGGCCTGCAAGTGGAAATCGGCGACTGCAAGATTGTGCTGCTGCGCGCAGGCGAGCAGTTGCGTGCCTTTCAGGGCGAATGCCCACATGCCGGCGCGCCGTTGGCTGACGGCGCCTTGTGTCACGGACGGTTGATCTGCCCGTGGCACAAGGCCGCTTTTCGCGCCGAAGACGGCGCGTTGTGTGAGCCGCCCGCCCTCGACAGCCTCAAGCGATATCCACTGGAGTTGCGCGGCGACGAGGTGTGGATCGATGACCAACCGTTGCCGGATACGCACACCCCACCGGCGGATGATCCGCGCACGTTCGTGATCGTCGGCGCGGGCGCGGCTGGCACCGCGTGTGCGGCGGCGCTGCGGGAAAAGGGTTTCGGTGGTCGCATCGTCATGATCGACCGCGAGGCCGATGCCGGTTACGACCGCACGGTGCTGAGCAAATTTGTCCTCGCCGGGGAAATGCCGCCCGAGGAGACGGCGCCGCTGCGAGATGACAATTTCTATACAGAACAGCGCATCGAACGACTGGAGAACGAGCTTATCTCGCTCGACGCCGCAAACAGGATTTTGCATCTGCGCGATGGCCAGCCCCTGCGCTACGACGCCGCTGTGCTGGCCACTGGTGGAGAGCCGAACCGATTGGAATTGCCCGGTGCCGACCTGCCGCAAGTCTTCGTGCTGCGCTCAAAAGCTCAGGCTGCACAGATCATGAATGCCGCCAGCCCTGATCAACGCGCAGTGGTCATCGGCGACAGTTTCATCGCCCTCGAATGCGCTTCGGCCCTGCGCCAGCATGGCCTCGACGTCACCGTGCTCGCCCGCCACGCCATCCCCTTCGCCGCTCAATTCGGTGACGCCGTGGGCAAGGCCATCCGCTCACTGCATGAAGAACATGGCGTGAAATTCATCGACGATCATGAGGCGACAGCAATCATTGGCGACGGCAAAGTCGAAGCGGTATTGCTCAGCAATGGATTAAAGCTCTCGGCGGATCTGATATTGGCCGGGGTTGGCGTTCATCCGGCGACAGAAGCATTCGCGTCACTGCCAAGGGAAAAGGACCAGTCACTGCGCGTAGATGGCGGGATGCGCGTGAGCGAAAATCTTTGGGCCATCGGCGACATCGCCACGTTTGCGCTGAACGGCCAGTTGCAGCGCATCGAACACTGGCGCCTGGCCCAGCAACACGCACGCATCGCCGCTGCCAATATGCTCGGTGGCGAAGAACATTACCTCGACGTGCCGTTTTTCTGGACCTGGCATTTCGGCAAGAACTACGACTACCTCGGACACGCCGAGCATTGGGATGAGGTGGAGTTTCTTGGCGAGCCCGAACATCCACCGTTCATTGGCCTGTTTGGCCGCAATGGTGTGTTGGTCGCCGCAGTCGCCTGCGAAAAGGAACGCGCCATGGCCTTGCTGGCCGAGCGGATGAAGCAGCCCTTGCCGATGGAGGAAGCCTGGGCACTGATCCAGGCCTGACCCGCGCTGATCGTGCTTGATTGCTCCCACGCGGGAGCATGGGAGCAATCAATCAACGCGGCAGAGGCTCACGGTTATCGTCATCTTCGGCATGCAGAAAGATCACTCGCGGATGCTCCAGCGGTGCCAGTGGCGGTGGCAATTTCTCCTGCTGCACCGGCCAGAAATGCGTCACCACATGACTGATATCACCTTCCTGATCGTTATGGATGGTCATCACCCCGGGCGTGCGCAATTTCTGCAAGCGTTCATCGCAGAGTTTGAAACTCTTGCTCAGCCCTTCATCGTCAATCACCGGCGACGGCAAACGGCGCTGGGCGAAGCTGCGACTTTTGCGCTGTTGATAGCGCGCCCAGCCAATCAGGATGACCGCGTTGACCAGCGCCACCCACAGGTAAATCTGCAACGTTCCCAGCGCGTCGAACGCCGGGTTGTCGATGCGCGGCCCAGCGGTGTGGGTTTCGATCAACGGCCAGAGTCCACGTACCAGCAGAAACAGCAGGCCGACCCACGCCACTACCGTGAGGAACACATCGACCACGACCAGAAATGGTCGCTGGCGGGTCCGGATGATTTTCATTTGATGACCTCCTCTTCGTCGTCCCCGATCGGTTTGATGCCACGGTCGGGACTGACCCAACGCGCACGTTTCTGATGTTGGCCGAACAATACTTTGGGAAAGCTCACCAGCGTGGTCAGCAGGCTGACGAACCAGAACGCAATCGGGTACCAGACCACCCAGAACATGGTCCTGCCCAGCCCGGGTTCGTAACGGCGGTCGATGATGATGCTGACGGCGAACTGCACCAGGCAGACGAAGGCCAGCAACAATCCGGTAAACGCCGGCGGCATCAAGTGATCAACAGCGATGGCCTCCGGCATCACCACGAACTTGCCCACGCCCCAGAAAATCACTGACAGCAGGAACGTGAAGGCCCAACCGGTCGACAGACAGTATTCGAACAGCAGCGGCCACAGGTAACGATGGCGGTACTGCCAGATGCCGCGAATGTTCTTGAACAGCACTTCGGCACCGCCCTGAGCCCAGCGCAGCCGCTGCTTCCACAAGCCGCCAAGGGTTTCCGGCATCAGAATCCAGCACAGTGCGCGGGGCTCGTAGAAGATGCTCCAGTGATCGAGTTGCAGCTTCCAGCTGATGTCGATGTCTTCGGTGATCATGTCCGGGCTCCAGTAGCCGACCCGGTTCAGCGCCGAACGGCGGAACGCGACGATCACGCCGGACACGGTGAAGATCCGCCCGAACACCCGCTGCGTGCGTTTGATCAGGCCGATGATCGAGGAGAACTCGCCGACCTGCACCCGCCCGACCAGCGTCGACCGCGTGCGAATCCGCGGGTTGCCGGTCACCGCGCCGAGGCGGGCGTTATCCAGCATCGGTGCGACCAGATAGGCCGCCGTGTTCGGCGCCAGCAGCGCGTCACCGTCGATGCACACCAGATACTCACTGCGCGCAGCAATGGCGCCCATGCGCAGAGCGACAGCCTTGCCCTGGTTTTCCGCCAGGTGCAGCACCCGCAGGCGCGGATCTTCCTTGGCCAGTGCGTCGAGCACCTCGGCCGTGTTGTCCTTGGAGCCGTCATTGATCGCGATGACTTCGATGTTCGGGTAATGCTGGGCCAGTGCCGCGTGGATCGTGTCGGCGGCGTTCTCGCCTTCGTTGTAGCAAGGGATCAGGATCGAGATCAGCGGCTCGCCTTCCAGCGGGGGCGGCAGCGTGTCGTCTTTCCAGGGCCAGTGGCGCTCCCAATGCAGCCAGAAATACAGACCGCCAGAAATCCACAACCCGGACATGAACAACGGGTAGAAGAACACGAAGTCCATCAGGAACTGCCCGGTGACCAGGAAGATCAGGCCCAGCGGCAGGCCGAGTACGAGCGCCAGAACAAGCAGGGCTAACAGTCTATCCAGCATGTTATGGATTCCATTTGTTGGAAAGCGCAGGCCTTACGGTTTTCAGGTCCGGCAGGTTGTCGAGGAAGTTGTCCGGGTAGTAACCGAAACTGGTCGCGCCTTGACGCTTGAGACGGCCCATCCAGTCCGCCAGATGCGCACCGTCGATGTCGGCCTGATCCTTTTTCGTCCAGTCCCGCGCCTGCAATTCGAACACTGTGCGATCCAGTGCCCCAGGGCGTTTCCTGACCGTGGCTACCAGCGCTTCCAGCCAAGGGCCGGATTGCGCCTGGGTTTGTTTTTCCATCAACGGCATGGCCATCGGCGCCGTCCAGTCGTAGGTCACGAGGAAGTCGTCGAGGTTCTGCGCAAACCACGCTTCGCTCTCGGGATTGAGCATCGGCTCGGCGAAAATATTGCGTGCAGTCAGCACCTGCGGGCCACGAATGGCGCGAACCTTGGCCGTCAGCTCGTTGGTGAAATCGATGAGGTATTGGCTCTTGAAACGGGTCCAGCGCTGCATGGCCGCCGGGTCATCGCGCAGCGCCGCAATCGAACCTGGCAAGCCGTGGGCGGCATAGGTTTTCAAGGCCTCGGGGCTGGCGTCTTCGAAGTCCGAGAGTACCGCGTCATCGTGATAAAGAATGCCGTCGACCGACGTCAGCCGCGCGACGTCTTCGTAGATTTCACCGATGATCCGCCGCACCTCCGGGTCGAACGGTGACAGGCGCTGGTACTGGTCGGGATCGACCGCCGTGATGCCGGTTTTCGGGTCCCAGCGGGTAACGCGCGGCAGTTTAGAGTCGAGGCCGAAACTCAGCACCGGCATCCAGGCAAAGACTTTCACATGGGCGCGGGTGCGTAATTGCCAGGCCACGCGGTCGAAGATATCGGCGCGCACCGGCAAGTGGCGGTTGGGGAAGTACAGCGAGTGCACCAAACCATCGCCCTTGGGGTCGGCGAAGGCTTGCAGGAACACCGTGTTGGCGCCCATGTCAGCCATGCGCTGGACCAGTTTGCCGAGGTTGATGTCCTGCTGCGCCGGGTCAGGATCGTAGACGTTGTCCAGATCCACATGCACCACGCGCATGGCGAAATTCGATTGCACGCCGACGACGCTGTTGGCGAAGTGCTCGCCATCGGGGTCGGAGGCAACGAGGAAACGCGGACTGCTCATCAGGTTGTCGAGGGTGTCGAGACCGTCGTCGAGGGTCAGGGCCATTTCGTAGCCCTCCTCGCCCACCACGGTCAGCGAGGTGCCGTCGGCGGTGCCGTAAGGCCAGACCCAGACGCGCGGTTTCTTGCCAGTAACCTTGCGGATTTTCTCCGAGATGTTGTTCACGTCGATGCGAATCCGGGCCTGGAATTCGGCCTCGGATTCATAGCGTTTGGTCGCCGGATCGTAACGCCGGGTCGCGGCGGCAGGCTGCAGGTTGCCTTGCGGATTGGCGAGGATGCCCTTGTGATTGGCATCGGTATGGGCAGCGATTTCCACCAGACCGGACCGGGAAATCTCGCGCACCTGATCCCAGGTCAGAAAGTCTGAACGCGCACGCGGCGCACCGGCAAAATCCACCGGTTGATTGAGCGGGGTATCGATCCAGCTGCCCACCGGCGCCAGCAGCGCGGGCCAGTTGTAGGCGCGCAGCACCGGCAGCACGCGGGTGTAAAAGCTCGAATAACCGTCGTCGAAGCTGAGCAGAATCGCCTTGGCCGGTAACGCCGGGCCGCCCTTGCGCGCGGCCATGATCTGATCGACCGTCACCGGCTTGTAGCCGTTCTCGCGCAGCCAGGCGAGTTGTTCGATCATGCGCTCGGTGCGCACGGCGACCACGGCCTGATCGGGGTCGCGGTCTTCGACATCGTGGTAGGCAATGCCGAGCACGTGGTTTTTCGGCCACGGTTTTTCACTGGCCGCCAGCGGACGCTCGGACGGCGGTGTGAAGGCCGGAGCTTGCTGGGCGCAAGCGCTGATCAACAGCACTCCCAGCAGAAGGATGAAACGCGAAATCAAAGGCATCTTCAAACTCTTCTAGAAGCGGAAAGTGAGGTCGACGAGCAGACGCAGATCGGTCTCCCGATCACCGTCGTAGGGCCGGTTGATCACACTGAACAAACCGCCCACCTCGAACACGTCGTTCCAGGCATAACGCTGGCCGTAACCGAGCAACGCCATGCCGCCAGTGCCGTGATCACGCTGGCTGTAAGTACCCGCGCCAGCCTGGAATTGCTGGCTCCAGGACGTCTCATAGCGGTGGTAGAGCACGTGATTGACGTTGACCAGCGGCATCACGCTGAAGTCGGATTTTGGGTTGAAGTACGGCACGTCATCGGACTTCGAGTTATGGCTGGTGCCGACTTCCAGGCCTGCATCGACCTGCAGGTTCGGCGCGCTGTAGATGCCCTCGCGACCGGTCAGCAAAGCCTCGACGCGGTTGTTGCCGTCGCTGAAGTGCGACGGGCTGACCGACAGGCGCCACTCGCGACTTTCGTTGCCGCGCCAGCGGATGAAACCGCTGCCGCCGTTGGCCTTGATGTCGCTGTTGAGCGCGCGCAGCGGTGTTTCAGCCGAGAGGTATTGGAGGCTGCCGCCATACTGCCAGTGATCGTTGATGTCACGGGCGATTGCCAGCCGCGCGCCCTGTTTGTCACCGTAGCCATAATCGTGATTGGAGACTTCGGCTTCGAGGGTCATGTCGCGGGTGCGCCGCTCCAGGCCAACGCGCTGGAAACGGTGGTGGCCGGTACCTTCGGTAAAGTCGCCGGTGGCATAGCCGACCCCGGCAAACACCCGCCAGTCTTCATCAATCGGCGGGCTGTAAAGGGTGCTCTGAATACCGAAGTCGCGGCTGCCGCTGACGGCGCCAGCGTCGCTGTCGCCACCGCCGTTGGCCTTGCCGCCGTAGGCTTCGACGCGCAGCTCGGACATGTCGTGGACTTCGCGCTCGCGGGCCAGACGCTGAACCTGGCGGTTATCCGGATTCCGCGCGACGACATCGTCGGTCAGCGCATCCATTTGCCGCCATTCCTGCAGTTCCATCGCCGTGCGCGCCTGGGCAATTTCCAGGCCCATGTCGCGCGGCACTATGCTCTCGGTTTCCTTGAGCTGCATTTCTGCGCGGCGCGGCCAGTTGCGAGCCAGGTACAGATCGGCTTGGGCCAGACGCAAGCCGATGTTGCCCGGCGCCTGATCGACCAGCGTCTGCAAACGCTCTTCACCGTGCGGTAAATCGGAGCCGTAAGTGCCGGCCTGCGCAGCGAGTTGCTGGGCGTCCATCCACTCATCGTTAGGATTGCCGATTGGCAAGCCCTTTAGCTCGATGCGCGGACGCTGGGATTTGGCCAGGTCTTCGGCGACCTTGCGCGCTTCATCGGCGCGGTCGCTTTCGAGCAGCGAGTAGTACAGCGCCGCGCTGTCTTCGAGGCGATCACCGACATCGGCGTCCGACGCCGAAAGCACCTGACGGTAGAGGTCAGTGGCGATTTCCGGCTCGCGCTGATCGAGGTAAGACGACGCGACCCAGCGCAGGGCGTAAGTCGGAATCTTCACGCCTTCGGCTTGCAGTTTCTGGTATTCACTGATGACGTCGGCGGTGCGCGCCCGGGCCTTGAGCGCGCCCATGCGGTCGATGCGCCAGCGGGTCACGTCGTCATGGGCAGTGGCATCCGGCGCCCAGGTGGCGAGCAATTTGTCGTAGTCGGCCAGCGCGCGGTCAGCGATGACGTAGCGCTCTTTTTCGCTGCGAGTGGCGAGTTCGGCGAGGCGCACGCGTTCGGCGGCCAGATCGCCTTCGAGGCGGCGCCGGGTCACCGGATCGATCAGGCCCGGACGTTGATTGGCCAGACGCAGCGCCGGTTCCGGCAGACGCGCCTTTTGCAGGGCGACCACGTATTCGCTGGCGACTTCGGGTTTGCTGCCGGCGCGTTTGAAGGCTTGATCGTATTCGAACAGCGCGTCGTATTGCTTGCCGGCACGGGTCAGCGCGTAGCCCAGCGCGAGACGGCGAGAAGGATCATCGGGTTTGGCTGCGACCAGCGCCTTGGCGCGAGTCACCGCTTCGTCGGGCTTGCCGGCATCGGCCTGGGTCAAGGCCAGACCGAGTTGCAGATCGGCGTTGTCCGGCTCCAGCGCCAGGGCCTTGTTGTACACCCGAGTGGCCTGATCCCAGCGTTTGAGGTTGCGATAGGCGCGAGCGGTGGCGGTCAGCGCCTGCACCGGCAGCACACGGTCGCGACCCTGGGTTTCATAGACCTGCACCACTTCGGCGTCGAGGCCCGCCCAACTGGCGATTTGCATGTGATCGCTGATCTGCCCGTTGGTTGACTGCCCCGGCGGGACCTGACGCAAGACCGTCAGCGCAGGCGTGTACTGCCCGGCACGGGCGTCGCGCACCATCTGATCATAGGGTGTATCGGCGAGCGCCAGTGCCGGCCAGAGCAACTGGCTGCACAGCGCAACACGAAACAAAGGGCGTAAACCACGATGCAGTACAGGAACATCAATACGCGGCATTCGTCAGCATCCTTACATGGCCAGCCGGGTCGCGATGCCCTCCTTGCCCATTCGTAACGGTGGCCGCCCATGCACATCCAACGGCCAAGCTTAGTCAGGCAGTCTTGCACGCAGACGTCGACCAATCCTCAGAACACAATAATTGTTCAGATTCCCGAGAACGGCTCAGCCGGAGGACCGAAACCCGAACGCCAGACAGCAAAACGCCCGGCGTCTGTTCAGCAGAGGCCGGGCGTTGCTATTAACGACGCAGAATTACTGCACTTGCGTGACGCCTGCGAACTTGCTCATCAGGAAGCTGACGAACTGCTCGACGGTCATCTTCTGGCCGTTGAATTCGACCTGATTGGCGGCGTAATGCAGCTTGGTCACCACGTTGGTGCCCTCGACAACTGCCAACTGCGAACCGACTGCCATGCCTGCGAACATGTCAGCCGCTTCTTTTGACTGATCGACGATGGCTTTCGCATCGGTCTGACCATCGAGTTGCGCCTGCACGCTAAGCAGATCGACCAGCATTGGCTTGGACACCTGGATATTGAGGTCAAGCAGTGCGATCAATTGTTTGCCCAGTTGATCCGGCGGCAGATCCATCGATTGCGGCTTGGTCAGGTCGATGACCAGGTTGGCGCGGCTCTCACCGTTGGCGGTATTGAACGAGAGGTTTTCCAGGGCAATCTGCGGGCCGGCCGCCAGGAGTTTTTGCAGGTCGGCTTTGACTTGCGCACTTTCCGCTTCGGTGAGGTTCAGCTCTGGCGCTGGCAGACCTTGAGCGGCGGCCTCGGCAGCGGCTTTCTCGTATGGCTGCAGTTTGGTCTGGTAGATCTGCATCAGCGACATCGTCGACGGAATGTCGAGATTTTTCAGGCTCATGGCCATGTTCGCCGAGCCGATTTTCTTGTCGTTAAGGCTGATTTCGCCAATCTTGTAGTCAGCACGACCGGACGCATTGCTGCCGCTTTCTTCGGTGAGGTTCTTCATTTCGAATTTCTTCACACCCAGCACCGATTGCTTGGGCCCGAAGGTGGTTTTGCTGTCGGTCAGCTCCAGAGTGTTTTCGCCGGTGTAGTAGCCGTAGCTGCTTTTGGCGAGGTTGCTGGCCAGGGTCAGGCCTTTGAGCTCGACCTGCACCGGCGCCTGATCTTCAGCCACCGTGACCAGTTTCAGGTTGTCCATGTAACCGTTGGCTTTGACCTTTTGCGCCTGGGCACTGGCGGAGATGTCCATGGTCAGGCCAGAAAACTTCAGGCTCGATTGTTCGTCCAGTGCGGTTTCAAACGGCAGCAGTTCGAGGGAGCTGGTGGTGGATTCGTCGTAGCCGATGCTGGTCACGCCCTTGAGCGGCGCGGCGCCATTGGTGGCGGCGAACCATTTTTCGGTGGCCGGGCTCTTTTCCAGTTCGTAGTTGCTGGTGGCCATGACCGGCAGCCACTTCAGCGATACCAGACGCGAGAACGGCAGCGGGCCGTGTTCGATGTGATCGACGAAGAGCAATTCGACCGGCTTGTCGCCAAACATCTCGCCTTCGCCCTTGAGGCGGTAGTGCGCGGTGCTGGTGAAGGTGTGACGTTCCAGCGACACCAGTTCCAGCGACGCGGTGCCGTTGGAGCCGGCCATGGCGGTTTGCAGCTCTTTGTTGGCGTTGCTGACGGCGTTGTTCAGCACGCCTTCGATTTTGGTCCCGGTGTACCAGGCCCCGCCTGCGCTGATCGCGCCGATGGCAACAACAATTCCGAGGAGCACGCCTGCTGATTTATTCATGAATGACCTGATCGATTTCCGTGGCTGTGAGTGTGGTCGTCTTCCCTGAACCCGTGACCGGGTCGCGGCTCGACTCCGCTGAAATTAGCGGTGGAGATTAGCACTGGGCGCGGGTGGTGGCCCAATGTTTAAAGGTTAAAGAGTGTCTATGGGGAGAGTGGACAGTGGGCGGGCATTGAGAGTTTCGCTGTTGATGTAGCCGCCTTCGCGAGCAAGCCCGCTCCCACAGGGACAACGCCGTACCTGTGGGAGCGGGCTTGCTCGCGAAGCGGCCAGATGATTCAAACGCCATTCATGAATACTGAACCTCGATCTCATCGAGCTGATGATCAAAGCTTTTGAGCCGCGCAGTCCAGGTGTACACCAGCACTTCAAAATCCCGATCGATCACCGCCCCGCCCGGCCCGTCAGCGCGCGGATCGCAGAAATCCAGTTGGTAGCGCTCGCGGGCCATGGCCGTGGCGACATCGGACAATTCACGGGCATTGTTGAGCCAGTGCCAGCCCTCGTCGGCGATCTGCTTGTCGAGCTCCAGGCACTGCTTTTTCAGCGCCTCGAGGCTTTTTTCCAGCGGCGTGCCGGTGAGTTCGCCCATGACCTCAGCGAACGTGCGCCCCGGCTGCCAGTAGCTGCCCCAGAAATACCGGTCGAACACGGTTTCGACCCGGCGCAGGGCGACTTTGGTGTCCCAGATCAGCACCAGGGTCTTGCCCTGTTCAAGCTGCCGTTTCTTGACCCGCTGCACTTGCACCGACGCCCAGGCCACCACAACGATTGCCATGACCGCGATCAGCGCGACGGCGCTGTCGAGGAAGATCATGGCCTTGTCGATCTGATGGGCCAGCATGATGCCGTAGAAATAGGTGGCCGACAGCAGCACCAGTGCGACCAGGGCGCACCAGAAGCCGAGAGCGTAAGGGTTTTTCATTATTGGTTTCCCCTAGACCAGCGCTAGCAATGTGCGCTGGAAGGGTGCTTTGCACGGGGCGCCCTTCCAACACTTCAAAGCATAGCAACGGCCTCAGGGTTTGCCGGGGCTTGCAGCGTGCGTTCGTCCGCTTTCCCAACCGCCGCCCAGGGCGAGGAACAAATCGATCTGGCTCATCGCAACCTGGGTATTGGCGGCGGCCAGTTGCGCGGTGACGTCGGTGTAGGTGCGGGTCGCTTGCAGGTCCGCCAGGAATGACTCGCGGCCGGCCTGGAAGAAGCGGTGGGTCTGGTCGGCAGCGAGTTTCGCCGACTGCTCGGCATCAGCCAGCGCATCACGGCGTTGCAGCAGCGCGCTGTACTGCGCCAGACCGGTCTGGGTTTCGCGAATGGCGTTGAGCACCACGCCGTCGAAATGCGCCAGGGCGCCCTGGGTCGTCGCTTCCGCTTCGCGAATGCGTGCACGGGCGCCGTTGGTCGGTACTTTCCAGCTCAGCGACGGACCGAAGCCCCAGCGGTTGGTCGACGGATCACCGAGGTCATCAAGAATACCGACGGTGCCGATGGTCGCGCCTATGCTGATGTCCGGGTACAGCTCGCCGGTGGCGATACCGATTCCGGCAGTTGCGGCGGCCAGACGGCGTTCGGCCTGGCGAATGTCCGGGCGACGCTTGAGCAGCGCGGCACCGTCACCGACCGGCACCAATTGAGCGATTTTCGGCAGTTCATCGCACGTGGCGGTGCCTGCCGGCAACTGATCGACCGGTTTCGCCAGCAGCATCGACAGCCGGAACAACCCGGCCTGACGCGCGGCTTCATAGCGCGGCATCTCGGCGCGCAGGGATTTGAATTGGGTTTGCGAACGGGTGACCTGGGTTTCATCGCCACGACCGGCGTCGCGCAGACGCTGAATCAACGTGGTGCCTTGGGATTGCAGGTCGAGGGAATGCTGGGCGATTTCCCGTTCTTCGTTGGCTGCGCAGACCTGGGTGTAAGCGCGCACCACATCTGCCACCAAGGTGATCCGTGCGGTATCCGCTGCAGCTTGGGTCGCGTCGGCATTGGCCTTGGCGCCTTCGATGCCACGCTGCAAGGTGCCCCACAGATCGAACTGATACGAGGCGCTGATGCCGATATCGCCGATGTTGGCGACCGGGACTTTTTCCGGCAACAGGAAGGCCTGACCGGACTCCTGCAACCGCTGGGCGCCCATTTTCACCCCGCCGCTCCAGCCACCGGCCGCTTCGGCCTCATCGACCTGCGCACGGGCCCGCTGCAAATTGGCAGCGGCGACGCGCAGATCGGTGTTGGAAGCCATGGCCTGCTGCACCAGTTGATCGAGGCGCGGATCTTTATACAGCCGCCACCAATCCGCCGGCACGGGTGCCGACACCACCGGTTTGCCCGCGACGGCCAGCTCACCCTGAAAATCCTTGCGTTGCACGGCCGCGTTTTCTGGCACGTGATAGTCCGGCCCGACCATCTGACAGGCCGACAGCATCACGCCCAACCCGGCGATCATCAGCGCCCTGCTCATTGCGCAGGCTCCTGTTTACGTTCGTCGCGTGGCTGATCGTCGATGATCGAAACGGTCGCGGTACGCCCGGCGATCATGCGGAAATCTTCCGGCACGTCATCAAAGGCAATTCGTACCGGAATCCGCTGCGCCAGCCGCACCCAGCTGAACGCCGGGTTGACGTTCGGCAGCAGGTTGCTGCCGCTGGTGCGGTCGCGGTCTTCGATACCGGCGACGATGCTTTCGACATGCCCGCGCAATTTCGCACGGTCGCCGATCACCCGGATATCCACCGACTGACCGACATGAATGCCGTCGAGTTTGGTTTCTTCGAAATAGCCGTCGATGTGAAAGGAGTTGCTGTCGACGACTGACAACACCGGACGCCCGGCGGTGACGAATTCCTGCGGACGCGGCGCGCGGTCGTTGACGTAGCCGTCCACCGGACTGCGAATCACCGAGCGGTCGAGGTTGAGCTGGGCACTGTCCACAGCGACCATGGCTTCGGCCAGTGCCGATTGCGCGCGGGCGACCTTCGACTGGCTTTCTTCCAGTTGCTCGGCGGGCACGAGGTTGCCGAGGCCACGGTTACGCTTGGCTTCACGCTGGGCCTGGGCGAGGGTTTCTTCGCGGTCGGCGACAGCCGCTTTGGCCTGACGCAGTGCCAGTTTGAAGCGATCCTGGTCGATACTGAACAGCACCTGGCCGCGCTTGATCAACTGGTTGTCTTTCACTTCAACCTGCTGGATCAGACCGGACACGTCCGGGGCGATCTGGATGATGTCGGCGCGAATGTGGCCGTCACGGGTCCACGGCGCGAACATGTAATACATCACCATGCGCCAGACGAGGACAACGGCAAAAGTCACGATCAGCAGGGTCAGTACCACGCGACCGATGGTCAAAAACGGTTTTTTCATGTCATCAGGTATCGACTGAGTGAGTCCACGCCGTACAGCAGCACGGCGTAGAGGGCCACGTTGAACAATGCCCGGTGCCAGACCAGACGGTAAAAGTGCAGACGCGTAAGCACGGCATGCACCAACAAAAACAGCACATAAGTGATGCCCATCAACACCAGCAGCGTCGGCAGGAAAATGCCGCTGATGTCCAGATCACCGATCATAGGGGCGCTCCATCAGGCAGCGGTTCTTCGGGCTCGGCGCTGGAGACGAATTCGACGCCGGGCAACAGCGCCAGACGCAACCCGCTCAAGGCGTGCAACAGGTTCAGCCGGGTTTCATCATCGCCCTGGCCATTGAGCGCGCGACGGGTGCGATCCATGGTCATGAGTAGCGGGGCTGGCGCCGGCAAGCGTTCGCCAGCCTTGAGACAGGCGCGAAAATACTCGCCGACCTCACTGACCACTTGCTGCAACAGCGCGTTCGGCACGCCGCTTGTTCGTGGGGTGTAGGCGAGCAAATCGAGCAGGTTCAAGCCGACACGCACTTCGCGCATGGCGATGCCGGTGTCCTGGCCCGTCAGGGCAAGGCGCGGCAGGTGCTGCATCAAACGGTCGAGCAATTGCACCCCCAGTTTGCGGTGCTCGGCGAGGTTGGCCGGTTCGGTCATGTGGACGATGTCTTTCCAGCTGAAGCGGGTCAGGCGCTTGGCCGCCAGTTCAGCACCGAAGGGGCGTGCCACCAGCGTCCAGATGAAGGCGAACAACAGACCAATCGGCCCCGCGAGGTTGGAGTTCACGAAGGCGAAAAAGTCCGCGTCGTAAGCGCCTTGAATACTGATGAACGACGAGGTGTTGACCAGCGTCAGCAGCATGCCGAGGTAGAAACGCGGCTGCACCGTCAGGGTGCCGACGCAGATGAACGGGATCGAAAACGCCAGCACCAGCATCGGAAAATCGTGCAGGTTGGGCAGGATCAAAAACAGATAAAGACTGGCGAACAGCACCGACATCCCGGTCCAGAAAAAGAACCGGTAAATCTGCGGCGCCGGGTCGTCCATCGAGGCGAAGAAGCTGCACGCCACCGCTGCCAGAATCACCGCGCTGCCGCCGTCCGGCCAGCCGAGCAGAATCCACAGCACCGAGGCGGTGATGATCGCCAGAATCGTCGAGGCCACCGAATACAGCATCAGCCCACGATCAATGAACGGTGTCAGGCGACCCAGTCGCCAGTGGCGATATACCGCGCGCCAGTTATCCTGGCGGTCACAGAGAATGGCGTCTTGCAGGCTGCGGCAGTCTTGCCACAAATCGATGAATTCGCCCAGACGATAGATCGAATTGGAGAACAGCAGTTGCTTGCGATCTTCCAGCGCTTCGGCGCTCGGTTGCAAGGCTTGGAGCTGATCTTTCAACGCTTGCCACCGCTCGAGATCGGCGTCCTGATGAGCGAGCCATTCGCGGGTCGCGACCAGCAGCGGCTCGAACTTTTCCACCAGCTCCGGCGTGCGCCGTTCAAGGGCGTAGAGCGAGTCTTCCAGTGCATCGATGACCGGTAGCAGATGAATCATGCGCCCGCGCAGCTCTTTGGTGTTGCGCACGGTTTGCGGCCGCGCGCCTTCGTGGGGCAGTTGGCCGATCATCAGCTCAAGGCTGTTGAAGTTGGCGACCATGGCCATGCGCAGCGCGGTGACCTGTTCGGGCTGCACGTCGCGGCTGAGGAATTTCAGGCTGTAAGTGGTGGCGTCGGCGAACCACTTGCCCACGGCATCGTTGAACACCGGCGCCAGACGGCGCGGCCAGAACATCGCGCCGACCACGGCAGCGACAGCGATGCCGAGAAAGATTTCCTCCGTCCGCGCTTCCGCCACGTCCCACACCGCCAGCGGGTTATCGACTACCGGCAAGGCAATCAGCGGCAAGGTGTAGCCGGCGAGCATCAGCGCATAGCTGTTGGCGGTGCGCAAATGCAGGGACATGAACAGCAAAATCCCCGTCCACAAGGCAATCACCACCACCAGCACATACGGGCTCTGCACGAACATCGGCACGAAAAAAACCGCCGCTGCCGCGCCGAGGAAAGTGCCGATGGCACGGTACAACGCCTTGGAACTGGTCGGGCCGAGAAAGGGGCTGGAGACGATATACACCGTGGCCATCGCCCAATACGGACGCGGCATTTGCATGAGCAAGGCGATGTACAGCGCGATCATCGACGCTGCAAAAGTACGAATCCCGTAGAACCAGTCACGGGCCGGCGGAATGCCTGAGAAAAAACCGTTCAAGAATTGACCACCACAGGCGGATTGGCCGCCTCAAAAGCTCTGAGTACCCGAAGCGTAGCTTCCAGATCGCTTTGCTCGATGCCTTCGAGCACCTCATGACGCAAGCGCACCAGTTCGATCTCGACCGCGTGTACGAGTTCGCGACCCGTGTCGGTCAGGCTCAGGCACTTGGCCCGGCGATCCTGGGCATCCTCGGTACGGCAGACATAACCTGAATGGCACAACTGATCGAGCAGACGCACCAGCGACGGACTTTCCATTCCGGCCGCCTGCGCCACCTGCACCTGCCGCACACCCTCGCCCAGACGCCCGATCATCAAGAGCGGCACGGCGCAGGCTTCGGAGATTCCATAGTTGACCAGCGTGGTCTGGCAGATCTTCCGCCAATGCCTGGCGGCCACCACCATGGCACTGCTGATGTTCATCTGGAGAGCGTCGAGTTCGTTCGGCACGAGAAAATGCACACTGTTAGTTTGCTAACTATCAATATCGCATTGGCGGGGAATTTCAGTCAAGTTTTGAAACAAATTGCCCCGCTGGTCGGCGGCACAAGCGGAAGCTTTATCAGGCAGGTAGACGATTTACATACGCGCTCGACATGGATCGCCGCTTCACCGAGGCGGCTTGGCGCCTGGATCATCGTGCTGGTTCATACGGCAAGGGCCTGGCCTTTCGCAAAGTCGCATTACCCCGCCCGCCCCCTGCGCAACATCACATTCAGCTGATCCACCACCTCCGCCCAATCGGCGTCTTCCAGAATCTCGTCGCGTAAAAATTGCGCCTGGCTCTTCGACCAGAAAAATGCATCCGCCAAGTGCAGCTCGGGTTTGAGCGGGGAATGGGTAGCGATGAATTGGTCGATGCTGACCGGGTCGTTGTCCAGGCCGAGTTGTTTGAACAGGGCTGGGAGGGTGTGGGTTGGTTGTTCCATGCTGAGTTCCTTCAAAAACGGGGGTGTTTGGGAGATTATTCGCGCCTGAATCCGTGTGGGAGCGGGCTTGCTCGCGAAAGCGCCGGTGCTGACAGCACAGCCCCTAATGACTCAACTCCCGCACCGGGGCATGCGGCACCATTTTCAGAAACTCGGGCATGCTCATGTGCAGCAGATAGCTGTGGTTGCCATGTCTTTTGAGTCTAGTTCGGCGAAGTGCCGGCGCAGGGAATTCCGCTCACTGGAC
This sequence comes from Pseudomonas sp. EA_5y_Pfl2_R50, assembly GCF_963970475.1. NCBI lineage: Bacteria > Pseudomonadati > Pseudomonadota > Gammaproteobacteria > Pseudomonadales > Pseudomonadaceae > Pseudomonas > Pseudomonas sp. EA_5y_Pfl2_R50. The sequence continues at coordinate 37,188 of NZ_CAXAPT010000002.1, read as the reverse complement.
ACGTCCGCTCACTGATCAGAATTCAGCCAGCGCCACTGCCAAGTCAGAGGTCGAGGCTCCGTTTCAGGGCCTCATGAAGCAAACGCTGTGGCGGTCAGACGAAGTTTTTCCAGTGCCTCGTAAGACGCTTGCGTGCACCTCTGCACGTGCATTTGCAGCAGCGCCGATGCCTCGCGCCGCTTGTCTTCGCTGTCGGCAATGAATGTTTGCGAAGGCTGTTTCGCATGCTGCACGGTCGCGGTAAAAACCTGCCTGCGCTGTTCATCGTTCAAGTGGAAAAACCTTGCCAACCGCCCGGCCATCGCCTCGGGCAACTCGCTGTAATTGACCGGTAAACCGCCCGAGTCACGGCAATGCACCGCACCCGCCTCAAGCAATCGTCCCAAACGCCTGGCAATAAAGTCTTCGCGCCCCTCGAACGGCAAACCATCCTCCAGCGCACATTCGCCGAGCATCCCAGGCACCATGTGCATGCCTGATCGACGCAGGTGGGAAACGGCAATTTCCAACGGGTTGCGATAGAGAAACAGCCACGGCGTATCCGGGAAACAGTCCTGTAGCAGGGGCCACTCACCGATGTTCCAGGCGTCGAGTTTGATCACCAGGCGCTTTTCCACACCGCGCCGGCGCTGACCGTAGGCCGAAAGCAATCCGATAATGGCGGCCCGGCGTTCGGCGGCGGGTAAATCGCTGCGCAACAAGGCGTCCAGCGGCGGCGGCTCGGACACGACGATGTGATCGTCAAGTCGGGCGAGCATTTGGCTGAGCAATGTCGAACCGCAGCGCGAGGCATGCAGAATAAAAGCACTCGGCGCGACTCCGAAGCTTTGCGCTTGCCATTCACTCAGCGCCGCCAACGGCGTCTGCCGCCGAAATGCCTGATTGAACGGCAGCCGCAATGCCTCCTCGACCGTCTCGCGAAAAAACGGCTGATGCAGCGGCGCGTCACCGAACCAGCACCAATCCACCTGCCACTGTCCGTCAACCGGCCAGACACGAATCGGCAGCCAGCCTTCGAGATTCAAACGCTCCATTGCTCATTCCATTGCCGGCGACCCTCGCGCATCGCTGCACGCACTTCTTCGCGGGAGAACAACAAACCACGTTCAGCGCCCAGTTCCAGCGACCGGGTGATGAACAGGTCGGGATCGTGCAGCGCGCGAAGGACAAGAGAGAGCGAAACATCTTCAGCCACCAGCCTCTGAAAGCGCTGCAACGGCGTATCGGCCAAACCGGGCTCGGGGGTGGAGTGCAAGCCTTCGTTGATGACCTGCTCAAGCCAGGCACCGGGGCGGCAATCGAGCACCAGATGGACTCGCGCCGAGGTATCACGGTTATCCACACGATGTCGCCGGGCGAGATCAAGAAACCAGCATTCCCCGACCTGCATGGGCATGCGCTGGCCGTCGAGCCAGAAGTCGACGTTCGGCGGGCTGAGCAATGGAATGTGCAAACGCCGGTCGGCCTGTGGGCCATCAAGGTCGTAATCGCGGTGCTCGTGAATTTTTCCGCCAGGCCCGAGGCGCAGCAATCGTGCACTGACGATATCCACGGAGAGATTGCGCAGCCCTTTTTGCCAGCGCTCATCACGCAGCCAAGGGCCACGCGGCACCGGCTCACCGCGTCCCGGGGACAGCTCGGTCAGCGTATCGGCTGCCGAAACAAGCGCCACCCCGCTCCAGTCGCCGGAAAAATAATCAGCATTGAAATGACCACGCCAAGCGTCGTCGGCAATCGCTGCCAGCGCCTGTAACAGCAAGGGCAGATCCACGTTCACCGGCAATCGCGAATACGCGGGGCGGGTCATGTCTTGGGCAACACCGGGGATTCACCGAGCACACCGGTCAGCAGGATCGCCGCACCACGATGACCATTGCGGGCCTCGCGTTGCGTGCGGCTGATGCTGGCGTGCGGCGCCAGCACATCACTGGGCCGGGGCATGGGCGACTACAGGCACAGAGATATCCCCCGCCGCCCAGGCTGACTCGCGGTTGGCCAGCGCCGTGGCAATCGACTCCACCTCGGTGGACTGCACTTGGTCCGGCAGTGGATCGAGGCCGGCACTGGCAAAGATCTGCCCGTAGGCGTTGCGCAGGTCGGCGTAAGACAGATCACGGCGCAGATCCGCTTGCAGGTTGTTCAACTCACCCTGAATCAGCTCCAGCTCACCGATGCCGGCAGCCTGATGACGATTACGCAACTGACCGACGATTTGCCCGTCGATGTCCGACAGTTGCTGATTGGTCTTGAACTGACGCAGGGCTTCCTGATAGTTGGCGTTGGCGACATACAGCTGCGCCAGCACCGCAATCGACATCGCCTGACGCCGCGCGGTGGCGACTTCTTCGCCGGCCTTGGCGACATTGATCGCTGCCGGGGCGGAGATCACGTTGAACAGGTTCCAGGTGATTTTCACCCCGTAATCGGCCCAACCCTGTTCGACGAGGAACGAGTTGCTGTCGTAGTGCCCGCCAGCGGAAAACTCCAGGCCCGGCAACAGGCGCAACATGGCTTTGCGGGTTTCGGCGGCGCTGATACGCGTCTGGTAATCCTGTTCGCGCAGCTCCGGGCGGCTGGTCAGGGCTTCCTGCTCCAGTTTCGCCAGATCGACCTTGAGCTCGGGAATCTGATAACCGTCATCGGTTGCCAATGTCAGTTGAGTGCCCAGTGGCAAGTTGATCAGCGTTGCCAGTTCGGTTTTCGCCAGTGACAGGGCACGGCGTTGCTCTTCCAGTTGCCGGGTGGCTTCGATCAGCGAACGCTGGTAACCGAGCGATTGCACCGGGTCGCCAATGCGTTGATCGCTGAGGGTCTGGCTGTTGTCCCGGGCGGTCTGCACCCGCGCCATCAGGCTGTCGATCTGCTTGAGCAGACGTTCGGCGGCCATCGCCCGCCAATAAGCCGAACGCACGTCCTGGACGATGGTGTTGATCACCTTGCGCCGGCGTTCCTGGACGATCAGGCGCTGGTCGCCCTGTTGCTTGGCGCTGATGTAGCTGACACCGAAGTCGAGGACGTTCCAGACCATGGTCAGGTCGGCGACGTCGCGGTCGCGGTCCTGGGAAGTCGACGGCTCCAACGATTGAGTGCCGGTGCGCACGCTCTGGCTGCTGGAAGCGTTGACGTTGTTACGCCCGACGTAACCGGCGTCCAGCGCCATGCGCGGCAGCATGTCGAAACTGGCGAGGTCGAGCTGCCGCTTGGCCAGCGCTTCCTCCATGATTTTCAAGCGACCTTCGAGGTTGTATTTCACCGCGCGGGCCATGGCCTGGTGCAGGGTGAGCGGGCCGCGCAGCGGTTCCTGATCCTTGTACATGCCTTGCAGGTCGGACCTGGCCCGCTGTTCACTGACGCTGCGTTCTATCGGATCACTGGTCACCGCACACCCGCTGATCGCCAGCGCCAGCAGGCTGGCGCCGAACAACTTCTGACTTCTTTTCATCCCTGGATCGCCCCTAGGTACCGCACAGTGTTGAGTTTTTGTGTGTTCAGGCCGGAATTTCGCTGATGCCGACCTGCTGCAGAGCCGCCGCCAGGTTGTCCACCCGGTGCTGCTCGGTGTCTTTGATGTCTTGCAATTGCTGGCCTAAGGTCGGTGCGCCAAACACGCCGCGCAAACCCTGGGAAATATCGCCGGCCTTGAGCGACTGACTGCCAAAGGCGTTCAGCGTATCGCGTTGCGCAGCACTGTCCTGATTGAACAGGCTGGCCAGGTTGCTGCTGGCAAACACACCGCCATCACCGCCGCCGAAACCGAGGAAACCATGGCCGGCCCCGTCGCCGCTGCTGTCACTGCTGGCGAACACCTGGGCGATGAAACTCGGGCTCAGGGCGCCGCGGTTGATGAAAATGTCGCCGACCGGACGAATACCGTTGCCGAGCACCCGTTGCTCGAACAGCGGGGCAAACGTCAGCGGCGAGCCGAGATCACCGGTCGGTGCCGTGAAAATGATCGGCTGCAGCGGCACATTCAGCGGCAATGCCGGCACCACGGGGTCGCTGCTGCGAATCAGTGGATCGGGGATCACGACACTGGTCGGTGTGGTCGGTGTGGTCGGCGGAATGACCGGTGGCACGGTGTTGATCGCGTAATTGTTGGAACTGCTGACGCCGCTGCCACTGTTGCCGTAAGCATCGCTGACGCCCGCGCTGTTGACGCTGATCGCGTTGCTTGCGCTGTTGACGTTGGCGGTCGGCGTCAGGGTGGCGGTCCAGGTCTTGCCGCCATCGTTACTGCTCAGATTGGACAAGGTGCCGTTGGCAACATTGATGTCAGACAGATCGAAGCCGATCACGGCTTCGTTGAAGGTGATGGTCACCTGAGAGGTCTGGCCGACGCCAATGTTCGGGTTGGCAATCACCACCGTCGCGGTGGGCCGCTCGCTGTCCAGCGCATAGTTGTTCGACACCGCCACGGTGCTGCCGACGTTGCCGGCCAGATCGGTAACGTTGCGGGTGTCGAGCGCGATGAAGTTGCTCGGGTCGGTGACACTGGCGGTCGGCGTGAAGCTCGCCGTCCAGGTCTTGCCGCCGTCGCTGCTGCTCAGGTTGCTCAAATCGCCGTTGGTCACGCTCAGGTCAGACAGATCGAAGTTGCTCACCGCCTCGCTGAAAGTGAACGTCACCGTGGTGGTCTGGCCGATGCCCAGATTCGGGTTGGCGACCACGATGCTCACCGTCGGCCGGGTCGCATCAAGGGCGTAGTTGTTGGAAATCGCGATGCTCGCGCCAAGGTTGCCGGACAGATCCTGCACACCGGCGGTATCGATCACGATCAGGTTGGTGGTGTCGTTGACGTTGGCGGTCGGCGTCAGGATTGCCGTCCAGGTGACGCCGCCGTCGTTGCTGCTGAGGCTCGACAGCGTGCCGTTGGCTACGCTGATGTCCGACAGGTCGAAACCGCTGACCGCTTCACTGAAGGTGATGGTCACGATGCTGGTTTCGCCGATGCCCAGACGATTGTCGGCGACCACGATGCTCGCAGTCGGCAACGTGGTGTCGATGGCGAAGTTATTCGAGTCGGTGGTGCCCACGCCGCTGTTGCCCGATGCGTTGGCCACGCCGCTGTTGTCGAGGGTGATCAGGTTGCTGGTGTCGGTGATGTTGGCGGTGGGCGTCAACGTCGCCGTCCAGGTGATCCCGCCATCACTGGAGCTGAGGTTGCTAAGGGTGCCATTGGCGATGGTCAGGTCAGCGTTGGTGAAGCCCAAGACCGCCTCGCTGAAGGTGATGGTCACCGTCGAGGTTTCCCCGGCCTTGAGCGAGGTATCCGCGACGACGATGGTCGCCGTCGGCACTTCGGTCTGCACCGCGTAGTTGGCCGAATTGGTGGTGCCGGTGCCGGCATTACCCGCCAGATCGGCGATGCCGCTGTTATTGAGGACGATCAGGTTGGTGGCATCGGTGACGCCAATGGTCGGGGTAAAGGTTGCCGTCCAGGTGATGCCGCCATCGCTCGACGTGACGTTGCTGAGGGTGCCATTGGCCACGCTCAGGTCGGCATTGTCGAAGCCGCTGACGGCTTCACTGAAGGTAATGGTCACGGTCGCCGTTTCACCCGGACGCAGATCGTTGTCACTGATGACGATGGTGGCCGTCGGGCGCTGACTGTCGATCACGTAATTGTTCGAATCGGTGGTGCCGCTGCCGGTGTTGCCGGCGACGTCGGTGATGCCGGTGTTGTCCAGAGTGATGATGTTGCTGGTGTCAGTGACGCCCGCCGAAGGGGTAAAGGTCGCGGTGTAGGTAATGTTGTCCGAGGTGCTCAGCCCGGACAGCGTGCCGTTGGCCACGGTCAGATCGGCGAGGGTAAAACCGCTCACCGCCTCGCTGAAGGTAATGGTGACGGTGGTGGTCTGACCGACGCCCAGCGCGGCGTCGGCGACCACGATGCTCGCGGTCGGACGCTGGGTATCGATGGCGTAATTGTTGGAAACGGAGGTGCCAACGCCGGCGTTGCCGGAACCGTTTTGTACGCCGCTGTTGTCGAGGGTGATCAGGTTGCTCGCGTCGGTGATGTTGCTGGTCGGGGTGAAGGTCGCCGTCCAGGTGATACCGCCATCGCTGCTGGACACTGCGCTGAGGGTGCCGTTGGCAACGGTCAGGTCGGCGTTGTTGAAACCATTCACCGCCTCAGAGAAGGTAATGGTTACCAACGACGTTTCACCGATGGCCAGGCTGTTGTCAGCGACGACGATCGTGGCATTGGGGGCAACCGTGTCAATGGTGAAGTTGCCGGAGTTAGTCGTGCCCGTGCCGGCGTTCCCGGCAAGGTCTGCGATCCCGGTGTTGGCCAGGGTAATGATGTTGCTGGTGTCCTGGATGCCGGCGGTCGGGGTGAAGGTCGCCGTCCAGGTGATGCCACCATCCGCGCTGCTCAATGTGGTGAGCGTACCGTTGGGGACTGTCAGGTCGGCGTTGGTGAAACCGGTCACGGCCTCGGAGAAGGTAATGGTCACCAGCGAGGTTTCGCCAGCGCTCAGTGCGGCATCGGCGAACACGATGGTCGCGGTCGGACGCTGAGTGTCGATTGCATAATTGTTGGAATCGGTGGTGCCCGTCCCGGCGTTGCCCGACGCATCGGCCACGCCGGTGTTGTCGAGCGTAATCAGGTTGCTGGCATCGGTGACGTTGCTGGTCGGGGTGAAGGTCGCCGTCCAGGTGATACCGCCATCGCTGCTGGACACCGCGCTGAGGGTGCCGTTGGCAATGCTCAGGTCGGCGTTGGTGAAACCGGTCACGGCCTCGGAGAAGGTAATGGTCACCAGCGAGGTTTCGCCGATTCTCAAGGCCGTGTCGGCGACCACGATGGTCGCGCTCGGGCGCTGGGTGTCGATGGCGTAATTGTTGGAATCGGTGGTGCCCGCGCCAGCGTTGCCCGACGCATCGGCCACGCCGGTATTGTCGAGGGTGATCAGGTTGCTGGCGTCGCTGATGTTGCTGGTCGGAGTGAACGTCGCCGTCCAGGTAATGCCGCCGTCGGCGCTGCTGACTGCGCTGAGCGTGCCGTTGGCGATGGTCAGGTCGGCGTTGGTGAAACCGGTCACGGCCTCGGAGAAGGTAATGGTCACCAGCGAGGTTTCGCCGATTCTCAAGGCCGTGTCGGCGACCACGATGGTCGCGCTCGGGCGCTGGGTGTCGATGGCGTAATTGTTGGAATCGGTGGTGCCCGTCCCGCCGTTACCCGCCAGATCGGCCACGCCGGTATTGTCGAGGGTGATCAGGTTGCTGGCGTCGCTGATGTTGCTGGTCGGGGTGAACGTCGCCGTCCAGGTAATGCCGCCGTCGGCGCTGCTGACTGCGCTGAGCGTGCCGTTGGCGATGGTCAGGTCGGCGTTGGTGAAACCGCTCACGGCTTCGCTGAAGGTAATGGTCACCAATGACGTTTCGCCGACTCTCAAGGCAGTGTCGGCGACTACGATGCTCGCGGTCGGACGCACGGTGTCGATGGCGTAATTGACCGAGTCGGTAGTGCCACTGCCCGCATTGCCAGCCAGATCGGCGATGCCGGTATTGTCGAGAGTGATCAGGTTGCTGGCATCGGTAATGCTGGCGGTGGGGGTGAAGGTCGCCGTCCAGGTAATACCGCCATCAGCGCTGGAAACGCTGGACAGTGTGCCGTTGGCAATCGTCAGGTCGGCGTTGGTGAAACCGACCACCGCTTCGCTGAAGGTGATCGTCACCAACGAGGTATCGCCGATTTTCAGGGCGGTGTCGGCCATGACAATGGTCGCCGTCGGACGCTGGGTGTCGATCGCGTAATTGTTCGAGTTGGTGGTGCCTACGCCCGCCACGCTGTCGGACACGGCCGTCACCCCGGTGTTGTCGAGGGTGATCAGGTTGGTGGTGTCGGTAAGGTTGTTGGTCGGCGTGAAGGTCGCCGTCCAGGTAATCCCGCCGTCAGCACTGGACACTGCGGTCAACGTGCCGTTGGCAATGGTCAGGTCGGCGTTGGTGAAACCGCTGACCGCACGGCTGAACGTGATGGTCACCAGCGACGTTTCACCGATGCGCAGGGACGTATCGGCAACCACGATGCTGGCGGTCGGTGGTTCGACATAGGCGGTGTTGAGGGTGCCGCCATTATTGAAGATCCCCACCAGCGCACCCGGCGTGGTGCCGGTCGAACCGCCGCTGGACAGACCACCACTGCCGCTGGCCGCGGCGTTGCCGCTGATGGCGGCAAAGTTGCTCGCGGTGATCAGCACCACGCCGCCGTTGTTCCAGATCGCGCCGACGCCACGACCGCCGGCACCGCCATCGGCGCCGTTGCTGCCGACACCACCGCCACCACCGCCGCCGCCACCGGCGGCAATGTTGTTGCTGATGACCGAGGTGCCAATGACTTTCAGGGTGCCGCTCGACGCGTTGTAGATACCGCCCGCCGCGTTGCCGCCAACGCCGCCGACCTTGTCCCAACCGGAACCGCCACCACCACCGCCGATGGACAGTGACCCATTGGTGGCCGAACCACCGCTGCCGCCCTGACTGTAACCGGCACCGGCACTGCCGCCATTGCCGCCCGCGCCACCGGTGCTGGTGCCACCGCGCCCGCCCATGTCGGTCGGGCTGTAACCGCCGCCATAGCCGCCGGCATTGGCACTGCCTGCGCCGCCGGCATACGTGCCGGTGCCCGGGCCCGACGTGCCGCCGTGGCCACCGTTCTGGCCGCCGATACCACCACCACCGCCACCGCCACCGCCAACATAGCCAACGGTCACACCACCACCGCCGCCACCGCCAGAGGCCGCGTTGGCGGTGACGCTCACGTTGTTCAGGGTCAGAATCCCGGCGTTGAAAATCCCGCCGCCCATGGCTCCTGCCGCCGCCGAGCCGCCATTCCCGCCGTTACCTGCCACCAGACCTTTGGTGATCACCAGACCGTCGAGGGTCACGGTGCTGCCGGAAGTGACTTCCACGACGCGGGTCTTGTACTGGCCATCGAGGGTCACGTCGGCCACGCCGTCGTTGTTCAGGTCGCCATCGACGGTGATGCTTTTGTTGATCAGCAGCTCGGAGGTGAGCTGGATGGTCATGCCGGAATTAAAGGTGACAATGTCGCCGTTCTGCGCCGAAGCCAGCGCCGCGCGTAACGATCCGACGCCGCTGTTGAGGTTGTTGGTCGCCGTCCAGGTGGCCAGGCCCCACTGGTATTCGCTCATGGCGCTTGTCGACAGCACGTTGGCGCTTTCGATGGTGCCGGTGGCAATCTCCAGATCCCAGTCGCCACCGACGCCGGTACGGTTGTTCGAGGCCGCCACGTCACGACCCGTCAGTTGCGCCAGCGAGTCGACGAAGCTCAGACCGCGATCCCCTTCGGCGGTGTAGCAGCCGTAGATCAGGATGTCGCCGCCGGCATTCATGTCCTTGCCGATTTCCGCCAGGACCGCACTGCGCTGCGCGACGTTGTCGGCGGACAGATAGCTGTCGCCCAGCCACAAATCGCCGGCATTACCGTGGGCAATGATCTGCACAGAACTGACGCCGTGATGCTGATCAAGGTAGTCGGCGATCTGTTGCAGGCCATCCTTGGTCGCGTCGAGTTTGACCACTTGGGTGCCGGGGGCGACGCCCTGGAGCAGGCTGTCGGCATCCTTTACGCGCGAGTCGACAAACACCACGCTCTGGCCCGGCACCGCCACCGGGCTGGTGGCTGGCGTGGCATCGGCCTGGCCGTGGGTGTCCTTGCTGGCGACCGGGTGATCGGCCGCTGGTGCCTTGGCAGCATCCGCCGTGGCATGACTGTCCGCCTGCGCAGCAGTATCGGCCACGGTGGCGGCCACCGCGCCGTCGAACAGCATGCGCGGTTCCAGCGACATGATCATCGGCGACGCCAGCGAGCGCTGACCCTCACCGGACCGTGACTTGACCTTCGCACCGCCAAAAAGAGACCACCACATGTTGCTCACCCGAATTCGAACGACTGTACGTGACGCATCAATAAAAAACGCCGCGATCAATTGATCGCGGCGTCGGACTTCATACGAATGACATTGGCGGCGCTGGCGGAGCCATCGAGCCAGAAGGACAGATCGGCGTATTGCTTGAACAGGTCCGGCGGCAGGATCGTGCGGCGTGACTGCAGCGCGACCTTCGGCTTGACCTTGTGCAGGCCGGCAAGGCCCAGGCTTTGGTCGAACTCAGGGGCGTCGTAGGCCAGATGGTCGAAATCGTGCTCGAACCACGGCTCGCCGATGAAATCGTAGACCAGCCGCATGACCCGCTCCGGAGCCTGGGTCAGCAGGTCGTAATCGACGATCAGCAAAGAATCGGCGTGTTCGCCGTAATAGGCTTCCTTGAGCGCCGCCCAGGCAAAACCCACCAGGCGATTGCGCTGGGCCAGGGTTTCGCAGCGGCTGTACACCGTGTTGCGCTCGGCGGCATCGCCAAACAGCTTGGTATTTTCATAAGGATTGGCGCGGTACAGCCGTTCGAGGCTGTCCATCACCCAGGCGACGTTGCGCACACAGGCAATGACTTTGGCGTTGGGAAACAGGTCGTTGAGCGCCGGCAGGCGTGAGCTCCACTGGCGGTTGGTGTCGAACACCACCGGTTTGTCGGCCTTGTCGGCGTAGCAGGATTCGAACAGACCGCGCAGCAGACGGCGGCGCATGGCCGTGTCGATCACCGCGCCATATTCGCTGCCGGCGCTGCATTGCTCCAGAACGCTGGAAAACAAGGAACCGACCGGGCTGGTCATGCCGGCGTGAAAACGCGGATTCTGCAAAAGGATTGCAGAAAGCAGGGTCGAACCTGCGCGCGGCAGGCCTGAGATAAAGTGGAACTGCTGCAATCCCTTCACCGTAGTCGGAAGTCCTTTTGTCCGAAGAAGCGTAGTCCAACAGTAACCCTGCGACTAGTAGTGTTTTGATATCAACTAAGAGCAAAAAGAACTAAATAGCTAATCTTTTATCGCGAATTTGTAGGTGAAACGTTTTTCTTGCGATACAACCGGATCAACCCTCGGTCTGGGCACGAATAATCGCGCCTGCACGCCGCCCGCATGGATTTCTGCGCTGGCCTTCCACGTTGCGGGCAACGGCTGGAATTCCCCGGGCTCATCGAACGCTCCGACCAGCCACACCCGCGCATTGCCGGTGAGTTCGCTGAGACTGTCGAGGTACACGTCGCCGCTCACCAGAGTGCCGAATCCGTATTCGTTCGGGCGGGTCGAACGGCCGTCCGCAGCGGGCGGAGTAAACAGGCGCACAGGGGCGCCGGTGCGGTCGTAGTAGACGTAACTCAGGTACCAAAGCATGTCGCTGGTGACGATGCGGTCACCGGACTGGTAGTGCTGGTTGACGTAGTTCACCACGCGGTCGAATTGGTCGTTGCTGTCGACCGTGGCGTTGTTGTTCACCCCCACCAGTTCAACCCCGACCAGCAATACCAGCACCGCCAGCGCCAACACCCGCATGCGGCTGTACAAACGGTCGATGGCCAGCGCCGCCAGCAGCGGCAGGCCCAGCGCATAAGCGGTCAGGTAGCGTTCGATGAACACCGGGGTCATGAACGACACGGCAAACACCAGCAACAACGGTAATCCGGTATACAACGCCAGCAGGACACTGCCGCGCGACACGCTGCGATCTCGGATCAGCGCCACCGCCGCCAGCCCCAGCAAACCCAGCGGCAAAGCGCCGAACAGCAACACCGGCAGATGTTCGCCCTCCTCCTGAATCATCCAGGTCCAGATCATCGCGGGCAGCGAGCCCAGCGTCGCCGGGTCTTCCCAGCCGACATCGCCGCCAGCCCTGAGTTGCTCCATGTGCTGCATCAGGTCCAGCAATTGCGGTAGCCACGGCAGGTACATTGCAACCATCGCCAGGTTTGCCAGCCACCAGCCAGGGCGCTGGATATGCCGGAAGCGATAACCGCGCTGCACCCGGATCACTCCCAGGTAAATCCAGTGACACAGCGCCGCCAGCACGGCGAAGTAATGGGTGTAGAGCGCCGCCGTCATCAACAGCGCATACCCCACCAGATAACCATGACGCTGCGGGTGTCTGATCCAGTAGACCAGCGCCAGTGTCGCGGCGATCAGCAGCAGGCCGAGCAGCGAATACATGCGCACTTCCTGGCTGTAGCGCACCGCTGTCGGCAGCAGCGCCAACAGCAGCCCGGCGATCATCGCGGCGCGGCGGGTGGCCAGGCGATCCACCAGCCAGATGCCCAACCCGACGGCAGCAATACCGGTCAGAACGCTGAGGCAACGCACGGCAAAAATTCCGTCGCCGAACAATTCGATCCAGCCGTGGAGCAGCATGAAGTACAGCGGCGGATGCACATCGAATGCGGCGTGATCCCAGATCTGCGCCAGTGAATAGCGCGCCAGCAGCACGCTGGAGCCCTCATCGCCCCAGATCGCCGCAGCGGTCAGGTCGTAGAACCTGACCGCTGCGGCCAGCAGCATGATGGGCAGCAGCCAGTGTTCCCGGGCCCAGCGGATCAATCGCAGGCTGCCAAACGACGAGCCCGGCGTCGCATGCGGGTCCTGTGTGTCACCCACCGGCGTAACTCTGTTGACCGCCATTGCTTCCTCTCGCCGCACCACGACAGCGCGCTTCTATGAGTCAGAACGTGCCAGTCACTTTAGGTCAGCCACGGGAGAACCGTCGATGCCGATTTGCGCTTGCACGACACTCGGCAACCTTGCCAATCCGCGTCTACGCTTGGGCGTGGCGTGACCTGGCCACGGAGTGCCAAGGCAATAGCAGCAGCCTGAACCTACTAGCGGCCCGCCGACAACCAATCAGAAGGATGAGGATTTTATGGAAGTTTTTTTGGGTACTGTTCAGATGTTTGCCTTCAACTTTGCGCCCAGAGGCTGGTCGTTGTGCAACGGTCAACTCATCGGCGTCAGCCAGAATCAGGCCTTGTTTGCATTGCTGGGTACGTTTTATGGGGGTAATGGCTCGACCACGTTCGCGCTACCCAACCTGCAAAGCCGCATGCCGATCTGCCAGGGCAGTGGCGCAGGCCTGACGCCACGGGTCATGGGGGAAGTCTCCGGCAACGAACAAGTGACTGCGACGATCAACAACCTGCCAAACCACACCCACGCCCTCGCCGGCCTCACGGCCACCACCACCGTGCAACTGGCTAACCCGGCAAGCAATCCAGCCGGCGCGCCGACCGCCACCAACGCCTATATCGGCGCTTCGGGTACCGGCCCGGGTCTGGCGAATATCTTTTCCGATGCTCAAGGCGCTTCGCCCGTTCCCCTCAAAGGGGCAGCAACCAGCATCAGCGGGACAATCACAGCCACCGGCAACGGCCTGCCATTGCCGGTCATGAACCCGTATCTGGTGCTCAACTTCAGCATCGCGCTGGAAGGCATCTTCCCATCGCGTAACTGACCCACCACCGGGGGGCCCTCCCCCCGGCTCCTTTGATTGCTGGAGCGAAACCATGCTGCAAGCGGTTCAAAGCCGACATTTCCGCGCCCTGTCGGGACGGATTGGCACACTGCACCTGCCCGACGGCAGTGCGCTGCAAATACACATCGGTGAACTTGAAGAGAATCCCAAGGCGAAGATGCGCTACAGCGAGCGCATGCCCTTCAGCGTCGAATTGAGCAGCCTGGAGCCCACCGAGTTTGTCGACGGTTTGTGTGCACTGGAGTTACCGGAACTGGGGCGGGTCGACGGCATCTTCGTATCGCGGGTGCCACCGATGGGCCGGGATGCGCGGCTGGGCTACTTCCACATCGTGTTCAACTGACCGCCTCCCCTGCAGGAGCTGCCGCAGGCTGCTCCTGCACAGGGATTATCGGGGGTACCAGACCAATCGTTCTGCTGCCGGGTTGCTCTCTTCGACGGCAAAACCCAACGCCAGGTAATGCCGGCGCGCATGGGGATTGCTGTTCCACACCACCGTCGCCACCGGGCAGCGAATCTGTTGCGCGGCTTTCTGTACGCCTTGCAGCACCGCGCGACCAAAACCCTTGCCGCGTGCCTGCGGGATGAACGCCAGATACAACACGCGAATCTCGTTAGTGCCAAAGTCAGTACTCAACGCGCCAATGGCAGTGCCGAGTTTTTCCACCACGTAATGCATGGCGTTGGGAAAATTCTCGCCCATGCCTTGTTCCTGCACCTGAAACTGCTGGGCGACGACTTGCTGCACCTGTTCCTGCTCGCCGTCGATCCATTGCAGGTCCGGGCGCGCCATCTGATACAGGCTGTGCAGAAATGGCCCGTCCGTGGCCCGCGAAGGCCGCACCACCAATCCCTCTGCCGCCACTGCTGCGTTGTCCGTCATCGTGCTCTCCGTTAGAAACCGCTTTCCCTGACACCCAGCGCCGCCATTCGGCGCCACGCCACGCCCAGCAACGACTCGCCGCTGCCCTGCAACACCACCACACCGCGCAACGGTTGCGCCGGCGTCGACGCCGCATCCAGTGCGCTCAACCGCGCGCCATATTGCGCCTGCACCGGCTCCGCGCGTTGCTGCTGATCACGGCGCACGGCAATCGGCCCGTGATGATCGGAGGTCAACGCCTCCTGATCGACGTAAGCCACGCCGTTGGTGTCGATTTCATTGAGCTGCACGGCGAGCGCCGGGTGCATCGGGTCGTCGGCGATAAACCGCCCAGTGGCTCCCGGTTTGACTCGCCACAATTGCGCTTCGGCCAGATAACCGCGCAACCGCGTGCCTTCTTCGACCACCCGCGCCAACGCATCCTGGGTCGACAGCCAGCGGCCGACGCTCAGGTTCGGCAGCAGATCGCGCACGTTGCCGGCATGCGGTGCGCGCAGCAGCAAGCGTTCGCGCTGGGCACTCAAGCCCCGGTATTCGGCGACCGCTTCTGCCAGGCGTTGCTCGACGATGCCGGCATCCGCAGCGGTTTCACTGCGGCTGGCCTGACGGCGCATCTGCAACTGCTGGATCTGGATTTCCCGACGCACTATCGCCAGCCGCGATTCAAGGTCCGGCGATTCCAGTTCGATCAGCACGTCACCCTGAGCGACGGCCTGCCCGTCCGCGACCTTCACCGCTTTCACCCGCGCCGCCGTCGGCGCATGCAGGGCACTGGCACGCCCGGCCTCGAGCATCGTGGGCAATTCCACCGAGCTGCGCCACGGCACGATCAGCACCAGCAACAGACCGAGCAGCGCCAGCGCGCTGAGCAGTACGCGCGGGCCGTGGGCCTGTTCGCGGCGGCCCCACCACTGGCGCCACTCACGCATGATCGGCAAAAAGATGAACCACACCAGTTCCACCAGCATCAGGAAAATCCCCAACACCTTGAAGAACAGGTGATAGACCGCCAGCGCGATCCCGAAAAACAACACCGCACGCCACAACCACGAACCATACCCCCAGATCAGCAAACGCCGTTGCATCTTCGGCGACCAAGGCTCCGGCGCCGGTGCACCGTAGCCGAACAAAAACTCGCGCAAGCGCCAGCGACACAGCGCAAATGCGCGACCCTGCAGGTTGTCGACTTCCCAGAAGTCACTGATCAGAAAGTAGCCATCAAAACGCATGAAGGGATTGAGGTTGACCACCAGCGTGGTGATCCAGGTCGCACTGGCGAGCATGAACGCCGCCGTGCGCGCCGGGCCGTCCGGCAACAACGACCATGCCAGCAGAGCGATGCACGCCAGCACCAGTTCCGCGAGCACGCCACCGGCGCCGATCAACAGCCGCGCGCGGCGATCATTGACCCGCCAGGCATCGCTGACATCGGTGTAGAACATCGGCAGCAAGACCATGAACGCCACCCCCATGCTCTGCACTCGACACCCGGCGCGTTTGGCCATGAACGCGTGACCGAACTCATGGCAGAGCTTGGCGAACAACAACGCCACACCGAAGGCCAGCGCGCCGCCGAGGCTGAACAGGTGCGGGAAAGTACCGACGAAACGCTGCCAGTCTCGCGACACCAGAAACACACCCAGCCCAAGCGTCGCCGGCACACCGTAGCGCAGCAGGCGCGGGCCGAATCGCGCAAGCCACGGCCAGGCACGATTGAGAAATGCGTCCGGGCGCCACAGCGGAATGCGGAAAAACAGGTATTGATGCAGGAGGATTTGCCACACGCTTTGTTTTTGCGCCAAGGCCTTGAGCCGATAGCTGGCGCGCTGCTGGTCGTCGACGGCGCTGATCAGATCGTGCCCGCGCAAAAACTCCAGCAGTTGCTCAAGCTCTGTCCCGTCCAGACGCAGCCCCGGTTCACGATTGGCGGCGCGCAGCACCTGCTCGGCATCACCCAGCGACCAATGACGCAACAGGCGCATCGCCGCGGCGCCGAGCTTGAAGTAGCGCCCGCGCACCGGATCGGCCAGGGTCCAGCGCGGCGAACCGTCGAGGGCCGGCGCCGCGGGCGACAATTGCAGGTCGGCGCGCAGGCTCGGCAGATTCATTTACAGGCCCACGCTCTGACGCAGACCGGCCAGTGGCCGGCGCAGCAGGTACAAGGCCAGCGGTGCGCGGTCGCCGAAGATCTTCGCCGTGCCACGCAGGCCGATACGCGGCGGCGCGCCGGCGAAACTGGCATCGAGGCGGTAGGCCAGTTGCCCGCCCGCCGTGGGTTGCGCCTCGTAAGCCGAGCGTTCCAGCGTGGCGAGGTGACGTTGCAACGGATCGCTGTCGAGAAACAGCGCGACTTCGGCGCCAGACTCAAGGGAAATCGCATCGCCGACCGCCAGTTCGATGCGTAACTCGGCCTGGCTCGGATCAGCAATCTCCATCAAGCGCTCACCGGTCTGCACCGGTTTGCCGGTCAGGCGCTCGGCATCGGCGAACACCGCGATGCCATCGCGTTCGGCGCGCACTTCGCTGCGCTTGAGCAGCTCGCGGGCGTAATCGCGTTCGGCGCGCTTCTGTTCGGCGCGGGCAGCGAGCAAATCCACCTTGGAGCTTGATTCAGCGTCGGCAAACGAGCGCTGGGAATTGGCTTTCAATTCAGCTTCGGCCACACCCAGCGCACGCTCGGCGACGTCGGCCTGGGCCTTGAGCGTGGTGCTTTCGAAACGCACCAGCACGTCACCGGCTTTCACGGTCTGGTTGGGTTTGACCAGAAACTCGGCGATCACCCCGTCCAACGGCGCCGCGACCACGCGCCCGCCCAGCGGCACCACCTCGGCCGGGGCCAGCACCGATTGGCGCACCGGGATCAGCAGCCCGAGCAACAACACGGCGAGCAAGGCCACCTGACGCTTACGGGTCCAGCGCAGCCGCCACGGTTTGCGCGGTTGCAGCGCCTGCCAGGCGTGGCTGTAAGTGTCACCGAGTTGCGACAGCAGGACTTGTTCGGAAGGGTTCCACGGCACATCCCGCGCCAGCCACAGACCGCCAAACACTTGCCCGTCGCGATCAATCAGCGGCAGCCAGAACACCTGTGCGGCGGACAAACTTCGCCAGTCGGCCTGAATCGATTCGCTGACCAGTTCCGGCGCAATCACCCGCGCCTGCTTCAACACATCCTGCTTGAACAATTGGGCGACGGCCTGCTCGACAAACGCCACGAACGGCGCATTCGGCTCCACCGCGCTGACCCCGGTCACCGCTTGCACCTTGCCGGCAATCAGCAACGCCGCATGGCGAAAACCGAACAACGACTGGCCGTCATTGACCAGGCTGTAGGCCAGTTGCGCAGCATCGCGGGCGGCACGGGTCTGGCGTTCGAGGTCGAGAAATCTGGCGAATACCTGCTCGGCGCCACCGCTCACCGGAGCGTTCACTTAAGCTCCGGGAAACGCGCAGTGCCGCTCATGCCGGCGAGCAAGCCCTTGGCTTCGGGCAAGGTGGCGACCAGCAACAGTGTCTGACTGCCTTCGTCAATGCGCGCACCGAGGCGCTTGACCGTGGCTTCTAGAGGCTGGCCGGTTTCATCGGGAACAAAGCTGAACGTCTGCCCGGGCTTGAGCCGGGCCATCCAGCGCGACGGCACCAGCAGATGGATTTCCAGGGTGCGGTTGTCGACCACATCGAGCATCGGCGCACCGGCCGGCACGCTTTCGTAGCGCTTCACCTTGCGCTCGACCACTTGCCCGTCGAACGGCGCGATCACGCTGCAACGCTTGACCTGCACCTGATAAACCTGGGATTGCGCCTGGGTCTCGCTGACCTTGGCCTCGGCCCTGGCGACTTCGAACCGCCCGACCGAATTGAGCGCGGCCAATTGCCTGTTGTGTGCCAGTTCCTCACCAGCCCCACGGTTGGCGGCCTGCGCCGCATTGAGCTGCGCCTGATAAGCCGAGCAATCGAAACGCGCCAGGGTGTCGCCCTTCTTGAACGACTCACCCTCGCTGAAGGGCAACTCGACAATCCGTCCGGACAGCTCACTGGCCAGCGTCGCCTGATCCCGCGCCCGCAATACACCCCGCGCTTCACTGCCCGACGCCTGCGCGCCCGGCGCGCTGTTATCCAGCAGCGGATCGTCTGGCCCGGGCGTTTGCGCCTGAACTGCACAGCTGACAAAGGCCAATCCTACAACCCAACCACGAAAACGCTGCATGACCGCTACTCCCTGACGGATGTGCGGAGTCTACGACAGCGGGGTTTAGCGTCAAGCGAAAGGCCACTACTCCTTGGAATTGTAGGGTTGCAAAGGGGCCAGGACCTATTGAACCGTCTGAACGCTGCTGGTGATCAGCAGCTTCCTGCCCGGGTTAGAGAAACTTCCGATTCCTCTGGGCGCTTTGCGTGACGGCAAGGTCAGCGCGCATTCTGGACGCCATCCCTTGGAACCCGCGAACGCACCACGATTTATCGATGGAAGTACTCAAGCATCACGCCGGATTATGGGTAGCCGCTTGATTGACCGGATATACCGACTCCCATCCCCCACCCAGAGCCTTGTACAACCCGACCATCGCCAGCGACACGCCAGTGGAGCTTTCCACCCATTGTTCCTGGGTTTCCAGCAGCGCGCGTTGCACCGTCAGGACGTTGACGAAATCGACCACACCTTCGACGTATTGTTGTTGCGCGGTGCGCAGGGCGATCTGGTTCTGGCGTGCGGCTTCAGCGAGGCTGTCGCGGCGGCGTTGGCTGGCATTGTAGGCAGTGAGTTGATCGTCGATCTCGTGCCAGGCGCGCAGCACGGTTTGCTGGTAGGCGATGGCCGCTTCCTGTTGCTGGGCTTCACGCAACTGCAATACGCCGCGCAAGCGTGCGCCGTCGAACAGCGGCAGACTGAATTGCGGACCGATGCCGAAGGCGCGAGAACCCCATGAGCCGAAATCGCTGAGCTGCATGGCTTGCGAGCCCACGTTGCCGGACAGCGTGATGCGCGGGTAGAAATCGCCCTTGGCAACACCGATGCTCGCCGTCGCCGCATGCAGGCGCGACTCGGCCTGGCGGATGTCCGGGCGGCGCTCGGCCAGTTGCGACGGCAGGCCGATGGCGACTTGCAGCGGCGACTGCGGCACGGCGCCGTCCGTGGACAGTGCTTTGCTCAAGGCTTGCGGCGGTTCGCCGAGCAACAGACTGATCGCATTGATCAATTGCGATTGGCGTTGTTCCAGCGCCGGCAGGCGCGATTCGATGGCCGCGACTTGCGCGGCGGCCTCGGCGACATCAAGGTCAGTCGCGACGCCGTCGGCCAGACGCAGTTGCGAGAGTTTCAGGCTATGCCGGGCGACGTCGAGGTTCTGCTCGGTGACAGCTCGGGTGTTTTGTACGCCGCGCAATTGAATGTAGTTCTGCGCGGTGTCGGCGAGAACGGTGAGCAGCACGCCGCGACGATCGTTTTCGGCGACTTCGAGACTGGCGTCGGCAGCTTCGGTTTCGCGGCGCACGCGGCCCCAGAAATCCAGCTCCCATGACGCGGAGAAACCAGCGTCCCAGAGGTTGAAGGCCGAATCACCGTTGTGCCCGGACGGGTCATTCAAACCTTTGCTGCTGTTGCGTTCACGCCCGTAACTGCCGGTTGCGGCAGTGTTCGGATAGCGCTCGGCAGTGATCACCTGGCGCGCGGCGCGGCTTTGTTGCAGACGGCTGCTGGCCAGTTGCAGATCAAGGTTGCTCTGCACTGCACGCTGAGTCAGGGCCGACAGTTGTGAGTCGTGGAAGACCTCCCACCAACGTTCGTCAAGCGGTTCATTGACGGCTTGGCTGGGGGCGGACCTGGCGGGTTTGGTCCAGTCGGTGATTTGTTTGGCTTCGGGTTTCTGGAAGTCGGGGCCAACCGTGCAGGCGGTGAGCGTTACTGTGAGCAAGGCACTCAAGCTGAGTGGCTGCCACTGGCGCAATCGCTGGCGAGCCAGCGCCCACAGGGATTGCGCAGATTGACCGGCCTGGTTTTCCGCAAAGATGAACCTTGTGGAGGCTGGCTTGCCAGCGATGAGGCCATCCGAGTTACCACAAATCATCGCTGGGTCACCTCACGCACCGACGTCGCCGGACTGCGCGTATCAATACTCGCCTCCACCGACATCCCCACGCGCAACCGCTCAGCCAGCGGCTGACCCGGCTCCAGCATGATTTTCACCGGAATCCGCTGTACCACCTTGGTGAAATTGCCCGTGGCGTTATCCGGTTTCACCGACGCGAAGGTCACACCGGTGGCGGGCGCAATGCTTTCGACGCGACCGCTCAAGGCTTCGCCACCCAGGCTGTCGACCCGCACTTGCACTTGCTGCCCCGGCTGCACGTCGATCAGTTGGGTTTCCTGGAAGTTGGCCACCACATAGGCCTGTTTCAAAGGCACCACCGCCAGCAACTTGCTGCCGGGCGTGACGTAAGCGCCGACGCGCACGGCCCGCTCGCCAATCATGCCGTCCTGCGGGGCGGTGATCCGTGTGTACGAGAGTTCGAAACTGGCGATTTCCAGCGCCGCTTGCGCGTGTTTCAGGCGGCCTTCGGCGGCATCCCGCTGCGCCGTGAGAATCTCGACTTGCTTGCGTTCCGCCGCGAGCTTTGCCGTTGCAGTGTCCAGCCGTGCGCTGGCCTGATCAATACGGGTGCGCGCCTGTTGCGCGTTCTGCACGGTGCCGGCACCGACGCCGGCCAAATGGTTGTAGCGATTCAGTTCCTGCCGGGCGAAGGCCATTTCCGCCTTGGCCGAAACCACCGCCGCCTTCGCCTGAGCGATCAGCGAAGCCTGGCGTTCGAGGGTCGCTTTAGCGTTCTGCAACTGCGCCCGTGCCACCAGCGTTTGCGCGTCCGCCGCTTCGGCGGAGGCGCGCAAATCGCGGTCATCGATCAAGGCCAGCAACTGCCCGGCCTTGACCTGCTGGTTGTCCTCGACCAGCACTTCCTTGATGAAACCGGCCACACGCGGCACCACCAGGGTGTAATCGGCGGAAACAAAGGCGTCGTTGGTATTTTGCTGGGTCCGTTTGCCGAACACGCCGGGCAGCGCCAGGTACACCAGCACGCCTACGGCCAGCGCGGCGGCCACGGCCACAGCGAGTTTTTGCGTTGTTTGAGTCGTCATAAAAACCTTCAGGTTCAGTGCCGCGTTCAGGTCGGTGCACGCGGTGGGTAAATTCGCGTCGGCAGCCAGAAAATCAACAGGATCAGCGCCACCGCGACGCCGACCATGCACCAATAAAGATCGGCAGACGTCAGCACCACGGCCTGCTCATGCAGGCGATGGGCAAGACCGGGATCGCTGCTGTCGGCCAACGGTGAGTTGCCGAGGTTGTCGACCAGCATCGTCGAGTGAAAATGCAGGCGCGAAGTGCTCAGCGCCTCGATCACCCCGGTGGCAACCACTGCCGACAGGCCTTTCACGGTGTTGAACCATGCCGAGGCGAACGGCCCATCCAGCGGCGTGATGCTGCCGGTGGAAAGCATCAACAGCGGCAGCACCGCCATCGGCTGGCCGAAAATCTGCAGCCATTGCAGGACGTAGAAATCGTCACGAATCCATTGCGAAGTCAGCTGCGATCCACCCGCGCACGACAGCGCCAACATGCTCAAACCAATCCCGAGCACCCAGCGGCAGTCAACCCAGCGCAAGTTGCACAGCGCCGCCACCAGCGGCAGCGCAATCAGTTGCGGTATCGCGGCGATAAGCATGATCGGCGCGGTCTGCGCCGCACGATAACCCTGCACCCGGGCCAGATAACTCGACGGAATCAGCACCACCGCCAACAACACCACCAGCACCCCGGCCAGAGTCATCAGGGCGAATGACAGGTTGCGGATACCAAGCATCTGCAATTTGAAAAACGGAATCGGCTGTGACCACTCGTTGATCAGAAACGCCACCAGCAACAGCGCGCCGGCGCCGAGCAAGCCACAGATAAGGTTCGACTCGAACCAGTCCAGGCGATTGCCCTGCAACAGACCGATCACCAGCATGCAGATCGCCGGAAAGCCCAGCAGCAGGCCTTTCCAGTTGAAGGCCTTGAGGCGTTCCAGACGCAACGGGTCCTGGGGCAATCCATACGCCACGGCGGCCATGGCGATCAGGCAGGGCGCGACGATTTGCCAGAACGTCCACTGCCAGCCGACGTACTCCGTCCACAAGCCGGCCAGCGGCGTGCCGAGACCCGGACCGAACGTGGCCGTCAGCGCATAACCCGCCAAGCCATAAAGCTTGATGTTCGCCGGCAGAAAGCGCAGGGCCACGGTCATCAGCATTGGCGGTAACGCACCGCCCGCCAGGCCTTGCAGGGTGCGCATCAGCAACAGGCTTTCGTAGTTCGGCGCGAACGGGCAAAGCACCCCGAGCAGGGTGAACAGGCTGATTGCGCAGAGGGTGAAACGGCGCAGCGAGAAGGTCACCGAACACCACGGCGCGAAGGCCATCGCTGCGACCGACGTCGCGGTGTAACTGGCGACCAGCCAGGTGCCTTCGTCGTAACCGATGTTCAGCGCACCGCGAATATCGGCGAGGGCAACCTTGGTCACCATCTCGTTGAGGCCCGACACCAGCACGGCCAGCAAAACGCCCAGCAGACCGATGATGATCCGCGCCCCGAACACCGGGGGCGTGACCGCCTGCGCCGGGCGGGTCGCAGCGAGGGGCGCCGCGACCTTCAGGGATGTCATGGATAGAACTCCGGAAGGAAAAATACCGGAGCATCTTAGTGGGACTTGGCAATGACGAAAATTGACTTATTGGCAGCTTATAAGTGCGCCAGACGCAATGATGTAAAGCAAAAGATCTTCAGGGTTGAGCCGCCAGCCACGTCTCGTCGCAGCAAGCCTTGAGGGTTTCGCGCAGCCAGCGGTGCGCCGGGTCCTTGTCGAAACGCGGGTGCCAGGCCTGAGTCAGCATCAGCGTCGGCAGCGGGACCGGCAAGTCGAACGAACGAAGTTTCAAACCGAGCCGGCGCACGCTCAGCAGCGCCTCCTTGGGCACGGGCAGGATCAGGTCGGAATCCGGCAGGGCGAACATGGCAGCATGGAAACTCGGCGCAATCACCGCCACCCGCCGCTCCAGGCCCAAGGCATTCAGCGCGGTGTCGATGGGCCCCCGAGCGATGCCCCGGCGCGACATGCTGATGTGGGAAAAACCGGCATAGCGTTCAGCGGTGATTTCGCCGTCGAGCAAGGGATGATCCTCGCGCACCAGACCGACGAAATGGGTGGAAAACAGGTTCTGCACCTTGACTTCAGGGGTGACGGGCCGGGTGTTGCTGACGCTCAGATCAATGCGCCCCTCGCGCAGCGCTTCATCATCGCCATCGCCTTCCGGGACAAAGCGCAGTTCGCAATGCGGCGCCTGCTGGTCGAGGGTATCGAACAGTTTGCCGCCGTAAACACCGATGAAAAAGTCATTGGCGCGGATGCTGAAACGCCGGCGCAGTGTGCCCAGCTCCACGGTATCGGCGGAGCGGAACAGCAGCGCGGCCTGCTCGACGACGTCACGCACCTGCTCGCGTAGCTCCAGCGCCTTGGGCGTTGGCACCAGCCCCCGCCCCGCACGCACGAGGACCGGATCGCCAATCGCTTCGCGGATTCGCGTCAAAGTGCGGCTCATGGCCGCCGGACTGAGGTTCATCCGACGTGCGGCGCCGACCACACTGCCCTCGTCGAGTAAAGCGTCGAGGGCGACCAGAAGGTTCATGTCCGGGAGTTGCATGCTGAGCACTCATGGCTGATCAGGATTGATCTGCGCGCAATGCTAGCAAATACCTCAAGGCAAGGTGTTAGCCGGACGGGCCCATCCTCTCTTTCAGCGCTGCATGCCCCAACGTTTAACCGTCACCCGCTCCAGCGTATCGAACACCAGGTTCTCCACCAGCAAGCCGATCAGGATCACCACCGCCAACCCGGCAAACACCTTGTCGGTGTACAGCTCATTGCGGTTCTGGAAGATGTACCAGCCCAGCCCGCCCTTGCCGCTGGTGGCGCCAAACACCAGCTCAGCGGCGATCAACGTGCGCCAGGCAAACGCCCAGCCAATCTTCAGCCCGGCGAGAATCGACGGCAGCGCCGCAGGGATCAGGATGAACAGGACAAAGCGCATGCCCTTAAGTCCGTAATTGCGCCCGGCCATACGCAAGGTTTCCGAGACGCCAAGAAAACCCGCGTAAGTGTTCAGCGCCAACGCCCACAACACCGAATGCACCAACACGAATATCAGACTGTTCTGCCCAAGACCAAACCAGAGCAAGGCCAGCGGCAGCAGGGCAATGGCCGGCAGCGGGTTGAACATTGACGTCAGCGTGCTCAGCAGATCCCGGCCAACCTGAGTGGAGACCGCCAGCGTCGTCAGGGCAAACGCCAGGACGATGCCGATCAGGTAACCCTTGAGCAGCACCACCAGCGATATCCATACCTTGCCCGGCAACTCGCCGCTGAGCAGGCCGTCATACAACGCATGACTGGTCTGCACAAAACCCGGCAGCAGCAGGTCGTTGTTCTGTACTTGAGCAACGATCTCCCAAATGACCGCGAGCAACATCAGGATCACGCTTTTACGCAACCAACCCTGTTGCCACAAGCGTTGGCCGAGCGGCAGTTCGCGCTCGACCGGCACGCGGGTCAGCGGCGCCAGCACGGTTTCGAATTCTTGACGTACAGATGATGAATGGCTCATCGGGCAATCCTCAAAAAGCGCTCAATAAGCGATGCGAATATCGTTGAAGTCGTGATCGCGCTCGGTTTCCGGCGACTGACCTTCATCGAACAACAAACGGTGAATGCGTCGGGCCGATGCCTGGAAAGCGACGCCGCCAAGGCTCTGCAAATCATATTGATGGCTGTGTACTTCTGCCCTCACCCGTCCCGGATGCGGCGATAACAACAGAATGCGATTGCCCACCACCAGCGCCTCTTCTATCGAGTGCGTAACAAACAGCAAGGTGAAGCGCACCTCTTCCCAGAGCCGCAGCAATTCTTGCTGCATCTTGCGTCGGGTCAACGCATCGAGCGCGGCGAACGGCTCGTCCATCAGGAGGATTTTCGGCTGCATCGCCAATGCCCGGGCAATCGCCACCCGCGCTTTCATGCCTCCGGACAAGGTGTGCGGATAAACATCGGCGAACGCCGCCAGACCGACCTTTTCCAGATAGTGCAGCGCGCGTGCTTCGGCGTCCTTTTTGTTCAGCGTGCGCGACGCCAGCAGCGGAAACATCACGTTCTGTTTGACGGTTTTCCACGGCGGCAGTTGATCGAACTCCTGAAACACCACGATCCGGTCCGGGCCCGGTGCATCGACCGGTTTGCCTTGCAGGCGGATCTCGCCTTCACAAGGCGCGATGAACCCGGCGACGGCTTTGAGCAAGGTTGACTTGCCGCAGCCGGAAGGGCCGAGCAGCACGAAGCGGTCTTGCTGGTCGACGTCGAAACTGACCTGATGGGTTGCGCGTACCACGCGTTGCGGCGTGCGGTATTCGAGGCTGACCTGATCAACCGCCAGCAGCGCCTGGCTGCGGGCGACAGGGTTGCTGGCCGCGAGGCCTGGCAAAGGGGCATTCATCGCGGTCAGCTCCCTTGCAGAGGTTTGGCATCCTGGAAGAAGTAGTCCTTCCACGATTCAGGTTTGTTTTTGATCGCGCCGACGCGGTAGAGGAATTCGGCCAGTGGGTAGGTGTTCTTCGGGGTGACGCTGAATTCGAACTGCGGGTTGTCGATGATTTTCAGCAGCGCAGCGCGGTCGATTTTGGCTTTGGTCACGCGGATGTAGGTGTCGGCCGCTGCGCCCTTGTCGTTCTGCGCAAACTGCGCCGCTTCCGTCAGCGCTTCGACGAACGCTTTATAAGTCTTCGGGTTTTCGTTGCGGAATTTTTCGGTGGCGAACAGCACGGTCGGTGAGTTCGGCCCAAGCAGGTCGTAGGTATTGAGCACGACATGCACGTTGGGATTTTCCAGCGCCTGATCCTGAAATGGCGGGTTGGAGAAATGCCCGGTCAGCTCGGTGCCGCCAGCGATCAATGCAGCCGTCGCATCGGGGTGCGGGACGGCGATGGTGTATTTGTCGAGGCGATTGAATTCCTTGTCACCCCATTGTTTGGCAGCGGCGTATTGCAGGAAGCGCGACTGCACCGACACCCCGACCGCAGGCACTGCGATGCGGTCCTGCCCGGTGAAGTCGGCAATGGTTTTGACCTTGGGATTGTTGCTCACCAGGTAGTACGGGAAATTGCCCAGCGACGCCACGGCTTTGACGCCTTGCTTGCCGTGGGTGCGATCCCAAATGGTCAAGAGCGGACCGACGCCGGCACCGGCGATGTCAATGGAGCCGGAGAGCAACGCATCGTTGACCGCCGCGCCGCCCGAGAGCTGCGTCCAGTCGACCTTGATGTCGATACCTTCCTGCTTGCCGTACTTCTCGATCAGGTTTTGATCGCGAACCACGTTGAGCAATAAATAGACAATCCCGAATTGCTCGGCGATACGGATTTCACCTTCGGCGTGGACCACCGGCGGCGCCACCAGACTGCCGGCGATCAAGCTGAAGCCGAGGCCGATAGCGGCGGCCAGGGGGGCGAATGGAAGACGTTTGGACATGATCGAATCTCCGGCAAATCAGAATGGCGCGTCGCCCTGAATGGTCGTGCGGTACAGCTTGCGGCGCAGGTGCGCGGGGCAGCCGGCCGCGAGGTGGATCAGCGAACGGTTGTCCCAGAACACAAGATCATGGGGCTGCCACTGATGGCGGTAGAGGTTCTGCGGCTGCACGCTGTGGCTGTAGAGCTCACTCAACAATTGTTGGCTTTCGTCTTCCGGCAACCCGACGATGCGCGTAGTGAAGCCTTCGCTGACGAACAATGCCTTGCGCCCGTTTTCCGGGTGCGTGCGCACCACCGGATGCACCACTTCGGCGACCTGAGCCAGTTGCTCCGGGGTCAGGGTCGGGCGCCAGTTGCCCTCGAATCTGGTTTCGCTGTAGCGGGCGGTGTAGGAATGCGCAGCAAAGCGACCCTGCACGGCATTGCGCAGGGCTTCCGGCAAGTTGTCCCAGGCCTTGTGCATGTCAGCGAACAGCGTGTCGCCGCCTTCGGACGGCAGCTCCTGCGCATGCAGCATCGAACCAAGACTCGGCAGCTCTTTATAAGAAAGATCGGAGTGCCAGAATTTGCCGGCGTCACAGAGGCCAATGTTCTGGCCGTTTTCGATGATGTTGGAAACGATGAGAATTTCCGGGTGGTTCGCCAGCAGGAACTGCTTGAGCACGTGAATCTGCAGCACACCGAAGCGGCGGCTGAAGTCGATCTGTTGCTGCGCAGTGATCTGCTGGTCGCGAAATACCACGACGTGATGATCCAGGTGCGCGCGGTGAATGCGGGCGAAGTCCTGAGCGTTGACTGGGCGGGTCAGATCAAGGCCGACGATTTCGGCGCCGACCGCACCGCTGAACGGACGGATTTCAAAAGTTTGCGGCGCGGCAGACGCGGCGCTCGGGGTAGCAGTGGCTGCGGACATCAATCATCTCCCACGCACGGCACGCTCATGGGCGCGCGCGTCGATCAGAAACTCACGCTGGATTGCGTGTGGGTTCAGGTCGTGCGGCGCGCCGATTGGTCGGCAGGTACGCAGGGGGATGACTTTATAGCTATAAGAATCGGAAATTAAATACCGTTAATGAATAACGATATGGCGATTGGTGAGAAATGGACGAGATGGTGAGTGACGGTTTTTGTCACTTACTGACAGGGACGTTGCGAATCAACTGACGCTTTCGCGAGCAAGCCCGCTCCCACAGTTGATTTTCAGTGGACACAAATTCTGTGTTCAAAAGAAATCCAAATGTGGGAGCGGGCTTGCTCGCGAAGGGGCCGCAAGCCGCGCTGCACCTCTAGCGTTCGTGCAACGCCTCAGCCCGCGCGCGGATGATCGGCTTGAGCAGATAACTCAACACCGACTTCTTGCCAGTGATGATGTCCACCGACGCGACCATGCCCGGGATGATCAGCAAGGGTTTTTCATCGGTGCCCAAGTGACTGCGCTCAGTGCGCACCTTGATCACGTAATAGGTGGTTTTCTTGTCTTCGTCGGTGATGGTGTCCGCACCGATCTGCTCCAGCTGGGCCTTCAGCCCACCGTAAATGGTGTAGTCATACGCAGTGAATTTGACGATCGCTTCCTGACCCGGGTGCAGGAAGGCAATGTCCTGCGGACGGATCTTCGCTTCGACGAGCAAGGTGTCATCCAGCGGCACGATCTCGACCATGTCACTGCCCGGCTGGATAACGCCGCCGATGGTGTTGACCAGCAACTTGTTGACGATACCGCGCACCGGCGATGTCACCAGCGTGCGGCTGACGCGGTCTTCCAGCGCCTTGCCGGTGGCCTGGGCCTTGTTCAGATCGGTGCGCGCTTCATTGAGTTGAGTCAGCGCTTCGCTGCGGAATTTGCCGCGCGTCTCGTCGATTTTGCGCTGCACTTCCTTGATCGCCGATTCCGCGCGCGGGATCGCCAGGGTCGTGGCGTCGAGCTGACCGCGTGTTTCCACTTCGGCACGCTTGAGCCGCAACACTTCCACCGGCGACACCGCGCCCTGAGCCACCAGCGGCTCGGACATGTTGATTTCCTGACGCTGCAAACCGAGTTGCTGGCGGTACTGCGCCTGCTTGGAGGTGAACTCGCGCAGCTCTTGCTGACGCTGGATCAACTGCTCCTGCAAACCGCCGATCTCGTCGTGCAATTGCTGACGACGGCTGATGTACAGCGATTCTTCGCTTTTCGCCTGGCCCGGCACGGCTTTGAGCACGTCCTCGGGGAAATTCAGCGGACGGTCATCGACCTCGGCGCTCAGACGCTCGACGCGCAGCAGCATCGACAGACGATCCGCTTCGGTTTCACCGACGTTGGAGGCAAATCGCGTGTCATCGAGACGGATCAGCGGCGCGCCGGCTTCGACGACCTGGCCTTCCTTGACGAACAGTTCGGAGATGATCCCGCCTTCGAGGTTCTGGATTTTCTGAATCTTCGACGACGGAATCGCCTTGCCGTCGCCCTTGGTCACTTCGTCAATCACCGCGAAGTTGGCCCATAGCACCAGGAACACGAAGAAGCCGATGATCGCCCAGATGGTCAGGCGCACGACGCGCGGGGCGTCTTCGATCAGCGCTTTGTTGACCTCCGGCAGCGGCTGGCCCTGCAGCGATGCCGAGCCCTTGAAGTAACGACGGATCGAATCCTTGAAACCGGACTTAAGCAACACTGATCTGCCCCTTCTTCAACGCTTCCATCACGGCGGCTTTCGGGCCATCGGCGAGAATCTGTCCACGGTCGATGACCAACAGGCGATCCACCAGCGACAACAGCGAAGCCCGGTGCGTCACCAGCACCACGGTCTTGTTTTCAATCACGGCCGCGAGGCGTTGCTTGAGACGTTCTTCGCCCGTGTTGTCCATCGCGCTGGTCGGCTCGTCCATCAGCAGGATCGGCGGATTGAGCAGCAGTGCGCGGGCCAGGGCGACGTTCTGCCGCTGGCCGCCGGAAAGGTTCTGCCCGCGCTCGCCGACTTGCAGTTCGTAGCCTTGCGGGTGCAGGCGGGCAAATTCGTGGACGCCGGCCAGTTCGGCGGCTTGCAGGACCAGTTCGTCTTCTACATAACGTGCGCCGGAGACCAGGTTGTCTCGCAGGGTGCCGGCGAGCAGTTGAATGTCTTGCGGCACGTAGCCGATGTTGTAGCGCAGTTCGCTGACGTCGATCTGGCGGATGTCCACGCCGTCGACCAGCAACGCGCCGTCGTCCGGCTGATACAGGCCGACCAGCAGTTTCGCCAGCGAACTCTTGCCCGAACCGCTACGGCCAATGATGCCGATTTTCTCGCCGGGACGGATCACCAGGTTGATGTTCTTCAGCGCAGGATTTTGTTGTTCCGGGTAGGTGAAATTGAGCTGACGGCATTCGATAGCGCCCTGCAAAACCTTGCGGCTGAGCGGGCGTTCTTCGAAGTTGCGCTCTTGCGGCAGCTCCATCATCTGGTCGACCGAGGTCATGGTCACCCGCGCTTGCTGGTAGCGGGTCAGCAGACCGGACAGCGACGCCAGCGGGCTCAGTGCGCGGCCGCTGAGCATGTAGCAGGCAATCAGGCCGCCCATGCTCAGGTTGCCGGCGATGATCTGGTACACGCCGAAGACGATCATGATCACCCCGGCCAGTTGCTGGATCAGCAGGGTGATGTTCATCGCCAGCCCGGAGAGCATTTTCACTCGCAACTCGAGGCGACTGAGGGTGCCGATGGTCTGCTCCCACTGATATTGGCGTTCGCTCTCGGCGTTGTTGACCTTGACCGCGTCGAGGCCGGCGAGGGTTTCGATCAGGCTCGACTGGCGCTCGGCGCCGAGGGCCATGGTGCGCTCCATCGTCGCCACCAACGGTTTCTGCAACGCGTAGCCAATCAGCAAGGCAATCGGGAACGCCAACACCGGAATCCACACCAGATGCCCGCCGAGAATGGCGATGACGATAAAGATCAGGATGGTGAACGGCAGGTCGATCAGGCTGGTCAGGGTCAGCGATGCGAGGAAGTCGCGCAGGCTCTGAAACTCATGGATGTTCTGCGCGAAGCTGCCGACCCGCGCCGGGCGGTACTTCATCGCCATGCCGACGATGCGTTCGAACAGCGTCGCCGAGATGATCAGGTCGGTTTTCTTCCCGGCCAGATCCAGGCACAGGCTGCGCAGGCTTTTGAGGACCAGATCGAAGATGTAGGCGCCGGTGATGCCCAGCGCCAGCACCCACAAGGTGGCTTCGGCCTGGTTCGGCACCACGCGGTCGTAGACGTTCATCACGAACAGCGGCGCGGCCATGGCGATGATGTTGATCAGGAAACTGGCGGCAATCGCATCGGCGTACAGCCAGCGCGAGCGCTTGAGGGTGTCGCGGAACCACGAACGCGCACGCGGAATCAGCGTGCCGTGGTTGACGTCGAATTTGTGCTGCGGCTGGGCGAAGAAGACCTTGCCGATATAATCGTCGGCGAGCAGTTCGCGACTGACCACGGACTCGCCGCCATCGCTTTCGCTGAGCAGCACCCGCGCTTCGTTGTCGCCTTGCCAGCCAAGCAGGACGGCACTGCGGCCATCCTTGAGCAGCAGCAACGCCGGCATCGCAATCGCCGGAATCTCTTCCAGCTTGCGTTGCAGCACCCGACCCTGCAGGCCCGCGCGAGCCGCCGCGCGGGGCAACAAATCGACACTCAGGCGTTGTTTGGGCAGCGGCAGGCCGGTGGTCAGCATTGCCGCGCTGGCGGGCTTCTGGTGCAGCATGCAAAGGGCGAGCAGACCGTCCAGTAACGGATCGTCGTGCAACGCGCGTGGATCATGACTGAGATGAACTCGACTGACTTCTGATTCCACGCTCGACACTCTTTGACGGTTGAAAAGGGATAACTCAATTCATCCCAGGCAACTGCACCTTGGGCTTCACGTCGTTCTGCACAACGGATGCCAACGGTGCGACCACTCCCTGGCTTCTGAGCAACTCGCCCATGGTCGCCTTGATTCGATACTGAGTAAATAACTGAATGTTTTTGATTTCAGCCAGACGCCGCGAAGCGGTGAACAACTCGTTTTCACTGTCGAGCAAATCGAGAAGGGTGCGTTCGCCAAGGCTGAACTGACGCTGGTAAGCGGTGCGCACCGAGGTGCTGTGGTCGACGTACTGCTGAGCGATTGGCACCTGCGCATTGGCGTTGTTCAAGGCGTTCCAGGCCAGACCCAGTTCTTCGTTCAACTGACGCAAGGCGTTGTTGCGGATATCCAGCGCCTGGTTCGACAGGTACGACTTGGATTCCAGATCGGCCTTGTTGCTGCCGCCCGAGTAGAGGTTGAAGCGCATGCGCAGCATGGCTTGCCATTCATTGTTGTGACCGTTCTGGCCGTCGAGGTCGTTGTCGGCAGTGCGGCCCAGTTCGGCGTCAAAACGCGGGTAGAACGTCGACTTGGCGGTTTCGTACTGTTTCTCGGCGGCGGCGATGTCGGACTCGGCCGAGCGCAGGATCGGGCTGTTTTCCAGCATCTGCTGCCGGGCTTCATTGAGGTTGGCCGGCATCATCGCCAGGAACGGTGCCGGGCGCTCCAGTTGATCGGGCATCTGGCCGACGGCGCTGAGGAAGTTGGTTTCCGAGTCGGCCAGGTTGGTCTGCTCGGTGATCAGGTTGTTACGGGCCTGGGCCATCCGCGCTTCGGCCTGATCGAGGTCGGCACCGCTGCCGACACCGCGCTGGGTGCGCAACTGGATCTGGTCGTAAATGCGCTGGTGGCTCTTGAGGTTGTCCTCAGCCAGACGCACGAATTCACGGCGGGTCAGGACGTCGAGGTACACCTGAGCGACGGTCAGTGCGGTGCGCTCGGAAGTGCCGAGCAACGAGTAGGCGCGGGAGTTGACGGTGGCTTGTTGACGCCCGACTTCGCTGGACGTCGCAAAACCGTCAAAGACCATTTGCGAGAGACGTAAACTTGACTCGCTGCGGTTCAGGGTTTCCCAGTGGTTGCCGCCGCCATTGGCACGGGTGGTGACGCTGTCGGTGCCTTCACGGCCATAACCGCCGAGCAGATCGACCTTCGGCAGGTATCCACCTTTCGCCGCTCTTAATTGATAATCCGCGGCCAAACGACTGTTCACCCCTGCTTGGATTTCCGGATGAACATCCAATGCCTGTTGCATGGCTTCTGGTAAGGATTGTGCTTGTACGAAAGAGGCGGCGAGAGCGAAGGGTACAGCCAAAAACAGGGGCGAACGCATGGTAGGAATTTCCCAGAACTTCTTGTCTTGAATCACAGCAGAACGTGGCGCTGCGTCGGATGATGGCAACCGGAATGACCGTATGTCGGAAAGTTCAAAACAGGAACTGGATCACACGCTGAAGCACAGGTCGCCGCGGAAATATCAATGTGACATTAGTGGGGCGATTGTTTAGGATGGCACCCAGAAGGTCAATAGTTTGGCATAAAGTTAATAGCGAAAGAATCTAGCCAATTTATTGACGATCAGACGCGTCAAAACTTGTTTAGCAAATTTTAAAAGTACGTCCAGACTGAATCGGCGCCCATGCCGTCAGGTCCATGGAAGTCAACTGAACGTGACACCCCGGAGAGTCTTCAATGAGCAGTGTTGTTGCCATCGTCAAAAGCATTGTTGGTCAGGTATTCGTGGTGTCCCCAGAGGGCGTGCGTCGCGTACTCGTTGAAGGCGATCGACTGTTTGTCGGCGATCAGATCGACACCGGCCTCTCCGGCGCCGTGTCGCTTGAACTGGCTGATGGCCGCACACTGGACCTGGGCCGCGAAACCCAATGGAGCGCCAACGCGCCCGACTCCAGCACTGACCTGGCCGAAGCCACTGCGCAGGCTGCGCCCTCTGTAGAAGAACTGCAGCAGGCCATTGCCGCCGGCGTCGACCCGACGACCGCCCTTGATGCCACCGCTGCCGGCCCAAGCGCCGCAGGTACTGGCGGTGCCGCGGGTGGCGGTCACAGCTTTGTGATGCTCGACGCCACCGCTGGCCGCGTCGACCCCACCATTGGCTTCCCGACCGCAGGCATCAACGCCGGCGCCCAAGTCGCACAGAACATCACAGGCGGCCAGACCAACGACACCACCGCCAACGCCCTGCGCGAGTCGACCCTGAGCCTCAGCGCCACGCCGACCATCACTGAAGCGGGCGGCGTCCTGGTGTACACCGCGACCCTGACCCAGGCGCCGCAAACCGAACTGACCATCACCCTGTCCAACGGCGCGGTGATCGTGATTCCGGCCGGTTCCACCACTGGCACTGTCAACGTGCCGCTGGCGCCGAACGACACCGTTTACAACGACCCGACCCAGATCGACGTGACCGTCACCGGCACCACCGGCGGCAACGGCATCACCGTGACCCCGCCGACCACCCCGGCCACGACTCAGATCACTGACACCATCGACACCACCACCGTCACCCTGACGGCCGGGCCGAGTGTCACCGAAGGCGGCCAGATCACCTACACCGCGACCCTGACCAATCCGGCACAAACGCCGGTGACTGTCACCCTGTCGAACGGTTCAACGATCA
This sequence comes from Pseudomonas sp. EA_5y_Pfl2_R50, assembly GCF_963970475.1. Taxonomy (NCBI): domain Bacteria; kingdom Pseudomonadati; phylum Pseudomonadota; class Gammaproteobacteria; order Pseudomonadales; family Pseudomonadaceae; genus Pseudomonas; species Pseudomonas sp. EA_5y_Pfl2_R50. The sequence continues at coordinate 2,829 of NZ_CAXAPT010000002.1, read as the reverse complement.
CCATCGGCGCCGGCCAGACCACCGGCACCGTCAACGTGCCGACCCCGGCCAATGACGTCTATAACAATGGCAGCACCGTCAGCACCACCATCACGGGCGCTACCGGCGGCAACTTCGAAAACCTGGTGCCGAACCCGACACCGGCAACCACCACCATTACCGATTCGGTCGACACCACCACTGTCAGCCTCACCGCGACCGGCTCGGTCGTTGAAGGTGGCCAGATCACCTACACCGCGACCCTGACCAATCCGGCGCAAACCCCGGTGACCGTCACCCTGTCGAACGGTTCGACGATCACCATCGAAGCCGGCCAGACCACGGGCGTCGTCAACGTGCCGACTCCGGCCAATGACGTCTACAACAACGGCAGCACCGTCAGCACCACCATCACTGGCGCTACCGGCGGCAACTTCGAAAACCTGGTGCCGAACACCACGCCAGCCACCACCACGGTGACTGATTCGGTCGACACCACCACTGTCAGCCTCACCGCGACCGGTTCGGTCGTTGAAGGCGGCCAGATCACCTACACCGCGACCCTGACCAACGCCGCGCAAACGCCGGTGACGATCACCCTGTCGAACGGCTCGACCATCACCATTGAAGCCGGCAAAACCACGGGCTCGGTCAACGTGCCGACCGCCGCCAACGATGTTTACAACAACGGCAGCACCGTCAGCACCACGATTACCGGCACCACTGGTGGCAACTTCGAAAACCTGGTGCCGAATCCGACGCCAGCAGTCACCACCATCACTGATTCGGTCGACACCACCACCGTTACCCTGACGGCCGCGCCGAGTGTCACCGAAGGCGGGCAGATCACCTACACCGCGACCCTGACCAACCCGGCGCAAACGCCGGTGACCGTCACCCTGTCGAACGGCTCGACCATCACCATTGGCGCGGGTCAAACCACCGGCACCGTCAATGTGCCGACGCCGCCAAACGACGTCTATAACAATGGCAGCACCGTCAGCACCACCATCACTGGCGCTACCGGCGGCAATTTCGAAAATCTGGTGCCGAACCCGACACCAGCGGTGACTACCATCACCGACTCGATCGACACCACCAACCTGACCCTGACGGCCACCGACACAGTGGTCGAGGGTGGGCAGATCACCTACACCGCGACCCTGACCAATCCGGCGCAAACCCCGGTGACCGTCACCCTGTCGAACGGTTCGACGATCACCATCGAAGCCGGCCAGACCACCGGCACCGTCAACGTGCCGACCGCGGCGAACGACGTCTACAACAATGGCGGCACCGTCAGCACCACCATTACTGGCGCCAGCGGCGGCAACTTCGAAAGCCTGGTGCCAAACACCACGCCAGCCACCACCACGGTGACTGATTCGATCGACACCACCACTGTGAGCCTCACCGCCACCGGTACCGTCGTCGAAGGCGGCCAGATCACCTACACCGCAACGCTGACCAACGCCGCGCAAACCCCGGTGACCATCACCCTGTCGAACGGCTCGACCATCACCATCGAAGCCGGCAAGACCACCGGCTCGGTCAACGTGCCGACCGCGGCCAACGACGTTTACAACAATGGCAGCACGGTCAGCACCACCATTACCGGTGCTACCGGCGGCAATTTCGAAAACCTGGTGCCGAACACGACGCCAGCGACCACCACCATCACCGACTCGATCGACGACACCAGCCTGTCGCTGACGGCCACCGGCACCGTGGCTGAAGGCGGTTCGATTGTTTATACCGCGACCCTGACCAATCCTGCCGGCACGCCGGTAACCGTGACACTGAGCAACGGCTCGGTGATCACCATCGAGGCCGGCAAAACCACTGGCACCGTCACTGTTCCAGCGCCTGCCGATGATGTTTACAAAGACGCCGGTAAGGTCGAAGTCATCATCAAGGACGCCACTGGCGGTAACTTCGAGAACCTGGTGCCGAGCACCACACCAGCCGTGACCGAAGTGACGGACACCATCGACACCTCGACCGTGAAACTGACGGCTGACACCTCGGTGGCTGAAGGTGGCACCGTCACTTACACCGCCACCGTCGGCTCGCCGGTGACCGGTTCGCCCGTGGTTGTAACGCTGGCCAATGGTCAAAACATCACCATCGAAGTCGGCAAAACCACCGGCACCGTGACCACCACTGCGCCTAACGATGCGTTGACTGGCAATGCGCCGCTGACCAACTCGATCACCGGCGTTTCCGGCGGTAATTACGAAGATCTGGTCGCCGACAAAACCCCGGTATCGACCACTGTTACCGACGTCGCCGACACCACCAACCTGTCGCTGAGCGCAACCGGCTCCGTGGCCGAGGGTGGTTCGATCGTTTACACCGCGACCCTGACCAATCCTGCCGGCACGCCGGTAACCGTGACACTGAGCAACGGCTCGGTGATCACCATCGAGGCCGGCAAAACCACAGGCACCGTGACGGTTCCAGCACCCGCCGATGACGTCTACAAAGACGCCGGCAAAGTCGAAGTCACCATCAAGGACGCCACTGGCGGTAACTTCGAGAATCTGGTGCCGAGCACCACACCAGCCGTGACCGAAGTGACGGACACCATTGACACCTCGACCGTGAAACTGACGGCTGACACCACTGTGGCCGAAGGTGGCACCGTCACCTACACCGCCACTGTTGGCGCGCCAGTCACCGGTTCGCCGGTCGTGGTGACCCTGGCCAATGGTCAGAGCATTACCATTGAAATCGGCAAGACTACCGGCACCGTGACCTTCACCGCGCCGAACGATGCACTGACCGGTCAGGCGTCGCTGGGTAATTCGATCACGGGTGTAAGCGGCGGCAACTACGAAAACCTGGTGG